>NZ_CP172002.1:0-3556 GCF_044056785.1 Variovorax sp. UC122_21 | reverse complement strand
CAGATTGTGTTTGTTAGTCGCTTTTTTTTTTTTGGAATTTTTTTTTTGGAATTTTTTTTTTGCGCTAACAACCTCCTGCCGTTTTGCCCGTGCATATCGGTCACGAACAAATCTGATTACTAAACACAGTAGCCTGGATTTGTTCTATCAGTAATCGACCTTATTCCTAATTAAATAGAGCAAATCCCCTTATTGGGGGTAAGACATGAAGATGCCAGAAAAACATGACCTGTTGGCCGCCATTCTCGCGGCAAAGGAACAAGGCATCGGGGCAATCCTTGCGTTTGCAATGGCGTACCTTCGCGGCAGATATAATGGCGGTGCGTTTACAAAAACAGTAATCGACGCAACGATGTGCGCCATTATCGCCTAGTTCATTCGTGACCTTCTCGACTTCGCCGGACTAAGTAGCAATCTCGCTTATATAACGAGCGTGTTTATCGGCTACATCGGTACTGACTCGATTGGTTCGCTTATCAAACGCTTCGCTGCTAAAAAAGCCGGAGTAGAAGATGGTAGAAATCAATAATCAACGTAAGGCGTTCCTCGATATGCTGGCGTGGTCGGAGGGAACTGATAACGGACGTCAGAAAACCAGAAATCATGGTTATGACGTCATTGTAGGCGGAGAGCTATTTACTGATTACTCCGATCACCCTCGCAAACTTGTCACGCTAAACCCAAAACTCAAATCAACAGGCGCCGGACGCTACCAGCTTCTTTCCCGTTGGTGGGATGCCTACCGCAAGCAGCTTGGCCTGAAAGACTTCTCTCCGAAAAGTCAGGACGCTGTGGCATTGCAGCAGATTAAGGAGCGTGGCGCTTTACCTATGATTGATCGTGGTGATATCCGTCAGGCAATCGACCGTTGCAGCAATATCTGGGCTTCACTGCCGGGCGCTGGTTATGGTCAGTTCGAGCATAAGGCTGACAGCCTGATTGCAAAATTCAAAGAAGCGGGCGGAACGGTCAGAGAGATTGATGTATGAGCAGAGTCACCGCGATTATCTCCGCTCTGGTTATCTGCATCATCGTCTGCCTGTCATGGGCTGTTAATCATTACCGTGATAACGCCATTACCTACAAAGCCCAGCGCGACAAAAATGCCAGAGAACTGAAGCTGGCGAACGCGGCAATTACTGACATGCAGATGCGTCAGCGTGATGTTGCTGCGCTCGATGCAAAATACACGAAGGAGTTAGCTGATGCTAAAGCTGAAAATGATGCTCTGCGTGATGATGTTGCCGCTGGTCGTCGTCGGTTGCACATCAAAGCAGTCTGTCAGTCAGTGCGTGAAGCCACCACCGCCTCCGGCGTGGATAATGCAGCCTCCCCCCGACTGGCAGACACCGCTGAACGGGATTATTTCACCCTCAGAGAGAGGCTGATCACTATGCAAAAACAACTGGAAGGAACCCAGAAGTATATTAATGAGCAGTGCAGATAGAGTTGCCCATATCGATGGGCAACTCATGCAATTATTGTGAGCAATACACACGCGCTTCCAGCGGAGTATAAATGCCTAAAGTAATAAAACCGAGCAATCCATTTACGAATGTTTGCTGGGTTTCTGTTTTAACAACATTTTCTGCGCCGCCACAAATTTTGGCTGCATCGACAGTTTTCTTCTGCCCAATTCCAGAAACGAAGAAATGATGGGTGATGGTTTCCTTTGGTGCTACTGCTGCCGGTTTGTTTTGAACAGTAAACGTCTGTTGAGCACATCCTGTAATAAGCAGGGCCAGCGCAGTAGCGAGTAGCATTTTTTTCATGGTGTTATTCCCGATGCTTTTTGAAGTTCGCAGAATCGTATGTGTAGAAAATTAAACAAACCCTAAACAATGAGTTGAAATTTCATATTGTTAATATTTATTAATGTATGTCAGGTGCGATGAATCGTCATTGTATTCCCGGATTAACTATGTCCACAGCCCTGACGGGGAACTTCTCTGCGGGAGTGTCCGGGAATAATTAAAACGATGCACACAGGGTTTAGCGCGTACACGTATTGCATTATGCCAACGCCCCGGTGCTGACACGGAAGAAACCGGACGTTATGATTTAGCGTGGAAAGATTTGTGTAGTGTTCTGAATGCTCTCAGTAAATAGTAATGAATTATCAAAGGTATAGTAATATCTTTTATGTTCATGGATATTTGTAACCCATCGGAAAACTCCTGCTTTAGCAAGATTTTCCCTGTATTGCTGAAATGTGATTTCTCTTGATTTCAACCTATCATAGGACGTTTCTATAAGATGCGTGTTTCTTGAGAATTTAACATTTACAACCTTTTTAAGTCCTTTTATTAACACGGTGTTATCGTTTTCTAACACGATGTGAATATTATCTGTGGCTAGATAGTAAATATAATGTGAGACGTTGTGACGTTTTAGTTCAGAATAAAACAATTCACAGTCTAAATCTTTTCGCACTTGATCGAATATTTCTTTAAAAATGGCAACCTGAGCCATTGGTAAAACCTTCCATGTGATACGAGGGCGCGTAGTTTGCATTATCGTTTTTATCGTTTCAATCTGGTCTGACCTCCTTGTGTTTTGTTGATGATTTATGTCAAATATTAGGAATGTTTTCACTTAATAGTATTGGTTGCGTAACAAAGTGCGGTCCTGCTGGCATTCTGGAGGGAAATACAACCGACAGATGTATGTAAGGCCAACGTGCTCAAATCTTCATACAGAAAGATTTGAAGTAATATTTTAACCGCTAGATGAAGAGCAAGCGCATGGAGCGACAAAATGAATAAAGAACAATCTGCTGATGATCCCTCCGTGGATCTGATTCGTGTAAAAAATATGCTTAATAGCACCATTTCTATGAGTTACCCTGATGTTGTAATTGCATGTATAGAACATAAGGTGTCTCTGGAAGCATTCAGAGCAATTGAGGCAGCGTTGGTGAAGCACGATAATAATATGAAGGATTATTCCCTGGTGGTTGACTGATCACCATAACTGCTAATCATTCAAACTATTTAGTCTGTGACAGAGCCAACACGCAGTCTGTCACTGTCAGGAAAGTGGTAAAACTGCAACTCAATTACTGCAATGCCCTCGTAATTAAGTGAATTTACAATATCGTCCTGTTCGGAGGGAAGAACGCGGGATGTTCATTCTTCATCACTTTTAATTGATGTATATGCTCTCTTTTCTGACGTTAGTCTCCGACGGCAGGCTTCAATGACCCAGGCTGAGAAATTCCCGGACCCTTTTTGCTCAAGAGCGATGTTAATTTGTTCAATCATTTGGTTAGGAAAGCGGATGTTGCGGGTTGTTGTTCTGCGGGTTCTGTTCTTCGTTGACATGAGGTTGCCCCGTATTCAGTGTCGCTGATTTGTATTGTCTGAAGTTGTTTTTACGTTAAGTTGATGCAGATCAATTAATACGATACCTGCGTCATAATTGATTATTTGACGTGGTTTGATGGCCTCCACGCACGTTGTGATATGTAGATGATAATCATTATCACTTTACGGGTCCTTTCCGGTGAAAAAAAAGGTACCAAAAAAAACATCGTCGTGAGTAGTGAACCGTAAGC
>NZ_CP172003.1:1807500-2453971 GCF_044056785.1 Variovorax sp. UC122_21 | reverse complement strand
GGCAACCTGTTCGACAGCATCGCGTTTCGCGGCGTGCAACTCGCCACCAACGAATCGATGCTGCCCGACAGCCAGCAGGGCTACGCCCCCACCATCCGCGGGATCGCGCAGACCCATGCGCGCGTGACGGTCAGGCAGAACGGCTACACCATCTACAGCACCTTCGTGGCGCCGGGCGCCTTCGTGATCGACGACCTCTATCCCACGGCTTCGAACGGCGATCTCGAGGTGAGCATCGTCGAGGCCGACGGCCGCGAGACCCGGTACATCCAGGCGTTCTCCGCGGTGCCCACGCTGCTGCGCGAAGGCACCTGGCGCTACTCGGCCACGCTCGGCAAGTACCCGCGGCGCGCGCGGCGGGAGCGTCTCCTTCTCTTCCCGGGAATTTCGCGCTGGCGATCCGCTGTCGTTCCCGGGCTGGCGGCGACCGGCGCGTGCCGAACCGGCCTTCGCGCAAGGCACGGTGGCACACGGCCTGGGCAACGGCTACAGCGTCTACGGCGGGCTGATCGCCTCGGGGCGCTACCTGTCGGCGATGGCGGGCGTGGGCAAGAACATGCGCGCCTTCGGTGCCGTGTCCGCCGACCTGTCGGTCGCGCGCGCCTCGGTGCCGACGCCGTTCCCGGCCGAGCAACGCTTAAACGGCCAATCGGTGCGCTTCCTGTATGCCAAGGCCTTCGATGCGGGCACCACCGTGCGCGTGGCGGGCTATCGCTATTCCACCAGCGGCTACCGCACCTTCCAGGAGGCCTCGGACATGCAGGGGCTGGATCCGCTGGAGCGCCTCCACAACCGCCGCAACGAACTGCGGCTGGAGCTGTCGCAGCGGCTCGGCGACCGGGGCTCGGTGTTCGCCTCGGCGCGCCAGCAAAGCTACTGGGGAACCGGTGCCAAGGACAGCCTGGTGCAGATGGGCTACTCGGGCAACTACAGGCAGTTCGGCTACAGCATCCACTACAACCGCAGCACCAGCCAAGGCCGCGCGCCGAACAACCAGATCATGTTCACGCTGAGCATTCCGCTCGGCGGCTCCGCGGCCAGCGTCCAGTACACGGTATCGCACGAGCGCGGCGGCGGCACCAGCCACCAGGCCAGCGTGTTCGGCACCGCGCTCGAGGACGCCAGTCTCACCTACAACCTGTCCGGAAATCGCATTCACGCGCAGGGGTCGACCAGCCATGCGAGCCTCAGCTACCTGTCGCGGATCGGCCGTTTCGAGGGCGGGATCTCGCAGAGCGCCAGCCATCGGCAGGCGAACTTCGGCATGGCGGGCGGGCTGCTGCTGCATGGCGGTGGCTTGACGCTGGCGCAACCGCTGGGCGACACCATTGCCCTGGTGCATCTGCCCAAGGCACCGGGCGTGGGCATCGAATCGCAACCCGGCGTGGCGACCGATGGCGCGGGCATCGCGGTCGTCTCCAACCTGTCGCCCTATCGGATCAACCGCCTGGCCGTGCGCACGCAGGACCTCGGCGACACGGTGGAAGTCCGCAACGCCGCGACCGAGGTGGTGCCCACGCGCGGCGCCGTGGTGCGCGCGACCTTCGAGACCGCGGTGGGCCATCGGCTGATGCTGACGCTGACGAGGGGCAACGGGGAGCCCATGCCCTTCGGTTCGCGCATCGAGAACGAAACGGGCCAGGAGTTGGGCATCGTCGGTCCCGATGGCCAGGCCTTCGTCAGCGGGGCCGAGCCGGCCGGGACGCTGACCGTGATCTGGGGCCGTCGCACCGGCGACCGATGCAGCGTGTCGTATGCGCTGCCCGAAGTAACCAGTCCGCCGCCGATCCGCGAGATCGCGGGGCAGTGCGACGCGGACACCAACGCCGAGAGGAAAACAGAATGAGAAACTGGCATCGTCGATCCGTCCATCGAGCGGCCGCCATGGTGTGGAAGCTGGCGCGCCTCGTGCTGCCCCTCGCCACGCTGTGGCTGGCAGGCATGCAGGGCGCAGGGGCGGCGTGCGTGCGCTATCCGGGCGCGTACGAACACATCGTCTACATGAACATGGGAAACGTCTACGTCCCCGACGGACTGGCGGTCGGAGGAACCATCAAGACGCAAAGCTTTCCCATCTGGGTCAGCGGCACCGGCGATCTCATGTTCAATTGCCGGGGCGGCGGCTATGTCTACGGAACGGTGCTGCAGGGCTCGCCCGTACCGGGCTTCTTCAACGTCTACTCCACGCAGGTGCAGGGCATCGGCATCCGGCTCTCGCGCGTCATCGACGGGTCTTTTCTCGTCTACTACCCGCACACCATGCCGACCCCCAGTGGCACCGGCCAACTGGCGGCGGGCACGTCGTTCCAGGTGGAGTTGATCAAGACGGCCGAAAGCACCGGCAGCGGCTCGCTGGCGGGCGGAACCTACACCCGCTACTACGGCGATGGCGAGCCTTACTGGTCGGCGCTGACGACCATCCTCTCGGGCGATGTCAGCGGCATCACGATCATCACGCCCTCGTGCGCCGTCGATGCCGGCTCGCGCAACATCCCGGTGGAACTCGGGCGCGTGTCCGTCAGCAACTTCAAGGGCATGGACTCCACGACGGGCGATCGGAGGTTCAGCATCCGGCTCCAGTGCCAGGCGAATCCGAACCTGCAGAAATGGGTCGACCTGCGCATGGACGCGACCCAGGACCCGTCGAACCGGCAGGGAGTGCTGAGGATCACGCAGCACGGCGCGGGCACCGCGACGGGCGTGGGCATCCAGCTCCTGGGTGGCGATGCCCAACCGGTGCGCTTCGGCGAGGGCATGCAGGTCGGACCGATGAAGAACGGCAGCTACGACGTGCCCTACACGGCCCGCTACTACCAGACCGCCGCGAGGATGCGGCCGGGGCGCGCCGACGGCACCGCGACCTTCACGCTCCAATACCGCTGAGATCGCCGGCGTTCTTCGCACGGGCAGCGCGCCTTCGGGGGGCGTCTGCCCGCGCGCCGATTTCGCGCTGACGGCGGCGGCGATGCAGCGGCGCCCCGGGCGCTACGAAGTGAACGTCGAGCCCAGCACGACCAGGCGATAGCCGATCCCGTAGATCGTGAGCAGCTGAACTCCCCTGCGCGGCCCGAGTTCGAGCTTCTTGCGCAGGCGGGTCATGTGCACGTCGAGCACGCGCGAGCCGGGATTGGCGAGCCGATCGAAAAGCCGGGTCTCGATCTCTTCGCGGGTGATGACCTTGCCGAGGTTCTCGAACAGGATGAGCGCGATGTCGAACTCGCGCGGCTGCAGGCGAACCTCCTCGCCATCGACCATCACGATGCGCCGCAATCGCTTGAAGTAGTAGCCGCCGCAGACCAGGTCCTCCTCGGCCGGCAGATCGACCGGCGCCAGCTTTCGCGATTGCAGCAGCTGCAGTCGCATCGACAGCTCCGCGCCATTGACGGGCGCGGTGACGAACTCGACGCGTTCGCTGTTCAGCGGTTCGTCGTTGAAGGTGGAGGCCACGTTCATCGCGTCGCGCGATATGACGACCAGGACCGGCAGCTTCACAACGCCGCGCAAGCTGGCCCAGCGCCGCTGGTTCCATGCCTTGTCCGCGCACGCGACCAGGGCATCGTAGCGACGCCCCAGGGAGATCGAATCCCACAGGGCCTGCACCGAATCGAAGGCGGCCGAGGTGAAACCCTGCGAATCCAGCGCGGTGCGCAAGGGACCGCGCTCGTGCTCGTCGCCGAAGATCAAGGCCAGGGAGGAAATGGATTGGAACGCCGACGGATTCGTGTTCTTGCTCGACGTCATGGCGCCCGGCCCTCCACGGTTCGCGTGGAGCGCTCGCCACGTGCGCTCGGCAGGTCGGCGGGCCCGCGACATGCGTCCTCACCTGGTCTTGCTGCTGATTCCCTCATCCCCTGCCCCGGCGGCTTCGGCCGCTTTGTATGTTTATGAAAAATGAAATTTAAAAATGAGTGCGAATACTCATTTCCATCGCAATGCATTATCAATCTTGAGTCTGGACGGGGTGAGCTCCGGATAAGGATTTTGTGGATTTCTTGGGATTATGAACTATATAAGTGACGGATATGAGGGAAATTATATTCTTTCAAAAGCTAATTTGCTGAATCTATATTAACAATTGCGAGCGTACGAATGCATGTGAAATTAAGGGGTTTATTTAAATTTTGCTCTGATTCTCGCGAGGAGCATTTGCAAATGCTTCGAGTTGAGAATGAGTTGATAACTTGTTGGAATCGACCGCCGGTCTCGAGACCCATGACGCGCGGCCTGTCGCGTCTTGCGTCGATTGGCTGAGTTGCCGCACGCCGCCACGCCAGCCAGTCCGCGCAAGCGCCGCCCCGCCCGGCGCGCATAGCCTGCGCATCCCGCGATCGGAGATCGCGTCTCCGGAGCGTGCATGCCTTCCCTCAAATCCAAGACCCTTTTCGTCACCGGCGCGAGCCGCGGCATCGGCAAGGCCATCGCGCTGCGGGCCGCGCGCGACGGCGCCAACATCGTGGTCGCGGCCAAGACGGCGACGGCCGATCCACGCCTGCCGGGCACCATCCACAGCGCCGCCGAGGAGATCGTCGCGGCCGGCGGCCAGGCGCTCGCGGTGGTGGTCGACGTGCGCGACGAGACCCAGGTCCGCGCCGCCGTCGATGCCGCCGTGGCGCGCTTCGGCGGCATCGACATCCTGGTCAACAACGCCAGCGCGATCCACCTCGAGACGGTGGAGCGCACGCCGATGAAGCGCTACGACCTGATGTTCGAGATCAATGCGCGCGGCAGCTACCTCTGCGCGCAGGCCTGCCTGCCGCACCTCGAGAAGGCGGCCAATCCGCACATCCTGACGCTGTCGCCGCCGCTGGACCTGAACCCCAAGTGGTTCGCGCGCCATGCGGCCTACACCACCTCGAAGTACGCGATGAGCATGCTGAGCCGCGGCCTGGCCGAGGAACTGCGCGAACGCGGCATCGCGAGCAACTCGCTGTGGCCGCGCACCGTGATCGCCACCAGCGCGCTGCGCATCGCGGCGCCGGAGGTGGCGGGCCAGGCGCGCGTGCCGGCCGTCATGGCCGATGCCGCCTGGCACATCCTGACCCGGCCGAGCCGCGAGCTCACGGGCCAGCTGCTGCTCGACGAGCAGGTGCTGCGCGAGGCCGGTATCACCGACTTCGGGCCCTACCTCGTGACGCCGGGCGTCGAGCCGCTGATCGACTTCTTCGTGGAACCGTGACCCCCTCTTCGCTTCGCCCCCTTCAGGAGACCCTCGCATGCAGACCATCGACCCCGAACGCGCGGCCATCGCGCGCGTGTCCCTCGCCGACATCGTGCGCCGCGGCGCCCGCCGCCATCCCGACAAGACCGCCGTGATCCAGGGCGAGCGGCGCATCGGCTTCGCCGAACTCGACGCGGGCAGCGAGCGCGTCGGCGAGGCGCTGCGCGACCAGGGGTTCACGGGCCACCGCATCGCGACCCTGTGCCTCAACTCGATCGAGCACCTGAGCGCGATCCAGGCCATCCACAAGTCCGGCAATGTCTGGGTGCCGGTCAACGTGCAGCTCGATGCGGCCGCTATCGAGCATGTGCTGAGCCATGCCGAGGTCGGCGCCGTCTTCATCGATGCGCCGCTGCTCGCCGTGCCGGCGCTGCGCGCGCTGATCGAGCGCCTGGGCCTGCTGACGGTGGTGATCGGCGGCACGCAACCCGCCCCGGAGGGCACCCTGCCCTTCGACGCACTGGCCTCGCGCGCGCCCGCCCAGCCGCTGGGCGCGCCGGGCGGCGACGACGAGCTCGCGCTGATCATGTACACCAGCGGCACCACCGGCAAGCAGAAGGGCGTGATGCATTCGCACCGCTCGGTGCACGGCGCGCTGCTGAGCTGCGCGCAGAGCTTCGAGGCCACCGAACACGACGTGGTCGGCTCGGTGCTGCCGCTGTTCCATTGCGCGCAGCACACCATCAGCATGGGCGCGCTGCTGACCGGCGCCACGATCTGGCTGGCCAGCGGCTTCGATCCCGCGGCCATGCTGGCGGCGATCGAGCGCGAGCGCATCAGCTGGCTGTCGTGCCTGCCGATGATGTACGACGCGCTGATGAAGCATCCGCAGCGCCCCGCCACCGATCTGTCGTCGCTGCGCCTGTGCATGTACGGCCTGGCGCCGATACCGAAGAACCTGCTCGCGCAGATCCGCAGCGACATGTGCGCCGACGTGCGCCTGGGCACCGGCCAGACCGAGATGTACCCGCCGACCATGGTCTACCGCGCGAGCGACCATCCCGGCAAGGACGGCAACTGCTGGGGCATGTCGGTGGCGGGCGTGGAAACCGCGGTGATGGACGACGACGGCCGGCTGCTCGGGCCGGGCGAGATCGGC
Source organism: Variovorax sp. UC122_21 (assembly GCF_044056785.1). Taxonomy (NCBI): domain Bacteria; kingdom Pseudomonadati; phylum Pseudomonadota; class Betaproteobacteria; order Burkholderiales; family Comamonadaceae; genus Variovorax; species Variovorax sp. UC122_21. The sequence goes on along the minus strand of NZ_CP172003.1, from coordinate 2,447,654 downwards.
GAGATCGTCCATCGCGGCCCCAACGTCTTCCTCGGCTACATCAAGGACCCCGAGGCCACGGCCGCGGCGCGCCGCTTCGGCTGGCACCACACGGGCGACATCGGCATGTTCGAGGCCGACGGGCAGATGCTGTTCCTCGACCGCAAGAAGGACATGATCAAGTCCGGCGGCGAGAACGTCTCGAGCATCAAGCTCGAGGCGGTGCTGCTGGCCCATCCCGCGGTGGGCGCCGCGGCCGTGGTCGGCCTGCCGCATCCGCACTGGGGCGAGGCGGTCGCGGCCTTCGTGGTGCGGCGCCCCGCCGCCGAAGCCTGCGGCGAGGACGAGCTGCTGGCCTTCTGCCGCGAGCGCCTGGGCCGCTTCGAGGTGCCGAAGTCGATCCGCTTCGTCGACGCGCTGCCGATGACGCCGACGGGCAAGGTGCAGAAGTTCCAGCTGCGCAGCGGGCACCTGGAGCTGTTCGCGCCGGACGCCGTGCTTCGCTAAGATCGAGCCGCCGCGCAACTGGCGAACGGATGGAGCACCATCGGGGAGCGCGGCCATCGTCACGCCGATCGCCTGGGCATGTCAGTCGTCTTTTCAGGAGTTCCGACGATGAGTGTCCGCATGCCCGCCCCGTACCGGCGCATCCCTTCCCGTCCACGGCTTTCGCCCTTCCGCCTGGGAGGTGCGCGATGACCGCCCCGACGCCCTGCATCCTGCTCGACGGCAAGTCGGTCGCCACCGCGAACGAGGAGGCGCTGCGACAGCGGGTCTTCGCACTGAAGGCGAGGACCGGCGAACGCACCCCCATCCTCGCCACCCTCCTGGTCGGCGACGATCCCTCGTCCGCGACCTACGTCCGGATGAAGGGCAATGCCTGCCGCCGCGTCGGCATGGACTCGCGCGTCGTGACGCTCGATGCGCGCGCGACCACCGCGGACGTGCTGCGCGAGATCGATGCACTGAACGCCGACGAACAGGTGCATGGCATCCTGCTGCAGCATCCCGTTCCCGCGCAGGTGGACGAGCGGCAGTGCTTCGACCGCATCGCGATCCGCAAGGACGTGGACGGCGTCACCAGCCACGGCTTCGGCCGGATGGCATTGGGCCAGCCCGCCTTCGGCTCGGCGACGCCCGCGGGCATCATGCGGCTGCTCGCGCACTACGGCATCGGCCTCGCCGGCAAGCGCGCGGTGGTGGTCGGCCGCAGCCCGATCCTCGGCAAGCCGCTGGCGATGATGCTGCTGAACGCCGATGCGACGGTGACCGTGTGCCACTCGAAGACCGCGAACCTCGCCGACGAGGTGCGGCGCGCCGAGGTCATCGTCGGCGCCGTCGGCCGGCCGCGCTTCATCCGGGTCGACTGGATCCGCGACGGCGCCATCGTCATCGATGCCGGCTACCACGAGGGTGGCATCGGCGACATCGAGACCGAGGGACTGTTCGAGCGCTGCGCGGCGCTCACGCCAGTGCCGGGCGGCGTGGGGCCGATGACGATCTCGACGCTGATCTCGCAGACGCTGGAGGCGGCGGAGCGTGCAGCCTAGCCGTGCCGCTCGCCGCGCTCGTCCTGCTCTCCGCGAATGATCTGGTGCAGCGTGCGCAACAGCACCTCCGGCTGCACCGGCTTGAACATCACGACCAGCCCGCTGGCATAGGCCGCGCGCACGCGCTCGGGATCGGTATCGCCCGTGACCAGGATCGTGGGCACGCGGCGGCCGGCGAGTCGGCGCAGTTCCTCGGTCGCCTCGATGCCGTCCTGCGGATCGGCGAGCCGGAAGTCGATGAGGAAGGCGTCGAAGCCGTCGGGCGTGGCGCGCACCTGCGAGCTGGCATCGGCGAGGCGGCAGGTGATCTCGATGCGCTCGCAGTAGGGCGCGAGCCACATGCGCACCGCCTCGCCCACCGGCTGCTCGTCGTCGAGCAGCAGCACGCGCGGCGGCACCAGCGGCAGCTCGGTGGTATCGGCCTGCGCGGTATCGGGCACGGCCGCGGGCGCGGCGGGCAAGGCGCTGGGCACGGGCGGGCGGCGCGGCAGGTCGACCCAGAACACGCTGCCGCGGCCGAGCCGCGAGCGCACGCCGATATCGCCGCCGAGCAGGTCCACCAGCCGCTTGACGATCGCCAGCCCGATGCCCAGGCCACGCGCGACGTCGCGCTGCGGGTTGTCGACCTGGTAGAACTCGTCGAACACATGGGGCAGGTGCTCGGGCGCGATGCCCAGGCCGGTGTCCCATACGGCCAGCCGCAGGCGGTCGCCGCGAGGCCGCGCGCTCACGAGGATGCCGCCCTGGCGCGTGTACTTGAGCGCGTTGTCGACGAAGTTGGTCAGCACGCGCAGCAGCAGGTCGCCATCGGTCTGCAGCCATTCGGGCGCGGTGTGGAAGCGCAGCGCGAGGCCCGCCTGCTGGGTGCGCGGCTCGAAGATCTGCGACAGCCGCAGGAACAGCGGGTCCACCGCCATCCGCACCGGCTGCGGCACCACCGTGCCCGCGTCGATCTTCGAGATGTCGAGCATCGCGTTGAGCAGGCCGCTCACCGCGTCGGTGGCCTGCACCACGCGGCTGGCCACGGGGGCCAGCGGATGGTCGGCGAGGTCGCGCTCCAGCGAGCGCGAGAACAGCGCCAGCGCATGCACCGGCTGGCGCAGGTCGTGGCTGGCCGAGGCGAAGAAGCGGCTGCGCTCGCGGTTGAGCCGCTGCAGTTCGAAGGACTGGCGCAGCAGCTGCTCGCTCAGCAGTTCCTTGTCGATCTGGTCCGACAGGCTGCGCCGGATCAGCTGGTGCTGCGACAGCGCATAGCGCGCCATCGAGCCGCCGAACAGCAGGCCGACCACGCAGGTGAACCAGCCATCGGTGCCGCCCATCCAGGCGAAGCGCGTGACCACCCCCAGCGTGAGCGGAATCGTGACCACGGGCACCATCGCGCGCCAGGTGGCGATCACCGGCACCGAGCCCATGAGCACCGCGAACATGCCCAGCAGCAGGATCAGGATGCGCATCGGCGACTCGGTGCCCGGCGGCATCAGCGCCCAGGGCGCCAGCGTCCACATCGACATGTAGGCGCCCAGCGGCAGCATGAAGCGCCACGCGCCCTCGGGCTGACGCAGCGTGAACTCGGGCTCGGGGTAGAGGCGCGCGTTCCAGCGCATGAACACCAGCCGCAGGCACAGCAGCGTGCAGATCGCGACGCCCCACGCCAGCGCGCCGAAGCCGCGCGTCATCCAGAAGAACACGCCGGCCATCGCGATCGCCGAGGCCAGTGCCGTCAGCACCGTGGGCGGGCCCATCACGAACATGCGGCGCAGCAGGCGTTCGCGGACCAGTTGGGCGTGGGAATCGGCAGGCCCGGGCACGGGGCCCGACGGGGTGGAGGTGGCGCCGGGCGTACGCATGGGCGGCAGTGTAAGGGCCGTTCCAGCGCGTCCGGCCGCCGGAGGCGCGGTGCTCGCCCGACCCTTGCCGCTCCTCCATGAACGCAATCGAGGAAGCACGCCGGCTCATCACGGCCGAGCCGAACAGCGAGGCGTTCCTGACCCTGGCACGGATCGCCAGCCGACCTCAGTGCATCTCGGCCAGCGCCTCCTTGACGCCCTGTTCCTGCAATGGCGTGTCGCCGCCGTCGAGGTGCAGGGCCGCGTGCGGCGGTACCGGGGTTGCGCAGTCCTTGTGAATTACGCCATCCTTCATCACCAGTTGCACCTTGGCCGGGTCCGTCAGCAGCGACAGGTCTTGCAGCGGGTCACCGTCCACCAGGACGATGTCGGCGAGAAAGCCGGCCTTCAAGCGCCCCAGTTCGTCGGGCCGCAGCATGATCTGTCCGCCCAGCCGCGTCGCAGCCATCAGTGCCTCCTTGGGTGTCATGCCGATGTAGTCGACGAAGTACTGGAGGTCGTTGGCATTGGTGCCGTGCGGCATCCACGCGAATCCATAGTCGCCGCCCGGCAGGATGCGAATGCCGCGCTTGTGCATCTCGCGCAGCGACGCCGATGCGATCTCCAGTTCGCGCTTGTAGCCCATCTGCGTGGCGACCGCCTCCGTGATGCCGTACTCGGCCGCGTTGTAGGTCGTGCGAATGAGCCAGCCGATGCCCGGTGCGACGAAGTGCCGGTCCCTGGCCGCCTCGAGCATGTCAAGCGCTTCCGAATCGGCAAAGCTGGCGTGGTAGACCATCTCGATGCCGTGGCGCACGCACTGCTTGACCGACTCGCTGGAGCGCGCATGCGCGGCCATGCGCTTGCCATAGCGCTTGGCTTCCTGCGCCAGCATGGCGACCTCGTCTTCGGCGAACGGCGACATCTCCGCGGGCAGGCCGGCGATGTACTCACCCGACAGATTGATCTTCAGGTGGTCCACGCCGTACTTGATGAAGGTGCGGGCCGACTTGCGGATCTCCTCGGGACCGCTGCAGACACTGCCGAAACTGAGTTCTTCGAACTTCATGTGCGGCAGCGTGTTGTCGCCCAGCGCGCCGATGGTGGTGATCTCCTGGCTGCCGGCCAGGTAGCGCGGGCCGGGGAACTCGCCCGCGTCGATGGCGTTGCGCAAGACCACGTCCAGCCGCGGCTTGGCCGCTGCGGCGCCGATCGCGGAGGTCCACCCCATGTCGAGGTAGCGCTTGGCCACGCGCACGCACCAAAGCATGTGCTCCTCGGGCGGCATGAACTGGATGGCCGCGAGCGACGGCTGGTCGTTCCACGAGAAATGCGTGTGGGCCTCGGTCATGCCGGGCATGAGAAAGCGGCCTTTGCCGTCGATCACGCGCGCGTCATCGGTGCTCACCCGCTGGGGGAAGCGCGCGACTTCCACGATGCGCTTTCCCTCCACGAGAAGGTCGCCGGTGTAGGGGTCCTCGCCCGAGCCGTCGAAGATGCGAACGTTGGTGAATGCAATACGGGTCATCGTTGTCTCCTCCGGCATGCGCTGCCGGCCATGGGGTTGTGGAATGGCGCCTGGCGCCGTCTCAGCGCAGTGCCGCGTAGAAGGCTTCGATTTCTCGTGCGCAGCGCTGCGGTTGTTCGAAGGTCGTCCAGTGGCCGCATCCGTCGAGCACGACGACGCGGCTGCCCGCGATGCGCTCCTGCATGGCGCGGACGTTGTGCGGCGGCGCCACGCCATCCTGATCGCCGGTAACCAGCAGGGTGGGCACATCCAGGCGTTCGAGCGCGGCCGACTGCGCATCGGCGAGCGCCGCGCAGCTTTGCGCATAACCCTCGGGCGACTGGCGCATCACGCTCTCCCGCACCAGTGCGAGCACCGCCGGCCGCTGTTCCTTCGTCGACGTGCTCGTCGCGCCCTTCACGATGGCATCGGCGATCTCCTGCATGGCGGCCACACCGCCTCGCGCCGCGTCGGCACGGGCTGCGATGTTGGGGCGGGCGGCATCGGGAGGCTCGGCCAGCGGGCCGAAGAGCACCAGCGATTTCACCGTGCCGGGACGGCGAAGCGCCAGGTGTTGAGCGACGATCGTGCCCATCGAGTGGGCTATGACATGGACCGATCCGATGTCGAGCGCCGAGAGCAGCCCCACCATCGCGTCCACGTAGCGCTCGATCGACAGCGCCTTGCCGTCTTGCGGCAGCGGTGACCTCGCGCTTCCTGGAAGATCGGGCCTGATGCAACGAAAACCGCGGAGCACCGGCAACAGGGGCGTCCAGTTGTTCGAGGAGCCGCCGAGCCCGTGGATGCACAGCAGCGCGTCGCCGGTGCCGTCGATCTCGACGGCCAGGTCGTTCAGAACTCGAGTCGTCATGCGCAGCCCTTCAGACGAACTTGTTCTCGATGGCGCCGAGCCGGTCGATCTCCACGCGCACCACGTCGCCGGCGCGCAGGTAACGCGGCGGACTCATGCCCATGCCCACGCCGGCCGGCGTACCGGTCGCGATGACGTCGCCGGGGTAGAGCGTGATGCCGCGCGAGATGGTCTCGATCAGCGTGGGAATGTCGAAGATCATGTTCTCGGTCGGACCGTCCTGGCGCAATTCGCCATTGACCCAGCAGCGCACGCGCGTCCTTGTGCCGTCGAACTCGTCGGCGGTGACGATCCACGGGCCCATTGGGCAGAAGGTGTCGAAAGACTTGCCCAGGTCCCACTGGCCGTGGCGCATCTGCACATCGCGCGCGGTCACGTCGTTGACGACCGTGTAGCCGAACACATGCGACGTCGCGGCGGCGCGCGTGATGTTCTTGCCGCCCTTGCCGATCACGACGGCCAGTTCGGCTTCGTAGTCGATCTGCGTGGAGATCTCGGCAGGAACGAGCACGTCGTCATGCGGGCCCACGACGCACTCGGGCACCTTGGTGAAGACGATGGGCCACTCGTCTGTCCTGGTCGTGTTGTCCTTGAACACCGAGGCAGCCAGTTCCTTGGCGTGCGCATGGTAGTTGCGACCCACGCACCAGAGGTTGCGGCGAGGCTTGGGCAGCGGCGCATCGAGCACCACATCGCCCAGTTCGACCGCGGGGCCGGCCGGCTCCGGGAGCGATCCACCTTCGGCGAGGGCTTGGATCAGCGTCAGCACGCCGCTGTCGGCCTGGACCTGCGTGAGTTGCAGCGGGGTAATGGTCTTCCCGTCGACGGAGACGAGCCCGACCTTGCGGTGGCCTTCGCTCGTGAAAGTGGCGATTCGCATGAAGCTTTGCTCCTGTGTTGTGGCGATGCGGCAACTTTAGGAATGGCAAGCCCACGCCGCTTATCGGTCGATCCGGCGGCGTATCGAATCGTCTGGTGCCCTCCTAAGGACTTACCCGAGGCACGGTGCCGGTCTCGGAGCCGGGAAGGAACAATCGCCGCAAACCACCTCGATGAAGCAGACAGATGCAGGAAGCCTATGCACTTCACGAAGGCGCGTTCGGCACGGCGATCGTCCTGGAGGCGAGCGCCAATCTGGTGTCGCACGCGCACTCGGAAACGCAGCTCGCCCTTTGGCTGGGCGGGGCGCGCGCCTGCGCGCATGTCGGTGCGCAAACCGTGCCCTACAGCGAGAGCGTGGCGTTGGGCGTGAACGCGTTCGAGGCGCACGACATGGTTCGCCTGGACGACAGCGGATCGAGCCTGTTCATCGTCTTCATGATCAAGAAGGAGTGGCTCGACGAGCTCGGCCAGGCGAAGGACCGCAGCTTTCGCTTTCCCTCGCCGCGAGTGCCCATCGGCGATGCGCTGCGCCGCTCATGCTGGCGCGTGCTGGACCTGATGATCTCCGCCGGCAGCGGACGCGACCAGGTCGACAAGGAGGTGGAGCGCTTGCTGGAAGCCGCCATCGCGGCCTCCAGGACGGGCGGCGAGGCTCTTTCCGTCGCGGCGGGCCTCGACGTCACGCTCGACCATCGCCTTCGGGCCGCCATCGCCCATATGCGCGCGCACGTCTCGGAGAAAACGACCATCGACGAGATCGCTGCCAAGGTCGGCTTGTCGCGCGCGCACTTCTTCGCGCTGTTCCGCGACCAGCTGCACACGACGCCGCAGGTGTTCTGGAGCGGCGTGCGCGTCGAGGAAGCGATGCGGCGCGTCAGCGAAGGTGGCGAACTCACGGACGTTGCGCTCGACCTGGGCTTTTCGGCGCCAGGCAACTTCTCGCGCTTCTTCAAGGAGCACACGGGGATTTCGCCATCGATCTTCAAGCGGGCCACGCGTGCGCCTTCTCCCGTTACCGTGACAGGCATTCCGCGCGAGGGACAGAGTCTTTCTTCATCCGACGATGCGCCGGAAGATGAAGGCGAGCAGGGATCTCGGCACGATCGCGGCCATATCCACAGGATATGAAAACGTGACTCGAAAATGTATTTCTAAATATGGCGGTGCATGCCTACGATGCCCGCATGACAAGAAGAGACAAGCCGCAGGAACCCCCTGCATCTCGGCGGACCGCGAGGCGCCGCACGGTCCTGCTGCTCGCGGCCGGCCTGCTGTTCGGCACGGGCTGCGCCGCCGCACCGCAGGTCTCCACCATCGTCGTGCCCGCGCCGCCCGGCGGCCCCATCGACCGCGTCGCGCGGCTGATCGCCCCCGAACTCGCGGCCGCGCTCGGCCATCCGGTGCTGGTCGACAACCGCCTGGGCGCGGCCGGCAAGATCGGCGTGCAGGCGGCCCTGCGCGCAGCGCGCGCGACGGCCGCACGCTGATCGCGGTCTCGCCCTCCATCGCCTCGGTCAACCCGGTGCTCGACAAGGCGCCCGGCCATGACCCGTTGAAGGACTTCGATGCGCTGGGCATCGTGGCGGCCAATGCCGGCGTGGTGGCGGTGCGCGCCGACCTGGCGGTGGCCGACATGGCCGAGCTGGTGCGGTATGCGAAGGCGCATCCGGGCGAGCTGACCTATGGCTCCTTCGGCATCGGCACCAGCCTGCACCTGCAGAGCGAGGAGCTGCTGCGCACGCTCGGCATCGAGGCGCGGCACATCCCCTACAAGGGCGAGGCGCAGGCGATGAATGCGCTGGCGGGTGGCGAAGTGGACCTGATGCTCTACGCCACCGCGCCCATCGTCCCGCTCGTGCGGAGCGGGCGCGTGCGCGCGCTGGCGGCCACCTCTTCGCAACGCTGGGCGATGCTGCCCGAGGTGCCGAGCTACGCCGAAACCGGCGTGCCGGCCTTGCGCAACTACCAGTACCACTCCTGGGTCGGGCTGGTGCTGCCCGCCGGCACGCCGGCGGCGGCACGGCGCGAGGTACTCCAGGCCTGGCAGCGCGCGCTGGCCAGCCCGAAGCTGCGCCAGTCCCTGGTCGCGCAAGGCTTCGAGCCCGCGTCGGGCGATCCCGCGGAGATGCAGCGCACCATCGCCACCGAGACCGCGCGCCACCGCGCGCTGCTCGCGAGCGGCCGCATCAAGCTCGATTGAGCGGTTCGGCCTGCGCGCGATCCATGGCGGAGATGCGCGCGATGGGCCGATCAGCCGATCACGCCTTGCGCGCCTTCGGCTTCTTCTTCGGCGCGATCTCCAGCCCCGTGATGCCGTTGAGGAACAGCTGCGTCGCGATCGGCGCCATCTGCTCGTAAGAGAAGCGTCCTCCGGGCTTGAACCAGGTGAACATCCAGTTGAGCATGCCGAACAGGAACATCGTCAGCAGCTTGTGCAGTTGCGATGCGTGCAGGTCGGGGCGCGTGGCGGCGATGGCGTCGGCGAACACGCGCACCACCGTGCGCTCCTTGTCGAGCACGCGCGCCTGCGCCTCGGGATCGAGGAAGCGCACGTCCTCGGTGAGCACGCGGTGCTCGTGCTGCGCCTCGGCGTACTCGGCCATGAAGGCCTCGATCAGCTCGGGCAGCCGCTCGTCGGGCGCGAGCTGCAGCGCTTCCACGCCAGTGACGATGTCGACCAGGCGCGAGACATGGCCGTCGGCGATGTGCAGCAGCACCTGCGCCTTGTCCTTGAAGTGGTGGTAGAGGCCGGGCTTGGACAGCCCGCTGGCCTCGGCGATCTCGTTCATCGACGTGGCCGCATAGCCCTTGCGGGCGAACAGCTCGGCGGCGGCCCTGACGATCAGGCTGCGCTGGTCGCCGGGGCGGGAGGAAGCGGTGTCAACGGTCATGGATGGCGAAGAGGGCTGCGCGCGAGACCACGCGGTCCGCGATCTTAGGGGTTAGTCCCGAGCACTTGCCGCTTGCCCGTGTCGGCACTGCTGCGTTAGCCTTGCGCGGCTTCCAGACCGACCGGTCGGTTGGTTTTTTGGTCGATGTCCGCATCGACCGAAGCGCGAAGCCATCGAGACAGAACCGCCGGCCATCCGGCACCCCATCAAAAATCGGAGACAACCATGCGCGACGAGAAGTGTGTGAACCGTGCCCTGCTGTCGGCGGGCCTGCTGATGGCCGCCGGCCTGGCCCTGCAAGGCTGCGGCGGTGGCGGCGGTGGCGGCAGCGGCTTCCTCCCGATCCCGGCACCCGCGCCCGCGCCGGCCGCGCCGCCGCCCGCGGGTCCGTCGGGCCCCAGTGCCGAGCAGCTCAAGAGCACCTGCAGCGGTCTCAAGGGGCAGGTGCTGGCGGGCGTCACGGTCACGCAGACCGCGCGCTTCGAAGCCAGGACGGCGGTCAATGCCTCGGGCTTCTGCCAGGTGCTGGGCACGCGCGCACCCTTCCTCGACATCGAGATCGACGTGCCCGACAACTGGACCGGCCGCTATTGGCAACAAGGTGGCGCTGGCTTCGATGGACGCATCGCCTCGGCAGTGACCAGGGACGGCGGCGGCGCCGTGACGGCGGTCGACCCGACGCTCGCACTCAAGGGCGCGGTGTACGCGGCCTCGAATGGCGGCAACCGCGCGAGCGTGCCCGCGCAGGCTGCCCCCGCCGTCTGGGCCAGCGGCACGGCCGAGGGCCAGCAATCGGCGACCGACTACGCCTATGCCGCGGTGGGCACCACGCTGCGCTTCGGCAAGGCCGTCGCGCAGGCCTTCTTCGGCAAGGCGCCAACGCACAGCTACTTCAACGGCTGCTCCAACGGCGGACGCAACGCCTACATCGCCGCGCAGCGCTGGCCGCAGGAGTTCGACGGCATCGTCTCGGGCTGCGAGACCATGGACATGGCGGGCCAGACCAGCGCCTGGCTGCGCGCGGCCTCGCTGACCGGCACGCCCGCGGCGCTGAGCCCCGCGCAGACCGGCGCGGCCCATGCGGCGGCGCTCGCGGCCTGCGACGCGCTCGACGGCGCCAGCGACGGCCTGATCGGCAACCCACAGGCCTGCAGCTTCGATCCGGCCGTGCTGCAGTGTGGCGTGGCGGGCGCGAGCAGCGATCCGGCCCTCTGCCTGAGCGCCGCGCAGGTGGGCACGCTCCAGTCCTTCCTGTCGCCGCTCAAGCTCTCGAACGGCTCGACCGTGCTCTCGGGCTATTCATGGGGCAACGGCCTCGGCCTCGGCTGGGGCGGACTCGGCGGCGGCTTCGCGCTGCTCGCGAGCGGCGATCCTGCCTGGCTCACGCCGGCCCGGCAGGCGGGCTTCCAGCTCGAGACCGACTACTACATGCTCGGTGCGGGCCTGGCGCGCATCGGCGCCGACCACGACAAGGCCGCCATCGCCAGCTACGTGGCCTCGGGCCGCAAGCTGATCTCCTGGCATGCCGGCAGCGACGCGCTGCTGTCGCCGAACGACCACTACCGCAACTGGACCACCATGACGGGCATCGCGAAGTCGATGGGACTGGCCGACCCGAACAGCACCACGCGCTTCTTCATCGTTCCAGGCGGCGGGCATGGCGCGGGCGGCAGCCTGCAGGAAGTGGACTGGGCCTCGGCCATCATGGGCTGGGTGGAGAACGACGACGCGCCCACGCAGCTGACCTACAACTTCACGAGCGGCGGCACGGCCCGCAGCATGCCGGCCTGCCAGTACCCGAAGTACCCGAAGTACAGGGGCTCGGGCGACGTGAACGCGGCGGCCAGCTACAGCTGCAGCTGAGCCCGGCGGCGGCGCACGGGCACCGCGTGCATGCGCGGTGTTCTCGTACCATCGATGCATGAGCATCGAAGCGAAAGCCGCCTCCCCTTCCCTCGTCGACATCGGCGTCAACTTCCATTCGGGCCAGTTGGCGTCGATCACCGCGCCGCTGCTGGCGCGTGCCAAGGCCGCGGGCGTGGCGCAGATCCTGGCCACGGGCACCTCGCTCGCCTCGAGCCTGCGCGCGCTCGAGCTGGCGCGGGCGCATCGGGGCGTGGTCTTCGCGACCGCGGGCGTGCATCCGCATGACGCGAAGTCCTTCGACGCCGCCACCTTCGAGCAGCTGGCCGAACTGTGGCGCTGCCCCGAGGTCGTGGCGGTCGGCGAATGCGGCCTCGACTACAACCGCAACTTCTCGACACCTGAGGCGCAGCGCGCGGCCTTCGACCGGCAGCTCTCGATGGCCGCGCAGACCGGCAAGCCGCTGTTCCTGCACTGCCGCGATGCCTTCGCCGATTTCCACGACATGCTCGCGCCCGTGGTGGCCGACGGCGCGCACGGCGTGGTGCACTGCTTCACCGGCGACCGCGCCGAAGCCGAGGCCTTTCTCGCGATGGGCCTCGACATCGGCATCACGGGCTGGGTGACGGACCTGCAGCGCGGCCAGGCCTTGCGCGCGGCCATCCCCGTCATTCCGCTGGACCGGCTGCACCTCGAGACCGATGCGCCCTGCCTGCTGCCGAAGAACGCGGGCCTGCGCGGCAAGCCGAACGAACCGGCGTACCTGCCATGGGTTGCCGCGGGCGTGGCCGAACTGCTCGAACGCGATGTGGCCGAGGTCATCGCGGCCTGCAGCGCCAACAGCCGGCGGCTGTTCGGACTCCCACCCGTCGAGGTCGCCGCATGAGCACGTCGAGAAAGATCACGATCGAGGTCGATGCCGAGTTGCGCGTGTCGGGCCTGATCGACGCGGCCGACGATGCGCGCTTCGCCCTGGTGCTCGCGCACGGCGCGGGCGCGGGCATGACGCACGCGTTCATGGAGGCCGTGGCGCAGGGTCTCGCCGAGCGCCGCATCGCGTGCCTGCGCTACCAGTTCCCGTACATGGAGCGCGGCTCGAAGCGGCCCGACGCACCGCCGCTCGCGCATGCCACGGTGCGCGCGGCCGTGGCCCGTGCCGCGGCGCATTTCCAGGGCCTGCCGCTGTTCGCGGGCGGCAAGTCCTTCGGCGGGCGCATGACCTCGCAGGCCCAGGCGCTGGGCCTGCTGCCCGAGGTGACCGGGCTGGTCTTCCTCGGCTTTCCGCTGCATGCGGCCGGCAAGCCCTCGATCGATCGCGCGGCGCACCTGCACGATATCGACGTGCCGATGCTGTTCGTGCACGGCGCGCAGGACAAGCTCGCGGAACCGCCCTGCTTCGCGCAGGTCGTCGATTCGCTCGGTGACTGGGCGAGCGTCGACGAATACGCGGCGGCCGACCATGGCTTTCACGTGCCGAAGAAATCGGGCCTGACCGACGCGCAGGTGATCGAGCAGATGCTCGATGCGGTGGCGGTGTGGATGCAGGCGTGGTTGCTGGATGGAGTTCCTGCATAGCATTTGCACTACAATGCTCGACATGAAAACGGCTCAGCTTCCTCCGGTTCGGGTTCTGGCATCGGTTCGAGAGCAGATCGAAAGCGTTCTGCTCGATGGCGAGACCCTGTCGAACTTCGTCGAGAAGGCCGCGATCGACGCAGCGCGGCGCCGCCAGGCCCAGCAGGAATTCGTGACCCGCGGACGTTCTTCGCTGGCCAAGGCGCGCGCGTCCGGCGAGTACTACTCGGCCAATGACGTGTTCGACGCGATGAAGTCTCGCCTCGAGACCGCGCGCACCGCGGCGCAGCGAGCACAGGGTGGCGTCGGCAAACGGCGCCCGTGAAATACCTCGTCAGCTTCACGCGCGAAGCGCTCGAGGATCTGCAGCGCCTCGAAGGTTTTCTCCTCGAACTTGCGATCAAGCATGGCGACTGGGACCTGCCAGACCGCGCATTGAACGCGATTCGCCACGAGTTTCGAATCCTGGAATCGAATCCATTCACATGCAGGATCGCCCATGACGACCGGCTCGAACGCGAACTGGTGATTCCATTCGGCGCGTCCGGATATGTCGCCTTGTTCCATATCGTGAGCGAGCAGGACATCGTGGTGTCCGCGATTCGGCATCAGCGCGAGGATGACTACCACTGAGCCTTCGCGATGAAGGACGGTTCCTCCCTCGGGAAAGCATGGCGCGAAGCTACTTCGCGACGATCACCACCAGCACCGACGCATCCTCCCCATCGACCGAACGCAGCTTGTGCGCGATGGTGGAGTCGAACTGCACGCAGTCGCCCACGTTGAGCATCTCCTTGCGGTTGCCGATCTGCAGCTCGATGCGGCCGGTCAGCACGTAGAGGATCTCCTCGCCGTCGTGGTGGCTCATGATCTTGCTGTGGCCGCCCGCGCGCTCGCCGGGGCGCAGCACGAAGGCGCGCATGAGCCGTCCCTGGCTGACGCCGGCGACCAGCGACATGTAGGTGCGGGCCTCCTCCTCCGACGGCGCGGGCGCGCGCACGATGGACACGGCATCGGCCACGGTGGAGCGGCCGAACAGGTTCTCGACCGTGACACCCAGCGCGCTCGCGATCTTCAGCGCCGACTCGATCGACGGCTTGGAGATGCCGCGCTCCACCTTCGACAGGTAGCTGCGCGTGAGTCCGGAGTCGCTGGCCAATTGCTCGAGCGTGAGGCCGCTCTGCACCCGCAGGAACTTGAGATTCAGCGCCATGTGTCTGTGGTGTCCATGCGGTCGATCTTAGCGTCGGCGCAGCGCGGCCCGGGGGCTCAGCAATCGAGCGGCGCGGGCGCGCCACGCGTCTGCCGGCACCAGTAGTCGAAGGTGGCGTTGACGATCGAAGGCTTGAGCAGGTAGTCGTGCGCCTCGCGCGCGAGCACGTCGTCCACCGGCGTCAGCGGGCCGAAGGCCTGGGCGCGGATCTGCATGCGCGCGGCGCGCTCGAGGTAGACCGACAGGTAGGTCGCTTCCTCGATGGTCTGGCCGGCCGTGAGGTAGCCGTGGTGCGCGAGCACGATGGCGCGCTTGCTGCCGAGCGCGCCCGAGATGATCACGCCCTCCTGGTCGGCGATCGGAACGCCGGGCCATTCGCCGAGGAAGGCGCAGTCCTCGTGCAGCGGCGTCATGTCCATCTGCGAGATCACCAGCGGCTGGCGCGCGGCCGCGAGCGCCGAGGCCCAGGGCGAGTGGGTGTGGATGATCGACTGGACGTCGGGCCGCGCGCGATACACCCACAGGTGGAAGCGCGTGGCGGGGTTGGGCATGCCGGTGCCGGTCAGGGTGTTGAGGTCCTGGTCGACCTCGATGAAGTCCTCGGGCGTGGCTTCGTCGAAGCCGAGGCCGAAGCGCAGCGTCCAGTAGGCGCCGGGGCGTTCCGAGCGCGCGCTGATCTGGCCCGCGAGCCCGGCTTCCTGGCCGGTCATCGCGAGGATGCGGCAGGCATAGGCCAGGCTCTGTTTCATGGTGCGCGGCGCGCCCGCCAAGTGCTGCGCCATCTCGCGGGTGGCGCGCTCGTCGAAGTATTCCTTGCTGCGGAGTTCGGGGGTCATGGTTCGATGAAGAGGAAGTTGTGTGGGTGGAAGGAAGAGGCGCGGCGCTCAGGGCACGGCCGCCAGCACCATGTCGACCAGCCGCTGGACCAGCGGCGATTGCGGCTTGCCCGCGCGCGTGATCACGACCACGCGGCGGCGCATCAGCGGCCGTTCGATGCGAACCTTGCGCAGGTCGTTGTCCTGCAGCAGCTTGTCGGGCATGCGGGTCGGCAGGATGCAGGCACCCATGCCGGCGGCGACCAGCCGGACCAGGTTGTCGACGGTCTCGGCCTCGGCGACGATCGGCAGCTTCAAGCTGCCCTGGCGCACCATCTTGCCCAGCGCATAGTGGGCCGGAAAGGCCACCAGCCGCGGCCGCTCCTCCGTGAGGTCGATGGTCTCGCCAGGGGCACTGTCGCGCGTGGCGACCAGGCACATCTCGTCGTCGAACAGCGGCCGCGTGTCCAGCGTCTGCGAGGCGACGGCCGTGTCGTAGACCAGGCCGATGTCGGCCTTGCCGTTCTCCACCAGCTCGGCCGCGTCCGACGAGCTGCGGCACATCAGCGACAGCGCGACGTCGCTGCATTCGGCCGAGAAGCGCGCCACGATCTCGCCGAGCAGGTAGTAGCTCAGGGTATGGACCGCCGCCACCCGCACCGTGCCCTGCGACACGCCGTCGTGCTTGCGCACGCAGTCGACCGCGGCGTCGATGCTGCGGTAGGCGGCCTCGGTCTTCTCCTTCAGGCCGCGCCCCGCTTCCGTCAGCTCCACGCCGCGCCCGTTGCGCACGAACAGCGGCTGGCCGAGGCAGCTCTCGAGCGTCGCCAGCTGGCGGCTCAGGCCGGGCTGGGTCTGGTCCAGCGCCTCGGCGGCGCGCGAGAGCGACTTCAGGCTCGCGATCTTGAGGAAGTACCGCAATTGGCGGTCGAGGGAATCCACGCGATCCGATCAGGCGTTCACGTCGACGATCAGGCGCCCGGCGATCTTGCCGTCGATCAGGTCCTGCGCGGCGGGAATCGCCTGCGCCAGGCCGATGGTCGCGGTCATCGCGAGCGTTTCGTCCGCGCCCAGCGTGCGCTGCAACTGGGTCCAGGCTTCCAGGCGCCGGGGCAGCCCGGCCTTCACGCTGTCGATGCCCACGAGCGTCACGCCGCGCAGGATGAAGGGCGCGACGGTCGACGGGAAGTCCATGCCCTGTGCCAGCCCGCAGGCCGCGACCACGCCGCCGTACTTCGTAGCGGCGCAGGCATTGGCCAGCGTATGGCTGCCCACGCAGTCGACCACCGCGGCCCAGCGCTCCTTCTGCAGCGGCTTGCCCGGCGCGGACAGCGACTCGCGGCCGATCACCTCGTGCGCGCCCAGTGCCTTCAGCCGCACGGCCTCCTGCGGGCGGCCCGTGGCGGCCACGACCCCGGAAGCCGCGTTTGGCCAGCAGGCTGACGGCGAAGCTGCCCACGCCGCCGTTGGCGCCGGTCACCAGCACTTCGCCGGCCTGCGGCCCGATGTCGCGCTCGATCGCGAGCACGCACAGCATGGCCGTCAGGCCCGCAGTGCCGATCGCCATCGCGTGGCGGCTCGTGAGGCCCGCGGGCATCGCCACCAGCCAGGCGGCCGGCACCCTCGCCTTCTGCGCCAGCCCGCCCCAATGGCCTTCGCCCACGCCCCAGCCCGTGAGGATCACCTGGTCGCCGGCCTTGAAGTCGGGCGACGTGCTCTCGCCGACCGTGCCCGCGAAGTCGATGCCGGGCACCATCGGCCACTGGCGCACGATCGGGCCGCGGCCGGTGATGGCGAGCGCGTCCTTGTAGTTGAGGCTCGAGAACTCGACGTCGACCGTGACGTCGCCCTCGGGCAGCGCCGAGGCCTCGAGGGCCTTCACGGCGGCCAGCGTCTGGCCGTCCTGCTGGGTCAGGTGGATCGCGTTGAACATGGGTTTCCTTGGGTTCGTCTTCAAAAGGGCCGACCGCAGCGAGTCGGCCAGCGCATAGTGGGTGGCGCAGCGCACCTCGATCACGGCCGGGCCGCGCACGGCCAGCGCCTCGGCCATGACCTGCGCGGCCTCGTCCGCATGCCGCACCACATGGCCCGAGGCGCCGAAGGCCCGGGCGAGCGCGGCGAAGTCGGGGTTGCGCAGGTCGGTGCCGACTGACGCGGCCCGGATAGGAGCGCTCCTGGAACGAGCGGATCGTTCCGTACGAGGCGTTGTTGGCGACGACGATCTTCAGGTCGATGCCGCGGTCCACCGCGGTCGCGAGCTCGTTGCCGCTCATGAGGAAGCCGCCGTCGCCGCAGAAGGCGATCACCTGCCGCTGTGGATGGCGCAGCCCCGCGGCCAGGCCCGCGGGCACGCCCATGCCCATCGCGCCGCAGGCCGAGCCGAGCAGGCGGTTCGACGGCCCCGAGCCGCAGCGCGCGATGCACCCAGGCGGCGAAGTTGCCCGAGTCGGTCGTGAGGATCGTGTCGTCGCGCATCGCGCCGCGCACGGCGTTGATCACATGGCCCAGCACGTCCTGCGCGGGCACGCGGGCTTCGTTCCAGCCGTGCGCGGCCTCGCGCGCATGCAGGCCCGCGCGCAGCCATTCGCTGCGGTCGATGGACGGCGGCGTCATGCGCAGCAGCGCGTCCACGAAGGCGCGCGCGGTCGACACCACGCCGAGCGTGGTGTCGAAGTGGCGGCCGATCGCGCCGGCATCGGGGTACACATGCAGCAGCTTCTGCGCGTCGGGCGACTGGCGCGGAACGGTGAAGCCCTGCGTCGACACGTCGCCGAGCCGCGTGCCGATGCCGACGACGAGGTCGGCCTGCGCGAACAGCGCCGTGTGGACGGCGGAGGGAAAGAAGCCCAGTTGACCGAGCCAGTGCGGATGCGTGTTGGGAAAGAGGTCCTGGTACTTGTTCGTGACCGCGACCGGCAGTTGCCAGGCCTCGCTGAGCGCGACCAGCGCCTGCCTGAAGGCGCCATCGGCGCACGCTTCGCCGCCGACGATGAGCACCGGCCGCTCGGCCCGCGCGAGCAGCGCGGCGGCGTCTTCCAGCGCCTGCATCGACGGCTCGGGCCGCGCGACGCCGAAGCGCGTGGCGGCGCATCGGGGGATCTCCTGGGCCAGCAGGTCCTCGGGCAGCTCGACGATCACCGGGCCCGGCGTGCCGCTGGCCGCGGTCGAGAAGGCGCGCGCCAGGGTCTCGGCGGCCTGCGACGCGAGGTGGATGCGGGCGGTCCACTTCGCCATCGGCCCGAACAGGCGCGCCGCATCGATCTCCTGCACCGCGTCGCGCCCCAGGTTCGGCAGGTCGACCTGCCCGACCAGCACCACCAGCGGCAGCGCCTCCTGCGAGGCCACGTGGATGCCGATGGTGGCGTTCGCGAGGCCCGGCCCGCGGCTCACCATCACCACGCCCGGCATGCCCGTCAGCCGGGCATCGGCCGCTGCCGCGAGGCTGGCCGAGCCTTCGTGGCGGCAGGTCACGAGGTCGAAGTCCTCGCGGCCGTGCAGCGCATCGAGCAAGGGAAGAAAGCTCTCGCCCGGCACGCTGAAGGCGCGCTGCACGCCGTGAAGGGCGAGGCTGTCGGCAAGGAGGTCGGCGACGCGGAATGGCATGGATGGATCGGGTTCGAGGCGAAGTGGTTGTGCGTTCATGCGAGGAGAGACCTGGCCAGTCGCAACGGCGCGGCGGTCAACGCCTGCAGCCGTTCGAACGTGAGGCCGTCGACCATGCGGCTCACCACCAGCCCGTCGGGCTCGACCTCGATCACGGCCAGGTCGGTGAAGATGCGCCGCACCACGCCCACGGCGGTCAGCGGAAAGGTGCAGGCCTCGACGATGCGCGACTCGCCCTCCTTCGTCTGGTGCTCCATCAGCACCCAGATCGACTTCGCGCCCACGGCCAGGTCCATCGCGCCGCCCACGGCCGGCGGCGCCGAGCCGTCGAGGCCCATGCTCCAGTTGGCGATGTCGCCGCGCGCGCTGACCTGGTAGGCGCCGAGGATGGCGATGTCGAGGTGGCCGCCGCGCATCATCGCGAACGACAGGCCGGTGTCGAAGTAGGAGCCGCCCGGCAGGATGGTGACGGGCGTCTTGCCCGCGTTGATCAGGTCGCGGTCTTCCGCGCCCGGCGCCGGCCGCGGCCCGATGTGCAGGATGCCGTTCTCGCTGTGCGTGACCACGCCCGAGGCCGCGGTGATGTGGTCCGACACCAGCGTCGGGAAGCCGATGCCGAGGTTGACGAAGCTGCGCGGCGGCAGCTGCGAGGCCGCCAGCGCGGCCAGTTGTTCGCGCGTGAGTCTGTTCATGCCCGATCTCCCAGGAAGACGCGGTCGACGAAGATGCAGGGCGTCACGATGCATTCGGGATCGAGGCCGCCGACCGGCACGATCTCGTCGACCTCGAACACCACCGTGTCGGCCGCGGTGGCCATCACCGGCGAGTAGTTGCGCGCCGTCTTGTTGTAGACGATGTTGCCCATGGTGTCGGCCTGCCTGCCCTTGAGCAGCGCGAAGTCGGCGCGCAGCGGCTTCTCGAGCACGTAGTCGCGCCCGTCGATGCGCTCCACGCGCTTGCCTTCGGTCAGCACGGTGCCGATGCCCACCGGCGAATAGAAGCCGCCGATGCCCGCGCCGCCGCAGCGGATGCGCTCGATCAGCGTGCCCTGGGGCACCAGCTCGAGCTCGACCGTGCCGGCGCGGTAGGCCACGGCGAAGGCCTTGGCGCTGCGCGGGTACGAGCAGACGATCTTGCGCACGATGCCGGCCGTGAACCAGAGCGACAGGTCGTCGGCATCGGCGCCCGCGTTGTTGGAGATCACGGTGAGCTCGCGCACGCCCAGCGCCAGCACGGCCTGGATGATGGCGCGCGGCAGGCCGGCGCCGCCGAAACCGCCGACCAGCAGCGTGGCGCCATCGCGCAGGCCCTCGAGGGACTGCGCGGCGCTGTCGACGACCACATGTCTCAGGCTCATGGTTGCTGGGTTCCTTGTTGCTCGCCGCGGGCGGGGGCCGAGGAATAGGCCGCGGCCAGCCCGCGGCCGATGCGGTCGTTGAGCATCTCGGTGCTGCCGTCGGCGAAGGCCGCGAGCCGCACTTCGGACGCGAGCGCGACCAGGCCGTGGGGCGCGGTGGCCCCCACGGCGCCCATCGCGCGGATGCACTGCTCGATGCCCTCGGTGGCGGTCTCGACCGCGATCTTCTTGGCGCTGGCCGCGAGCTCGGGGCCGCAGGTGCCGGCATCGATGCGCCGCGCCGCCTTCACCACGAGCGCATTGGCGGCCTCGAGATGGGCCGCGACCTCCGCGAGTGCCCATTGCAATCCCTGGTGCGCGAGCAGCGGCTTGCCGAACGCGGTGCGCTGGCCGCAGTACGCGACAGCGGTGCACAGCGCCGCATGCAGCGAGCCGGTGCACATGGCCGCCACATGCACGCGTGCCGCGTTGATGGCTTCCATCGAGGCGCGGAAGGCCTCGCCGGGGGCGTGGATCAGCGCCCAGTCGGGCACGAAGTGCCGCTCGAAGCGGATCTCGGCGAGCCTGAACTCCATCGCGCCCGGCAGCTCGTGCGGCGTCGCGGCGAAGGCCTTGCCGGCCTCGGGCTCGACCAGGAAGCCCGCGATCGCCTGCGATCCGTCGGCCGCGGTGGTCCGCGCCAGCACCATCAGCAGGTTGGCGATGACGCCGTTGCTGACCCAGGCCTTGCTGCCGTCGAGCAGCCAGCCGCCCTCGGTGCGCACGGCCTGCGAACGCAGCTGCGTGAGGTCGCTGCCGGCCGTGGGTTCCGACATCGCGGGCGCGCCGATCAGGCGGCCGGCCAGCAGCCCCGGCAGCAGGCGTTCCTTCTGCACCGCCGAGCCGTGGCGCCACAGCCGCGTCGCCATGCCCTGCATGTTGTTGAGGCAGAAGGCCGCGGCGAAGCCGTGGCCCGCCATGGTCTGGGCGATGCGGACCTTGCAGAGGAAGGAGGCGCCGAAGCCGCCGCCCTCCTCCGGCACTTGCAGGCCGAGCATGCCCAGCGCGGCCCATTGGGCGATCACCGTGCGTTCGCAGGGCTCGCCGCGCGAACGCGCCTGCGCGAGCCGCGGCGCGAGCACCTCGGTGCAGAAGCGTTCGGTGTCGCGCACCAGCGCCAGCTCGCGCGCCGTGAGGCCGCTGTCCAGTTCGTCGAAGAAGCTCATGGTCAGCGTCTTCCGTCTCAATCGACGATCGGGAAGTTGGAGTCCTTCACGAACTTCTTCCAGTAGTCGATTTCCTTCCTGATGTCGGCCGCGAAGGACGCGGGCGTCGAGCCCTTGATGGCCACCGCGCCGATCGGCGCGAGGCGCTTCTCGAAGTCCTCGCTCGCGATCGCGCGGGTCAGCGCGGCCGAAGCCTTGGCGATGATCTCGGGCGGCGTCTTCGCGGGCGCCACGAGGCCGAACCAGGGCGAGATGTCCATGCGCGCGGCGCCGGCCTGCTGCAGCGTGGGCAGTTGCGGGAACAGCGCCGAGCGCTCGTCGGCCGCGATGGCCAGGGCGCGCAGCTTGCCGGCCTGCACCTGCTGCGCGACGGTGGACTCGGTGAAGAAGCCGACCTGCACCACGCCCGCGATCAGGTCGGTGATGGGCTGGCCGCCGCCCGGGTAGTTCACCAGCGTGAGGTCGACGCCGTTGAGCACGCCGAACAGCGCGCCACCGAAGTGCGAGGACGCGCTGTAGGTCGCGCTGTAGTTGAGCTCGCCGGGGTGGGCCTTGGCATAGGCGACAAACTCCTTCACGTCCTTGGCGGCCAGCGAGGGGTTCACCACCATCAGCACGCGCTGCTTCGCGAACTTGCCGATGGGCTCGAAGTCGGCCACCGGGTCGTAGGGCAGCTTGCGGAACACGGCCGCCGCGCGGGTCTGCACCGACTCGGCCGTGAGCATCAGCGTGTCGCCATCGGGCTTCTGCTTCGCGACGTAGGCGGCGGCGACGGTGCCGCCCGCGCCGCCGCGGTTCTCGATGATCACCGGCTGACCCAGCTCCTTCGACAGCGACTGGCCGACGATGCGCGCCACGATGTCGGTCGGCCCGCCCGGCGGGAAGCCGACCACCAGGCGCACGGGCCGCGTGGGCCAGGCCTCGGCGGCCATCGAAGCGGTCATCGAAGTGACAGCGGTCGCGGCGAATGCGGCGCAGACCAGGGACTTGAGCAAGGCAGAGATTCGCATGGGGATACCTCGGAACGTGTGATGAATATGTCCCATATGACACTTTGTGTCAAACCGAGAAACGAGCGTTTTCCGGTGAATAACAGCTATGCATCAGAGGGAGAGGAAGGCGTGCTTGCCTGAGGAGGAACGGAGCACCGTTCATGCCAAACGGAAACTTTGGGTCCTGCTTCGGTGGCGGGCAGGCCTTTGGAGCGGTCGTTGGAATGGAGCGGGCTCGGCCCCACGCTGGAGGCCTTCCGCCGAATGGACACGGGCCGCCGGCGCGCCTCGCGGCCGGCGCGCGAGCCATGCATCGCGCGAGATAGCAGCTATGCGGCTGCGGCCCTTCACGCGCGGCCCGTGACGGGCCCGAATGCGCCGGCCGCGTGCGCCGCGACGGTGCGCTACAGCGCCTCGAGCGCCTGCTTCAGGTCCGCGATCAGGTCGTCCACGTCCTCCAGTCCCACCGAGAGGCGCACCAGCTTCATGGTCACGCCCTCGCTGAGCCGCGCGCCCGGCTCCACCTGCTGGTTGGCGCGGATCAGCGCGCCCGGATGCGTGATCAGCGTCTCGGTGTCGCCCAGGCTGATCGCGCGCGAGATCAGCCGCAGCCGGTCGATCATGCGGATCGCGCCCTGCTCGCCCGACTTGAGGTCGAACGAGAGCATGCCGCTGCCGTGCTTCATCTGGCGCTGCGCGATCGCATGGCCCGCGTTGTCGGCCAGGAAGGGATAGCGCACCACCTCCACCGCCGGATGGGCGGCGAGCATCTGCGCGATCTTCAGCGCGCTCTCGCCGTGCTGGCGCATGCGCAGCGTCAGGGTCTTGAGGCCGCGCAGCACCAGGAAGCAGAGCATCGGCGACAGCGTGGCGCCGGTCAGGTAGCGCAGCCCGGCCTTGCGGATCTTGTGGACGGTGGCGGCATCGCCCAGCACCACGCCGCCGAGCAGGTCGCCATGGCCGTTGATGTACTTGGTCAGCGAATGCACCACGAGGTCGGCGCCATGGTCCATGGGCCGCTGCAGGGCCGGCGACGCGAAGGTCGAGTCGACCACCACCCTGGCGCCATGCCGGCGGGCGATGTCGGCCAGCGCCCGGATGTCGAGCACCTCGCCGGTCGGGTTGACCGGCGATTCGAAGTACACGATCTTGGTCTTGTCCGACAGCGCCTGCTCGAGGTTGCGCGGATCGGAGAAGTTGACGCGCCGCACGCGGATGCCGAAGCGCGGCAGGCCGTCGGCCAGCAGCAGGCCCACGGTCGAATAGGCCGTGTGGTGCGCGATGAGCTCGTCGCCGGCCGACAGCAGGGTCAGCAGCGTGGCGCTGATCGCGCCCATGCCGGAGCCGGTGACCAGGCCCGCCTCGGCGCCCTCGAGGTCGGCCAGGCGACGCTCGAGCAGCGCCTGCGTGGGGTTGTGCTGGCGGCCGTACACGTACTTCTCGCTCTCGCCCGAGAACACGGCGGCCGCGTCGGCGGTCGATTCGAAGGCATAGGTCGAGGTCAGGTAGATCGGTGGCGAGACGGCGCCGAAGGCATCGGTCTCGTGGCCCGCGTGGATGGTCCGGGTCTGGAATCCCGCCGCGTGGGCGGCTTCGTTCGATGGCATCTGTGCTCCTGGTGGTTGGGAATAGGTGGCGCTCGGGTCAATGCACGATCTGACTCAGAAAGAGTCGCGCGCGCTCGGTCTGCGGATCGGCGAAGAAGCGCTCGGGCGCGCCCTGCTCGACGATCTCGCCGCGGTCCATGAAGATCACGCGGTCGGCGACCTTGCGCGCGAAGCCCATCTCGTGCGTCACGCACAGCATCGTCATGCCGCTCCTGCGCCAGGCCGATCATCACGTCGAGCACCTCCTTGACCATCTCGGGATCGAGCGCCGAGGTGGGCTCGTCGAACAGCATGACCTTCGGGCCCATGCACAGCGAGCGCGCGATCGCCACGCGCTGCTGCTGGCCGCCCGAGAGCTGGCCCGGGAACTTGCCGGCCTGTTCGGGAATGCGCACGCGCTCGAGGTACTCCATCGCGGTCGCGCGGGCCTCGGCCATCGGCTTCTTCAGCACCCAGACCGGGCCCAGCGTGAGGTTCTCCATCACCGTCAGGTGCGGGAACAGGTTGAAGTGCTGGAACACCATGCCCACGTCGCGGCGGATGGTCTCGATGTGGCGCAGGTTGTTGCTCAGCTCGGTGCGGTCGATGACGATGCGGCCGCTCTGGTGCTGCTCGAGGCGGTTGATGCAGCGGATCAGCGTCGACTTGCCCGAACCCGACGGGCCGCAGACGACGATGCGCTCGCCGCGCGCCACGTCGAGGTGGATGTCGCGCAGCACGTGGAACTGCCCGTACCACTTGTTGACGGCTTGCATCTGGATGATCGGTTCGGTCACGGCGGAGTCCTTCGTTCTTGTGGGGGGCATGGCGGCCTTGCTTGCCTGCGTTATTTGCCGGCGTTGTCGTTGGCATGGCCGGTGGCGAGCGAACGCTCGAGCGACCGGCTGTACTTGGAGAGCGAGAAGCAGAAGACGAAATAGATCGCGCCGATGAACAGGTAGGCCTCCACGCCGAAGCCGCCCAGGCGGGGTCGGCCAGCGCGGCCTTCGCGGCCTGCGTGAGGTCGAAGATGCCGATGATCACGACCAGCGAGGTGTCCTTGAACAGCGCGATGAAGGTGCTGACCAGCGGCGGTATCACGACCTTCAGCGCCTGCGGCAGCACCACGCGCCGCATCTGCTGCGCATACGACAGGCCGATGGACTCGGCGCCCTCGTACTGCCCCTTGGGGATCGACTGCAGCCCGCCGCGCACCACCTCGGCGATGTAGGCCGCGGCGAACAGCACGATGGCCAGCTGCGCGCGCAGCAACTTGTCGATGCTCATGCCCTCGGGCAGGAACAGCGGCAGCATCACCGAGGACATGAACAGGATGCTGATCAGCGGCACGCCGCGGATCAGTCGATGTAGCCCACGCACAGCGCCTTGATGGCGGGCATTTTCGAGCGCCGTCCGAGCGCCAACACCACGCCGAGCGGAAAGGCGAAGGCGATGCCGAAGGTCGAGAGGATCAAGGTCAGCGGCAGGCCGCCCCAGCGCACGTTCTCCACGTAGCTCAGGCCGAACAGGCCGCCCCACATCAGCAGCGCGACGAGCGCGAGCACGCCGGTCCAGAGCATGGTGAGCCTCAGGTCCCACGTGCGCCGCGCGGCGCTGTAGACCAGCGTGCCGATCAGCGCGAGGGTCGCGAGCAGCGGCCGCCATTGCTCGTCGTAGGGATAGGTGCCGAACAGGATCAGCCGGTGCTTCTCGGCGATGAAGGCCCAGCAGGCGCCGCCGGGCGCGTTCCGGCAGCCCTGCGCGGTCGGCGACGAGAAGGTGGCTTTGAAGAGGAGCCAGTCGACCAGCGGCGGCACGGTCATCAGCAGCGGCCAGAGACACAGCAGCGTGCCGAGGATGCCCGCGGGCGACTGGAACAGGCGCTCCCGGATCCATGGCCATGCGTGCAGGGCACGCTCGGGCGCGCGCGGGTTGGCGGTCGTGCCGCCGGTCAGTGAAGTGGTGGGGTTCATGTCAACGCTCGACGAGCGCGATGCGCCGGTTGTAGGCATTCATGGCGAGCGAGATGCACAGGCTCACCGTCATGAAGGCGGCCATGATGATCAGGATGCCCTCGATGGCCTGGCCGGTCTGGTTCAGGGTCGTGTTCACCACGGAGACGAGGTCCGGATAGCCGATGGCCACGGCCAGCGAGCTGTGCTTGACGAGGTTGAGGTACTGGCTCGTGGCCGGCGGCACCATCACCCGCAGCGCCTGGGGCAGCACCACCAGCCGCAGCGAACGCCCGCGCCGCAGGCCCAGCGACTCGGCCGCCTCCCACTGCCCGCGGTTCACCGACTGCACGCCCGAGCGCACGATCTCGGCGATGAAGGCCGCCGTGTAGCTCACGAGCCCCACCAGCAGCGCGAACAGCTCGGGCGAGAGGTTCCATCCGCCCGCGAAGCCGAAGCCGCTCGGGTGCGGGATCTCCATCGACAGCTTTGCGCCGCTCAGCGCCCAGGCCAGCACGGGCAGGCCGGCGAACAGCGCCGCCGCCCAGGGCGCGAGCGCCATCGGATGGCCGGTCAGCGCCTGCCGCCTCCTGCTCCAGCGCGCGAGCAGGAAGGTGCCAACGCCCGCCATGGCCAGCGCGCCGACCATCCATGCGAGCGAGTCGCCGAGCAGCGCCGGCATCAGCAGCCCGCGGTTCGACAGGTACACCCCCGGCAGCGGATGGTGCGCGGCACGCGGCCCCGGCATGCTCTCGGAGATCAGCGCATACCAGAGCAGCAACTGCAGCAGCAGCGGCACGTTGCGCACGCACTCCACATAGGCCGCGGCCAGCCGCGACGCCAGCCAGTTGCCCGACAGCCGGGCCACGCCGACCAGCGTGCCGAGCACGGTGGCCAGCACCGAGCGCGATGAGCGACACGCGCAGCGTGTTGAGCAGGCCGACGACGATGGCGCGGCGGTAGGTATCGGCCGGCGTGTAGTCGATCGGGGTCTCGCCGATCGCGAAGCCCGCCTCGCGGTCGAAGAAGGCGAAGCCGGTGGAGATGTTGCGCGCCGCCAGGTTGTGCAGCGTGTTCGACACCAGGTACCAGGCGGTCAGCGCCACCAGCGCGACCACGACGACCTGGTAGACCAGCGCGCGCAGGCCGGGGTCGTTCCACGACAGGCGCGCGCTCGGCCGTGGGGGCATGGCGCCCGTGTTTTCTTCGGTCATGGGAAATCCTCGATTCGCTTCGGGTACGGCCGCGCCGGCGGTTGCCGCCGGCACGGCCTCTCTCGTTCAGGAACGAATCAGCGGATCGGCCAGCCGTACATCAGGCCGCCCTTGGTGTAGAGCGCATTGAGCCCGCGATCGAGCTTCATCGGACTGCCCGCGCCGACGCTGCGGTCGAAGACCTCGCCGTAGTTGCCGACCTGCTTGATGATCCGGTAGGCCCACTTGTCGTCGACGCCCAGCGCCTTGCCCATGCCGGGCACGGTGCCGAGGATGCGCTGGATGTGCGGCGCCGGATTCTTCAGCGCCTCGTCGACGTTCTTCGAGTTCAGGCCGTACTCCTCGGCCTCGAGCATCGCGTTGAGCGACCAGCGCACGACGTTGAACCAGGCCTCGTCGCCCTGGCGCACCATCGGCCCGAGCGGTTCCTTCGACAGCGGCTCGGGCAGGATCACGTACTTCTCGGTGCTGCCCAGGTTGATGCGCGCCAGCGCCAGCTGCGACTTGTCGAGCGTGATGCCGTCGCAGCGCCCCGACATGAAGGCGCGCTTGATCTCGTCCACCGTGTCGAGCAGCACCGGCTTGAACTCCATCTTCAGCCCGCGGAACCAGTCGGCCAGGTTGAGTTCGGTGGTGGTGCCCGGCAGCACGCAGATGGTGGCGCCCGCGAGCTTCTTCGCGCTGGTGACGTTCGAGTCCTTCGTCACCATGATCCCCTGGCTGTCGTAGTAGTTGACGCCCACGCCGATCAGCCCGAGCGTGGTGTCGCGCGTCAGCGTCTGGGTCGTGTTGCGCGTCAGCACGTCGATCTCGCCGGACTGCAGCGCGGTGAAGCGCGCCTGCGTCGTGAGCGGAACCACGCGGAACTTGGTGGCGTCGCCGAACATCGCCGCGGCGATCGCGCGGCAGGTGTCGACGTCGATGCCCTGCCATTCGCCCTTGCTGTCGGTGAAGGCGAAGCCCGGCAGATTGGTCGATACGCCGCACTGCACCAGGCCCCGTTTCTTGACTGCGTCGAAGGTGGTGCCCGCGTGGGCGCGGGTTCCGACGGTGAGGACGAGCAAGGCGCTCAGCGCAAGGCCCAACAGCTTCATGGAGTGTCTCTTTCTGGAATTCCTGGAATCAGGCGGAATGGCTTCGAAGGGCCACGCATCCTTCGCGGCTTGGGTGCCGCCGCGAAGTGCGCGAAGTATCGGGACGATGGCGCGCGAAGGCCATGTACGAGGCGCCATATCAGCTATACGGCCGGGCATGGCGTCGAGCGACATCCGTGAGATGCCTTGGTACGTGAAGGCGCTGTTCGACTCGCCGCCGCTGCGCTTCGGTGGCTCGCCTTGGCGATCCCGCTCGCGGTGGTCTTCGGGTTCGTGCCGCGCGGGCTGCGCCGCTGGCCAGCGCTACGCCAGCGCCGAACGCAGCTCCCGCACGCCCCGCCCCAGCTTGCGCCGCAGCAGGCTTCGCAGCGTCGCGGCATCGGCATAGCCGACCTCGCTCGCGATCTCCTCGAGGCCCTGGCCGATCGAGACCAGGTGCTGCGCATGCTCGACGCGCAGATCCTGGAAGAAAGCCAGCGGCGACTTGCCGAGCACGGCCTCCATGCGCCGCTGCAAGGTGCGGGGGCTGACCGCGAGCGCACTCGCCGCATCGTGCAGCGAGAAGCCCCGCGCGAGGCGTTCGCGCGCCCAGCGCTCGAAGCGCTCGATCAGCGGATCGGCATGCGCGAGGTGGTCGGGAATGATGTATTGCGCCTGCGAGGGCCGCTTGTCGACCAGCATCAGGCGCGAGACCAGCGCGGCCGTCTCGGGACTCGCCTGGCGCATCAGCCACAGCGCGAGATCGAGATGCCCCATTGCCGCGCCGGCCGTCGCCACGCGGCCCGAGGCCACCACCATGCGCGACTCGTCGAGCCGCACTTGCGGATAGCGCTCGCGGAACAGCGGCGCCAACGGCCACATGGTGGTGGCCTCCTGGCCGTCGAGCAGGCCGGTCTCGGCCAGCAGGAAGCTCGCGATGCAGGCGCCGCCCACGCCGCTGCCCTGCGCATGCCAGCTGCGCAGCATGGCCATGGCATCGCGCACGTCGCGCCGGCCCAGCGCCTCGACCAGGCGCGCGGGCTGCTTGGTGTTGAGCGCGGGCACCAGCACCCAGTCGGGCTGGCGCATCTCGTCCGCGCGGTCCACCACCATGGTCAGGCCATGCGCGGTGCGGATGCGCTGGCGCACTCCCACCACGCGCAGCTCGAAGGGCGGCCGCGCCGCGCCCTGCTCGGCCGCCACCTCGTTGGCCGCGGAGAACAGGTCGAGGAACACGCTCAGGCCGGTGTCGAACACGCCATCGAGCGCCAGGATCGCGATCTTCATCATGTCGCAAATGATATCAATATTGTCATTTACGACCATGGCGCCTCGGGGAATACCCGCCTACGCTAGGGACCATGACATCGCCCATCGACTCCCCTCTGGACCGTTCGGCCTGGGCTGCGCTCGTCGGCCCGCAGGCGCACCTGGGACACGGCAACGCCCTGGCCCGCCGCTATCACACCGAGGTCGCGCCGTTCGCGGGACTGGTCGAGGAAAGCCCGGCCGCCTTCGATGCGCTGCGTGCGCTGCTGGGCCCGGACGATCGCGTCATGCTGCCCACGCTCGCGCCGGTCGCCGGCATCGACGGCCTGCAGGCCAGGCTGATCGGCCAGGTCCACCAGATGGTCGCGCTGCAGCCCGGCACGGGCCGCGCGGCGGATGTGCAGGCGGCGCCGCTCGACGCCGCCGACGTGCCCGATGCCCTGGCCCTCGTCGCCCGCACCCGGCCCGGCCCCTTCGGCCCGCGCACGCTCGAGATGGGCGACTACTTCGGCATCCGCGACCAGGGCCTGCTCATGGCGATGGCCGGCGAGCGCATGCGCTTCGACGGCCATGCCGAGATCAGCGCGGTCTGTGTCGACGACGCCTGGCGCGGCCGCGGCCTCGCCGCCGGCCTCGTGAACCTGCTGCGCGCGCGCATCGAGGCGCGCGGCGAGACCGCCTTCCTGCACGTGCTCAGCGACAACGCGAACGCGATCGCGCTCTACGAGCGGCTCGGCTTCCGCCATCGCCGCACCCTGTTCCTGCACCAGATCGCCCTGGCCACCGTTTGACTCACCCCGCGCTCCGGCGCACAAGGAAACACCATGAAGATCCAAGGTTCCGTCGTGTTCGTGACGGGCGCCAACCGCGGCCTCGGCCTCGAATTCGCCCGCCAGGCGCTGGCGCTCGGCGCCGCCAAGGTCTATGCCGCCGCGCGCGAGCCCTCGCAGATCCCGCTGCTCGGCGTGCTGCCGATCCGGCTCGACGTGCGCGATCCCGCGCAGGTCGCCCAGGCCGCGGCCGATTGCCGCGACGTGACGCTCTTGATCAACAACGCGGGCATCGGCCGGCTCGGCGGCTTCGTCGGCGGCGATGCCGAGACCGACCCCGTGGCCGTCCTGCGCGAGCAGCTCGAGACCAACCTGTTCGGCATGCTGCACATGAGCCGCGCCTTCGCGGGCGTGCTGGGCCGCAACGGCGGCGGCGCGATGCTCAACCTGTTGTCGCTCTTCAGCTGGGCCAACACGCCGATGATCGGCGCCTACGGCGTGAGCAAGGCCGCGGCCTGGGCGCTGACCAACGGCCTGCGCCACGAGCTGCGCGCGCAGGGCACGCAGGTGGTGGGCTTCCATGCCGGTCCGATCGATACCGACATGGTGCGCGCGCTCGAGGTGCCGAAAGCCTCGCCCGAGGACGTGGTGCGCCAGTCGTACGCAGCCATCGAGGCCGGCCAGGAGGAAGTGCTGGTCGACGAGGGCACGCGCCAGGTCAAGGGTGCGCTGTCGCAGGGCATCTACCTGCGCGACGTCATGGCCGGGTGATTCCTGCGGGCAGGAGACGCGTTGTCCGACGCGCGAAGCGCCGACACGCGCCGGAAGATGGCCGTCATGAAGATCGCCACCTTCAACGTCAACGGCATCCACAGCCGGCTCGACCGGCTGCTCGAATGGCTCGCCGCATCGAAGCCCGACGTGGCCTGCCTGCAGGAACTCAAGTCGCCCGACGCCAAGCTGCCGCTCGCCGCGATCCGGCGCGCGGGC
The DNA here is from genome assembly GCF_044056785.1 of Variovorax sp. UC122_21. NCBI lineage: Bacteria > Pseudomonadati > Pseudomonadota > Betaproteobacteria > Burkholderiales > Comamonadaceae > Variovorax > Variovorax sp. UC122_21. The sequence continues at coordinate 2,416,671 of NZ_CP172003.1, read as the reverse complement.
TACGGCGTGGTCGCGCACGGCCAGCCCGCCTGGAACGGCGTGGCCATCCTCGCGCGCGGGCGCGAACCGATCGAAACCGGGCGCGGCCTGCCGGGCATGGAGGACGACCCGCAGAGCCGCTACCTCGAGGCCGTGGTCGACGGCGTGCTGGTCGGCTGCCTCTACCTGCCCAACGGCAATCCGCAGCCCGGGCCGAAGTTCGACTACAAGCTCCGCTGGTTCGAGGCTTTCCACAGGCATGCGAAGAAGCTGTACGCGAGCGGCCTGCCCGTGGTGCTCGCGGGTGACTACAACGTCGTGCCCACCGATGCCGACATCTACAACCCCGCCTCGTGGCGCGACGACGCGCTGCTGCAGCCCGAGAGCCGCGCCGCCTACGCGCGCCTGCTGAAGCAGGGCTGGACCGACGCGATCCGCGCGCGCCATCCCGAACGCGCGCCCTTCACCTTCTGGACCTACTGGCGCAACCGCTTCCCGCGCGACGCCGGGCTGCGCATCGACCACCTGCTGCTGAACGCCGAACTCGCGCCGCTGCTGCGCGATGCCGGCGTGGACCGCGACGTGCGCGGCCGCCCGGGCGCGAGCGACCATGCGCCGGCCTGGATCGAGCTCGAACTGCCTGCCTAACTCCGCGCCAGAAATCGCTCGGCCGCCGCCACCCCTTCGCCCTCGCTGCGCACGAAGTCGAAGGACAGCCCCAGCACCTTGCCCGCGCCCTGGGCCGCCAGCCGCACCGCCGCGGGAATCGTGCGCTCGCCGGTGACGAACACCAGGCCCGCGCAGAACGCGCGCAGGTGTTCCTTTGGCGCTTGAAGAACAGCGCGCGGCGCTTGCGGTCCTCGTGGCTTTCCTCGGGGTGGTCGCCGGGCAGGTGGTCGGTCAGCAGCACGAAGCGCTCGCCGCGCTCGAGCAGCGTGGCCAGTTGCGCCTCGGTGTCGGTGTCGTGCGAATCGGCCTGCGGGTCTTCCTTCAGGAACACCAGCGGAAATCTCGTCGTGTCGAACAGCATCGCGTTCTCTCCAGAAAAAGTGGGAAGCCTTCGTGAGGCGCTCGATGCGTCAGTACAGCTCGTGTTTGACCGCGTGGTCGTAGTGCGCGTCGATCTGCGCGATCTGCTCCGTGCCGAGCTAGGCCGAGGTATCGGCGCGCCGGCCCAGCGCGGCCATCATCTGGCCCACGGTCGGCAGCGCGTCGCGCGCGAGGCGGGCACTGTCCTGCCACAGCCGGGCACGGTTGATGGCCTTGCCGCAATGCAGCAGCACCTCGTCGATGCGCACCACGGTCGCGGTCTTGGGAATGCGCTCGCCCTCGCGCAGTTCGTTCAGCAGCCCGGCATCGGTCGAGACGCGGCCGCGGCCGTTGATGCGCAGGAAGAGTTCGAGACCGGGGAACAGGAACACCATCGCGAGCCGCTCGTCGCGCCGCAGGTTGCGCATCGACTCGATGCGGTTGTTGCCGGGCCAGTCGGCGAAGGCCACCGTGTGCGCATCCAGCACATGGACGAAGCCCGGTGGGCCGCCGCGCGGCGAGGCATCGAGCCCCTGCTCGCTGCCGGTGGCGAGGCAGAAGAAGGTGGCCTGCGCGAGATAGGCCTCGTGGAAGTCGACCAGGCGATCGAGCACCGCCTTCTGGGTCATCTCGGAGGGGGGCGGCGTACAGCGCATCGAGGTCGGGCGCCGGGGCCGGATCGTCGAGGAAAGGGCGAGGTCTTCGGGTTCATGGCACCCAGCGTACGGACGAAGGCCTTGGCGGCTGTAGACTGGATCGGCCAATCGATAGCTCTCAGCCGCCATGACCGATCCCATTCTTCGCCTCGCCGGCCTGGTCGACCGACCGGACGGCCCGGTCCTGATCGCGGCCGAGGGCAGCCAGGGCGAGGAACTGGCCTCGGGCCCGCATCGCCATGCGCGCGGCCAGCTGTTCGGCTCGCTGCGCGGGTTGGTGTCGGTCGGGGTCGAGGACGGCGTCTGGATCGTGCCGGCCATCCACGCGGTCTGGCTGCCGCCGCACCAGGAGCATTCGGGGCGTTCGCACGGCCCGTTCCATGGCTGGAGCGTCTACGTGGCGGAGCCGGCCTGCGCCACCCTGCCCTCGCGGCCCTGCACCCTCCGCACCTCGGGCCTGCTGCGCGAGGCGGTGCTGCGCGCCTGCAGCTGGCCGCTCGAGGCGCCCAAGCCGCTGGACGAGAGCCGCGCGCATGTGGCGGCGGTCATCCTCGACGAGATCCGCAGCCTGCCGGTAGAGCCCTTCGGCCTGCCGCTGCCGAGCGACCCGCGGCTGCAGCGCATCGCGCAGGCGCTGATCGCCGAACCCGCGGACGAACGCGACCTCGAGCAATGGGCCGGTTGGGCGGCCGTGAGCTCGCGCACGCTGAGCCGGCGCTTCGTGCTCGAGACCGGCTTCAACTTCACGGCCTGGCGGCAGCGCGCGCGCATGATGCGCTCGCTCGAGATGCTCGCGGCCGGCGTCCCGGTGACGGCGATCGCGCTCGACCTCGGCTATTCGACCGCGAGCGCGTTCATCGGGCTGTTCCGCCGCACCTTCGGCGAGACGCCGGCGAGCTACCGGGCGCGGCTGTGAGCGCTGCGCTCAGCGCTGCAACTGGCGCAGCTCGTCGCTGGTGTTGGCGTTGAAGAAGGCGGCCGCGTCGTCGAACGCGACCTGCACCATGCGGTGCTGCGCGGTCCACTTGCCGAACTTGCGCTCGCCCGCCTGCAGGAAGGCGAGCAGGCTCGGCGCCAGGCTGGCACGCAGCAGGCAGAACACGGGTTGCGCGCGCAGCTCGCCGTCTTCGTGCGTGGCGGCCATCGCGATCTCGGCGCCCTGCCCGGCCGCGGCCTCGGCCAGCCGGTCGACCAGGTCCGGCGGAAAGTCCGGGGTGTCGCAGGGCACGGTGACCAGCCAATCGGTGCGCGCATGCTCGAGCCCCGTCAGCAGGCCCGCGAGCGGCCCCGCATAGCCTTCGATGGAGTCGGACCACACGGGCACGCCCATCGCCTCGTAGTCCGGGAGGTTGCGGTTGGCGCTGAGCATGGCCGTGCCCACCTGCGGCTGCAGGCGGCGCAGCGCATGCAGCGCCAGCGGAATGCCGCGGTGGTCCTGCAGGCCCTTGTCGACGCCGCCCATGCGGCTGCCGCGGCCGCCGGCCAGCACCAGGCCCGTGATGTCTTCGCGCGCGATGGAGTTCATGCACGCATTCTCGCTGGCGCCCTACGACCTCAGCGTTTGCAGCGCCGAGGTCCAGCGCAGCAGTTCGTCGAGCATCGCCTTCGCGGCCGCCGCGTTGGCGGGATTGGCCGACAGGCCGCCCTCGGCCTGCAGCTGCTGGCCCACGTTCGTGAACGCGACCGCCTCGAGCATCGGCACCACCTTGAGCGTGCCGAGCAGCTGCTTGGTGACCTGCACCGCGCGGATGCCGCCCGACATGCCGCCGTAGCTCACGAAGCCGACGGCCTTGTACTGCCATTCGCGCACGAGGTAGTTCAAGGCATTGACCAGCGCGCCCGGCGGCGCGAAGTTGTATTCGGGCAGCACGAACAGGAAGGCATCGGCCTCGGCGACGCTCGCGCTCCAGGCGCGCGTGTGCTCGTGCGTGTAGCGCTGCAGGCGCGGATGCTCGGGTTCGTCGAACACCGGCAGCCCGAAGGCCGCCAGGTCGACGAGACGGGCGTCGAAGCCGCCGTGCGCTTCGGCGATGCCGTGCGCCCAGTCGGCAACGGCCGGGCCCACGCGGCCGGGCCGCGTGCTGCAGATCAGGGTATGGAGGATGGGACGGGTCATCGCGGAATGCTAAGTCATGGCGTGGCCAGTCCGAGGCGCGCGAGGGTCGCGGCCTTGAGGCGGCTGTCCTCGCGCACCTGGCGCTCGAAGTCCTTGCCCGGCTGGAAGTCGACCACCTGGTTGGCGCCGCGCGCCCAGGCCTGGTACCTGGGCGAGGCCACGGCCTCGCGGCACGAGGACTCGAGGCGCGCGACCACCGCGTCGGGCGTCTTCGCGGGCACCAGCACGCCGCCGAAGCTCGCCTGCACCACGGGCACGCCCGACTCCTTGAGGGTGGGCACGTCGGGGAACGAGGGATGGCGCTGGTCGGTGTACACGGCGACCAGGCGCAGCGCGCCCGACTGCAGGTGGCCGGTGATCGAGCTCGCGAGCACGGCGCCGAAGCTCAGGCGCTCGCTCAGCAGGTCCTGCAGCATCGGCGCGTCGCCCTTGTAGGGCACGTGCGTGAGCGCAACCTTGGTGGCGGCCTCGATGTCCGAGGTGCCCAGGTGCGGGATCGAGCCGGTGCCCGAGGTGCCGTAGCTGACCTTGCCCGGTTCCTTCCGCGCGTCGGCCAGGATGTCCTGCACGCTGCGGTACGGCGACTTCGCCGGCACCGCGATCGCGAAGACGTTGTCGAACACCTTGCAGACGTAGCGGAAGGAATCGAGCCCGTAGTTCAGCGCCTTGAGCCGGTGCGGCTCGCTGGTCAGCGGCACGGCGGGCGTGAAGACCACCGTGTAGCCGTCGGCGCGCGCGCCGGCGCCCGTGTTCAGGCCGATGGTGCCGGCCGCGCCGTCGCGGTTGATCACCGCGAAGGGCTGGCCGAGGTTCTCGGACATGGCTTGCGCGAGGCTGCGCGCGTTGATGTCGAGCCCGCCGCCGGCGGCGAAGGGCACGATCATCTGGATCGGGCGCGAGGGATAGTCCGAAGCCGCCGCGGCGGGCAGCGCGGCGCAGAGCGCAGCGAGCAGCAGCCCGCTCCGGCGATCGAATCGTCGGTTCATGGGAATGCCGCCGGCGGGTTATTCGGCGCGGATGCCGTTGCGCAGCACGCCGATGGCGTCGACCTCGATCTCGACGACGTCGCCGGGCTTCATCCACACCGGCGGGTTGCGCTTGGCGCCCACGCCGCCCGGCGTGCCGGTCACGATCACGTCGCCCGCGGCCAGCGGCGTGAAGGCCGAGATGTGCGCGATCTGGCGCGGAATGCTGTGAATCAGCTTGTCGGTGGTGGTGCGCTGCATCTCCTGGCCGTTGAGCCGCGTCGCCAGCGTCATCACGCGCCCGTCGGCGATCTCGTCGCGCGTGACCATCCACGGGCCGAAGCCGCCGGTGCGCCAGAAGTTCTTGCCGGCGGTCCATTGCGGCGTGGCGGTCTGCCAGTCGCGGATGCTGCCGTCGTTGTAGCAGGCATAGCCCGCGATGTGCGCCCAGGCATCGGCCTCGGCGATGCGCCGGCCGCCGCGGCCGATCACGACCGCGATCTCGCCCTCGTAGTCGAGGCGCGTCGACTCGGGCGGCAGCACGATGTCCTCGCCGTGCGCGAGCTGCGATTCGGCCACGCGCAGGAACAGCGTGGGCTGCTCGGTGATCTCGCGGCCGGTTTCGCGCACGTGCTCGCCGTAGTTGAGGCCCACGCAGACGATCTTGCCGGGGTTGGGAATCACGGGCAGCAGTTGAAGCTCGCTCAGCGCCAGTGTGGCGCTCGCCTGGCCGACGGCCGTCGCGGCCTCGGCCAGCAGGTCGGCCGCGATCAGCGCCTTCAGGTCCGCGGCGCGTTCGCCGAAGAGCTGGCGCAGGTCGACGACGCGGTCCGCGCGGTCGCCGGTCACCGCGCCGTAGCTGTCGGTGCCGTGGAGTTGGTAGCTGATGAGTTTCATGGTCTGTCCGTGAGGTGGAGTGGGTGAAGTGGAACTACGCCAGCCGACCTCCAATGCGCTGCGCGCCCTCGGTGATCAGGTGAACCATCTTGTCGAGGTCGACGATGGACAGGCGCGAGGTGTCGAAGACCAGCTGGATGGCGGCCCATGCGCCTCCGTCGGCCTTCGGGATCGGCGCGGCCACGGCCGCGAGCTGCGGTTCGAGTTCGCCGATCGACACGTAGTGGCCGGCCTTGCGGATCCCCGCGTAGAGACGGCGGAATTCGCTCCATTCGGCCGGCAGCCCGCTGCGCACGACCTCGTCGTGGCGGGCATCGAAGACCTTGCGCAGCTGCGGCGGCGCGAAGGTCGACAGCAGCACCTTGGGCGCGGCGCCCAGGAACAGCGGCCGGGGCCGGCCGCGCCCGTAGGCCAGCGTCGGCGGCGTGCCGCCCATCTCGCGATGGGTGTCGAGCACCTGCATGCCGAAGATGCCCGAGCTCACGCAGTCGAAGCCGGTGGCGGCCACCAGTTCGCGCATCACCGGGATGCCTTCGCGCAGCACCGGGTCGGCATTGCGGATGTAGTGGTCCAGCAGGATGATCCGCGGCCCGAGCGCGTAGTGCGAGTCCTCCACGCGCTGCAGCAGCCCGGCCTCGAGCAGCAGCCGCACGTAGCGGTAGCCCGTGGGCAGCGAGACCTCGAGCGCCGCGGAGATGTCGTCCGCCGTGCGCGTCAGGTGGGTGTCGTCGAACAGGTCGAGCACCCCCAGCATGCGCCCCAGGCTGGACATCGATTTTTCCGGCACGCCAATTCCTCCAGAGTGTCATGGCGCGACGGGGAGGTGTTGCGAGATGCGATCCAGATCGTGCCCCGTGCGCGCGACGCCGACGATATATCGGTCGGGGCGCAGTATCACCGCCCGCGCCTCGTGGGCTTCGAGCCAGTGGCGCAGCGGCGCGTCGGGCCGGTCGATGACGATGGCATCGGCGCGGCGCCAGCGTTCGGCCGTGGCGGGCGCGGCGGCCGCGAGCGCCTCGGGGCTGCCGATCACCGCGCTGCGCCGGCCCAGCAGCTCGTCGAGCAGGCGGCCGTCGTCCAGCCGCGGCTGGGGAAAGGGCCGGCCCGCGGGCGAGCCCGCACCGGCATCGAAGGCGCCCTGGCCCAGCAGTTGCGGCGGCAACTCGAAGATCTCGGGGCGCCCGGCGCGAAAGCGCGCATCGCGCTCGGCCGCGCGCGCGGGATCGGTGGTCTGGATGATGTCGCCGAGCCGCACCGCGAGCTCGATCAGCGCGCGCACATGCGGCGCGCGTTCCGACTCGTAGGTGTCGAGCAGTTCGGCGGGCGCGCCCCGCGCGAGCACGGCCTCGAGCTTCCAGGCGAGGTTGGCCGCGTCGCGGATGCCCGCGCACATGCCCTGCCCGAGGAACGGCGGCGTCTGGTGGCAGGCATCGCCGGCCAGCAGCAGCCGGCCCTGGCGCCAGCCCCGCGCCATGACGGAATGGAAGGTATAGATGGCGGCGCGCTCGAGCCGCGCCTGCGCGGGCTTGACCCAGGGCGCGACCAGGCGCCACAGCGTGTCGGGTTGCACCAGCGCTTCGCGGTCGTCGTCGGGCATCACCATGATCTCCCAGCGCCGCCGGTCGCCGACCACGTTGCAGTAGGTCATGGGCCGCGCCGGGTCGCAGTGCTGCACCGTGTGGGTGGGCAGGTCGACGGGTTGCCTCAGCCGCACGTCGAACACCAGCCAGGGCTGGCGCAGCCCGAGGTCGACCATCGCGCTGCCCATCCGCTGGCGCACGGGCGAGCGCGCGCCATCGCAGCCGACGACGTAGCGCGCGCGCAGCGTCGTGTTTTCTTGCCGGTGCAGGTCGCGCACGCTCAGCGTGGCGCCGTCGGCGTCCTGCGCGACGCCGGTCAGTTCGTGTTGCAGCCGCAGCTCGACGTTGCCAAAGCGCGCGAGGCCCTCGCGCAGCACGGCCTCGAGCTCGGGCTGGTGGAAGTAGTAGTTGTTGGCGCAGCCATGCGGGCCGAGCGCGGCGCTGCCGCCGCGGATCAGCATCGTCTCGCCTGCGCCGTTGACGAAGTGCATGCCCTGCTCGCCGGGGCGCGCGATGGCCAACACCCGCTCGCGCAGGCCCGCGCCCTGCAGGATGCGCAGCACCTCGCCGTCGAAATGGATCGCGCGCGGCAGCGGGAAGATGCCGGCCTCCTTCTCGAGCACCAGCACCGACAGTCCGGCCGCGCCCAGCAGGTTGGCGAGCGTGGCGCCGGTTGGCCCGAGGCCGACGATCGCGACGTCGTGCATCTCCATCGCTTCAGCCACGCTGGTCTTCCTGCATGCGGCGCGCCACCTCGGCCTGCCATTGGGCGCGGCTCATGAACTTGGGGAAGCGCTTCGCGATGGCTTCGGCCTGCGCGAGGATGGCTTCGTCGGGCTGCGACAGGTCGATGGGCTCGCGCAGCGGTTGGTCGCAGTACCAGGGCGTGTCCATGAACAGCTCGAGCCGGTTGCCCTCGGGATCGCGGCAGTAGAGCGAGATGGCGTTGCCGTGCGTGACCGGATGCATCTCGCTCGCGCCCTCGGCCAGCAGCCGCTCGTGGAAGCGGCGCAGCGCGCCGAGCTCGGGCACGCGGAACGAGATCTGGTTGACCACGTTAAAGCCCGGGTCCGCCGGCCGGCCGCTGGCCAGCACGAGTTGGTGGTGCTCTCGCGGATCGCGGCTCAGGAACACCAGCTGCACCGGGCCCAGGTCGCCCGCGTCGGTCTGCGTGAAGCGCAGCGCCTGCTTGTAGAAGCGCGCCATGCGCGGCAGGTCGCTCACATAGAGGCCGATGTGGCTGAACTGCAGGTCCGAGGGGCGGAAATCCGTCATCTCAATGTCTCCAAACGATAAATCGCACGGAGCTTTTCCGTTTCGATGACGAAATACTATAGTTATTCTCTTATTTTGACAATAACTACGTTTTCCATATCATCGCGACCGGTGCAGACCGCACCCAAGATCGAATGGAGACAAACCGATGAACGTTTCGAAGACGCGGGGCCGCCGCTGGCTGGCCCCTGGATGCATCGCCGTCATGGGCATGCTCGCGGGCACGGCCTGGGCCCAGGCCGACTACCCGAGCAAGGCCGTGCGAATCATTGCCCCCTTCCCCACCGGCAGCGGGCCCGACGCGAACGCGCGCGAGATCGCGGCCGAGCTCACGAAGATCCTCGGCCAGAGCTTCTATGTGGAGAACCGCCCCGGGGCCTCGAACATCATCGGCACCGAGGTCGCCGCCAAGGCGCCGGCCGATGGCTACTCGCTCTACATCGGCACCACCAGTTCGCTGTCGGTGGTGCCGCATCTCTATGCGAAGCTGCCCTTCGATGCCGAGAGGGACTTCGCGCCCGTGAGCCTGCTCGGCGTGCTCAACACCGGCCTGATCGCCACGCCCGGCGTGGAGGCACGCGACGCGCGCGCCCTCATCGCCGCGCTCAAGGCCCGGCCCGATTCGGTGGCGGTCGCGACCGCGGGCATCGGCAGCTATTCGCACCTGTCGGCCCTGTGGTTCAACAGCGCTGCGGGCGTGAAGACCAACCTCGTGCCCTACAACAGCAGCAGCCCCTACGTCGACCTGATCGCGGGCCAGGTGCAGCTGATGTTCGACGGCCTGCCGGCCGCCGCGGGCAACATCCACACCGGCAAGCTCAGGCTGCTGGCCATCACCGGCAAGGAGCGCGCGCCGAGCTTCCCCGACGTGCCCACCTTCGCCGAGGCCGGCCTACCCGACTACGCGCCGATCGCCTGGCAAGGGCTGCTCGCGCCCGCGGGCACGCCCAAGCCCGTGCTCGAGAAGCTCAGCGCCGCGATGCGCAAGGCCTGCCAGTCGAGCGAGCTGGCGCGCAAGTGGCGCGACTACGGCGGCGAGCTGCGCTGCAACACGCCCGCGGAGTTCAAGGCCTTCATCGACGCCGACCGCGCGATGTGGGGCAAGGTGATCCGCGAGGCGCGGGTGAAGCTCGATTGAGCGGCGGACGGCGCGGCGCGGGTGCGCCGTACCGTCGATTCAGCCTATTTCCCGGTCGTGCGGGGAACGAAAGCGAACGAGCGCTTTTCGTAGTCGCGGTAGTCGAGGGACATGCCGTAGGCGGCCGTCACGCCGTCTTCCTTGGTGCCGACGCCGATGACCGTCGGCACGTACGAGTTCGGATTCACCGAGGGCGCGGCGCTGGGCACGAGCCTGCTCTGGATGTAGTAGTAGCCGAGCTCCTTGGTGGGAACCAGGCTCCAGAGCTGATGGTCCCGCAGGCCGGCCTGAAGCGGTTGGACCGTGATCCGGGGGTCCTCGCCCGTCGTGTCGCCGGTGAGCGTCAGGTAGAGGTTCGGGCCGATCTCGGACTTCAGGTACCACCAGCCCGCTTCACCGGATTTCTCGAACTTCCAGAGCTGGTTCTCCGCGTCAGGGCTCGACTTGGACTTCTTCTCCCACAGGATCACGCGGGCGCCGGCCTCGTGCGAAGCGTCCATGATGTCGAGGACTTCGGGCATCGGGCCGTTGCGACGGATGAAGAACTGCGTCTCGAGCGGCACGATTTTCTCGCTGGCGGAAGGCGTGGCCGCCGGCGCGGCGCCGGCAGCGGCTTCATTGGAGAAACGCACGGGCACGTCCTGCGTCGCATTGCTCCAGTAATTCTTGATCAGGTCGATGGCTTCGGAGATATCCAGCGAATTGGCACTGTCCTGCAGAAGTTCTATGGCCTGCGGATTGGTGGAATTCTCGGGAATGAAGCAGGGCAGCGTCGGATTGAGATTCACATAACGATCCCCCAGAAGCATCTTGGCGATCTGCGGCATGAGTTCCGACGAGGTCCCGTTCAGGCTCAGGTCCAGCACGGGAGAAGACCCTTGTTGATTCATGAGAAACGGCGTGATGTTGTCGAAGGGGTTGTTGTCCCCTTTCATCCATTGTTCCGCGCCCCAATCATGGGTGTCGCTTTGCAGCCAATAGGGCATGTAGCCGGTGCCGATCGTGATGGCCGCGATCTGATCGAGTCTCCATCCATTGCGAACGGCCAGCGCGATGGCCGCAACCGTGGGGTCGTGATTGAAGAACGCGCCGTCGACGTTTCCTTCCATCGACCCGAGCTGGCCGGGCATCGCGCCGCTGGAGGTGGCCGCGACGGCAATGAGCGTATGGCCGTTGCCGTCGAGTCCGTCCTGCTTGTCCTGGGCGGTTCCGAGCATGTTCGTGAACATCATCGGCTTCCAGGGCGTGGGCATCATCCTTTCCATGCTGCCGATGTTCTCGGGTTCCGGCTCCACGGATCCGACGTTGAACGAAACGAGCAGGACGTCCTTGCCCGCTTGCGAAATCGTGTTCTTCCCGTGGAGTTTTTCCTGGCTGGCCAATACGTCGTCGATCGGATACGCGGGCGTATCGGGATGCGTATTCATCTTGTTATAAAAACCCAATTCGCTGCCCTTGAACAGCTCGATCAAATTGGCCGGATCCGGAGTGGCCAACAGTTCGCTCGAGATGATCGATCCGGTGGAACAGCCGGCGTACATCCGGGTCTGATTGAGAACTTCTGCATCAGCGTCGTAAAGACGCTGGAGGATGGTGGCGGAAAGCAAACCGCGAATGCCGCCGCCCACGAATGACAGGATCGTGTAATAGCCGGTCTTTTCTGAAGCCATGGAGTTTCCTTTCGATGAGAGATTCCCAACTTTGGGAATCGCAGTTTCGATTGGTGGCAACTCGCTGGCACCTTACTTTTTCTTGCAATGACAAATAGCTATTTAATTAACTATTTGGTGTTGCAACGGAATTCGGTGGGATGCATTGGGCGATTCCTGGCCCGGGCCAAGGCGAATCCGCAGGACGCCAACCACGGCTCGCCGGCCGCGGGCTCCACGCCGCAACGCATCGGCGCGTCACGAATCGAGATGACGCTCGCGGCTCCACTGCTCGACGAAGGTCCTCGCATCCTGCTTCAACGCACCCACGACATCGGGGGCGTCGGTGCCCGCCACCACGAGGCGTCGCCGGACGACGCCGCCCAGATTCAGATCGGCATGGCCCGATGCGAAGGCCGCGCCTTGGGTGGTCGTGACACGAATCTTCACGTGCCACCCCTGGTAGCAGAAGTCGAGTTCGGTATCAGGAGTCATGGCAGGCGAGGCGACGTTCGCCCAGCGGGAAATAGCTCGAGATGAAACTGATAGCAAATATATCAATGAGTAGCAATTCTATCTATCCCGATCGACCCTGATACCCGACGCGCTGCGCCGGTGCGCATCTCAACGGAAGCGCTTGCTGAATTCGCGCACCACCCCGATCACGCGCGCCACGCCGAGCGGCTTGATGGGGTAGCGCGGGTTGAGGGGCCGCAGGTAGACTCGCCCCCGTCCCTGACCAGCTGCTTGAAGGTGGTCTGCGCGTGCTCGTTGAGCGCGATGACGTAGTCGCCGGGCAGCACCTCGAGGTCGGGCTCCACGATGATGATCGAGCCCTCGGGAAAGGAGTCGCCCATCTCGCTGGCCATGCTGTCGCCGTGCACGCGCAGCGCGTAGGTGTGGCGCTTGACCGGGACCGTCACGGGGACGGTCTCGAAACTGCCGCGTGGCTTGAAGTTGTCGATGACCGTGTAGTTGCCGGCCTCGACCTCGGACACCAGCGGCACCTCAGCGCGCATGACCGTGCCCTGGCTGATGTTCGGCCCGCCCGAGAGCAGTTCGCCGACGGAGATGCCGAGCAGTTCGGCAACGCGCGGCTGGTTGGCGCGCTTGGGCGCGGTGCCTCCGGCTTTTTCCCATTGCTGGACTGCACCCCGACTCACACCGACGGCGTCAGCAAACTGCTGCTCGCTCATCCCGAGCCGTCGGCGCCCTTCGCGAATCAGTCTATGAATGCTCATAGTCTAGAGGCTAGGTCCTCCGATGGATGGAAAATAAATCATAGCTAGACGTTCTTGCTAGCTTCACTCTCCCATCCATGGGAACGAACCTCCGGCGGCGCACGCGCGCCGGACACGCGGCTGCCGGCTCAGCCGGCCAGATCGAAGCAGCAGCCCCCGTAGTAGGCCTTGTCGCCGCCGTCCACGAACGGCACCTCGATCGGCTTGCCTTCGTTGCGCCAGCCGTCGCGGCGACGGTAGCCGGCCTGCTTGAGTTGCGCCATCAGCTCGTCGTGGTGCTCGATGCGGTAGGGGCAGACCGCGAAGCCGATGCTGTTGAGCGTGTAGAGGGTGCGATCGGGATGCAGCGCCGTGGTGTTCAGCACGATGCGCCGGGGCTTCACCGCGAGCGCGGCGAGGATCTCCGACAGCCGTTGCGGCAGGTACTGCAGGCTGCCCGAGGCATACAGCACGTCGCAGCCGCTGGCCTCGGCCGGCGCCGTCGTGAAGCCGAGCTGGGCCGCCGCGTCGCGCTGCAGCGCCAGCGCCTCGCCGGCGCGCACCACGCCGGGCACGTCGCACACGGTCCAGCGCAGGCCATCGGGATAGGGCAGCACGCGGCGGAACGCGTAGTACTTGATTCCCACGTGCCCCCCGAGGTCGAAGATGCGCGTCATGCCTTCCTCGAGCGAGCGCCCGAGCCAGAACAGCGCCGGGTAGTCGTAGAAGTAGACCTGGTGGCTGTAGAGCTGCGTGGCCGCCTGCGCGTTGTCGTAGCCCACCGCCTTGGAGGGCGGCGCGCCGGCTTCGGCCGCGGCGAAGCTCCCGAACGAGCCCATGAAGAGGTTGTCGTCCTCGTTGTCGAGGAACTTGCGCCGGTAGGCGTTCGCGCCGGGCAGCCGCGCCAGCAGGTTCGAGAGCATTGCAGGCCCCTTTCCAAGGAATTTATTTTTTCGCGCCGGGGCCGATGCTGCTTGCGATTCGCGGAAATTACAAATCCCCCACCGATTTTTCGATTTCGCTTACGAAGCGGATGAATTATTAACGTCCGCGCCGCCGATCGAGCAATTGAAATCGCCTCGAACCGAATTGAAGGCCCGATCCGCCCTCCTGCCGCGAGCCATGGAAGCCGCTATTCCAGACCGCTCGCACCCGCCGCAGCGCTGCGAAAAAACACGCATTCCCCCAGGGAAAGCTCCTCCGGGACGGGCCCGACCTACCCATCGCGAGAGCCTTTGCGGCGCTTTTCCGGTTCAAAAGCCAAATGGCTACCTCGTTTAATCAATATTTGGTAGTTCCCATCTGAAATAAATAAGTCCAAACGTAATTGGCCTCTGAAATAGGGCCCACGCCCAACTTCAAACCTCCTACTATTTCGACACAAATTCATAACAAACAAATGCTTGCGTCGTCGAATCAATAGCCGTTCGAAGCTGTTTTTTCGCTGTCTTCTGCAATTTCGAATCGGACGGTGATATGGACATTCAGACGATGTTTCCGGAATTCCCGGAAAGCCGCAGCCTCGCATGGGAGGACCTGTTCGCGGCGCGCACCGAGCTCGGTGCCGGCCCGAGGCTGGCGGCCAGCCTGCCCTTGCCGATCGACACGGCGCGCCAACCTGGCACCCTCCACCGGTTCTCCGACGCGCCATGGGCCGCGGCCTGGGTACTGCTGCAATCGCGCTGGCTGGGCCGGGCCGAGCCGGTGCTCCATGAAGCCGCGAGCACCGGCGATGCATTCGCCTCGTCCTTCGCCTGGGATGCGGCACCGACCGCCGCCGAATGGATCGCCGCCATCGACCGCCGGCGCGGCGAGGCCAGCGCGACGCCGCTGCCCACCGAACCGCCCGCCGTGCTGTGGCTGCGCGACGCCGTCGACGCCGTCGACGCCATCGACGCCGCCGCGGCGCCCGCGCCGATCCGGCTGCGCTTCGGCGCCGAGCCGCCCTGCCTGCACGCCGACGCGGCCGCCGGCTGGCTCGATGCCCTGTCGCTGCAGCAACTGCTCGCGGCAGTGGCCGATACCGCGGCCGACCTCCTGTCGCGCCCCGACGCGCCGATCGACGACATCCGCAACCTGCCCCAGGCCGACCGCGAACGGCAGCTCGCCCAGTGGAACCGCCCCGTGGCGCCGCTGGACCGCGCGCTGACCGTGACGGGCCGCTTCCGCGCCCAGGCCGCCGCCGTGCCCGACGCCATCGCGCTGGTCCAGGGCCGGACCCGCCTGAGCTACCGCGAGCTCGACCGCCGCTCCGACGTGCTCGCGCAGTGCCTGCAGCAGCGCGGCGTGCAGGCGGGCGACACGGTCGCCCTCGTGCTCGAGCGCTCGATCGACGCGGTGGTCGCGCTCCTCGCGATCCTCAAGGCCGGCGCGGCCTACCTGCCGATCCCGACCGAGCAGCCGCGCGAGCGCATCGCCGCGATGCTGGCGCAGGCCGGTGCGCGGCTGGCGGTCGCGGCCGAGGCCTTCGATGCGCTGCTGCCCCCGTCGACCCCGCTGCTGCGCGTCGACGCACGCCCCGATGACGGCCGGCCCGGCAGCGGGCGCGCGCCGGCGATCGACGGCGAATCGCTGGCCTACCTCATGTACACCTCGGGCTCCACCGGCACGCCCAAGGGCATCGCGATCTGCCATCGCGCGATCCTGCGCCTGGTCGTCGGCTCGGACTTCGCCGCCTTCGGCCATGGCCTGGCCATGCTGCATGCCGCGCCGCTGGGCTTCGACGCGGCCACGCTCGAGATCTGGGGGCCGCTGCTCAACGGCGGCTGCTGCGTGGTCCACGACGAACGGCTGCCCACCGGCGCGGGGCTCGCGCGCACCATCGCCCGGCACGACGTGCACACGGCCTGGCTCACGGCCGCGCTCTTCAATGCGGTGGTCGACGACGATCCCGCCCACCTCGCGGGACTGCGCCACCTGATCACCGGCGGCGAGGCGCTGTCGCTGCCGCACGTGCGGCGCGCACTCGCCGCGCTGCCGGCGCTGGTGCTCAGCAACGGCTACGGCCCGACCGAGTGCACCACCTTCGCGGCGACCCACCGCATTCCCGCCGTGCTGCCCGACACGCTGCGCTCGGTGCCGCTCGGTCGCCCGATCCAGGACACGGTGCTGCGCGTGCTGAGCCCTTCGCTCGCGCTGTTGCCGGCGGGCCTGGTGGGCGAGCTCTGCATCGGCGGCCATGGCCTGGCGCGCGGCTACCTGGGCCAGCCCGCGTTGAGCGCGCAGCGTTTCGTCGCCGATCCCTTCGGCGCGGCCGGCGATCGCCTCTACCGCAGCGGCGACCTGGCGCGCTGGCTGCCGGACGGCACGATCGAGTTCGTCGGCCGCCGCGACGGGCAGGTCAAGATCCATGGCCACCGGGTCGAGCTCGGCGAGATCGAGACCGCCCTGCTCTCGCATCCTGCGATCCAGTCGTGCGCGGTGGTCGCGCGCCCCGATGCGGGCGGCGCGCTGCGCCTGGTGGCTTACCTGGTCGCGCGTGCGCAGCCGCTGCCCTGGGAGGCGCTGCGCGCCCACCTCGCGGCCCGGCTGCCCGCCGCGCTGCTGCCTTCGGCGCAGCTGTGGCTGCCCCGGCTGCCCGTCACGCCCAACGGCAAGCTCGACCGCCAGGCCCTGCCCGAGCCGGCCGGTGAGCGGCCCGCGCTCGCGCAGGCCTACGAGGTGCCGCGCGATGCCGCCGAGCAGGCGGTGTGCGAGGCCTTCGCGCAGGTGCTGCAGCTCGCCGAGGTCGGCCGGCACGACAACTTCTTCGACCTCGGCGGCGACTCGATGCGCGTGCTGCAGGTGCTGGCCGTGCTCCAGCGCGACCAGCGCGACCACAGCGCGCCGCTGTCGACCAACCTGTTCTTCAGCCATCCCACGCCCGCCGCGATCGCGGCCCGGCTGCGTCCGCGCGGCAAGGCCAAGCCCCGCGCCGCCATCGAGGCGCCGCGCGAACGCGCCGTGGCCGCCAGCGCCGACGCCGACGTCGACGCCATCGCCCTCGTCGGCACCGCCGGCCGCTTTCCGGGCGCGGCCGATGTCGAGCAGTTCTGGGACAACCTCCTGGCCGGCCGCGACAGCATCAGCTTCTTCGACGACGCCACGCTCGACGCCGGCGTGAGCGAGGCGCTGCGCCGCGACCCGGCCTACGTGCGGGCGCGCGGCGTGATCGACGGCATCGAGGACTTCGACGCGGCCTTCTTCGGCATCGCGCCGAAGGAAGCCGCGCTGATGGACCCGCAGCAACGCGTGTTCCTCGAGATCTGCTGGGAATGCCTGGAGCGCGCGGGCTACGTGCCCGATGCCGCGCCGGGCCCGGTCGGCGTGTATGCCGGCATGTACAACGCCAGCTACGCGCAGCGCCACCTGAGCACGCGGCCCGACCTGGTCGAGGCGGTCGGCGAGTTCCAGACGATGCTGGCCAACGAGAAGGACTACATCGCCACCCGCGTCGCGCACCGGCTCAACCTCACCGGGCCGGCGGTCAGCGTGCACACCGCCTGCTCGACCTCGCTGGTCGCGGTGGCCCAGGCCTTCCATGCGCTGCGCAGCGGCCAGTGCTACATGGCGCTGGCCGGCGGCGCCGCGGTCACCTGCCCGCCGCGCAGCGGCTACCTCTACAACGAGGGCGCGATGCTCTCGCCCGATGGCCGCACGCGCAGCTTCGACGCCAAGGCGCAGGGCACGGTCTTCAGCGACGGCGCGGCCGTGGTGCTGCTCAAGCGGCTGGCCGACGCGCAGGCCGACGGCGACACCATCCACGCCGTGTTGCGCAGCGCCTGCGTCAACAACGACGGCGGCGCCAAGGCCAGCTTCACCGCGCCCAGCGTCGACGGGCAGGCCGCGGTCATCCGCGCGGCGCTGGCCGCGGCCCGGGTCGACGCACGCAGCATCTCCTTCGTCGAGGCGCATGGCACCGCCACGCCGATGGGCGACCCGATCGAGGTCGAGGCGCTGGCCAGTGCCTTCGCCGAGCACACCGATGCACTGGACTTCTGCACGCTGGGCTCGCTCAAGAGCAACGTCGGCCACATGGTCACGGCCGCCGGCGCGGCCGGACTGATCAAGACGGCGCTGGCGCTGCAGCACGAATGCATTCCGCCGACCGCGCATTTCACCGAGCCGCATCCCGCGATCGGCTTCGAACGCACGCCCTTTCGCGTCAACCCGCAGCCGAAGCCCTGGCCACGCGGCGCGCAGCCGCGCCGCGCCGGCGTGAGCTCGTTCGGCGTCGGCGGCACCAATGCCCACGTCATCGTGGAGGAGGCGCCCGCGCGCGCGCCCTCGGCACCCGACGAGGGCATGCACGTGCTGCCGCTGGCCGCGCGTTCCGAGGCCGCGCTGGCGCTGGCGACCGAGCGGCTCGCGGCCCACCTCGAGACCCATCCGGAGGATTCGCTGGCCGACGTGGCCCACACGCTCGCGGTCGGCCGCAAGGCGCACGCCTTCCGCCGCGTGGTGGTGGCGGCCCGCGCGCACGACGCGGTGGCCGCGCTGCGCGACCCCGGTTCGCCATGGCGCGCGAGCGGCAGCGTGGGCGCGCGGGTGCCGCAACTGGTGCTGATGTTCCCGGGCCAGGGCGCCCAGTACGCCGGCATGGGCCGGGCGCTGCACGCGGGCGACCCGGTGTTCGCGGCCGCCTTCGACGACGCCCTCGCGGCCTTCGCGGGCGAACTGGACTTCGACCTGCGCGAGCGCATGTTCTCGAGCGATCCGCAGGCCCTGCTGCCGACCTCCGTCGCGCAGCCGGCCCTGTTCACGCTCGAGTACGCGCTGGCGCGCCGCCTGCTCTCGCTCGGCGCCCGGCCGGAGCTGCTGATCGGCCACAGCGTCGGCGAGTTCGTGGCGGCCGTGCTGGCCGGCGTGATGCGGCTCGAGGATGCGGCCCGCCTGGTCGCGCGTCGCGGCGCGCTGATGCAGGCGCAGCCGGCGGGCGCGATGCTGTCGGTGCGCCTCGGCGCGGCCGAGCTGCTCGCGCGGCTCGATCCCTCGCTCTCGCTCGCGGCGGACAACGGCCCCACGGCCTGCGTCGCGGCGGGGCCGTCGGAGGCCATCGCCGCCCTGCAGGCCTCGCTGCAGCAGGAAGACATCGCGAGCCGCGCGCTGCAGACCTCGCACGCCTTCCATTCCTCGATGATGGACGAGGTGGTCGCGCCCTTCGAGGCGCTGGTGCGGCAGGTGGTGCTGCGCGCGCCGCAAATTCCCATCGTCTCGACGCTCACGGGCCAGCCGCTCGGCGAGGTGGAGGCCACCAGCGCCGCCTACTGGGCCCAGCACGTGCGCGGCACGGTGCGTTTCTCGCCCGCGCTGCGCGACACCCTCGCGCGGCTGTCGCAGCCGCTGTTCGTCGAGACCGGGCCGCGCAACACGCTGGCCACGCTCGCGCGCCAGCACGCGGGCACCGCGGTGTCCCTGCTGCACGGCGATCCGGCCGACGAGGTGGCGCTGCTGCGGCTGGCCTGCGCGCGGCTGTGGACCCGCGGCGCCGAGATCGAGCTCGCGCGCCTGTCGAACCGCACAGACGCGCGGCGCGTGCGCTTGCCGACCACGCCATTCGAGCGCCAGCGCTGCTGGGTCGACATCGCGCCCCCTCTTCCGCCCTCGCCACGGCAGCCGCGCCGGCTGCCGCCCCTCGTCCCCCGATCGCCCTGGAGTCCACCGTGACCGTTGCAACGCCTTCGCCTCTTCCTCCCGCGTCCGCTTCCACCCTCGACGCCCGCCTGCGCGCGCTGTTCGAGGACATCTGCGGCCTCGACATGGCGCAGGCCGACGGGCATGCGCCGTTCGCCGAACTGGGGCTCGACTCCTTGACGCTGACGCAGGCCGCGACGCAGATCAGGAAGCACTTCAAGGTCGAACTGAGCTTCCGGCAGCTGATGGAGAACCACCGCAGCTTCGATGCGCTGGGCGCCTTCCTGCGCCAGAGCCTGCCGGACGAAGCGCCGGCGGCGCCCGCAGCGCCGCTCGCCGTCACGGTGCCTGTGATGCCCGCGATGGCGGTGCCGCGGTTCGATGAGAACGCGGGCGCATTCCAGCTGCCCCAACTGATTGCGCAGCAGATGGACATCATGCGCCAGCAGCTCGCGCTGCTGTCGGGCGCCGCCTCGGTCGCGCCCGCTGCCGCCGTCGTCCCGCAGCCCGCCGCCGAACCGGCACCGGCTCCGGCCGCAACCGCGCCGCAGCGCTACGACGTGGCCAAGGCCTTCGGCGCCATCGCGCGCATCCACACGCAGCGCACGGCCGAACCCAGCGCGCGCCAGAAGGCGCGGCTCGCGGCCTTCGTGCGCCGCTATGTCGAGCGCACGCGCCGCAGCAAGCAGTTCACCGTGGACAACCGGCCCCACATGGCCGATCCGCGCGTGGTCAAACGGCTTCCGGCCGCTGACCAAGGAGATCGCCTACCAGATCGTGGTCGAGCGCTCCAAGGGCTCGAAGCTCTGGGACATCGACGGCAACGAGTACGTCGATGCGCTCAACGGCTTCGGCATGAACATGTTCGGCTGGCAGCCCGACTTCGTGCAGGAGGCGGTGCGCCGGCAGCTCGACGCCGGCTACGAGATCGGCCCGCAGCATCCGCTGGCGGCCGACGTCGCCGGCCTGGTCTGCGAGCTCACCGGCAGCGACCGCGCCGCCCTCTGCAACACCGGCTCCGAGGCGGTGATGGCGGCGCTGCGCATCGCACGCACCGTCACCGGCCGCAGCACGGTGGTGGTGTTCACCGGCTCCTACCACGGCACCTTCGACGAGGTGCTGGTGCGCGCGGGCCGCAATGCCAAGGGCCTGTCCGCCGCGCCCGGCGTGATGAGCGGCATGTTCGGCGACATCCGCGTGCTCGACTACGGCACGCCCGAGGCGCTGGCCTTCATCCGCGAGCATGCCGACGAGCTGGCGGCCGTGCTGGTCGAGCCGGTGCAGAGCCGGCGGCCCGACTTCCAGCCGCGCGAGTTCCTGCACGCGCTGCGCGCCATCACCGAGCAGCACGGCTGCTGCCTGGTCTTCGACGAGGTCATCACCGGCTTTCGCGTCGCGCTCGGCGGCGCGCAGGCGCTGTTCGGCGTGCGCGCCGACCTCGCCACCTACGGCAAGGTCATCGGCGGCGGCTTTCCGATCGGCGTGGTCGCGGGCCGGCGCGCCTACATGGACGCGCTCGACGGCGGCGCCTGGCAGTACGGCGACGACTCCATCCCGGGCGTCGGCGTCACCTACTTCGCCGGCACCTTCGTGCGCCATCCGCTCGCGCTGGCCGCGGCCAAGGCCGCGCTCACGCACCTGAAGGAGGCCGGCGCGGCGCTGCAGGAGGGCCTGAACCAGCGCACCGGCGCCATGGCCGACGAACTGAGCGCCTGGTGCCTGGAGGTCGGCGCGCCGATCGCGATCGGGCGCTGCGGATCGCTGTGGCGCGTCAACTGGCTCGAGGAGCATCCGCTGCAGGACCTGCTGTTCGCCATGATGCGCAGCCGCGGCATCCACATCCTCGACAACTTTCCCTGCTTCCTGACCAGCGCGCACGGCGCGCAGGATATCGCGGCCATCCAGGCGGCGTTCAAGGCCTCGGTGGCCGAGCTGCAGGAGTCGGACTTCCTGCCGCGCCGCGCGCCCAGCCCCCTGAGCTTCGAGGTGCGCAAGGACGCGCGGGACGGCTCGGTGCTCGCCCGCGACGTCGACGGCCAGCCCTTCTGGTATGTGCCGGCCGCCGACGGCGGCGCGCTGCCCGCGCTGGCCGACCCGGCCCCGGCCGGTGGCGCGAACGCGAAGGCGGTCGCATGAACGCCGTGCTTCGCCCCACCCCCGACGCCATCGACACCGCGCCGGTCCTCGGCAGCGTCGAATGCGTGATCCCCACCACCGAATCGCAGCGCGAGGTCTGGCTCGGCGCCATGCTGAGCGCCGAGGCCTCGCTGGCCTACAACGAATCGGTGCTGCTGCGACTGCGCGGCACGCTCGATGCGCAGGCCCTGTCGCGCGCATTGGCGCGGCTGGTGCAGCGCCACCAGTCGCTGCGCGCGACCCTCTCGCCCGACGGCCGCAGCATGCGGGTCGGCGGCGGCGAGCTGCCGGCCCTCGAGCTGCGCGACCTGCGCACGCTCGATGCGGCGGGCCGCACGCAGGCGCTCGAGGCCGTGCACCACGCGGCGGTGTGCACCCCGTTCCCGCTCGAGCACGGTCCGCTGTTCCGTGCTGCGCTGTACCGGCTCGGAGACGCCGAGCATGAACTCGTGATGTCGGCGCACCACGTGGTGTGCGACGGCTGGTCGTGGGCCGTCATCGCCGAGCAGCTCGGCCATCTCTATGCCGACGAGATCGGCGAAGGCCTGCCGCTGCGCGCCGCGCCGAGCTACGCGGCCTTCGCGGCCGAGGAAGCCGCCGAGGCGGCCGGGCCCGCCATGCAGGCGCACGTCGACCATTGGCTCGCGCGTTTCGCCGGCACCCTGCCGGTGCTCGAGCTGCCGACCGACCGGCCGCGCCCGGCGGTGCGCGGCTTCGATTCGCAACGCATCGAGCGCCGGCTCGATCGCGCGCTGGTGAGCGCGATGCGCGCCGCGAGCGCGAAGTCCGGCACCAGCCTGTTCGCGGGGCTGCTGGGCGCGTTCGCCGCCACGCTGCACCGCCTGAGCGGACAGGACGACATCGTGATCGGCATTCCGGCCTCGGGCCAGCTCTCGCGCGACATGCCGGGGCTGGTCGGTCATTGCGTGAACCTGCTGCCGCTGCGCCTCGCGGTGCACGGGCAACAGCGCTTCGACGCGCTGATGGGCGAATGCGGCACGGCCGTGCTCGATGCCTTCGAGCACCAGTCGCTGACCTATGGCGCGCTGCTCGGCAAGCTCTCGCTCGAGCGCGACGCGAGCCGCCAGCCGCTGGTGAGCGTGATGTTCAACCTCGACCCCGACGTGGCCGGCAGTGCGCAGAACTTCACCGGCCTCGAGGTCACGCAGGACACGGTGCCGCGCCGCTACGAGAACTTCGAGCTGTTCCTCAACCTGCGCCCGGCCGAGGGCGGCCTGGTGGTCGAGGCCCAGTACAACACCGGCCTGTTCGACGAGGCCAGCGTGCGGCGCTGGCTCGACATGTTCGAGTGCCTGCTGCGCTCGGCCGTGCAGGCGCCGGACCAGACGGTCGGCCAGCTGGCGCTGCTCTCGCCCGAGGCGGCGCGCGAGCTGCTCGCGCTGCAGCCCGCGCCGAGCCCGCTGGCGGGCCTGCCGCTGGCGCATGCCGGCTTCGAGGCCAGCGCGCTGCTGCAGCCCGAGCGCCCCGCGATCCGCGACGGTTCGCGCCGCTGCAGCTACGCCCTGCTCGACGCGCAGTCGAACCGGCTCGCGCATGCGCTGCGCGAACGCGGCATGGGCCGCGGCCAGCGCGTGGGCCTGTGCCTGGAGCGCGGCATCGACATGGTCGTCGCACTGCTGGCGGTGCTGAAGTCGGGCGCGGCCTACGTGCCGCTCGACCCGGGCTTTCCGCAGGCGCGGCTCGACCACTACGCCGAGGATGCCCGGCTCGCCTTGCTGCTCACCACATCCGATATCGCTTGCGCGCCGCGCGGCTGGCGTGTCGATGCCGCCGAGCGCGTGTTCGAGCTCGACCGCGACACCGGCTGGCAGCGCGCGCCCGCGGGCGCCCTGCCGCCCGGTGGCGACGATGCCGGCCCCGAGGACGCGGCCTACGTCATCTACACCTCGGGCTCGACCGGCACGCCCAAGGGCGTGTGCGTGCCGCACCGCGCGGTGGCGAACCTGCTGCAGTCGATGCGCAAGGCACCGGGCCTCGGCGAAGGCGACCGGCTGGCCGCGGTCACCACCTTGTCCTTCGACATCGCGGTGGCCGAGCTGCTGCTGCCGCTGGCCGCGGGCGCCGAGATCGTGATGGTCCCGCGCGAGACCGCGATGGACGGCCGCCGCCTGCGCGCGCTGCTCGAGGAGGAGGACGTCACCGTGCTGCAGGCCACGCCCGGCATGTGGCAGCTGCTGCTCGACGCGCAATGGCCCGGCGCGCCCGGCTTGCGCGGCTGGATCGGCGGCGAGCCGGTGCGCGGTCGGCTCGCGCTCGAGCTGCTCGAGCGCTGCGCGCAGCTGTGGAACGTCTACGGCCCGACCGAGACCACCGTCTGGTCCACGGCCTGGAACATGCGACGCGACACCATCGCCGCGCACGGCGTGTCGATCGGGCAGCCGCTCGAGAACACCAGCGTCTGGATCCTCGATGCCGCGCTGCAGCCCTGCCCCGTCGGCGTGCCGGGCGAGATCTGCATCGGCGGCGACGGCCTCGCGCTCGGCTACCTCGAGCGGCCCGAGCTGACAGCGGAGCGCTTCGTCGGCGCGCGCATCCTCGGGCAGGCCACCGCCATCTACCGCACCGGCGACCGCGGCCGCTGGCGCAACGACGGCCTGCTCGAGCATCTGGGACGGCTGGACTTCCAGGTCAAGGTGCGCGGCTACCGCATCGAACCCGGCGAGATCGAGGCCCGCTGCAACGAGGCGCCGGGCGTCTCGCGCAGCGTGGTCGTGGCGCGCGAGGACCGGCCCGGCGACGTGCGGCTGGTGGCCTACCTGGCGCTGCAGCCGGGCGCCGCGGGCGCGGCCTTCGAACTCGGCGCGCTGATGAAGCAGCTGCGCGAGAAGCTGCCGGCCTTCATGCTGCCGCAGCACGTGGTGACGCTGCCCGTGCTGCCCACGCTGCCGAACGGCAAGCTCGACCGCGTCGCGCTGCCGCCGCCGGGCACGCTGCCGCGCGAGGTGACGCAGCGCGGCGCCGGCCCCGCCAACGAGATCGAGCGCAAGGTGCTCGCGGCGATGGAGCAGGTGCTGAGCCTGCCGGGCATGGACATGGGCGACGACTTCTTCACCCTGGGCGGCCATTCGCTGCTGGCCGCGCGGCTGGCCACGCTGCTGAGCCGCGAGTTCGATCTCGCGCTGCCGCTGCGCACCCTGTTCGAGGCGCCCACGGCCGAGCGGCTGGCCGCGGTCATCGCCGCCCTGCGCGGCGCGGGCGAAACGCGACAGACCGCGCTGCCCTGCCGCTTCGAGCGCGAGCTGGCGCCGATGACGCCGTCGCAGGAACGCATCCGCTTCATGGAGGAGCTGCACCCGGGCCGCTCGGTCTACAACGCGCCCTCGGCGCAGCGGCTGCTCGGCGCCTTCGACGCCGCGCGCTTCGAGGCCGTGCTGCGCGAGATCATCCGCCGCCAGCCCGCGCTGCGCACCTGCATGGGCGTGGATCCGGCCAGCGGCGCGCCGGTGCAGACGATCGCCCGCGCTGTCGACTTCTCGCTGCCCGTGATCGACCTGCGCGAGCTGCCGGCCGACCAGCGCGAGGCCGAACTCGCCCGAGCGCATGCAGGAGCTGGCCGACCGCCCGATCGACATCCATCGCGCGCCGATGCTGCACGCCGCGCTGTTCCGCATCGACGAGGAGGCGCATGTCTTCGTGTTCGTGCCGCACCACCTGGTCTGGGACGGCTGGTCCTTCGACCTGCTGCAGGCCGAGCTGGCCGCGCTCTACGACGCGGCCGAACGCGGCCGCCCGCACGCGCTGCCCGCGCTCGCGACCACCCACGGCGACTATGCCGAGTGGCTGGCCGGCTGGATGACCACGCCCGAGTTCGAGGCGCAGCGCGCACTGTGGCGCGAGCGCGCCGCCGCCGTGGCCGCGCCGCGCCTGCCGCGCACCGACATGCCGCGCCGTGCCGGCAGGAGCGGCCAGGGCGGCTCGCAATGGATCGCCATCGACCTGCCCGCCACCCAGCGGCTGCGCGAGACCGCGCGCGCGCTCGACGTGACGCTCAGCATGTTCAGCTTCGCGATCCATGCGCTCGCGATGAGCCGCACCCTCGGCAGCGACACCCTCGTGGTCGCCAACCCAGTGCGCGGCCGGCAGCAGCCCGAGACCGAGAACGTGATGGGCGTCTTCAACAACATGCTGCCGGTGTCGCTGCGCATCGACATGGACCTGACGCTGCCCGACTACCTGCGCTACGTGAAGCAGGAGCTGCTCGCGCTGATGGGTTGCCAGCAGGTGCCGTTCGAGCGCCTGGTGGCCGAGCCCGGTGGCCCGGCCCGCGCGGGCAGCGCCTACCAGACGATGTTCTCGTTCCAGGATGCGCGCGAACGCGGTTCACGCATCGGCAGCCTGCGCACGCAGCAGATGCACCTGCTGCAGCGCGGCGCCACCGACGACATCGGCGTGTGGCTGCTCGACACGCCGCACGGGCTCGAGGGCGCGCTGATCTACAACGCCGACATCTACCTGCGCGAGACTGGCGCCCAGCTGCGCGAGCGCTACCTCGAGCTGCTGCGCCGCGCGGCCGACCGCCCGCACGCGACGCTCGCGCAGCTGGCGTCCGAGGAAGGCTCGGCCAGCGCGGCCTACCTGCGCAAGCTCGCGGCCGAGCCGCGCGAAGCGCCGACGGTGCAGGACGCGACACCGGCGGCGCCGGCACTCGCCGACGTGCTGCCACCCGAGCATGCGCGGCTGGCGCAGATCTGGGCCGACGTGATCGGCATCGACGTCAACGAGATCCGCGCCAGCGACAACTTCTTCGACCTCGGCGGCGATTC
Source organism: Variovorax sp. UC122_21 (assembly GCF_044056785.1). Classification (NCBI taxonomy): domain Bacteria; kingdom Pseudomonadati; phylum Pseudomonadota; class Betaproteobacteria; order Burkholderiales; family Comamonadaceae; genus Variovorax; species Variovorax sp. UC122_21. Next base: position 2,390,635 of record NZ_CP172003.1, on the reverse strand, counting down.
GCTGCTGGTGCAGCGCTCGGTCGAGCGCGCCGCGCTGACCCTGGGCTGCCGCGTCGAGCCGCGCCGCTACCTGTTCGAGAGCCTGGCGCAGCTGGCGGCCTCGCCGCCGTCGGCGGGCATCGCGCCGGCCGGGGAGCCGAAGCGCGCGCCGGCGCCCGGCCGCACGCTCGGGCTGCTGGGACGCACCCTTGGTGGCTGGCTGCGCGGGGACCGGGCATGAGCGCCGCGCCGGGCCGCCCCAGGCAAGCTCGCACCGCAGTGCGAAGCACGGAGGTACTTCGATGAACCTCACGAGCTACGCCCTCTCGATCGACGCGCCCGTGTGCCGCTACGTCGACCTCGACCTGCGGCTGGACCCGGACTGCGAACGCGAGCTGTCCGAGGACGAGCGCGTGCGCGCCTCGCGCCTGCACTTCGGCATCGACCGCGAGCGCTTCATCGCCGCCCACGTCGCGCTGCGGCGCGCGCTGGCCGAGCAGAGCGCGCTGCGCGCCGACACGCTGTGCCTGATCTGCGGCCCGTTCGGCAAGCCGTGGATGCCCGAGCGCCCGCGCATCCGGTTCTCGCTGAGCCACAGCCATGCACTGGCGCTGATCGCGGTCGGCACGCGCGGCCCGCTGGGCGCCGACGTGGAACACCTGCGCCCCGTGCCCGACGCGCTGACGCTGGCCGAGCGCCACTTCACGCCCCGCGAGTACGAGGCCCTGCTCGCGCTGCCGGCCGCGCGGCGCGGGCTCGCCTTCCTCACCTGCTGGACGCGCAAGGAAGCCTGCCTCAAGGCCATCGGCCTGGGCCTGCGGGTGCGGCCCGACACGGTGGAGGTGGGCCTGCGGCCCGAGCTGCGCAGCGTCGAGGTCCCGCTGGGCGGCCGCACCCTGTGGCTGGTGGTGGGCCCGGCGCCCGCGCGGGCCGGCAGCGTGGCCTCGCTCGCCGAATGGCGCGCGCCCGAGACGCTGTTCGACACGCCCGAGGCGCTGTCGCAGATGCTCGCCATGCAGGCCCTGCGCGCGAATCCGCGCGCGGCCTTCGCCGGCGACCCGGTCCGTGGCGTGGAGGTGACGCGATGATGGCCCGCCCGCTCATGTTCGGCCCGGCCTCGCGCCAGCTGTTCGGCCTGTTCCATCCCGCCGAACAGCCGCGCCCGGGCGACACCGCGGTGCTGCTGTGCCCGCCCTTCGGCCAGGAAGGCCTGCGCACGCACCGCTTCTTCAAGGTGCTGGCCGAGCGGCTCGCCCGCTCGCGCATCGCCACCCTGCGCTTCGACTTCCACGGCACCGGCGATTCGCCGGGCGACGAGCGCGCGGGCGAACTCGACGGCTGGCGCCGTGACCTGTGCTCGGCCCACGAGACGCTGCGCGGGCTCGCGCCCGACGCGCGCATCGTCTGGGTCGGCGCGCGCCTGGGCGCCACCCTCGCCGTGCTGGCAGCGCGCAACGGGCGCTGCGACCCGGCGCGGCTGGTGCTGTGGGAGCCGGTGATCGACGGCCCGCGCTATGGAAGCATGCTGCGCGAGCGGCACGTGGAGGCGGTCGACACCACCTTCTGCATTCCCGACCTCGGCTGGCGGCGCGGCTACCTGCGCGATGCCCAGGCCGTGCCCGAGGAGGCGCTGGGCGTGTCGCTGTCGGCGCAGTTGCGCGCCCAGCTCTCGGCGCTGGTGCCGGCATCGCTGCCGCTGACCGCGCTGCACGACACGCTGGTGCTCGCGCGCCCCGACGAGGCCCACACCGCCCCAGTGGGCGGCCGAGCAGCAGTCGCGACACATGCCGGTGCGCCTCGCCTACTTCCAGCACCGGCTCGACTGGACCGCCGATCCCTATCCCAACAGCGCCATGGTTCCGGCCGATGCGCTCAACCGCCTGCAAGGGGCCCTCCATGAGTGACATGACCCAAAGCCCGGTGCGCTTCGGCCACGGCGACGGCCTGCTCGGCATGCTGACCGAGCCCGTGCACTGCCAGCCGCTGCCGGTGTGCTGCCTGATGCTCAACATGGGCGCCAACCACCGCGTCGGGCCGCGGCGCATCAACGTCAAGCTGGCCCATGCGCTGGCCGCCCAGGGCATGAGCAGCCTGCGGCTGGACCTCGGCGGCATCGGCGACAGCGAGGCGCCCGGCGGCGCGAGCGCGGTGCCGCTGGCGCTGCGCGCGGTGCACGACCTGCAGGCGGCGATGGACCTGGTGGAAGCGCGGCTCGGCATCGGCCGCTTCGTGATCGTCGGCATGTGCTCGGGCGCCGAGCACGCGATGAGCGCCGGCATGGTCGATGCGCGCGTGATCGGCCTGTCGCTGTTCGACGGCTTCGCCTTCCCGCAGCGGCGCGCGCGCTGGGAACGCACGCTGCGCCGCGCGCTGGCCGCGCCCGCCCACCCCGCCTTCGCGGGCAAGGTGCGGCGCTGGATCGGGCGCGGCCTGTCGCGCTGGTTGTCGCGTTCCGGCGCGGCGCGACCGCTGCCGGGCTTCTTCAGCGAGGAGCTGCCGCCGGTCGTCGCCGAAGCCTGGTTCCGCGCCACCATGCGGCGCCTCTGGGCGCGCCAGGTGGCGCTGCACTTCCTCTACTCGGGTTCGCTGCATGTCAGCGACCGCGGACGCGACCAGCTCGGCGCCTTCCGCGACGAACCCTTCCTGCAGGCCGCGCAGTACGACTTCCTGCGCGACCTCGATCACACGGTCTGCACGGCCAGGGGGCAGCAGCTGTTCCTCGGCGCCGTGGGCGACTGGGTGATCGCCCGCGCCCGCGGCACCGCCGCGGAGCGCCGCAGCCCCGGCACCGCCGCGGCCCCGCTCGACCCTCCCATCGCGGGCGCCCTCGCGCCGCAGTGACCCCCACGGAATTCCAAGGACACCCCATGACGCCCCTCGTTTCAACCGCCCCCGCCGCGCACCCGGGGCGCCGCGCGCGCCTCGGCGCCGCGGCCTTGAACGCACTGCTCGCGCTCGGCCTGGCCGGCTGCGGCATCCCGGGCTTCAGTTCGCCCGACAGCGGCGCCTGGCGCAGTTCGGGCAGCACGGGCGCCAGCGGGCCGACCGGCGCGCGCGGCGAGCCGCGGATCGTGCCGATCACGCCCGCGCTGGTGCGCGAGCTGGCCGCGCGCCAGCCGACGGCTCCGTCGCCCGAGGTCCGCGAACTTTTCGGCAAGTCGCCGGCCTACACGATCGGCGCCGGCGACGTGATCGGCATCGTGGTCTACCGCCATCCGGAGCTGATGCCCAGCCAGGGCGCCGTGATCTCGCAGCAGACCGACGCCACCGGCGTGAGCGTCGCGCCGGGCTTCATCGTGGACGGCGAGGGCGAGATCAGCTTTCCCTACATCGGCCGCACCAAACTGGAAGGCCTGACCGAGAGCGCCGCCTCCGAGATGATCGCCAGGCGCATCGCGCCCTTCGTCAAGGACCCGCTGGTCAGCGCGCGCATCCAGACCTTCCGCAGCCGCCGCGTCTACGTCGAGGGCGACGTGCGCATGCCGGGCCTGCAGATCTTCACCGACGTGCCGATGACGCTGGCCGAGGCCCTGAGCCGCGCGGGCAGCGCCAACGCCAGCGCCGACCGCTCGCGCATCGTGCTCACGCGCGACGGGCGCGCGCTGACGATCGACCTGCCGGCGCTGCAGGTCCAGGGCTACGACGCGGGCCGCATCCCGCTGCGCAACGGCGACGTCGTGAACGTCGGCACGCGCGACGACAGCCGCGTCTACGTGATGGGCGAGATCCTGCGGCCCTCGGCCCTGCTGATGCGCAACGGCCGGCTGAGCCTCAACGAGGCGATCGGCGACGCCGGCGGCCCCGAGCTGCAGACCTCCTCGCCCGGGCAGATCTACGTGGTGCGCAACTCCAGCGGCGACGTGCCCGACGTCTACCACCTCGACGCGAAGAACCCGGTGGCGCTCGCGCTGGCGGACCGCTTCGAGCTGCGGCCGCGCGACGTGGTCTACATCGACCCGGTGCCGCTGGTGCGCTGGAACCGCGTGATCAGCCTGATCCTGCCCGCCGCCCAGGTCGTGAACCTCGGCGGCACGGCGAGCCGCCGCTGATGGCACGCCGCTCGCCGCGCTCCCCCACCCCCCGCCCCCGCCCCCGACAGACCACGAGGTGAACCCATGAATGCCCGATCGCTCATCGCGGCCTCCGCGCCCGCGGACCCGCCGGCCGATGCTCCCCTGGCGCGCTCGCGCCTGCGGGAACACATCGACCTCTTCCTCGACAACCGCTGGACGATCGCGAAGTTCGTCGCGGCCGCGCTGCTGCTGGGCGCGCTCTACACCCTGTTCGGTCCGCGCGTTTACGAGGCCAACGTGCTGCTGCAGGTGGAAGACGCCGAGCGCTCGGGCGGCACCCTGCTGGGCGAGTCGGCGAGCAGCGCGCTCAACGCCAAGACGCCGACCGCGGGCGAGGCCGAGATCCTCAAGTCGCGGCTGGTGCTGGGCCAGGCCATCGAGGACACCAAGCTCTACATCGAGGCCGAACCGCTGTACCTGCCGCTGGTCGGCGCCTGGCTCGCGCGCGGCAGCAAGGAACTGTCTGAGCCCGGCCTGCTGGGCCTGGGCGGCTACGTCCATGGCGCCGAGCGCATCGTCGTCGCGCAGATGGACGTGCCGCCCGAACTCGAGGGCTCGCGCTTCCTGCTCACGGCGGGCACGCGCAGCGGCTTCACGCTGACGCATCCGAAGCTGGCCGAACCGATCGTCGGCACGGTGGGGGCGCCGCTCGACGTGGAGACCGCGCTCGGCCCGCTGCACCTGCTGGTGGGCTCGATGGCCGGCCTGCCGGGCGCGCAGTTCGAGCTGGTGCGCCAGTCGAAGCAGCTCACGCTGCTCGCGCTGCAGCGCGACCTGCGCGTGATCGAGAAAGGCAAGCAGTCCTCGGTGATGGACCTGAGCTGGCAGCACGGCGACCGCATGCAGCTGGCCACCCTGCTCAACGAGGTGGCGCGGCTCTATGTGCGGCTCAACATCGACCAGAAGACCGCGCAGGCGCAGCGCGCGCTCGACTTCCTCGGCGGCGAGCTGCCCAAGCTCAAGTCGCAGCTCGAGCAGTCCGAGGAAGCCTACAACCAGTACCGCAACCAGAACGGCACCATCAGCCTGGACGACGAGGCACGCAATGCGCTGACGCAGAACGTGACCCTGCAGGCCAAGCTCTTCGACGCCACCCAGAAGCGGCTCGAGCTGACCGAGCGCTTCACCGCGCGCGATCCCAGCGTGCAGACCATCGACGCGCAGATCGCCGCGCTGCGCAAGGGGCTCGGCACGGTCGAGCTCAGCATCCGGCGCATGCCGCAGCTGCAGCAGAACGCGCTGCGCATGCAGCGCGACATCAAGGTCAACACCGACCTCTACGTGGCGCTGCTCAACAGCTCGCTGCAGATGCGGCTCGCGAAGGAGGGCCGCATCGGCAACGTGCGCGTGCTCGACCCGGCGCTGCAGCCCGAGAAGCCGATCCGCCCCAGGGCGGCGATCGCGATGGGCCTGGCGCTGGTGGCGGGGCTGTTCGCGGGCCTGGGCGCGGTGCTGCTGCGCCGCTCGTGGCGCGCCACGGTCGCGAGCCCGGCCGAGATCGAGGCCCACACCGGCCTCGAGGTCTACAGCACGGTGGCGCTGAGCCGACGCCAGCGCCTGCTCGACCGCGCGGCGCAGCACGGCCTGCCCGGCGTGCACGTGCTCGCCATGCAGCACCCCGAGGACCCGGCGCTCGAGGGCGTGCGCCGGCTGCGCACCGCGCTGAAGTTCGCGCTGCCGGGCGCGCGCAGACAACCGCATCATGGTGTCGAGCGCCACGCCCGGTGCCGGCAAGAGCTTCGTCTCGGCCAACCTGGCGGTGGTGCTCGCCGCCGGCGGCCGCCGCGTGCTGCTGATCGACGCCGATCTGCGGCGCAGCAGCCTGGGCCCGTACTTCGGACTGCCGCCGCGGAACGGCCTGGCGGAGCTGCTGCTCGGCGAGATCGACGAACGGGCCGCCATCCACCGCGACGTGCTGCCGCAACTCGACGTGCTGGCCAGCGGCATGCCGCCACGCGACCCCACCGGCCTGCTGTGCGGCGAGGCCTTCGCGCGGCTGCTCGAGCGGCTCTCGCAGCGCTACGACACGGTGATCGTCGATGCGCCGCCCGCGCTGCTGGCCTCGGAGGCGGCCGAGATGGCGGTCCACATGGGCACGCTGCTGATGGTGGCGCGCGCCGGCGACAACGAGCTCGGCGACCTGACGCAGAGCATCAAGGAACTTCGCCACGCGGGCGCGCGCTTCCAGGGCGTGGTGCTCAACGCGCTCGACGCGCGCCAGCGCTACTACGGCAGCTACGCCTACCGCTACGGCGCCTACCGGGTGCGCGCGCATGCGTACCCGGCCCTCGCACCGCCGCTGGCCGCGCCGGGCACCGCGGGAGCGGCCGCATGAGCCTGCTGCAGACCGCGCCGGCCGCGCCTTCGCTCGAGGGGCGCGCGCTGATGGCCGCCAAGCGCGGCGTCGACATCGCCATGGCGGGCAGCTTCTTCCTGTTGTTCGGCTGGGCCTATGCGCTGGTGTGGATCGGCGTGCTGCTGAGCTCGGGCCGGCCCGCGATCTACATGCAGCCGCGCTACGGCAAGAACGGCCGCGTGTTCCGCTTCTACAAGTTCCGCTCGATGGTGGCCGACGCCGACGGGGTGCTGGCACGCCACCTGCGCGAGGACGCGGCGGCGCGGCTGCAGTGGGCCAAGTACCAGAAGCTGGACCGCGACCCGCGCATCACGCCCTTCGGCGCGATCCTGCGCAAGTACAGCATCGACGAGCTGCCGCAGTTCTGGAACGTGCTCAAGGGCGACATGAGCATGGTCGGCCCGCGCCCCTGCATGTTCTCGCAGAAGGACCTGTACGGCGGCTACTGGGGCCGACTACTGCGCGGTGCGCCCCGGCATCACCGGCCTGTGGCAGATCAGCGGCCGCAGCGAGGTGAGCTACCGCCGCCGCGCCGCGATGGACGCCGACTACGTCGCCACGCTGTCGCTGCGCCACGACGTCGCCATTCTGTTCAAGACCTTCGCCGTGGTGGCCGGCGCGCGCGGCTCGGGCTAGCGAAGCCGCCGCATCGATCGATCCCGGATTTTTGAACTTCACGAAAGAACCTATGCGTATCTACGTTGCAGGCCATCGCGGCATGGTGGGCCAATCGCTCTCGAGGCGCTTGCGCGCCCTGGGCCACGAGGTCGTCACGCGCGACCGCGAGGCGCTCGACCTGCTCGACCAGGAGGCGGTGCGCCGCTTCTTCGCGAGCGAACGCATCGACCAGGTCTACCTGGCCGCGGCCAAGGTCGGCGGCATCCACGCCAACATGAGCTACCCGGCCGAGTTCATCTACCAGAACCTGATGATCGCGGCCAACGTGACGCACCAGGCCTTCCTCGCGAACGTCACGCAGCTGCTGTTCCTCGGATCGAGCTGCATCTACCCGCGCCTGGCCGACCAGCCGATCGCCGAGGAGGCGCTGCTCGGCGGCCGGCTCGAGCCGACCAACGAGCCCTACGCGATCGCCAAGATCGCCGGCATCAAGCTGTGCGAGAGCTACAACCGGCAGTACGGCGCCTCGCACGGCATCGACTACCGCAGCGTGATGCCGAGCAACCTCTACGGGCCCGGCGACAACTACCACCTCGAGAACAGCCACGTGGTGCCGGCGCTGATCCGGCGCTTCCACCTCGCCAAGTCCACCGCCGCGCCGAGCGTGCTGATCTGGGGCACGGGCCGCGCGCGCCGCGAGTTCCTCTACGTCGACGACATGGTCGACGGCTGCATCGCGGTGATGAACCTCCCGCGCGCCGTCTACGACGCGCACACCGAGCCGATGCGCGCCCACATCAACCTCGGCACCGGGGACGACCTGTCGATCGCCGAGCTGGCCGATCACATCCGCGAGGTGGTCGGCTACCGCGGGCGGATCGAGTTCGACACCTCGCAGCCCGACGGCGCGCCGCGCAAGCTGCTCGAGGTGTCGCGCGCCGCCAGCATCGGCTGGCGCGCCACGATGCCGCTGACCGACGGGCTGCGGCGCACCTATGCCGACTACAGCCGCGCGGTGCGGCCGGTCGAGACCCTGGCGCCGGCCTGAGCGCCGCCGCCCGCGAACGAACGAACGGCGAGACGCTCATGAGAATCCTGTGCTTCTGGTGCGGCCTCGCCGCGGCGATGCTGTGCGGCCTGCTCGACCCGGTGTGGGGCTACGTGGCGGTGTTCCTGCTGTCGCTGCTGCAGCTCGCGCTGCTCGGCGGCCCGGGCGCGAGCGTGTTCCTGCTCGTGCACTACACCACCCTGCTGACCTACTTCTCGCTCGCGCCGGCGATCCAGATCGCGCAGGACCTGAGCTTCTGGGAAGCCGGCGTGATCGGCACGGTGGCGCACACGCAGGCGCTGATGCTGCTGCTGTTGTACATGGCCGGCGTGGAGGCGGCGCGCTTCGGCGTCGTCGATCCGCCGTTGCGCCACGCCGCGGGCACCGCGCCGGCGCCCGGCGTGGCGCACCCGCTGCTGCTGCTGGGCCTGCTGGGCGCGGCCTTCGCGGTGCTGCTGGCGCGCGCCGACCTCAACTTCGTGGCGCGCGGCCTGCCCGGCGAGATCGAGAATGCGCCGCTGGACTTCATCGTCTATTCGACGCTGCCCAAGATGGTGGTGCTGATGTGCTTCGTCGCGCTGGCGATTCATGCGCTGCGCCAGCGCACGGCCACCGCCTGGTGCCTGGCCGCGCTGGCGCTGGCCGCGGCCGCGATCGCGGCGAACCCGGTCAACACCGCGCGCCAGATCCTGCTGATCGGCCTGCTGCCGCTGTTGATCCATGGCCTCGGCCGCTCGCGGCGCTGGACCCTGGCCTTCGTCGTCTTCGCCGCCATCGCGGGCCTGGGCCCGGTGTTCAACCTGCTGTCGCGCGGCAGCATGTGGGGCGAGTCGCTCGCGACCTTCCCCTACAGCCCCGACTTCGATGCGATGTACGTGGTGGCCGGCGTGCTCGAGCGCGCGCCCGCGCCCGATCTCGGCTTCGGCCGCTACCTGCTGTCGGCCTTCTCGTTCGTGCTGCCGCGCGACCTGAAGCTGTTTCCCGACTTCGACCCGCTGGGCTGGCCCGCCATCCTCGGCAACTTCTCGCAGAGCAACCTGTCGCTGGCGCAGTTCGCCACCGTCTTCTTCGACTTCGGCCTGCCGGGCCCGCTGGTGTTCGGCTTCCTGCTGTCGAGCCTGTTCCGCCGCATCGACCGCGCGATCGACACCCACGGTCCCGTCTCGCGCGGCTATCTCGCGGCGCTGGTGCTGCTCGCGGCCTACGTGCCGTTCATGCGCGGGCCGATCCTGGGCTGGGGACCGTTCGCGGCCTCGGGGCTGATCGCGGCGCTGCTGGTCGGTGCCCTGTGCACCGGCTTCGGTCCCGCGCGCCGCGCGCTTGCCCCACGTCCCGCCGCCCACGCATGAACTCCACGATGCCCGACTATCTCTTCTACGACACGCTGCGCCTCAACCGGGGCGCCGGCGGCGTGCTCAACGTCTCCGAGGTGCTGCTGCGCGGCATGCGGCTGTCGGCCGGCCAGGCGATCGCCTCGGCCAGCGAGCGGCATCCGCGGCTGTTCGAGCTCGCGCGCCGCAGCGGGCTCAGCCGCTTCGTGCTCGAGACCCTGCTCTACAACGCCCACCAGCTGCGCGCCTGGCTGTCGGGACGGCGGGTGTCGTCGCTGTTCCCGAACTACTTCCTGCCCTTCGCCCCGTTCGGCCGGCACCGCGACGCGATCGTGATCGTGCACGACCTGCAGTACAAGGCGCACCCCGAGCACTTCAGCCGCAGCAAGCGGCTCTGGCTCGACTGGAACCTGCGCCGGCTCGCGCGCAGCCACGCGCAGGTGGTGTTCATCAGCCGCAGCAGCCAGCAGGACTTCGAGCGCCATTTCGGGCCTTGCCGGCACTCGGCGGTGATCTTCAATCCGGTCGACGCGGTCGCCACGCCGGTCCCGCCCGACGCCCCGCCCGCGGGCGAGCGCTACCTGATCGCGGCCTACCACTACTACCCGCACAAGAACTTCGGCGGCACCTTGCGGCTGTTCGAGCGCATGAAGCGCGCGGGGCTGGTCGACCGGCTCGACATCACGGGCAACGGCGCGGCCGAGGTGGCGCGCATGGTGGCGGCCGAGGCGCCCGCGCTGCGCGGCTGCGTGCACCACCGCGGGCTGGTATCGCGCGAGGAACTGATCGGCCTGTACCGCGGCGCGCAGGCCTTCATCTCGCTGTCGCGCTTCGAGGGCTTCAACCTCTCCGCCGCCGAGGCGGCGACCCTGGGCGTGCCGCTGCTGCTGTCGGACATCCCGGTGCACCGCGAGCTGTTCGGCGGCTATGCCTTCCTCGTCGACGAGCGGCACTGCGACCTCGAGGCGCTGTCGCGCTACCTCGCGTCGCACCGGCAGGCACGCCCGGCGTGGGCGAACGCGCCGGCCTGCACGCCCGCGGCGGTGGCGGCGCGTTATCTCGGGCTGCAGCGCACGGCCGCTTCCTTCGAGGGCGCACTGCCATGACCCGCACGCTTCGTTCGTTCCTGGCTCGGACCCTGGCGGCGACGCTGCTCGCCGCGACGGCCGCGACCGCCCAGACCACCGTTCCCGCCGACCCGGCGCTCGCCGCCCCATGGCCCGCGCTGGCGCCGGCGGGCTTCGGCGTGATGGTCCACTACCTGCCCGACCGCCGTTCGATCGCCGACGTGGGACGCTTCGACGTGGAGGCCTTCGCGACCCAGCTGGCCGAGATGCGCGCCTCCTACCTGGTGCTCACGCTGGGGCAGAACAGCGGCCAGTACATCGCGCCAAATGCCGCGCTCGAGGCGCTGTGCCCGGCCAGCGCGCGCGACCGCCCGCCGCGCGACCTGCCGCTGGAGATCGGCCGCGCGCTGCGCCGCAGAGGCATCGCGATGGTGCTGTACCTGCCGTTTCGCGCGCCGCAGGACGATCGCTACCTGATGGGCTGCCTCGGCGACATCTCCGAACAGCAGCCGCCGCCCGCGCGCTTCATCGCGGGCTGGTCGCAAGTGATCGCCGAGTGGTCGCAGCGCTACGGCACGCTGGCGCGCGGCTGGTGGTTCGACGGCACCTACAACACGCGCGACATGACGTCCTCCGAATGGAACGCGCTGTGCGGCGCCGCGCGCAGCGGCGCGGCCGACCGCTGGCTCGCCTTCAACGCGGGCGAAGGACCGCAGCGCTTCAGCCTCAAGGCCGCGCCGTGCCAGAACCTGATGGCCGGCGAGTTCATGGATCCCCCGGCGCAGCTCACGGCGCCGCCCTCGGACCTGATGTTCCACGTGCTGACGCCGCTGGCCGCCTCCTGGGGCCGCGCGGCGCCGCCGCGCTTCTCGGCGGCCCAGGTGCGCGCCTGGATCGCCGAGGCGCGCGCGCGCAAGGGGCTGCTCACGCTCGATCTTCCGCTCGACGCCGATTTCCGCTTCCTGCCCGCGCATGTCGCGCTGGTGCGCAGCGCGACGGCGCCCGCTCCCTGAACCACCGCCCTCGCTCCAAGGCTCGCCGACCATGACCCAACCGCTTCCCTTCATCGTGGTGGAAGACCGCCAGAACAAGACCCTGGCGCTGTGCCGCGCATCGGCGGCCCGCGCGCGGGAGAACCTGCTGGTGCTCGCGGGCACCGAGGCCGGCGCGGACTACGAGCGCCTGTGCCGCAGCTACGTGCACCTGTCGAGCAACACGCCCGCGTTCGAGAAGATCTGCTTCCGGCGCTACTTCCTGCTGGCCGCCCACCTCGAGGCGCGGCCCGAATGCCGCGAGTTCGTGCTGCTCGACAGCGACGTGCTGCTGTTCCACGGCCTCGGCGCGCACGTGCGCCGCCTGGTCGGCGAGGCCGACTTCTCGGGCTCGTTCATCGAGCCCATCGACGGCTGGGACCCGTGCCAGATATCGCCGCACGTGAGCTACTGGAGCGCCGCGGGGCTGGCCGGCTTCGTCGCCTTCGTGCTCGACACCTACACCAGCCACGCGGGGCGCGCGACGCTGCGCGAGATCGCCGCGCGCTTCGCGGCCCGGGGCGAGCGCGGCGGCGTGTCCGACATGACGCTGCTGTACCTGTGGGCGCACGCCAGCGGCAATGCGCGGCCGATCAACCGCGTGTTCGGCGGCCGTGTCATCGACCACAACATCAGCAGCGCCCACAACCTGCGCGCCAACGAGTTCCGGCTCTTGGGCGGCGCCAAGCACCTGGCCTACCGCGACGGCCAGCCCTGCCTCACGACCCAGGCCGGCGAGTCGGTGCAGGCGCTGGCGCTGCATTTCCAGGGCCGCGCGAAGCTGGCCATGGGGCAGGCGCTGCGCGGTGGCACGCGCCGGGTCGCGCTGCTGACCTACGGGCTGCAGTTCGCGCGCCGGGCCAAGAACCGGGCCTTCGGCATGGGCCTGCTCGCGCGGCGCGTGCCCGCCGCCCATCGGCTCGGCGACCTGCCGGGCTCGAAATAGCGTGTCGCCGCAACGATCACGCCCCGCCATGCCGATCAGACCGCTCCGCCTGCCGTCCGCGCTGCCCCTGCAGGGGCTGGGCGCGCTGGCGTCGCGCTTCTACGTCTACCTCTCGGGCTTCCTCGCCGTCTTCCTGCTGGCCGCCAACGTGGCGCCCGCGCGTTTCGGCGCGTATTCGATCTACCAGTCGGTGCTCGAGGCGGCGCTGGTGGTCGGCACGCTCGGCAGCGCGCTGCTGTTCTCGCGCCATGCGGCCGGACCGGGCCCGCGGATCCGGCGCGGCGACCTGGTGCGCACGCTCGCGATCGGGCTGCCGATCGCGCTGCTGCTGGCGCTCGGCATGCTGGCGCTGCAGCGCGTGCCCGCGTCCGCCATGGCGCTGGTGCTGATGGCCGCCACGCTCGCCGTGTTCTCGTTCAACAGCCTGCGTCTGGCCTACAGCCGCGGGCTCGGCCACGCGGGCCTGCTGAACCTCGAATCCGGCCTGCGCTCGAGCATCCTGGTGCTGGGCGTGGTCGGCTTCGCCGCGCTGGGCCACGCGGGCGACGCCCTCGACGTGCCGCAGCTGCTGGCCATCAACCTGTTCGCCTTCGTGCTGGTGGCCGCGGCCATCGTGCGCACGGGCCGCGCCGGCCGGCCGCCGCGCGGTGCCGCCACCCTGGCGCTCTCGGCGCAGGGCGGCGCGACCGTCTATTCGCTGCTGCTGTTCCTGCTGCGCAAGTCCGACCTGCTGGTGGTGGCCTTCTTCATGCCGCTGGGCTACGTGGGCGCCTTCAAGCTCGCGTTCCTGCTGGCCGAAGCGCCGTCGCAGTTCGTGCAGGCCTTCCTCTACACCCGCACGCCCGCGATGCGCACCGCCAGCGCCGGGCAGCTCGAGGCCTCGGCGTTCCGGCTCGCGCGGCAATCCTTCCTGCTGGGCTGCGGCCTGTTCGCGGGGCTGGCGGCGCTGATCGTGCTGGCCGCGCCGCTGCTGAAGGTCGGCCACGAGGCGCTCGAGATCTTCCTGTGCATCGCGCCCTACTTCCTGCTGCGCACCTACACCGTGCACCACGAGATGCTGCTCGCGCTGCGCGTGCCGGTGGCTTCGCTGGCGCGCTGGGCGCTGCTCGAGGTCGGGTTGCGGCTGCTGTCGTACGCGGTGGTGATCCGGGCCTTTCCGGGCCAGCCGCACTACGTGTTCCTGCTCGCCTGCGCCAGCGACTTCGTGCTCTACGAGCTGCGCATGCGGCTGGAGTTCGGCAGCTATCCCATCGTGCGCATCGCGCGCGGCCTGGCGCACGGCGCGCTGCGGAGCCGGCCATGAAGATCCTGCTGCACTCGATGAACTTCGCGCCCGAGCTGGCCGGCGTGGGCAAGTACTCGGGCGAGATGGCGCGCTGGCTGAGCGCGCGCGGCCACGCGGTGCGCGTGATCGCGGCGCCGCCCTTCTTTCCGCAGTGGCAGGTGGCCGAGGGCCATTCGGCCTGGGCCTACCGGCGCGGCGACTGGCACGGCGTCGATCTGTGGCGCGCGCCGACCTGGGTGCCCGCGCGTCCGCGCACGCCGGCCCGCCTCGCGCACCTGGCCTCGTTCATGCTGTCGAGCCTGCCGCTGCTGCTCGCGCAGGCGCGCTGGCGGCCCGACGTGGTGATGGTGGTGGAGCCGCCCCTGTTCTGCGCGCCCGGCGTGCTGCTGCTGTCGAAGCTCGCGGGCGGCAGGTCGTGGCTGCACATCCAGGACTACGAGGTGGACGCGGCCTTCGGCCTGGGCCTGGTGCGCGGCGGCCGCGTGCGGCGCATGGCGCTGGCGGCCGAACGCTGGCTGATGGGGCGCTTCGACCGCGTCTCGACGATCTCGGCCGCGATGCTCGCCAAGGCCGCCGACAAGGGCGTGGCGCCCGAGCGGCTGGTGCTGTTCCCGAACGGCGTCGACCTGCGCGCGATCCGGCCCGCGCCTCCACGCGATCCCGAGGCACCCAACCCCGCCGACGGCTACCGCGCCGCGCTCGGCATCGCGCCCGACGCGGTGCTGGTGCTCTACGCGGGCAGCCTGGGCCACAAGCAGGGCATCGAGCTGCTGGCCGAGGCGGCCGCGCTGCTCGCGGATGCGCCGGCGCTGCACTTCGTCATCTGCGGCAACGGGCCGAGCCGCGCGGCGCTGATGGATGCCTGCCTGCGGCTGCGCCACGTGCACTTCCTCGACCTGCAGCCGGCCGAGCGGCTCGACGAGCTGCTCGGCAGCGCCGACATCCACGTGCTGCCGCAGCGCGCCGACGCGGCCGACCTGGTGATGCCCTCGAAGCTGACCGGCATGCTCGCGAGCGGCCGGGCCGTGATCGTGACCGCGCATCCCGACACCGAGCTCGGACGCGCCGTGACGGGCCGCGGCGTGGTGGTGCCGCCGGGCGACGCACGCGCGCTGGCCGACGCGATCGCGCAGCTCGCGGCCTGCCGTTCGCGGCGCGAGGCCCTGGGCGCGGCCGGCCGCGCCTTCGCCGAGGCCGAGCTGGACCAGGACGCGATCTTCCAGCGCCTCGAGGCCGAGCTGCTGCGCTGCCTCGCGAAACCCAGCGAGCAGCCCGCATCGCCATGAACGCCGCCCTCTCCCCTCCCAGGATCCTCGTGACCGGCGGCGCGGGCTTCATCGGCAGCCACGCCTGCGTGGCACTGATCGCGGCCGGCTACCTGCCGGTGGTGCTCGACACGCTGGTCAACAGCAGCGCGCGCTCGCTGGAGCGGATCGCGGCCATCACGGGCGTGGCACCGGTCCTGGTGCGCGCCGACGTGCGCGATGCCGCGGCGCTCGAGCGGGTGTTCGCCGCGCATACCTTCGGCGCGGTGCTGCACCTGGCGGGGCTGAAGGCGGTCGGCGACTCGGTGGACGACCCGCTCGGCTACTACGAGGTCAACGTGGCGGGCACGCTGGCGCTGGTGCGCGCCATGGACGGCGCGGGCGTGCGCCGGCTGGTGTTCTCCTCCTCGGCCACGGTGTACGGCGACACGGCGAGCTCGCCGATCCCCGAGAGCGCGCCGCACGCCGCCGTCAATCCCTACGGCCGCACCAAGGCCATGGTCGAGACGGTGCTGCTCGACCTGGCGCGCGCCGACGCGCGCTGGGGCATCGCCTGCCTGCGCTTCTTCAATCCCGTGGGCGCGCACGAGAGCGGCCTGATCGGCGAGCACCCGAACGGCCGCCCCAACAACCTCATGCCCTACATCTCGCAGGTGGCGGTGGGCACGCGCGCGCACCTGGTGGTGCACGGCACCGACTACGACACCGCCGACGGCACCGGCGTGCGCGACTACGTGCACGTGATGGACGTGGCCGAGGGCCACGTGGCCGCGCTGCGCCACGTGACGCGCGAGCCGGGGATCCTGATGGCCAACCTCGGCACGGGGCGCGGCGCCTCGGTGCTCGAGGTGGTCGCGGCCTTCGAGCGCGCCAGCGGCCGCGCGATCGCGCTGCGCCTCGGACCGCGGCGCCCCGGCGACGCGCCGGCCTACTGGGCCGACGCGGCCAGCGCCCAGGCCCGCTTCGGCTGGCGCGCGCGCCGCAGCCTCGACGACATGTGCGCCGACAGCTGGCGCTGGCAGGTCGGCAATCCGCACGGCTTCGACGAGGCCGCGCCGCCACCACCACCCCCCACCGCTTCCGCTACCCCGAACGCCTTTCACTCAACCAGGGATCCCTTCATGTCCGATACCGTTACTTCCTCTCTAGAGACGCCGGAGTCCGGCCGGACCTTCGCGCGTCGCGCGAGCTACACCACGGGCGTCTGCCCGCCGGCCGAACCGCAGTGGCCGCACTTCCTGACCGGGCAGGAGAACGCGCCGGTGCGCGTGCTGCTGGTGGACGACGACGAGTTCATGCGGCGCGTGATCGCGCAGGAGCTGCTGTCGGACATGCGCATCCAGCTGCAGGCGCAGGCCGGCAGCGTGCGCGAGGGGCGGCGCCTGCTGGCGTCGCAGGAATTCGACGTGCTGATGCTCGACCTGCACCTGGGCGACGGCACCGGCTTCGACCTGATCCGCGAGGCACGCAAGCAGCACAGCTACTGCGAGATCATCGTGGTCTCGGCGCTCGAGGACGACGCCCACGTGATGCGCGCCTTCGAGCTCGGCGCGACCGGCTACCTGCTGAAGAACGCCTGGCTGCAGAGCTTCGCGCAGGCGGTGCTGCAGGTGGTCAACGGCGGCGCGGCGATCACGCCGCGGCTGTCGCGCCGCCTGCTCGCGCGCCTGAGTCAGCAGGGCGGCGATGTGCCGCCGGACGCTCCGCAACGCGAAGCCACGCTGACCGTGCGCGAGCGCGAGGTGCTGCGCTGCGTGGCGCGCGGCTGCGTCTCGAAGGAGATCAGCGAGCGGCTGGGCATCTCGGGCCAGACCGTCAATGCCCACATCAAGAACATCTACAAGAAGCTGCAGGTGCATTCGCGCGCGCAGGCCGTGAGCTTCGCGACGCACACCGGCCAGCTCTGAGCCGCCGTCCCTTCTCCCTCGCGCTTCTCCTCCCCCCTTTTCCTTTCATCGGACACCCCATGACCACCTCCATCATCCATCCCGTCGTCCTGTGCGGCGGCAGCGGCACGCGCCTGTGGCCGCTCTCGCGCAAGGCATTGCCCAAGCAGTTCGCGCCGCTGGTGGGAGGCAAGAGCCTGCTGCAGCTCACGCTGGAGCGGCTGCGCGGCCTGCATGGCGAGATCACCTGCATCGCGTCGGAGGAGCATCGCTTCCTCGTGCGCGAGACCGTGGACGCCGCCGGCATCGGCGGGCGCCAGATCCTCGAGCCCGGGGGCCGCAACACCGCGGCCGCGATGGCGGTGGCGGCGCTGCAGGCCGGGGCCGACGACCTGCTGCTGTTCGCGCCCGCCGACCATCACATCCCCGATGCCGAACTGTTCGCGCGCACCGTGCGCGGCGGCGTCGAGGCGGCGCGCGCCGGCCGCATCGTGACCTTCGGCGTCACGCCGACCTTCGCGAGCACGGCCTACGGCTACATCGAGGTGGGTGCCGCCGCGGGCGACGGTTGCAGCCACGCGGTCTCGCGCTTCCTCGAGAAGCCCCAGGCCGAGGTGGCGGCGGCGCTGATCGCGCATGGCGGCTTCTGCTGGAACGCGGGCATCTTCCTGGTGCGCGCCGGCACGCTGGTCGCGGCCTTGCGCACGCATGCGCCCGACATCCTGCTGGCCTGCGAGCACGCGGTCGCGTCGTCGTCGGTCGACGGCAGCTTCCTTCGGCTCGGCGTCGAGGCCTTCCAGGCCTGCCGCAGCGAGAGCATCGACTACGCGGTGCTCGAGAAGCACCCCGACATCGCGATGGTGCGCTTCGAGGGCGCGTGGAGCGACGTGGGCAGCTGGAACGCGGTCGCGACCCTGCACCCCGCCGACGAGGCCGGCAACCGCACGAGCGGCAAGGGCCGCAGCCTGCGCGCGCGCAACACCTTCATCCATGCGCCGCACCGCCCGGTGGTGGCGCTGGGCACCGAGAATTTGATCATCGTCGACACGCCCGACGCGGTGCTGGTCGCGAGCGCGGACTGCGCGGAGCAGGTCGCGGAGGTGGTGCGCATGCTGGCGCTCGAGGGCCGGCCCGAGGCCACCGAGCACCGGCGCACGGTGCGGCCCTGGGGCGCGTACCGACAGCGTCGACAACGGCGAGCGTTTCCAGGTCAAGCACATCACGGTCAAGCCCGGCGCCAAGCTGTCGCTGCAGATGCATCACCACCGCTCGGAGCACTGGATCGTGGTGCAGGGCACGGCCAAGACCACCTGCGACGGGAAGGTCAGGCTGGTGCGCGAGAACGAATCGATCTACCTGCCGCTGGGTTGCGTGCACCGGCTCGAGAACCCGGGCAAGACGACGCTGGAGGTGATCGAGGTCCAGACCGGCAGCTACCTCGGCGAAGACGACATCGTGCGCTTCGACGACAGCTACGGGCGCTGCGGCATCGTGGCGGATCGCGGCGATGCGCAGAACCAGCCGCTGCTGTCGATCGCCGGCGAAGGCGCGGTCGCGGCGCCGGCGGTGGCGTGGAACAGTCCGCGTCCGCTGCCCGAAGCGCAGCCCGCCTGAGGCGGCGCGGCGCTCAGAACGAGAAGCCGGCCTCGTTGCGACGCAGGTCGGCGTCCACCATCATCTGGCAGAGCTGCTCGAGCGTGGTGGTGGGCTCCCATCCAAGGTGCTCCCTGGCCTTGGCGGGGTCGCCGATCAGCAGGTCGACCTCGGCGGGACGGTGGAAGCGCGGGTTCACGCGCAGCACCGTCCGGCCGGTCGCCGTGTCGACGGCGGTTTCCGCCTCGTCCGCGCCCCTGAACTCCACCTCGATCCCCGCGCCCCGGAACGCCAGGCGGACGAAGTCGCGCACGGTCACGGTGCGGTTCGTCGCCAGCACGTAGGTATCGGGCTCGCTGGTCTGCAGCATGCGCCACATGCCTTCCACGTACTCCTGCGCGAAGCCCCAGTCGCGCTGCGCGTTGAGGTTGCCGAGTTCCAGCACGTCGAGCTTGCCGAGCTTGATCCGGGCCACGGCGTCGGTGATCTTGCGCGTCACGAACTCGCGCCCGCGCAGCGGACTCTCGTGGTTGAACAGGATGCCGCAGCTGCCGAAGATGCCGTAGCTCTCGCGGTAGTTGACGGTCATCCAGTGCGCATAGAGCTTGGCCACGCCGTAGGGGCTGCGCGGATAGAACGGCGTGCTCTCGACCTGGGGCACGGCCTGCACCTTGCCGAACATCTCCGAGGTCGATGCCTGGTAGAAGCGGATCCGCCGGTCGATGAGCCGGATCGCCTCGAGCAGGTGCAGCGCCCCGATGCCGGTGATGTGCGCCGTGGCCACGGGCTGGTTGAAGCTGACGCCGACGAAGCTCTGGGCCGCGAGGTTGTAGATCTCGTCGGGCTGCGTCTGCTGGACCAGGCTGAGCGAGCTTCCCTGGTCGGTGAGGTCGTACTCGACCAGATGCAGATCGGGATGGTCCTGGATGCCGAGTTCCTGGATGCGCCAGAAATTGACCGAGCTGGTGCGGCGGTAGGTGCCGTGCACCACATAGCCCTTGGCCAGCAGCAGTTGCGCCAGATAGGCACCGTCCTGGCCACTGATGCCCGTGACGATCGCGATCTTCTTCTTCATCACGGTTCCTTGGTTGAGGTGGATGCAGCGTACAGGAGTTCCACCGTCGCGGTTGGCAACTTGGGCCTTTCGACTACGTACCCTACAACCCGAGGGTCGCGCGCCGACGGCGCCCCTGCCTACATTTAAAGCAAGCAGAAAGTACTCCATTCGTGAATTCCGCGATAACCTGGGACACCCAGGTCGCTTCGACAAAAGGGGAGTCATTCATGTCCGACGAATCAACGTCCATCCGCAAGAGCTTCGCCGAGTCCAACGGCGGTCAGGTCTATCGCCTCCGGCCGCGCGAGGCCGGCGGGGCCTGTCGACCGGGCGAGCCGCAGTGGCCGCATTTCATGACCGGGCAGGACGATGCCCCGGTGCGCGTGCTGCTGGTGGACGGCGACGAGGGCATGCGCCGCGTCATCGCGCAGGAACTGCTGTCGGACCTGCGCATCCGGCTCCAGGGCCAGGCCGGCAGCGCGCGCGACGCGCGGCGCCTGCTCGCGTCGGAAGAGTTCGACGTGCTGATGCTCGACCTGCGCCTGGCCGACGGCTCGGGCTTCGAGCTGATCCGGGATGCGCGCAAGCAGCAGAGCCACTGCGAGATCATCGTGGTCTCGGCCCTCGAGGACGACGCCCACGTGCTGCGCGCCTTCGAGGTCGGCGCCACCGGCTACCTGCTGAAGAACGCATGGCAACAGAGCTTCGCGCAGGCGGTGCTGCAGGTGGTGAACGGCGGCGCGGCCATCACGCCCAGGCTGTCGCGACGGCTCCTGGCACGCATGGGCCAGCATTCGGTCGAGCGGCCCACGCCCGACGCCCATCCGCTGGACATCGTGCTGACGACGCGGGAGCGCGAGGTGCTCGACTGCGTGGCACGCGGCCAGGCGACGCGCACGGTGAGCGAGGCGCTCGGCATCTCGATGCAGACCGTCAATGCCCACATGAAGAACATCTACAAGAAGCTCAACGTGCATTCGCGCGCGCAGGCCGTGAGCCGCGCGACCCTGACCGGGCTGCTGTGAGCCGGGCGCCGGCGGTTCAGGCGCCCGAGCGCGTGCCGATGCGCACCACCGCCTTCGCGGGCAGCGCCCGCCAGTCGATCCAGTCGCCCTCCACCGCATGGTGGGTGGCGGCGGCGGCGCCTTGCGGCGCGCCCCATTGCAGCGTGAATTCGCGCTCCCCGAGCCGCAGTTCGATCTCGAAGGCCGGCCAGTGCGCCGGCACGCGCGGCGCGAGCGACAGCGCGTCGCCCTTCACCGTGAGGCCCAGCAGGGTCTCGACCGCCGCGCGGTGCAGCCACGCGGCCGAGCCCGTGTACCAGCTCCAGCCGCCGCGTCCCACGTAGGGCGCGGCGCCGTAGATGTCGCCCGCCATCACGTAGGGCTCGAGCTCGTAGGCCGGGCCGCGTCGCGGATCGCTGGCGCGATGGGCCGGGCTCAGGCCCTCGAAGCTCGCCCAGGCCGCTTCGCGGTCGCCGAGCAGCGCCTGCGCCATCATTCCCCACACGGCGCCGTGCGCGTACTGTCCGCCGTTCTCGCGCACGCCCTGCGGGTAGGCCTGGATGTAGCCCGGGTTGTTGGCCGACTGCACGAAGGGCGGCGCCAGCAGGCGCAGCAGCCCGGCCGTGTCGTCGTGCAGATGCGCCTTCGCGGCGGCCATCGCTGCCTGGGTATGGCCCTCGTCCGACGCGCCCGACAGCACCGACCAGGCCTGCGCGATCAGGTCGATGCGGCACTCGTCGTTGGCGGCCGAGCCCAGCGGCGCGCCGTTGTCGAAGAAGGCGCGGCGGAACCAGGCGCCGTCCCAGCCGGCGTCGTGCAGCGCGGCGATCCAGCCTTCGCGCGCGCGCAGCCAGCGCGCGCCGCGTTCGGTCTCGCCGCGCGCCTGCGCGATCGGCGCATAGCGCTCGACCACGCTGCAGAGGAACCACGCGAGCCAGACCGATTCGCCGCGGCCCTCGTGGCCGACGCGGTTCATGCCGTCGTTCCAGTCGCCCGTGCCCATCAGCGGCAGGCCATGCGCGCCGATCGCGAGGCTGCGGTCGATGGCCAGCGCGCCGTGTTCGTAGAGGCTGGCGACGCGGCCGGCATGCTGCGGCGTGTAGTAGGCGTCCTCGGCGCCGGCCGGGATCGCCGCGCCCTCGATGAAGCCCACGCTCTCGTCGAACAGCGTGCCGTCGCCCGTCACCTGCGCATAGTGCGCGGCCGCGAACGGCAGCCACAGCAGGTCGTCGGAGAAATGCGTGCGCACGCCGGCGCCGCCGGGCATGTGCCACCAGTGCTGCACGTCGCCCTCGGGAAACTGCCGTGCCGCGTTGACCAGGATCTGCGCGCGCAGCCGCTGCGGGTCGGTGAGCGCGAAGGCCATCGCGTCCTGCAGCTGGTCGCGGAAGCCGAAGGCGCCGCCGGCCTGGTAGAAGCCGGCCTTCGACCACAGCCGGCAGGCCAGGGTCTGGTAGACCAGCCAGCGATTGACCATCGCGTCGAACAGCGGATCGGGCGTGCGCACCCGCAGCCGGCCCAGCAGCTCATCCCAAAAGCCGTCGACCTGCGCGAGCGCGGCCGGCACGTCGTGTTCGCGCCAGCGCCGCGCGAGCGCGATGGCGGCCTCGGCGCTGTCGGCATGGCCCAGCACGAAGGTGAAGCTCGCACCCTCGCCCGCGGCCAGCCTGAATTCGCCGTCGACGGCCGCGCAGGCATCGAGCCCGCTGCCGCCGCGGCCCCCGAGGCTGTCGGGCACCTCGACGATGCCGCGGCCCCGGAAGAATTCGTTGCGGTCGCAGGTCCACTGGGTGGCGCCCGGCAGGCCCGCGAGCATCAGGAAGGCGGTGCCGCCGCCGAAGCCGCCGCTCGATTCGCGCTGCTCGCCGAACACGGCCGGCAGATCGTCCTGCTTCCAGGTCCGCACGCTGCGGCGCTCGCCGCGCGCCGCGCCCAGCTGCCATTCGGCCATCGCGAGCGCGCGCAGCCGGCGTGTGCCGCCGCCGTCGTTGCGCAGCTGCACATGCACCAGCTTCACGGCATCGTCGCGGTCGGCCAGGAAGGTGGTGCTCAGCGACAGCCCGGCCACTCGGCATTCGAAGACCGTGTAGCCCTGGCCATGGCGAACGCGGTGCAGCAGATCGTCGGGGGCGCCCCACGCTGGCGCCGCGCCCCGCCGGCGTGAGCGGCAGCAGCTCGCGCGACGCCAGGTCCTGCAGCAGGTAGTGCTCGAAGGCCGGGTCCTGCACCGGGTCGTTCGACCACGGCGTGAGCTGGTGCATGCGGCTGTTGCCGGCCCAGGTGAAGCCGTTGCCCCACTCGGAGACCTGGAAGCCGAAGCCCGCGTTGGCGATCACGTTGATCCATGGCCGCGGCGTGCGGCGCGCCAGGCCGACCTCGAAGCGGAACTCGCCGCTCGCGGCATCGAACTCGCCCGCGACGGTCTCGGATGGCAGGCTCGGCGCGGCCCCGCTTGCCAGCGGCACCGCCGGCGGCAGCACGGCCTCGGGCGCCCACGGCCCCATGCCGCGCGCCTCGCGCAGCGCGGCCACCTGCACGTCGAGCGCGCGCCCGTCGGCGGTGAACACCACGCGCGCCATGCTCGACAGCGCCGCGCGCTCGGCGGCCGACACCTCCTGCTCGTGCAGCAGGTAGAAGCCGGCCGTGTCGTTGCGCGGAAAGCTGTTGCGCGTCTGTTGCAGCACGCGCTGGCGCAAGGTCTCGATCTCGCGCTGCAGCGACAGCAGGTAGGAGGCCGGCTCGCCGTTGATCACCACCAGGTCGCAGGCCACGCCGCCGAAGCCCCACCACGGCTGCGCGCGCAGCAGCGCGTTGACCAGGCCCATGCCGCTCATCGAGTGGATCAGCACCAGCACGATCGGCTTGTCGCCCGAGATGCCGAAGCGCCAGATCTGCCGCAGGTCGAACAGGCCGCGCTCGCCCATCGGGCGCGGCGTGGTGTAGGTGAGGATGGTGGTGAGGTCCTGCAGCGCCACGTTCTGCGCGGGCGTGATCGTCAGGTCGCGCAGCCGCACCTGCGCCAGCGTGGCGGCCATGCGCTTCGTGCGCTCCACGTGCATCGGCTCGAGGTAGCGGTCGATGGTGGGCATCAGCGCCTCGATGCTGTCATCGGCCGCTGTGGCGAAGCCCAGCCGCGCGGTGGCGCCCGGCGCGATCGACAGCCGCACGCGCAGGCAGGCGATCGGGTCGAGGCCGTTCACGGGTGCGCCGGCGGCATCGAGCGGCTGCATGTCGATCGCCGGCGCCGCCAGCGTGCGGTTGCGGCCGACGAAGGCGCGCCGGTCGGTCATGCAGTCGATGGCGATCACGTGGGCATCGACCGAGGCCACGAAATGCACCGCCGCCACCGCCGGATCGCCCTGCAGCCGCGGCCGGCGCGACATCAGCAGCGCGCGCAGGTCCGGGCGCCAGCGCGACTCGACGAACAGGTTGGCGAAGGCCGGATGGGCCTCGTCGGCCTTCGGGTTCGAGAGCACCGGCTCGAAGTACGAGAACAGCTCGAGCGTGCGCGTGCGCTCGCCGGTGTTGTGCAGGCTGATGCTGCGCAGCTCGGTGTCGTCCTCGGGGCTGATCAGCACCGTGGTGCGCACCTGCAGGCCCGGCCCGCTGGCATCGAACTGCACCTGGTCGGCGAGGAAGCGGGTGCGGTACTCCCAGTCGATGCCGGGCGCGGGCAATGCGGTCAGCGAGACCGGCGTGTCGCGCGCGTCGTCGCGCAGGTAGAAGAAGGTGCCGTAGCCGTCGCGCAGCGGGTCGTCGCGCCAGCGCGTGACGTTGAACGAGCGCCAGCGGCTCACGCCCGCGCCGCTGGCGCGCAGCGCCACCGTGTAGCGGCCGTTCGACAGCAGGTGCGTGGGCTGCGGGCCCGGCGCCAGCGGATCGACCAGCCGCGGCTGGAACATCGGCGGCAGTTCGCCGCGGCTGGGCTCGGGCGGCGAGCGCGGGTCGGCGCTGCCGATGATCTGGCGCGGCGTGCGTTCGTGCAGCAGCGAGAGATGCGCCTCCACCACGGCCGCGCTGCCGAACCAGCGGCGCGGTGCGTCGTCGCGCAGCACGTTGCACAGCGCCACCAGGGTCATGCCCTGGTGGTGCGCCATGAAGTTGCGCACGACCGTGAAGTCCTGCCCTTCGTGCTGGCGCGAGGCGGTGAAGTCGACCGCGTCGTGGAAGCCGTAGGCGCCGCGCGCGCCGAGCGATTCGAGCAGCCGCAGGTTGTCGACCGCCGCGGCCGGCGCGAGCACCGCCGCCAGCGCGCTCGCATAGGGCGCCACCACGCGGTCGGTGGGCGGCGTGCGGCGCAGCGCGAGGCGCGGCACGCCGAAGGGCGCGTACTGGTAGGCCAGCGAATGGTCGCGCCCGTGATAGGCCGACTCCGATACGCCCCAGGGCAGCTGCTGCGTGCGTGCGAAGGCCCGGTGCTCGGCGATGGCGGCGGCGTTCGCCACCTGCAGCAGGCCGTCGTCGGGCTCGGGCATCACCAGCGAGGGCATCAGGTACTCGAACATCGAGCCCGACCACGACTTGAGGCCGGGCCGGGAGCCCACCAGCAGGAAGGGCCGGCCCAGCGCCATCCAGTGGCGCCGCGGCACGTCGGCCTTGGCGATCGCGAGGAAGCTCAGCAGCCGCGACTCCGAGGCCATCAGGTCGTAGTAGCTGGCGTCGAGCACGTCGTCGTCCACGCGCAGCCCGATGTGGAACAGGTGCCGCTTGGGGTCGTAGAGGCCGCGGAAGTCCATGCCGTCGCACAGGGCCTCGCAGCGCCTGGCGAGCGCCTCGAGCGCCTCGCCGTTGGGCGCGCCGGCCGCGTCCTGCGCCGCGAAGGCGCGGCAGGCCTGCGCCACCGCGATCAGGTGGCCGGCGAGGTTGCCGCTGTCCACGCTCGAGACGTAGGCCGGCGCCAGCCGCTCGAGCGTGCGCGTGTCGTACCAGTTGCACAGGTGGCCCTGGTGCTTGTGCAGCCGGTCGACGCTGCCGAGCGTGGCCGAAAGCCGCGCCACCAGCTCGGTGCTGCCGATCCAGCCGAACTCGCGCGCGCACGCGGCCGCCAGCAGGTACATGCCGATGTTGGTCGGCGAGGTGCGGTGCGCCAGCGCCGGCTCGGGATCGGTCTGCAGGTTGTCGGGCGGCAGGTGGTTGTCCTGCGCGCCCACCACGTGCTCGAAGAAGCGCCAGGTGTCGCGCGCCAGCGCCTCGAGGTAGTCGCGCTGGCCGGTGTCGAGCGCGTCGGGACGCCCGGTCTCGACGCGGCTGCCCCACCAGGCCGCGACCGGCGCCAGCGCCCACAGCACGAACAGCAGCGGCGCCAGCACCGGCCAGTCGCTGCGGTACGCGGCCACGGCCAGCAGCAGGCAGGCCAGGCCGACCGCGCCGCCGCCGCGCACGAACACGGCCAGACGCTGGCTCGACTGCGCCTGCGATTGCGCGGCGGTGGTCCATTGCAGCAGGCCGCGCCGGCTCACCAGCAGCCGCCACAGCGCGCGCGCCATCGCATCGAGCAGCATGCGCGCCTGCGCGGCGAGCTGCACGAACTGCCAGGCCGCGCCAGCCAGGGCGCGCAGCAGCTCGACCGCGCCGACGTCGAAGAAATGGCGCAGCTCGATCGCGCGCCGCGTCGGCACCAGCCCGGCCAGCGCGCCGAGCACCGGGCCGATGGTCAGCCCCGCGGCCACGGCCAGCAAGGTCCAGCCCAGCGGCAGCGCATGCGTGAACACCACCAGCACCAGCAGCGCGAACGAGGCCGGCACCACCAGCGAGCGGCGCAGGTTGTCGCCCATCTTCCAGAGGCCCACGGCATCGATGCCGTAGTGGCCGGCGCGCCGCATCAGCGGCAGCAGCTGCCAGTCGCCGCGCACCCAGCGGTGCACGCGCGAGGCGAACACGCCCGCGTGGTGCGGGAAGTCCTCCACCAGCACGATGTCGTTGACCACCGCGCAGCGCGCCATCGATCCTTCGAGCAGGTCGTGGCTCAGCACCGCGCCATCGGGCAGGCGGCGATCGAGCACCGCGTGCACGGCGCGCACGTTGAGCAGGCCCTTGCCGGTGAACGATCCGCTGCCGAACACGTCCTGGTACACGTCGGAGGCGCCGTTGCTGTAGGGATCGAGCCCGCAGGCGCCCGCGAAGATCCAGCGGAACGGCGAGCGCTCCTCGCGCGGGCCGAAGGGCGTGACGATGCGCGGCTGCAGGATGCCGTAGCCGCCGACCACGCGGCGGCGCGCGGCATCGACGCGCGGCGCATTGAGCGGATGCGCGGCGACCGCGACCAGCTCGCGCAGCGCGCCGGGCGGCAGCACGGTGTCGCTGTCGAGCGTGAGCACGTAGGGCGTGCGGCCGGTCGCGAAGCTGCCGGGCGCCAGCGGCAGGAAGCCGTCGGCCTCGCCCTGCGCCAGCAGGCGCAGCAGCATCTCGAGCTTGCCGCGCTTGCGCTCCCAGCCGATCCAGCGCCGCTCGGTGTCGCTCCAGCTGCGCGGGCGGTGCAGCAGCACGAAGCGCGGCAACGCGCCCTCGGCCGCGGGATGGCGCGCGTTGAGCGCCGCGATGCGCGCGAGCGCGTCCTCGAGCAGCGGCGCATCGCCGGGCAGCGTCGCGAGTGGCGCGTCGGCCCAGTCGGTCAGCAGCGCGAACTGGGCCTGTTCCTCGCGGTTGGCGAGCCAGTGCAGCTCGAGCCGGTGCGCGAGCTGCGCGTTGCCCTCGGCCGAGACCAGCATCGCCGGCACAGCCACCAGCACCCGGTGGCGCGCGGGAATGCCGGCCGCGAAATCGAGCCGCGGCAGCGGCTGCACGCGCACCGACTCCGCGACGATGCGCTGCACCAGCGCGGTCACGGCCTCCGACAGCGGCCAGGCGAGCAGCGCGAGCGCCAGCACCGACAGCCAGCCGCCGCGATGCGGCAATCCGTGCGCGACGGCCAGCAGCAGCAGGCCGGTGAACAGCACGACGGCGAAGGCATAGAGCGGCAGCCGCCACGAGCGCGTGCCGTGCCGCGCGGCGCGGCGCGCGCGCTGGCCCGCGGCCTCCGGGTTCGGGCGCAGCAGCGCGTCGAGCGCGGGCAGGCCCTGGCCGAACAGGTAGTAACCGGCGGTCTCGTCCGCCGGGTCGACATCGGGCTCGCGCGTATCGATGCCGTCGTGCGCGGCCGCGATGGCGAGTCGCACCACCGCCTGCGCCACCTCGCGCTCGGAGCGCCGGCTCTGGCGCGCCACCTGCTCCATCGCGTGCGTGATCTGCTGGCGCGTGGACTCGCTCTCGGCCGCGAAGCTCGGCAGCTCGCGCAGCACGCGCAGCGAACGGCTCACGGGTTCGATCAGGTCGTTCCACTCCACCTGCCCGACCATGCGCAGCGTGGTGATGATGTTGCCGACGGTCAGGTTGGCGGCCACCTGCGCGTCCTGCGCATCGCGGATCAGCGCCGCGCCGTTCGGGCAATGCTGCTCGGTCCAGCGCACCAGCGCGGGCATGTTCTCGCCATGCTCGCCCGGCAGGCGCTGCCACAGCTGCGTGAGGTAGCTGTGCTGCAGGCCGTGGCTGTGCAGCGCGCGGAACAGCACGTCGAGCTCGGCCGCGTCGAGCCGCGCGGCCGCGTCCCAGGCCGCATGCGCGATCTCGCCCGCCACCTTGTGCTCGGCGATGCTCTCGGCCACGCGGCGCAGGTTCTCGAGCAGCACCACGCGCAAGGTCGTGGGCAGCGCCCAGAGTTCGCCGAGCGTGAGCTCGTCGACGTCCTGGTAGGCCTCGAGGAAGCCGGTGAACAGCGCCGGGTTGAGCACGCTGTCGGTGTGGGCCACGTAGGCCCAGGCGATGCCGTAGACGCGCGGCAGGCCGGCCAGCGGCGCGCGCGCGAGCTTGGGCAGGCGCGCGTAATGCTGCGCGGCACGCCGTCCTGGATCTGCTGCAGCTGCGCCTCGACCAGGTGGAAGTTGTCGAGCAGCCATTCCGCGGCCGGCGACACGTAGCGCCCGCTCTGCGAGATCAGCGCGATGTAGTCGAAGGCGCCGCGCAGCGACTCGAGGTTCTCGTGCACGCGCGGGAAGAACGGCGCGCGCTCGCGCGCGTGGCGAGGCCGGTCGTCGTCCTCCACCAGCGCCTGCGCGCGCGCGAGGCTGCGCCCGTGCTGCTCGAAACGCTGCGCGCCGAACAGCTCCGCGCGGATCGGCGGTGCCACCGGATCGTGCGGGTCGAGCAGCAGCTTGCGCGCATAGGCGCTCAGTCCGTCGAGCCTGTGGACGATGGCCGCGGCGCTCAAGCCGCGAGGAACAGGCCGATGCCGAGCACCACGGCGACGCAAGCCAGGGTGACGATGCGGCCGGCCGCGAGCGCGTGCAGCTGCTGCAGGCGGCCGCGCAGCGAGGACCAGCGTCCGTGCGCGCGCGCGCAGTGGCGCATGTGGGAGGCGAGGGAGTCGACGTCGCTGCCGATGAGGTCGGCGTGCGAATGGGGGACGAGAGGGGGGCGGACATGGCTACGGCTCCTTGTGACGGATCAAGAGCTGCCGCGCGATCGCGATAACTGTGAACGTCTGCCGACCGTACTCTCTTTCCGGCCCCCGCGCTCACTTATTCGGCCTGCGCGCGAGAAAGGCCTGTTGGCCTACAAGGCCCCGCACGGCTGCGCGGCCGCGATGCGCGAGAAAGTCGAGCGCTGTCGCTCGAACAGGCGTAGCGTGGGCCGGCTGCCTGGCTGCGGTCGCCCGAACCGGGCGCGCCGCTCGACGCCATGGCTCGCAACGAAAGCGCTCCCATGAAAAAGCCCTTCCCTGCCCTTCCCCCCGCCCTGGCCCCGCCGGTCATCGTGCCCTCGGTCCCCGAGATGGGGTCACTGCGCACCGCCCTGGTCCTCGCCGGCGTCCTCTACGCCGCCGTGCTGCTCGTGCTCTGGGCAATCGATGCGTCCTTCTAGGCATCGAAGCGCGGCCGCGGCGAACGCCTCGAAGGCTCCCCATGACACAGCGGTCCCGTCCTCTTCTCACATTGCGCGGGTCGCGGTCGCGGCCCGCGGGAACTAGCGCCATGTCCGACACCCCTTTCTTCCACGACGCCTCGAACGCGGTCCGCTTCCTCGTGACGGTCGACGGCCGCAGCGTGGACGCCAGCATCGGCAAGACGACCCTGCACTACCACTTCCGCACCGGCGACAACGCCGATCCGCTCGAGACCTACGCATCGCATGCCGAGGAGATCGATGCCGCCGTGCGGCGCCGGCTGGCGCAGGGATCGACGCCGCCCGTGATGCTGCGGGAGCACGATCTGCGAACCACGGGTTAGCGGCGCGCGCCTTCCGGGGATCGGGCGGGTGCCGCCCGGGGAAATCAGTTCGCCTGCGACAGCTGATCCAGGATCGCCGGGTTCTCGAGCGTCGAGGTGTCCTGCGTGATCGCCTCGCCCTTCGCGATGCTGCGCAGCAGCCGCCGCATGATCTTGCCGCTGCGCGTCTTGGGCAGGTTGTCGCCGAAGCGGATGTCCTTGGGCTTGGCGATCGGACCGATCTCCTTGGCCACCCAGTTGCGCAACTCGGTGGCGATCTGCTTGGCCTCCTCGCCGGTCGGCCGCGCGCGCTTGAGCACCACGAAGGCGCACACAGCCTCGCCCGTCACGTCGTCGGGACGCCCCACCACCGCGGCCTCGGCCACGAGGTCGGTCCTGGACACCAGCGCCGACTCGATCTCCATCGTGCCCAGCCGGTGGCCCGAGACATTGAGCACGTCGTCGATGCGGCCGGTGATGCGGAAGTAGCCGCGGTCGGCACTGCGCACGGCGCCATCGCCGGCCAGATAGATCGTGCCGCCCATCTCCTCGGGGAAATAGCTCTTCTTGAAGCGCTCGGGGTCGTTCCAGATCGTGCGGATCATCGAGGGCCAGGGCCGCTTGATCACCAGCATGCCGCCCGCGCCATTGGGCAGGTCCTTGCCGGTCTCGTCCACGATCGCGGCCATGATGCCCGGCAGCGGCAAGGTGCACGAACCCGGCACCAGCGGCGTGGCCCCCGGCAACGGCGTGATCACGTGGCCGCCGGTCTCGGTCTGCCAGAAGGTGTCGACGATCGGGCAGCGCTCGCCGCCGATATTGCGGTGGTACCACATCCACGCCTCGGGATTGATCGGCTCGCCGACCGAGCCGAGGATGCGCAGGCTCGTGAGATCCCAGTTCTTCGGGTGCACCTTCTCGTCGCCCTCGGCCGCCTTGATCAGCGAGCGGATCGCGGTGGGCGCGGTATAGAACACGCTGACCTTGTGCTTCTCGATCATCTGCCAGAAGCGGCCCGCGTGCGGGAAGGTGGGAACGCCCTCGAACACCACCTGCGTGGCGCCGGCCGCGAGCGGGCCGTAGGCGACGTAGGTGTGGCCCGTGATCCAGCCGATGTCGGCGGTGCACCAGAACACGTCCTCGGGACGGATGTCGAAGGTCCAGTCCATCGTCATCTTGGCCCACAGCAGGTAGCCGCCGGTGGCGTGCTGCACGCCCTTGGGCTTGCCGGTGGAGCCCGAGGTGTAGAGGATGAAGAGCGGATGTTCCGCATTCACCGGCTCGGGCGCGCATTCGGTGCTCTGGCCGGCCAGCGCTTCGGCGAAGGTCTTGTCGCGGCCCTCGACGCGGTTCCAGGCCGAGGGGGTGCGCTCGTAGACGAACACGGTCTTGATCGACTCGCAGCCGCCGAGCGCGATGCCGTCGTCGACGATGGCCTTGAGCGGCAGTTCCTTGCCGCCGCGCAGCTGGAAGTTGGCGGTGATGACCGCGACCGCGCCGGCGTCGATGATGCGTTCCTGCAGCGCCTTGGCCGAGAAGCCGCCGAACACCACGCTGTGGGTGGCGCCGATGCGCGCGCAGGCCTGCATCGCGATCACGCCCTCGACCGTCATCGGCATGTAGATGATGACGCGGTCGCCCTTCTGGATGCCGGAGGCCTTGAGCGCATTGGCGAACTGGCTCACGCGCGCGAGCAGTTCCTTGTACGTGACCTGGGTGACGGTGCCGTCGTCGGCTTCGAAGACGATGGCGGTCTTGTTCTCGACGGGCGTGCCGATGTGGCGGTCGAGGCAGTTGGCGCTGGCATTGAGCTCGCCGTCGCCGAACCATTGGTAGAACGGCGCGTTCGATTCGTCGAGGATCCTGCTGAAGGGCTTGGTCCACTGCAGGTGGCTCTTGGCCTGGCGGCTCCAGAAGCCTTCGAAGTCCTGCTCCGCTTCCTTGCACAGGGCTTCGTAGGCGGCCATGCCGGAAATGCGGGCGCCCTCCGTGGCGCGGGCATCGGGCGGGAACACGCGGTTCTCGACCAGGACGGATTCGATGTTCTTCGAGGGATTGCTCATGGATTTCGGGTTCGGGAAGAAAAGGGACCGATGCGGCGCTCAACCGGCACTCAACCGACGCTCGGCAGGACCAGCGGCAGCACCAGGTGCCGGCCGGCCAGCCCGATGGCGCCGGCGACGGCGATGCACAGCATGGCCGTGCACAGCTTCGTGGTGAGGCTGCGTTCGCGCGTGCGCAGCACGAAGGACATGCTGAACGCGATGCTCGTGAGCGAGGCCAGCACCGCGCCCGTGCCGGCGGTCGTGGCAGACAGGCTGCCCTGCGACGCGAGCGCGGCGGCCGCGGCCACGGCGCTCGCGCTCGACATCAGGCCGCCGACCACGCTCACGAAGTAGAAGCCCGCATCGCCGAACTGCCGCTGCGTGAGCCCGCCGACGATGTGCAGCACCAGGAACACCACGCCGTACTTGAGCGCCAGCGGCAGCGAGAACGGCAGGTCGAGCTTGATCTCGGGCACGTCGGGCACGGGGCCGCGCGTGGCGCGCCGGTAGCTCCACAGCACCAGCACCGCGCTCGCGAGCATCATCAGCGCGAAGGCGCCCGAGGCACCGAGCAGCGCGAGCGGCGCCAGGATCAGCAGCAGACCGGCATTGCGCACCACCATCGCGGTGGTCGCCAGCAGGATGCCGCGGTAGGCCGTGCCGACGTAGGCACCGCGCGTGGCGACCACGCGCGAGGCCATCTCGATCACCGTGAAGTTGCTGTTCACCAGCCCGCCGAGAAAGCCCGAGAGCTCGGTGCCGCGCGTGCCGTAGAGCTTCCAGAGGATGTAGTTCACGAAGCCGATGCCCGCGATCAGGATCACCGTGACCCAGGCGGCGCGCGGCTCCACCAGGTGCCACGGGCCCACGGCCCCGGCCGGCAGCGCCGGATAGATCACGATCGCGAGGATGGCCAGCAGCAGCGCCGAGCGCATCTCGCTCTCGGTCAGCCCGGCCGAGAAACCGGCCAGCCGTTCCTTCCACGCCAGCAGCGCGGTGGCCAGCACCATCACGGCCGCGGGCGAGATGGTGTGGCCCTGGCCGCACAGCACGCCGGCCAGGCAGGTCACGAGCATGGCGGCCGAGGTCGTGAGCTCGGCGCCCTGCCCGGCGCGCAGCGTCTGCACGTTGAGCAACACCGCGAGCACGCCGACCAGCGCCAGGCACAGCAGCGCCACCGGCATGCCGAGCAGGCCGCCGAGCGCGCCCAGCAGGCAGATGAAGCCGAAGGTGCGCAGCCCCGCCTCCTTGCCGCGTCGCTCGCGCTCCAGTCCGATCAGCAGGCCGAGCGCCAGGCTCAGCGCCAGCCGCACCAGGATCTCGAGGTAGGGCCACTCGGCCCCGGTGGTCATGGGGATGGTCTTGTCGGGCATGGGTCAGACCGCCCGCGGACCCGGCACGCAGTCGTCGACCGCGAAGCGCGCCAGCGTCGAGATGCCGCTGTCGGGCTGCGCCACGTCGTCGAGCACGCGCAGCGAGGTGAGCCAGCGCCCGGGCGTCACGTCGGCCACCGCATAGCCGCGCTTGTCGGAACGCGCGAGCAGGATGTGCGGGTTGTTGTCGGCGATCTCCTGCGCGCGGCTCTGTGCGGTGCCGCTGGCCGAGGCGATCGAGGTGCCGCAGAACTCGCTCGCGATGACCGGCGACTGCGGCCGCGAGAAATCGGCCAGCACGCGGCTCACGTAGTTCTGGTGGATGTCGCCGCCGAGGAAGACGGTGTTGCGCGCGCCCGCGCCCTGCACCGCGTCGAGCACGCGCTGGCGGCTCGCGGGATAGCCGTCCCAGGTGCTGGGGTGGTAGCTCTCGGCCGGCAGCGGCTTGTAGTTGCGCTGCGCGAAGATGGTCTGCTGCGCCACCACGCTCCAGCGTTCGCCCAGCGCGGCGTCCTGCGCCAGGCCCTGCTCGAGCCAGCGCTCCTGGTAGCTGCCGAGGATCGAGCGCGCGGGGTCGCGCAGCTCGGGGCAACCGGTGGGCGTCACCGAACTCGGCGATTCCTCGCCGGGCACGCGGCAGGGCTGGCGGTCGCGGTACTGGCGCGTGTCGAGCATGTGGAAGCGCAGCAGCCGGCCCCAGGCATGCCGCTCGTGGATGCGCAGGCCGTCGAGCGTGCCGAGCCCGCCGATGCCCTGCGTGAGCACCGAGGCGCGCAGCGGCATGTTCTCGTAGAAGGCCTGGTAGCCGGCGCCGCGCCGCGCGAGGAAGTCGCCCGCCGCGCCGGTGCCTTCGAGGCCCGCGTAGTCGTTCTGCACCTCGTGGTCGTCCCAGGTCACGAGCCAGGGGCAGGCGCGGTGCGCGGCCTGCAGCTGCGCGTCGGTCTTGTAGAGCGCGTAGCGGTCGCGGAAGTCCGCGAGCGTCTTCGCGGCCGGCAGCGTGTGCGTGCGCACCAGCTGGTAGCTCGGCGGCTTCTTCGGCATCGCGTATTCGTAGACATAGTCGCCGAGGAACACGACCAGGTCGAGGTTCTCGTCGAGCATGTGGCGGTAGCCCGCGTAGTGGCCCTGCTCCCAGCGCTGGCACGAGACGAAGGCGAAGCGCGTGCGCCCGGGCATGGCGTGCAGGGCCGGCGCGGTGCGCGTGCGCGCCGTCTGCGTGACCGCGTCGCCGTGCATGAAGCGGTAGAAGTACCAGCGGTCCGGCCGCAGGCCCGACACCTCCACGTGCACCGCGTGCCCGAGCTCGGCCAGTGCGTTCGCCTGGCCCGCGCGCACGATGCGGCGGAAGGCCTCGTCCTCGGCCACCTCCCAGCGCACCGTCAGCGAAGCGGGCAGCGGCAGGCGCGGCGTGTCGAAGGGCACGGTGCCGGGCACGGGGCCGTCGAGCAGCCGCGTCCACAGCACGAAGCCGTCGGGGGTCGGCGACCCGCTGGCGACGCCGAGCGGGAACAGGTCGCGCTGGGCCAGCGTGTTCGACCAGCTCCAGCGCGGCAGGGAGCTGGCGGCCGCGGCGGCCGAGGCCAGGCGGATGAGATCGCGACGGTGCATGCTTGTCTCCAATCGTGGATTGTGGGGGTGGTTCAGCGGGACGGACGCGCTCAGAACGCGTGGCGGATGCCGAAGTTCTGGCCGCTGGCCGCGTGGTCGGCGAGGCCCGCGACGTCGCCGCCGACGGTCAGCGCGGCGCCGCGCCGGTTGCGCACATGGGCAACGGTCGCATAGAGCGCGGTGCGCTTCGACAGGTGGTGCACGTAGCCCAGCGCGATCTTGCTGGCGCGCGAGCGGTCGCCCGGGTAGCGGAAGGCCACCTGTCCGTAGCTCGCGCGGATCTCGCCGGGGCCGACCGGCACCGTCACGCCGACGGTCGCGCCTTCGAAGCGCTTGTGGCCCAGCGGCATCTCCACGCGGTCCTGCGCGTACAGCGCCTCGACAGATGCCACGCCGAAGTCGTAGGCGATGCCGATGCTGGCCGAGCGGATGTCGCGCGGGCGCGTGGTCGGCGCCTTCGGCCCGCCCAGGGTCCGGCTGTAGGCCGCGCCCACGCGGAACGCACCGTGCCGGTAGCCGAGGCGCCCGCCGAGGTAGCGCTCCGCGTCGCCGCCGTCGACCGCCTCGGGCAGGCCGTACTGGAACTGTCCCGAGAAGCCGCCGAGGTCGCGCGGCAGGAAGTAGCCGACCGAATTGCTCACTCGCACATGCGAGCTCTGACCCGCGTTGGCGCTGCCGTAGAGGACGGCGCGGCCGCGGTAGACGATGCTCTCGCCGACGCCGTTGGTGACCCAGGGCCCCGAGAAGTCCGACTGGATCAGGTAGGTCGGCGTGTAGTCGCGGCCCAGCCGCAGTTCACCCCAGGGGCCGGCCAGGCTCACGGTCGAGCGCCGCGCGAGGTCGAAGGACGTCGGGTTGTCGACCGCGAGCGAGCCCTCGAGCCAGAAGCCCGCGCTCAGGCCGCCGCCGAGGTCTTCCTGGCCGCGAAAGCCCAGGCGGCTGCTCGCGAGCCCGTCGGAGGCCAGCGCGGTCTGGCTGCCCTTGCCGTGCACGCGGTAGTGGGCGACACCGGTGTCGATCAGCCCGAACAGCGTGACGCTCGACTGCGCATGACAGGCGCCGATGGCGAGCATGGCGCCGCCGGCGATGACGGGGGTGAATCTTCTTTGTCTCTTCATCTCTTTCTTCGCGTGGTGGGGAGTGACCCCGGGATGGCGACGCGCAGGCGGGCCCCTCACGCGCATGCGTGACGAATCCATCCGGCGTCGGGGGAACGAAAGACGCGGCGCGTCTACTGCAATGCGCGTCCCTGCATGCCGTCGACCGCGACGCCGAGGTGGCGCAGCACGGTCGGCGCGATGTCGATCAGCGACGCGGGTTGGCGTCGCTCGCCGGGGCGCAGCCCTCCCCCTCTCAGGCAGAGAAAGGGATGCTGTTCGTGCTCGCCCAGTCCGCCGTGCTGTGCGCAGCCGACGGGCGATGAATCGCTGAACGGGCTCAGCAGCGAGACGCTGCGGCCCGGCACGCCATGGGGATTGGCGCGCGCGTCATGGCGCAGCGCGAGCGCCAGGCCGAGCGGGCCCTCGGTCGGCAGGCCGATCTCCGCCAGGGCCTGGCCGGCGAACACGCGTCCGGTGAAGTCCTGGTCCTGCAGCCAGCGCAAGAGCGCGGGAATGGCGTCGCGCGCCTCGTCGGCGAAGTACAGCAGCGCGGCATTGCCGTTGGGCGCCACCACCACCTCCTGCGATTCGCGCGATTGCTTCCAGCCGGCCTCGACCAGCAGCGCGTCGAGGTCGATCTTGCGTTCCACCGTCTCCATGCCGTGGTCGGAACAGGCGACCAGCAGGATCTCGTCGCCGGCCGGATCGAGCGCCTCCACGGTGCGCCGCACCTGGTCGACGCAGGCATCGGCGTGGGCGATCATCGCCAGGTGCTCGCTCGAGCCGAGCGGCACGCCGTGCGCCGTGTGGTCGGGCTCCGAGAGCCACAGCACGGCCAGCGCGGGCGCGCGTTCGCGCAGCACCTCGCGGCAGAAGCGATCGGTCATCGCCCGGTCGCCCGCGGCGCCCACCTCGATGGCCAGGCCGTCCGCCAACGCCACACCGCCCGGTCCGCGCGAGCCGGCACGGTGGTAGACATGGCCGAAGCCGTCGGGGTCCTGCAGGTAGGCCGCGCCCGGCGACACGTTCGACATGACGATCGCGCCGCCCTGCTGCGCGAGCCGCTCGGCCCAGGTCGGGCGCCGCAAGGTGCGGCCCGTGGCACGGCGCAGGCGTTCGAGGAAGTCGGGCTTGCCCACCGACAGCCGCACCAGCGCGCCCTGCTCGCGCAGCACCATGGTGTTGCCCAGCAGGCCGTGGGCGGCCGGCAGGCAGCCGGTGGCCATCGAGGCCGAGCTGGTGCGCGTGGTCGAGGGAAAGACGCCGCGCGCCGAAACGAAGTCGGCACCCTGCGCGCGCAGCGCCGCGAGCGCGGGCGCCACGTCGGGCGTGACCAGGTCCGCGCACAGGCTGTCGCAGACCACCACGACGGCGCGCCGCCGGCTGCTCATTTCGAAGCGTCCCGGGGCGCCGGGAGCGTGGACTTGTCGAGGTAGTCGTGGAAGTGGACCGTGACCTGGTCCGCCGCGAGGAACACCACCGCATAGGCCGGCGGCTCGTGGCTCTTGGGCACCGGCGAGATGGTGTGCAGGTCGAACGGCACCTGGTGGTTGAGGCCGCGCATGGTGGAGAACGGGATGCCGCGCCAGCTGCCGCAGACCGGCCGGTGCACGTGGCCGAAGAACAGGTGGCGCAGGTTGCGCCGGCCCGCCACCAGCCGCGCGAAGGGCTCGGGGTTCGCGAGGCCGATGCGGTCGAGGCACGGAATGCCGATGTCGAACGGCGGGTGGTGCATGAACAGGTAGGTCGGGCGCTCGCCGAGCCGGTCGAGCTCGGCCGCGAGCCAGGTCAGCCGCTGCTCGCAGTAGAGGCCGCCGTTGCGGCCCTCGTCGAGCGTGTCGAGCAGCAGGAAGCTCGCGTCGGCCACATCGAAGCGGCCCTGCACGAAGCCGTTGCCGTCGCTCGGCCCGCCCGGGCATTGCGCCGCCAGCAGCGCGCGGATGTCGTGGTTGCCCACCAGCGGGAAGCACGGCATGGGCAGCCGCGCGAGCTGGGTGCGCAGCGCCGCGTAGGCGGCGCTCTCGCCGCGGTGCGCGAGGTCGCCCGTGATCACGCAGCAGGCCGCGTCGCGGTGGTGCTCGAGGATGTCGTCGATGCAGGCGCTCAGGCGCGCGTACGGGTCCAGGCCGTGCAGGATCTCGCCGGGCGCGACGAGGTGGGGATCGGTGATGTGGATGAACTTGGTCATGCGGCAAGGGTTTCGGGTGAGGCGGTCACGGAATGCAGGGCGGTGGCCTGCAGCAGCAGGCGCGTGTAGTCGTCGGCCGGGGCGTCGAAGACCTGGCGCGTGGCGCCGGCCTCGCGGACCTCGCCATGGCGCAGCACCACGACGCGGTCGGCCATGCGCCGGACCACGCCGAGGTCGTGGCTGATGAACAGGTAGGCCGTGCCGGTCTTGCGCTGCAGCTCGAGCAGCAGCTCCAGCACCTGGGCCTGCACCGACACGTCGAGCGCCGAAGTGATCTCGTCGCAGACGATCAGGTCGGGCTCGGCCGCGAAGGCGCGCGCGATGGCGACGCGCTGCTGCTGCCCGCCCGAGAGCTGGCGCGGGTAGCACTCGAGCAGCGCCGGATCGAGGTGCATGGCCCGCATCAGCGCCTGCGCGCGTTCGCGCAGCGCCGGGCCGCGCAACCCGGTGAACAGGGTCAGCGGCCGCTCGAGGATGGCGGCGATGCGCTGGCGCGGATTGAGCGAGGACAGCGGGTCCTGGAACACGATCTGCACCCGCCGCCGCAGCGTCGGCGAACGATCGGTGGCCTTCGCGGCCAGCGGCTGGCCGTCGAAATGCAGCGAGCCGCCCGAGGGCGCCATCAACCCCGCGACCAGCGAGGCCGCGGTGGACTTGCCGCTGCCCGATTCGCCGACCAGGCCGAGCGTCTCGCCGCGACCGATCGCGAACGACAGGCCCGCCAGCGCGGGCCGCGCCGTGGCCGGCGGCGGCTGGAACCAGGCGCGGCGGCGCGCCGGGTACGAGAACGCGAGGTCCTTCGCCACCAGCAGCGCGCCCTGCGCCTGCTGCTGCGGCTCGCGCGCCGGCGGCTCGGCATCGACGCGCGGAATGGCCGCGATCAGCTGCCGCGTGTAGACATGCGCGGGCGCGCCGAAGATGCGCGCGGCCGGCCCCTGTTCGACGATGCGGCCCTGGTGCATCACGATCACCTGGTCGCACATGCGCGAGATCACGCCGAGGTCGTGGCTCACGTAGATCAGCGAGGTGCCGAAGCGCTCGCGCAGCGTGCGCACCAGCTCGAGCACCTGGACCTCGGTGGTCTTGTCGAGCGCGGTGGTCGGCTCGTCGAGCACCAGCACGCCCGGGTCGCCGGCCAGCGCCGCGCCGATCACCACGCGCTGGCGCTGACCGCCCGAGAGCTCGTGCGGAAAGCGCGTGCAGATGCCCTTCGGATCGGGCAGGTTGGTGGCCTCGAACAGCTCGAGCGTGCGCGCCCGCGCCTCGGCGGCGCCGCAGCCGCGCAGGTGGCGCACGGCCTCGTCGACCTGGTCGCCGATGCGCATGTGCGGCGTCAGCGAGCTCAGCGGGTTCTGCGGCACGAAGGCGATGTGCCGGCCGCGCAGCCGGCGCCGCGCCGGTTCGTCCAGGCGCAGGATGTCCTCGCCCGCGATGCGCACCGCCCCCGCGGTGATCACGCCGCCGGGCCGGCAATGGCCCAGCAGGGCGCGCGCCACGGTCGACTTGCCCGAGCCGCTCTCGCCGACGATGCCCAGGCTGCTGCCGGCCTCGACCGTGAACTCGACGCCGCGCACCGCGCCGACGATCTCTCCGTCGGCGCGCCGGTAGCCGATGCCCAGGCCCTGGACCTCGAGCCGTCCGCCGATGCGGCGCGCCGCCTGCTGGCGCCGTGCCAGCGCGTTGGATTCGGGATGCTTCATCGTTGCCTGTTCCTTCATGCCGCGTCCTGACCGCGCGTGGCGTCCAGTCCCAGGGCCCGTGCCAGCGCCTCGGCGCCGAAGTTGAGTCCCACCACCAGCGTGGAGATGAAGACCGCCGGCGCCAGCACCAGCCAGGGTGCGAACGCGAGCTGGCTCACGCCCTCGGCCACCATCAGCCCCCAGTCGGGCGTGGGCGGCGAGATGCCCATGCCCAGGAAGGACAGCGAGCTCAAGAGCAGGATCGCGTGCGACATGCGGATCGCGAACTCGACGTAGACCACGTCGAGCGTGTTGGGCAGCAGCTCGCGCAGGATGATCGACACCGTGCCCTCGCCGCGCAGCTGCGCGGCCTTCACGTAGCCCAGCTGCACCTGCGTCAGCGCCTGGGCCCGCACGATGCGGATCACGCCCGGGAAGTACACCATCCCGATGAGCACGATCAACACCGGCAGCGATTCGCCGAAGCCGACCGCGAACAGCGCGACGAACAGGATGCCCGGCAGCGCCAGCTTGAGGTCGACGATGCGCATCATCACGTCGTCGAACAGCCCGCCGAGGTAGGCGGCCGCCACGCCGAGGATGCTGCCGACGCTGACCGCGACGACCACGCCCGTGAAGGCGGCCAGCAGCGCCGTGCGTCCGCCCCACAGCAGGCGCGACAGGTAGTCGCGGCCCAGCACGTCGGTGCCGAGCCAGAACTCGGCGCTCGGCGGCTCGGCGCGGCCGCCGTTGAGCGACATCGGGTCGTAGGGCGCGATCCAGGGCGCGGCCAGCGCGATCGCCAGGTGCAGCACGACGATGCCGATGCCGAACAGGGCCACGGGCCGCAGCAGCGCGTGGTGGTTGATCTTGAACATCATGATTCAGCGGCTCCTGGCGCGGGGGT
Organism: Variovorax sp. UC122_21; assembly: GCF_044056785.1. Taxonomy (NCBI): domain Bacteria; kingdom Pseudomonadati; phylum Pseudomonadota; class Betaproteobacteria; order Burkholderiales; family Comamonadaceae; genus Variovorax; species Variovorax sp. UC122_21. The sequence goes on along the minus strand of NZ_CP172003.1, from coordinate 2,349,957 downwards.
CGAGGGCGGCCACCGCGAGGTCGGCCAGCAGGTTCATCGAGACGACGGCCAGGGCCGCCAGCAGGCTGATGGCCTGCACGATCGGCACCTCGCGCTTGTCGACGGCCTGCAGCAGGATCATTCCGAGCCCGGGGTAGCCGAACACCTTCTCGACCACCACGATGCCGCTGAGCAGGCCGGCGACGTAGAGCGCGGCCGAGTTGAGCGCCGGGATCACCGAGGCCGGCAGGGCATGGCGCAGGATCAGCCGCAGCTCGCCCAGGCCGGTGAAGCGGGCGCGCTCGACGTAGTCGCTGGCCAGCGACTCGATCAGCCCGGTGCGGATCAGCTGCACCAGGTGGGCGATGGAGCCGAACACGATGGTCGCGACCGGCAGCACCGACACGGCCAGCAGCGCCGACGGCGGCGCGTCGGCGAAGGCCAGGATCACGGCCGGGAAGACCGGGATCCAGATCGCGAACACCAGCACCAGCAGGTTGCCCGAGGCGAACTCGGGGGATCGAGTAGCCGATCACCGCGCCCATCGAGGCCAGCGTGTCGGGCAGCCGGCCGCGCCAGAAGGCCGCGACGATGCCCAGCAGCAGCGACACCGGAATGGCCACCAGCGCCGTCACGGCCGCGAGCAGCAGCGAGTTCTTCACCGGCTCGCGGATGATCTCGACCACCGGCGTGCCGCCGAGGATGGTCTTGCCGAAATCGCCGCGCATGGCGCCCGTGAGCCACTCGAAATAGCGCACCGGCGCCGGCCGGTCGAGGCCGAGGTCGTGACGCTTTCGCGCCAGGTCCTCGGGATTCATCATCGCGATCTCGTCGGCCGTGAGGCTGACTTCGAGCGCGTCGCCGGGCAGCACCTCGGTCGCCACGAACACCAGCATCGAGGCCAGCAGCAGGGTCAGCGCGTAGAGCCCCACGCGCCGCAGGAAGTCATGAGCATGATGGGTCGCCGTTCGCGCGCGGGTCGGTGAAGGGGATGCGGGGCCGGCTCACGATTTCCAGACCTCGTCGAAGCGCATCGACCAGAACTGCGAGTGGTTGCGCAGGTCGTGCACGTTGGGCTTGTGGATCAGCAGGTTGCGCCGTCCGCCCGCGGACAGGGTCGGCACCTCGTCGCGCAGGATCTCCTGCATGCGCACGTAGTTCGCGCGCCGCTTCTCGGCGGAGGGCTCGGCCAGCGACTTCTGGTAGAGCGCCATGTACTCGTCGCAGCCCGCGCCGCGCCAGTAGCCGCTCTCGTTGTTGTCGGGCCGCAGCCGGTACAGGCTCACGCCGGGATTGCGCGGGCCGGCCGGCGTGTAGGCGAAGCGGTGCTTGCGCGTCTTCTCGGCATCCTCGACGCGCCACTGGCGGTAGCCGTCGCTCGGCCGCTGCTCGATCGGCAGCACGATGCCGGCCTCCTTCACCGATTCGGCCAGCACCTGGAACACGCGCGGCACCTCGGGCCAGGTGGGCGCGAAGTAGAAGGTCGGCAGCTTCACGCCGTTGGGATGGCCGGCCTCGGCCAGCAGCGCGCGCGCCCGCGCCACGTCGTGCATGCGCTGCAGCGGCTGGAAGGCGGCATTGGCCGGCGTCAGGTGCGAGTCGTTGCCGACCCAGCCGGCCTTCTTGCCGTAGACGATGCGGATGATCTTCTCGCGGTCGGCCGCCAGCGCCAGGGCCTGCCGCACGCGCTTGTCGTCGAGCGGCGAGCCCGCCACCTTGGGGATCACCATCAGCGCCTGGTCGCCGCTGCTCGACAGGCTGTACTTGAGGTCGGGCGTGCGCTCGAGGTCGGGCAGCAGGCCGGGGTCGACGCCGATCACGGCATCGAACAGGCCGCCGCGGAATCCGTTCAGCGCGCCTTCCATTCGGCCGGGCGAGCTCACGACCTCGAGGCGGTCGAGATAGGGGAAGCCGGCGCGCCAGTACTTCTCGTTGCGCTCGAGGATGATGCGGCGCTTGGGATCGAGGCTCGCGATCCGGAACGGCCCGGTGCCGATGCCCGAAAGGCCGATCGCGTCCTTCTCGGCCGCCGGCATGATCATCAGGTGGTACTCGGCGAGCACGTAGGGGAACTCGCTGTTCGGCGCGTCCAGCGTCATGCGCACCTTCCTGCCGACCTTCTCGACCTTGACGATCTGCTTGGCGTAGCCGGTCGCGGTCTGGTGGAAGCGGTAGGACGACACCACGTCGTCGGCCGTCATCTCGCGGCCGTCGTGGAACAGCACGCCTTCGCGCAGCGCGATGTCCCAGACCTTGAGGTCGGCGCTCGGCTCCCAGGCCGTGGCGAGCTCGGGCTGCACCTCGAGGTTCTCGTCGACCCAGGTCAGCGCGTTGTAGGCGCTGCGGTTGTTGAGGTCGAGCCAGTGCTGGGGATGGCGGCCGGTGCGCGCATCGCCCATCCGGTTGTTCGGGTAGGTGTTGGTGTAGACGAAGGTGCCGCCGCGCTTGGGGGCGGCCTGGGCCGCCTGCGGAAAGAGCAGCTCGCCGAGCGAGAGCGCGGCGCCGGCGCCGGCGCCCGTCAGCAATCGGCGGCGCATGGCGTCGATCGGGCAGTTGTCGTTGGGTCTCATCGTGTCTCCTGGCAGTCATCGGGCGCCTGGTCGGCGCTCTTCGGTTCGCGCTGCCTCGCATCGCATGTCGATGCGAGGCGGCGCGCCGTTCAATCCATTGTCGGTGGGCTCACCATGGCAGCGAGAGCGTCTTGCAGTTGGTGAACGACCTGATCGCCTCCTGCACCCCTTCCTTGTAGCCAAGGCCCGAGTCCTTGATGCCGCCGAAGGGCGTGAGCTCGATCCGGTAGCCCGGCACCTCCCAGAGGTTGACGGTGCCGACCTTGAGCTCCTTGGCGAAGCGCATCACGTCGTCCATGCGGTTGGTGCAGATGCCCGACGAGAGGCCGAAGGCGGTGCCGTTCGACATCGCGATGGCCTCGTCGATGTTCGCGAAGCGCAGGATCGGCGACACCGGCCCGAAGGTCTCCTCGCGCACCACGGTCATCTCGGGTCGCACCCGGTCGAGCACCGTCGGCGCGTACAGCGCGCCCCTCGCGCTCGTTGCCGGCCAGCAGCCGCGCGCCCTGCGCGACCGCCTCGTCCACCACCGCCTGGAAGCGGCGCGCCGCGGCCTCGTCGATCACCGTGCCCATGTCGTTGCCCGCGTCCATCGGGTCGCCGAACTTCCAGGCACGGGTCTTGGCCACCACGCGCTCGGTGAATTCCGCGGCCACCTTCTCGTGCACCAGCATGCGCTTGACGGCGGTGCAGCGCTGGCCGGAGTTCTTGTAGGAGCCCTGCACGGCGAGATCGCTGGCGCGGTCGAGGTCGGCGTCGTCCATCACGATCAGCGGGTCGTTGCCGCCGAGCTCGAGCACGATGCGCCGGTAGCCGGCCTTGTTCGCGATGTACTTGCCGATCTCGACGCCGCCGGTAAAGGTGATCAGCTCGACGTGCCGGTGGGTCAGCATCTCGTCGGCGATCTCGCGCGGGTCGCCCGTGATCACCTGCAGCATCTCGGGCGGCAGGCCGGCCTCGTACAGCAGGTCCGCGAAGTACAGCGCCGACAGCGGCACCTTCTCCGAGGGCTTGAGCACCATGCGGTTGTTGGTCGCGACCGAGGGCACCACCTTGTGCGCCACCTGGTTCATCGGGTGGTTGAAGGGCGTGATGGCGGTGATCACGCCCAGCAGCGGCTCGCGCGTGGTGATCACCTTGCGCTGCTTGCCGTGCGGCGTGAGGTCGCACGAGAACACCTGGCCGTCGTCGCGCAGCGCCTCGTTCGCGCCGAAGTTCAGCACATCGGCCACGCGGCCGATCTCATAGATGCTGTCCTTCTTCGACAGGCCCGACTCGCTGGTGATCAGCGTGGACGCCTCGTCGGTGCGCGCGCGCAGCAGCAGCGCGGCGCGGTTGAGGATCGCGGAGCGCTCGTAGCGCGACAGGCGCGGCACGTAGGCGTGCGCGATCTCGTAGGCGCGCCGCACGTCCTCCAGCGTGGCCATGGCGACGGTGCCCACCGTCTCGCCGGTGTAGGGGGTTGCGCACGGCGATCGTGCGCGGCGTGTGGACCTTCTCGCCGCCGATGCGCAGCGCTTCGGCGCGGATGTCCTGTCTGTCGAGAATGGCGTTCATGCCGCCTCCTTCTGTTGGGTGCCGATGAAGTTCTTGCCGCGCGCGCGCGGTCAGCGCATGCGCGACCATTCGGTCCGCCTGCTCGCTCGACACGCCGTAGTCCGAAAAATGCGTCTTGACGCCCAGGCGCTCGATGAAGTCCGAGAGCCGTTGCGGTGCGCGGTCCAGCGGGCCGAGCGCGCGCTCGAGCACCGCGTCGCGGCCGGCGTCCTGCCCGATCGCGCGCCGCAGCACCATCGGCAGCGGGAACGAGCAGGCGATGCCGTGCGGCAGGCCGTAGCGCAGGGTCATCTCGTAGGAGATGGAATGCGCGAGCGCTGTGCGGGTGTTCGAGAACGCCATGCCGGCCTGCAGCGCCGCCAGCGCCATGCGGGCGCGCAGCTCGAGGTCGTCGAGCTTCTCCATCAACAGCGGCAGGGTCTCGAAGATCTGCTGCACCGCCGCGACCGCGAAGGTGTCGGACAGCGCGTTCGCATTCACGTTCCAGATCGCCTCGAGCGCATGCGACAGCGCATCGAGCCCGCTCTGCAGCGTCACCGAGGCCGGCAGCGAGAGCATCAGCTCCGGGTCGACGATCGCGATGCTGGGCCAGGTCTCGGCAAGGTGCAGCGAATGCTTGCGTTGCGCCTCGCGATCCCAGATCGTGGCCCAGGGCGTGACCTCGCTGCCGGTTCCGGCGGTCGTCGGCACCGCGATCAGCGTCTTCACCCGCGCCGGCACGAAGGGACCGCCCGCGGCCAGGGCCGCCACCAGGTCGTCGAAGCGGCCGCTTCGCGTGCCGACCATCAGCGCCTTGGCGGTGTCGATCGCGCTGCCGCCGCCGACCGCGACCAGCACCTCGGCCTGCTCGGCCTCGCTCCAGAACGCCTCGTAGAGCGCCCGCAGTTCGGCCACGTCGGGGTTCGGCAGCACCGCGTCGATCACGCCGGCCAGGCCATCGCCGAGCAGGGCCTGCAGCCGGTCGACGAGCCCGAAGCGGCGCGCCTCCGGAAAGGTCACGACCACGGCCTTGCGGCCGGCCAGCAGCTTCGGCAGGGACGACAGGGCCCCTGCCCCGTACACGCTGCGCACGGGATTGAAGAATTCCTGGGACATCTGGGCCTCTTCAGCGGGCGGCGCCCGCGTGGTTCAGGGCCAGGTCGAAGACGTCGAAGTTGCGCAGCCGGCGGCGCGGGTCCACACCCTGCAGCGCGCGGTTGAACAGCAGCGGCACCTTCTGCTCCGAGATACCGCCGTGCGAGCGCAGCGGCACCGTGAGGCCGCTGAGGTCGTGCCGCGCCGCGCTGGTGCCCAGCACCGTCAGGTGATCGCCGACCACGACCAGGTCGCCGATGCGGTCGCCCGCGAGCTCGAACTGCCGCACCGCCTGGTCGCGCGTGAGCACCTGCTCGACACCCGGCAGGCCGGCCAGCGCCTCGTGCACCTGTTCCAGCGGCGCGCGGTTCACATACACCGTCGCGAACGAGCCGAGCGCGCCGTGGTGCACCACGTAGGGATCGGTGATCGGCAGGATCACGCGCGTGCTGGCCTCGCCGAGCCGCGCATCGAGTTCCTGCTGCAGATAGAGCACGCGCGGATTGCCGGCGGCGTCGGTCTTGGGGCTCATGCCGTGGTCGGCCGTGAGGCCGATCACCGCGCCCAGTGCGTCGAGGCGCGCGAGGTAGCCGTTCATCATCGCGTAGAAGGTATTGGCCTCGGGCGTGCCGGGCGCGCACTTGTGCTGCACGTAGTCGGTGGTCGAGAGATACATCAGGTCGGGCTTGCGCGTCTCGAGCAGGCGCACGCCGGCGGCGAAGACGAACTCGCTGAGATCGGCGCTGTAGACCGAGGGCACGGGCTTGCCGACCAGCTCGAGCACCCGGTCGATGCCACATTCGGCGACGGTCGCCTTGTCGGCCTTCTCGGCCGAGAAGCAGATGCCGCGCAGGCCGTGGCCAAGCATGGTGCGCAGCTTGTCCTTGGCGGTCACGGCCGCCACCAGCGCGCCGGCATCGGAGAAGGCCGACAGCAGCGTGGGCGCGCGCAGGTACTCGGGGTCGTTCATCATGACCTCCTTGTCCGCCGCCACGTCGTAGAAGAAGTTGCCGCAGATGCCGTGCACCGAGGGCGGCACACCGGTCACGATCGACACGTTGTTCGGGTTCGTGAAGCTCGGCACCACGCAGTCGCCGATCAGCGAGCTGCCCTGCTTCAGCATGCGCTGCAGGAACGGCGCCGCACCGGCCTGGATGGCCTGCGTGATGTAGTCGGGCTCGCAGCCATCGACGCACACCACGACCACCGGCGCGCGCGGCTTCGCGTAATGCCGTCCATTGGCCAGGACGGTCTCGGCTTGAAATGTCATCGGGAAGCTCCTTTGGAAATCAGTGCGTTGTCTCGGAGACCTTGTCGTCTCTCGTTGGGTGCACTGTCCGCTCGAAGCTTCTATTCGTCCAATTCAAGTTTTTCGGGCAATGTATTGAGCAGAGCTATACATTGCCCGGGAAGCACGGAGGCGCCGCTCCGTACGCTCCTCGTGGCGCGGCGCTCAGGCGGCCGCGAGCCGCGGCGCCTTGCGATGCCGCGTCGCCGTCTCGTAGTCGTGCGCCAGCGCGAGCAGGGTCGCCTCGCTCCACAGCGGCCCGACGAACAGCAGCCCGAACGGCGCGCCCGAGGCGTAGTAGCCCGCGGGCACCGTCACGCCCGGCAAGCCTGCGATGTTGAGCTCGCCCACCGTGGTCTCCTGGATCGTGCCGCCGCGCGTGACCGGCAGCTCCTCGCGCATCTGCGGGAACACCAGCGCGTCGAGCCGCTCGCGCGCGAACACCGCATCGACGATGCGCAGGTAGGCCTCCTTGAGCGCGATGAAGTCCGACAGGTCGGGCGGCGTGATCGGCGACTTGAGCGCGGCCGCGAACTGCGGCAGGTTGTGCAGGTAGCTCAGCACGCCGCCGGGCGCGAAGGCGGATTCCTTCTCGGTCGCCTTCGCGAAATCGGCGAAGGACTTGAGCGCCGCGTCGGGGCCCAGCCGCTCGAGGTATTTCTGCAGGTCGTAGGGCACCGACTCCATGCCGCGCGCGTCGAAGTTGGTGAGCGGCAGCGTGGGCTGGCGCAGCTGCGCGAAGCCGGTGTCGGCGAAGGGATCGTCGACCAGCACCGCGCCGCGCTGCACGAGTTCCTTTGCGGCACGCGCATAGAGTTCGCCCGCCTCGGCCGACAGCGGCTGGGTGCGCCAGCCCGGGCCGTACAGGCCGATGCGCGCGCCCGCGAGGCTGCGGCTGCCGAACTGCGCGGTGTAGCCGCCCACCGGCTTCTTGCCGACGCCGGCCAAGGTCTTCGGATCTTCCGGCGAATAGCCCGCGAGCACGTCGAGGCACAGCGCCGCGTCCTTCACGGTGCGCGCGATCGGGCCCACCACGTCGCGGTTGCCCGACAGCGGCATCACGCCCGCATTGGGCACCAGGCCGATGGTGGGCTTGATGCCGACCAGGTCCTGCGCCGAGGCCGGATTCTGGATCGAGCCGCCGGTCTCCTCGGCCAGGCCCAGCACGGCCATGCTGGCGCCGACCGCGGTGGCCGTGCCCGCGCTGCTACCGCCGGGCACGCGATCGGGCAGCACCACGTTGAGCGTGGGGCCGGCCCAGCTGTCGTCGGCATGGGTGCCGGTGTGGCTCAGCACCGGCACGTTGGTCTTGCCGAGGATGACGGCGCCGGCTGCGCGCATGCGCGCCACCACGGGCGCGTCGGTGGCGGGCATCAGGTCGACGCCGCCGCTCTTGCCGTGCAGCAGCGACCAGCCGGCCGTGGTCGGGAAGCCGACCATGTCCATCGGGTCCTTGACGACCACGGGCACGCCCGCGAGCGGGCCGAGCGCCTCGCCGGCCGCGCGCCGGCGGTCGATGGCGCGCGCATCGTCGATGGCCTCGTCGTTGAGGAAGATGATGGCGTTGTAGCGCCCGTTCCAGGTCTCGATCTGCGCGAGGCAGGCGCGCGCAAGCGACTCGGCCGTAAAACTGCCGTTGCGAAAGCCTTCCTGCACGGTGTCGACGGTCAGGGTGGCGAGGTCGATGGTGGGGGGGGTCTGGCTCATGGCGAAGAAACTCCTCGTGAATACGGTGAATGAAGAGGGAGACAAAAAGGGGAAGTCAGAAGGTCATGTGGCGATCGATGATCTCGTCGCTCAGCTGCTCGATGGGACCGCTCTCGACGATGGTTCCCTTCTCGAACATGGCGAAGCCGCTGGCCACGCGGCGCACGAAGTCGATGTTCTGCTCGACCAGCACCATCGTCAGCCCGAGCTCGCGGTTCATGCGCGCGATCGCGGCCTCGATCTCCTGCACCACCGAAGGCTGGATGCCCTCGTTGGGCTCGTCGAGCAGCATCACGCTGGGCTGCGCCGCGAGGGCGCGCGCCAGCGCGAGCTGCTGCTGCTGGCCGCCCGACAGCACGCCGCCGGGCCGGTCGAGGTTGGCCGCCAGGTACGGGAACAGCTCGAGCGCCAGCGGCGGGATCGCGCGCGGCCCGCGGCCCGAGAAGGCGCCCATCAGGATGTTCTGGCGCACGCTGAAGTCCGGGATGATCTCGCGCCCCTGCGGCACGTAGGCGATGCCGCCGCGCGCGCGCAGGTGCGTGGGCAGCCCGTCGATGCGCAGGCCGTCGAGTTCGATGCGGCCCGTGGCGCGCACCATGCTGCCCATCAGGGTGCGCAGCAGCGTGGTCTTGCCCATGCCGTTGCGCCCGAGGATGGCGGTGATCTTCCCCTTCGGGATGGAGAGGCTCACGTCCTGCAGCGCGTGGCTGCGGCCGTAGTAGCTGTCGACGTTGGCGAGTGTCAGCATGTTGATGCGATTCCGTGGGATCCGAGGTAGGCCTGCCGGACGCGCGCATCGCGTTCGATCTCGGCGACGCTGCCCTCGGCCAGCACGCGGCCCAGGTGCAGCACGGTGATGCGCTCGGCGATGTCGCGCACGAAGGCCATGTCGTGCTCCACCACCAGGATGGTGTGGCGCCCGCGCAGGCTCTTGAGGATCTGCGCGGTCTTGCGCGTCTCGCCGGCCGTCATGCCGGCCGTGGGTTCGTCGAGCAGGATCACCTTCGGCTGCTGCGCGATCAGCAAGCCCAGCTCCAGCCACTGCGTCTGGCCATGGCTCAGGTCGCCGGCCTGCTGCTGCTGCACCTCCTCCAGGCCGGCCAGCGCCAGGATCTCGTCGACGCGGCGATCGGTCTCGCGCCGAAGCCCCAGCGCAGGTTGCGCAGGATCGAGGGCTCGCGGCTCGCGGCCACGCAGAGGTTGTGGCGCACCGTGAGCTCGCGGAACACGCTCGGGATCTGGAACTTGCGGCCGATGCCCGCGCGCGCGATCCGGTACTCGGGCCAGTTCGTGAGGTCGCGACCGTGCAGCTCGACCCGGCCCTCGGTGCTGCGCGTCTTGCCCGAGATCAGGTCCATCAGCGTGGTCTTGCCGGCGCCGTTGGCGCCCAGCAGCACGCGCAGTTCGCCCTCGGCCACGCGCAGCGACACGCCGTCCACCGCCTTGAAGCCGCCGAAGCTCACGCCCAGCGCATGCAGTTCGAGTGCGATGTCGCTCATGGCGCACCTCCGCCAGCACGGCGCTGGCCGATGCGCTCGAGCAGGTCGTGCGCCCAACCCGCCATGCCCTTGGGCAGGTACAGCACCACCAGCACGAAGGTCAGCCCCACGATCACGCGCCAGGCCTCGACCAGCGACTGGGTCTCGCTCGCCGTGGCCTCGAGCATGTTGATCAGGATCGCGCCGATGCACGCGCCCAGCAGCGAGGCACGCCCGCCCACCGCCGCCCACACCACCATGGTGATCGAGAAGCTCAGGTCCATGAAGGTGGGCGAGGCGAACTCGGCCACCACCACGTAGAGCATCCCGGCCACCGCGGCGATGGCCGCCGACAGCGCGAAGAAGAAGGTCTGGTAGTGCGCCACGTCGAAGCCCAGGTAGCGCGCGCGCTGCGGATCGCCCGAGGTCGCGCGCAGGATCACGCCGGCGCGCGTGGCGAGCAGCGCGCGCGCACCGACCAGCACCACGGCGAGCACGCCCGCGACCAGGTAGTAGGTCGACACGCCGTAGGGATCGAGTTCGTGCCCCGCGATGCGCAGCCAGGCCAGGTCCGACAGCCCGTTGAAGCCGTTGGTGATCGGCTGCGCGTCGACCAGCAGCAGGCGCACCAGCAGCACCAGGGCCAGCGTGACGATCGAGACGAACACGCCCGCGATGCGCTTGCGGAACAGCAGCGCGCCGAGCACGAAGGCCACCAGCGCCGGCAGCAGCAGGCCCATGGCGAGGCCGAACCCCTGCGACTGGAACGGCTGCCACAGGAAGGCGCCCGGGTTGATGCAGCACAGGTCGACGGTGGCGCCGGGCTGCGCGTTCGACAGCATGAAGTCCGGCACCGGGTTGGCACCGCCATGCTGCAGGCTGGTGGGGCTGGCCATCTTCAGCGACATGGCCAGCATGTAGGCGCCGAGGCCGAAGAACAGCCCCTGCCCGAGGTTGAGGATGCCGGCATAGCCCCAGCTCATGGCGACGGCGATGCCGAGCATGCCGAACACCAGGTACTTGGCGAGCCGGTTGAGCCAGAAGCCGTCGAGCACCAACGGTGCCAGCGCGACCAGGGCCAGGAACAGTGCGTAGGCGGCGAAGGTCGCGCGCCGGTCCAAATGAGTGCCCATGCCGCTCACCGCCCCTTGAACGAGAAGAGGCCCTGCGGCCGCACCACGATCAGCAGGATCACCAGGCCGAACACCACCGCGCGCGCGAGGATGTCGTTGCTGACCGCCGCCACCACGCCCGTGACCTCGCCGAGGCCGATCGAGGTGACGACCGCGCCGAGCAGGCTGCCGACGCCGCCCGACACCACCACCAGGAAGCTGTCGACCACCAGGGCCGTGCCCATGTCGGGCGAGACGGTCTTGAAGCCCGCCACCAGCACGCCGGTGATGCCGGCCAGGCCGGCGCCGAAGGCGAAGGTCCAGGCGTTGACGCGCTGCACGTCGATGCCGCAGGCCGCGGCCATGCGCGGGTTGCGGATGATGGCGCGCACCTGCATGCCGATGCGCGTGCGGTAGAGCAGCAGCCAGGTCGCGAAGGTCAGCACCACGGTGCAAGCCACGATGAAGGCGCGGTAGGCATTGATCGGCGTGTCGCCGACCATCACCGCGCCCTGCAGCACGGCGGGAATCGGCATGTTCTGCAGCCCCGGCCCCAGCCCTTCGATGTGGATGCCGAAGAAGGCCAGGCCGCCTTCGAGCCGCACCGCCTGCTGCACCAGGATCGCCACGCCCCAGGTGGCGAGCAGCGTGTCGCCGAGCCGGCCGTAGAGGCGCCGCACCACGCAACGTTCGATCAGCAGGCCCAGCGCGGCCGCGACCACGAAGGCGATCGGGATCGCGGCGAACAGCCCGAGCCCGAGCCAGATCTGCGCCAGCACCGCGGCATAGGCGCCGACCATGATCATCTCGCCGTGCGCCATGTTCACCACGCCCATCGCGCCGTAGATGATGACCAGGCCGAGCGCGGCCAGCAGAAGAATCGAGCCCATGCTGAGCCCGATCAGGAGTACGTCCAACATCGGAAGTCTTTCTCTCGAGGATGCGTGCGGGCGCGGCGGTTGCCGCCGCGCTCGCGGCCGGCTCTTCAGGCCTTGACCGGCGCGGCGCCGTTGCGCTTGCAGATCAGGTTGGCGTCGGTCTCGCCGTAGGCGAAGTAAGGCAGCGGCCGCACCGGCTGCGGGCTCGCGTCGACCACCTTGCTCTGGCCGTCGGCCTGCCACTGGCCGATGCGCGGCGTGACCCACGCATGCAGGCTCTCGGGATCGATGCGCACCTTGCCGCCGGGCGCGTCGTAGCTCTGGCCGCCGATGTGGGCGCGGATGGCGTCGGCCGTGGTGGCCTTGCCGGCCTCCACCGCCTGCTTCCAGAGGAAGACCTGGAAGTAGGCGGCCTCGAGCGAGTGGTAGGTCACGGCCTTGGGGTCGTTGACGAACTTGCGGTAGCGCTCGATGAAGGACTTGTTGGCCGGCGTGTCGATCGACATGAAGTACGGCACCGAGGTGTAGCTGCCGGCCGCGTACTCGCCGCCCATGGCAGCGATCTCGATCTCGCTGATCACGGTGGCGCAGATCGGCACCGCGGCCTGCGACATGCCCTGGTTCTTGTACTCGCGGTAGAAGGCCACGAGCGAATCGCCCACCACGTGCGAGAGCACCACGTCGGCGCCCGACTCCTTGATCTTGCGCACCACCGAAGCCCATTCCGAATGGCCGAGCTCGAGGTACTCGTCGGCCACCCACTTGGCGCCCGACTGCTCGATCAGCTTCTTGCTGACCTTCGACATCTCGCGCGGATAGACGTAGTTGGAACCGACGATGAAGAACTTCTTCTTGCCGAGCTTCTCGACGATCCACGGCACGTAGTTGGCCAGCTGCTGGTTGGCGACCGCGCCGCTGTAGACCACGTTCTTCGAGCATTCGAAGCCTTCGTAGTGGGTTTGATAGAACAGCATCGCGTTGCGGCGCTCGAACACCGGCAGCACCGCCTTGCGGCTGGCCGAGGTGTGGCAGCCGAACACGGTCTCGATGCGGTCGCGCGTGATCAGCTTCGAGGCCTTCTCGTTGAAGGTCTTCGGGTCGGAGGCGCCGTCCTCGAGCACCACCTCGACCTGGCGGCCCATCACGCCGCCCGCGGCGTTGATCTCGGCCACGGCCATGCGCACGCCGTTGGCGAGCATCTTCTCGACGATCGAGAGACCGCCGGTCTGCGAGTAGAGCGCGCCGACCTTGATGGTGTCGGCCGCGTAGGCGCTGCGCATCAGCGCGGGCGACGCGAGGGCGGCCGCGGAAGCAGCCGAGGAAACGAGGAAGTGGCGACGGTTGGTTGTCAACATGATGGGACCTCAGGACGTGACGCAGCGACCATGCGCTGACGAATGGTTGAAGAGCTCGATGGGTGGAACCAGCCGACAGCACTGTCGGGCGCAGGCGAAAAAAAACCCACAACGCGGTGGGGACCGCGGCGTGGGCTTCATTGCCAGGTGGACCGGAGAACACACATGGTTCCCGGTGCCGGCTGCATCGGCGCCTGACGAATCAAGGGAATGCAACCACCGAGCCGGAGGACCGACTCGATGCAGTCATGCTAGCGAGTTAGGGCGCCGGGTGCAACAGGGTTTCCATGTTGATGATCGAACTCGCGATCTGTTCCATCGACAGCCGCTTGGCCATCGCCTGCGCGCGGATCGCCTGGTAGGCCTCGCCCTCGCTGATGCCCTTGGAGGCCATGAGGATCGTCTTCGCACGGCTCATGGCCTGGTCGCTCGTGATCTTGCGGCGCAGCTTGCGGTTCTCCTTGAGCATCGCCTGGCGCTCGGACCACAGGCTGCGCGCGGTCACCAGGTGCGCGAGCAGGCCGAAGGGCTTGATCGGCTTCTGCACCACCGCGAAGGCCGCGCTCTCGAGCACCAGCTGCAGGGTGGTCGGGTCCTCGTAGTTGACGATCGCGATCACCGTCGGCTCGGGCCGCGGCATCGACTTGAGCAGCGCCTCGGTGGCCTGGCGCGACTCGCCCTCCACCAGCAGGAACAGCACGTCGACATTGGGCGGCACGGTGGCCGGCATGGGCCAGGCCATGCTGACCATGCAGCCCACGCGGCGCAGGTGGCTGACGAGGGCGTCGCCCTCCTCGTCCGGCGGATGGACGACGACGATCTTGAGCTCGGGCAGTTCGCGCAGCAGCGAAATGGTCATGGCGCTTCCGCTTCCCTCAGGCCGGCCGTCCCGCGAGCGGATCGAACCGGTTCTCGTACATGTAGGGATCGGGCTTCACGCGCAGGCCCGGATCGTCCACCACCTGGAACGTGCCCTGCGCATCGACGCGCGCCACGCGCGGCCAGAGGTAGGTGTGGTGGTTCTCCTGGTCGATGCGCACCCGGCCCTGCGGCGCGTCGAACTCGTGCTCGTGCAGGTGCGGCAGCATCGCCTCGAGCCGGTCGCTGCCTGCGCGTTCCAGCGTCTGCGCATAGAGCATCACCTGGAAGTAGGCCGACTCCGCGCAGGCTGTGATCGGCAGGCCGCTGCCGAAGCGCTTGCGCCAGGCCGCGACGAACCGGAGGTTGGCCGGCGTCTGCAGGGTCGAGAAGTAAGGCGCCGCCGTGATGCTGCCCGCGGCCGCGCGCGCCGACATCTGCGCGATCTCGGCCTCCTGCGTCGACTGGCTCGCGATCGGATGCGTCTGCTGGTCGAAGCCCGCCTCGCTGTAAGCCTCGTAGAAGCGCGCGATACCGTCGCCGACCACGGTCGAATAGACGACGTCGGGCTGCGCGGCCTCGATGCGCCGGATCACCTTGGGCATGTCGATGTCGGCCACGCGCAGCGGCACGTACATCTCGTCGAGCACCTCGCCGCCGGCCTGGCGGAACAGGTCCGCGATGATCCGGTTGGACTCGTAGGGATAGACGTAGTCCGAGCCGATCAGGAACAGCCGCTTGCCGAAATGGCTCGTGAGGTAGCGCACCAGCTGCACCGAGTTCTGGTTCGGCGCCGCGCCCGTGTAGACGCAGTTCGGCGAATACTCGAAGCCTTCGTAGAGCGTGGGATAGAACAGCAGCGCGCGATGCGCCTCGACCACCGGCAGCACCGCCTTGCGCGTGCTCGACATGTAGCAGCCGAAGATCACCGCCACCCCCGCCTGGTCGCACAGCTGCTTGGCCAGCTCGCGGTAGCGCGGCGGCCGCGAGGCCGGGTCGAGCACCACCGGCTCGATCGGCCGCCCGAGCACCCCGCCGCTCGCGTTGACCTCCTCGATCGCGAGCAGGGTCGCGGCCTGCTGCGTGCGCTCGACGGCCGCGGTCACGCCCGTCGATGAGAAAAGCACCCCGACCCGCCAGGGGGTTTGTGATTTGGATCCGGTCACGTCTGGACTCCCAATGAAAAAAGCCCCCAGCAGCCCTTGCGGCCGCTGGGAGCTTCACTGCTCCGTGTCAATGTCGAGGCCTCGCGGCGTCGTCCGCCCTACTGTAGCAGTCCCGCGCGCACGGCAGGCAAGTCTTTCGAGAAGCCCCGCGCTTCAGTGGGAGGCCGGACGGCCGTTGGCGTTCTCCATCGGCGCCACGCGCCGCACGATCCAGCGGAAGGCGGGCCCGGTCAGCAGGGTCGACAGCACCGCGAGCGTGACCAGCGCCGCGAAGGCATGCTCCGACAGCAGGCCCTTGTCGCGCAGGATGGTCGCGGCCACGATCTCCATCAGCCCCTTGCATTGCAGCAGCGTGCCCACCGCGAGCGCCTCGCGCCGCGACAGCCACTTGGCAGGCGAGCATGCCAGCACCGCCACCAGCTTGGCGCCCACCGCGAGCACCAGCAAGGTGACCGAGGCCTGCAGCGAGGCCCAGCCCAGCACGCTGCCGTCGATCTTGAGCCCGCTGTGGCCGAAGAACACCGGCGCCAGGCCGATCAATGCGAACTTGCCGAGCCGCTCCGCCGGCAGCCGCCGCGACCAGGCCGCCGGCACGATCGCGCCCGCGAAGTAGGCGCCGAGCAATTCGTGCAGCCCCAGCTGCGAGCTCGACCATGCGCCGGCCGCGAGGAACAGCGGCATCGCGAGCCAGATTGCCCAGGCCGGCGGCTCGCGCGTCGCCTTGCGCGCAACCGCGGCAATGCCCGCGAGCGCCGCGGCCAGCGCGATCGCCGCGGCCGGCTTGACCCAGGAGCCCGCGAGCAGCGCCTGCCCTTCGGCCGCGAGCAGCAGCAGCGCCAGGCCGATCCAGAGCACCGCATCGTCGAGCACCGCGATGCGCAGCGCGATGCGCGTCAGCGGCCGGTGCAGCGGCCCGAGTTCGCGCACGATGCCGATCAGCACCGGCAGCGCACTCACGGCGAGGCACAGGCCGATCGCCAGCGCGCCCCACCACTGCCCGCCATGCGGCGCGGCCCAGCCCGGCAGGTGGTTGAACCAGAGCTTGGCGGCCAGCGTGCCCACCGCGAACGGCAGCAGCAGCGCCATCACCGCGCTGGCGACGAAGCGCAGCGTCTCGCCGGGCCGAGCCGGCGGCAGGTCGGTCGCGCCCGGCAGGTGCACCGTCTGCCGCGTTTCGAGCCCGGCCGTGAAGGCCAGCAGCAGCACGCCGATCCAGCCGATGAAGTCGCCACCCGCCGACGGGATGCCGGCGGCCTTGGGGCAGCACGCCGGTGGCCGCGAGCAGCAGGCCGATGATGATCGGCAGCACCGCGATCGGCACCGAGCGGCCGAGGGCGCGCCAGATGGCCCAGGACAGGCCCATGAAGAGGATCAGGTCGGCGAAGGTCGATAGCAGGCTGTGGGGCATGGGTGGATGCTACCGTGGCATCAGCCGGGCGAATTTCCCTCGAGCACGAACACGCGCCTGAAGCGCCGTGCCGGTCCGTCGCCGGCCGGCAGCACCGCCAGTTCGGCTTCGAGGCCGCTGGCGGGCACGCGTGCGGGCGCGACGGCCGGGAGGTTGCGCCACCCCTGACCCGGTTCCCAGGCCCGCAGCCCGAACGATGCGACGTCGCCCAGCACCTCGACCCGGTCGGCGGCGTCCGGCGCGGGCAGCGGGAACTCCCGGCGCGCCTCGCCCGCGGCGCGGTACAGCGAGCTGCCGCGTTGCCACCACTGCACGCGCTGCCACTGGCCTGGGGCTGCCGGCGCGGCGCGCACGATCTCGATCAGCAACGGCAGCGCGGCCTGGCTGCGCACCTGCAGTGCGGTCGGCAGCAACTGCGCGCTCGCGTGCGCGGCGGTGGCCGCCGCCGGCAACGGCAGCTCGGTGGTCGCACGCTGGGCCAGGTCGGTCTCGAGCTGGCCCAGCGCCCGCAGCAGCCGCGCGGCATCGTCGCTGCGTCGCTCGAGCTGGCTGTCGGTCCGCGTCACGCTCTCGAGTCCGCGCCATGCCATGACGCTGACCACCGCCATCAGCGCGATGGCGATCATCACTTCGACCAGCGTGAAGCCCCGGCCGCGAACTTTCGACGAGCCGCCGCGGCGCATCTAGCGCACCTCGATCCGGGTCTGCAGCGAGGCGAGCGAATGCGCGTCGCCCGCGAGGTACACCTCGACCGTCGCGTTGCGCAATCCGCCGGCCGCCGCGCCCACCTCCAGCCGGCACAGCAGCGGCACCTCGCCCTGCGGGCACGGCGTGCGCAGCACGCCCGGCGACGCCGGTGCGCTGCCGATGCGCAACTCCGCCAGCCGGTTCTCGGCCGAGAGCATGGCGAGCGACTGCTTCTCCAGCCGTCCGAGATGGGTGATCGACTGGCTCGAGGCGCGCACGATCGCCGCCAGCGCGATGCTGACGATCGTGAGCGCCATCAGCACCTCGATCAGCGTGAAGCCCGACGGCCTCGCCGTGGCACGGCAACGGGGGCACATGGTTCAGCGCAGCAGGTAGGCGCCCGACGGGTCGCGCACGATCACGACCGTGGCGTCGGCATGGCGCAGCGCGAGCTGCCAGGGGGCGCCCATGGGCTCGGCGGTCAGCAGCACCGGGCGCGCGGGCACGACCTGCACCGGGCCGGCGCGCCAGGCGACGGGGCCGAGCACGTCGTCGCGCTCGAAGCGGTCGAGCGCGCCCAGGGTCGTGACCGTGGGGATGGTGCTGCCGGGTTGCGGGCGCCAGGTGCCGCGGCTGAACCGGTAGCCATCGGCATCGGCCTCCCAGGCGATCACGCGTCCGTCGACGCGCACTTCGTTCTGCGCGGCCGCGAGCCGCAGGGCGAGTTCGCGCGCATCGCGCCGCAGTTCGCGCGCGGGATCCGGCGCCACGCTCAGGCTGATCGCCGCGGTGGCGATGCCGACGATCACCATCACCACCATCAACTCGATCAACGAGAAGCCGTGCGGCCGCCGCCAGGCGCGCGGCGCGGGGGCATGGAGCGGTGCGAGGTTCATCGGAGGGCGGCGGTGTGCCGCGGCGATGCTAGGCCGCGCATGTGATGGTGCGATGAAGGTCGCGCGGCATGCACACCCGAGTTTCCGACACACGAAGCCAACAGCGCGGTGATAGACAGGAACCCGACACCGGAAGCACCGACCATGAATCTTCTTGCCAAACGACTCCCCCGATATGCCGTGCATGCGGCCGGCCTGCTGCTGGTGGCCGCGGGCATTGCCGTCTGGGCGCGCCTGCCCGCCGCCGACACCGTGGTGGCCGTGGCGGCGCCGACGCCGGCGCCCGCGCCCGACCCCGCCGCCGGCACCATCGCCGGCTGGCTCGGCCCGGGCGAGATCCGGGCCAACGTGGTGGTCAACGGGCTGATCAAGGGTGAGTTGCAGGGGGTGGCCGTGCTGGCCGTCAACGGTGCGGCCCCTCGCGCCTTCCGCATCGGGGAAGCGCTCGCGCCCTCGGTCAGGCTGTCGGCGATCGAGCCCGGCGCGGTCGTGATCGACATCGCGGGCCGCACCGAACGCATCGCCGCGCCGGCGATGCCGTCGCTGGCAAGCCCTGGCATCGTGCGCGTGGGTACGCCCTAGCCTCAGACGCCGCGCGCCCCGTGCGGCTTGGGCTGTGGCACGGAGGCATCGGCCACCCAGTTCGACAGCGCATGCAGCAGGCCACGGTTCACGCGGAAATCGCCCTCGCCCGATTCGGGCAGGTGGGTGCTCGACAGGCAGCGCGTCACGATGCGCACCGCGCGCGGATCGGTGCCCACGGCCTGCAGCTCGCGCGTGAACTCGGCATCGCCTGGCAGCTCGTCGGCGAACTTCTCGAAGCCCGCGAACCAGCGGAACAGCATGTTGTAGACCAGGCTCTCGTGCACCTTCTCCGCATCCTCGATCGAATAGATGATCTGCAGCACCAGGCAGCGCAGCAGGATCGGCAGGCCGACGGCACTGCCGTGCTCGCGCGCCAGTTCGGCCAGCAGCGCGCGCTCGTAGCGCAGCGCATCGTCGACCAGGTCGCGCAGCGGCACCAGCGGATGGCTCCTGGGCACCAGCGCACGCAGGTTGTCGGCCTGCACCCAGGCGCGGTGACTCACGATCCAGACCCAGGGCGAGCCATAGCGATTGACGGCCACCGGCTCCTCGCGCGCGTGTTCGACGATCTTCGATAGCCTGGCGTCGAGTTCCTGCATCGTGACCCGCAGGGGCGCCGTCCACTTCAACATCTTGCGATCCTCCTTCCCCGAAAAATCATGCGACAGGATCCGTGATGACCGTGAAGGGCCGGCGTCGATCCCGGCGCTCGGCGACGGATGGGCGTGCATCGCGGGCCTCGCCGATCAACGCAGGCCGCCGAGCGCCTGCCGCAGCGCGGTGTCGATCTTGCGCACCGACACCCCGTGGCGCCGCGCCACCTCCTGGCGCGACATCTCGTGCCAGCGCAAGGCGAGCAGCACCGACTGGTGGCGCCGCGGCAGGCGCTGCATCGCGCGGTCCACGGCCGCGACCTCCGAGCGCGCCTCGGCGATCAGTTCCGGGCCGGGCTGGCCATCGGCGATGACCTCGACATCCGCGTCCGCCTCGGCATCGTCGGCGCCGAGCCAGCGCCGGCGTGCACGCAGGCTGTCCATCGCCAGGTTGCAGGCCACGCGGTAGACGTAGGCATCCGGGTTCGAGAGCTCCGCTCGCGGCTGGCGCTCGCCGAGCCGCAACCAGGCGTCGTGCAGGCATTCGCTGGCCAGGTCGGCGCAGCCGAGGTGCCGCTCGAGCCGCCGATGCAGCCGCGCGTAGTGCGCCTCGAGGTAGGCCTGCAGGTCGATCGCCGCTGGCGGCTTCGGCGCGGGCTCGGCCTGCGGCACGCGCAGGTCGGGCAGCAACAGTCCCTGGCGCTCCGGCGGCAGGCGCCAGAGCGAGGGCGGGGGCATCCGCGTGAACCGAACCGATGCTCTGCTGCGGCCGAGGGCCTCGATGTCTGGGGTCATGATGGTTTTCGATGGATGCCCCGGCTCGCCGAACTCCGGAAACTTTGCGGAGCGGGCACGCGGCGGGACCTGTGGCGGAGAAAACGGGGTGCCCCGGCCGGCCGGGGCGCGCGGCACGGCTCAGCGTTGCAGGTTGGCGCGCTCCTCGTCCGTCAGTTGGCGACTCGCCGCGGGCGGCAGGCTGGCGCCGCCGCCGAGCACGCGGATCACGCTGCGCGGGTTGTAGGCATCGGTGCCGGCCGGCGCCGCGCCTCTGCCGCCGGCCGGCGGCGCTTCGCTGCCCTCGGCGGGTTCGTTGCCGAAGCCCAGCACGCGCACTGTGAACACCGAGGGCAGCGCCTGGCGTGCCGCGCTGCGTTCGCGCTGTACCGTGTCCTGCGCCGCCATCGAGGCCTGCGCGGCCGCGGCGCTGGCATTCGTGAGCGCGCTCACGTTCACCGCCGCGATCACCGGCAGGCCGCTGGACTCGCCCTTGGCCTGGATGTTGGCGGCGTTCACGACCTGCAGCGCCGCCACGTTGACATTGCCCGAGACACGAATGCCCGCTTCGCCCGCGTCGATGGTGCCCAACGGCGCGATCAGGTCCACGTCGCCGGGCGGCACCTCGGCGATCGGCGCCAGCGTGGCGATGCCCGCGCCCGAGCTCGGCACCTGCGGCGACACCTTCACGTTGCCCAGGTCGTCGTACACGCGCTTGGGCGGCGTGAACAGCACCGTGGTCTTGCTGCCGCGGCCCGCGTTGATGTCGCCTTGCGCCGACCAGGCGAGGATGTCGCCGCCGAAGGTGGTCATGATGCGCGACAGCCCGAGCAGCACGCTGCCCTGGCTGTAGAGCCGGATGTCGCCCTCGCCCTGCGTCATCACGCCCGCGCCGGCCGGCGGCACCGCGCCCTGCACGCCGGCGATGATCTGCCCGCCCGGCGCCAGCATCTCGATCTCGCCGCCGAAATCGGTGCGCACGCCCGAGCCGCCGAACATCGTGATGTCGCCGCCGCGCGCGATCGCCTGGCCCGCGGCGTCGCGTGCCGGGAACAGCGTGGCGATCATCTCGCGTCCGCGCAGGTAGGAGCCCGCGCGGCTGCTCGCGGCGTCGTTGTACTCGCGCCCGCCCGCGCGCAGCTCGGCGTAGTAGACCTCGCGCAGGAAGATGCGCTGCTGCTCGGGCGCGAGCGCATCGAAGTAGGCGAGCGACTGAGCCATGTCCCCCTCGAAGCCGTAGCGCGTCTTCAGCCAGTCGGCGAGTTCGCGTTCGTAGGTCGCCACGGGCTTGCCCGGCTGCTCGGCCAGCGGCGTGCCGGCCTCGGCGCGGTTCGCCGGGTCGAGGTAGCGCGCGCGGATGGCCGACATGTCGAGCCCGCGCGTGGCGGCTTCGGCGCCGATGCCCGCCATCAGCGCGATCGAGGCACCGCGGCGCGTGTCGCCGGTGGCGACGGGGCCGACCGAGACGATGCCGCCGCGGTCCTCCTGCAGCAGGTTGCGCCCGGCCGAGACCTCGAGCGTGCCGGGACCGGCGATGTCGAAGTTGGCGTAGAGGATGTCGCGGCCGGCCGAGACGATGGAGACGTCGTTCGGGTGGGTGTGGACGATCAGGTTGCCGCGCAGCGCTGCGCCGCTCAGTTCGGTCGCTCCGCCGGTGGCGCTGCCTGGCGCGTCGCCGGTGTTGACGATGTCGCGCGCGGCCCGGATCCGGACCGGCCGGGCGGCATTGAACCAGGTGTCGCTGCCACCGCCGAATGTCACGGTCTCGCCGGTCTTCAGCGCGACGATGTCGCCCCCCGCGGCATAGATGCGAATGGGCGGCGCGTCCGCAGCGCGCTCCAGCGGGATGCTCGCGCTGTTGGGCCCGAAGGCGAAGAGCGTCGGCACGCCGCTCGTGGCGAGTGCGTTCGCCGCCAGGTTGCTGGCGATGACCTCGCCGGAGCCCGCGATGTCCGTTCCGGCGAAGGCGGGATCGAAGGGCGTCGGCAATGCCGCCCCCGAGCCCGACATGCCGATGGCGAGCCGGCCGGCATGGATCGACCCGCCCGCCAGCAGCTCCAGCTCGCCCGTGGCCGAGGGTGCGAGCACGAGGCCGACGTTCATCGCCTCGGGACGGTCGATGGCCCTCGGTTGCGCCGCGGACCCGTAGTAGAGGCTGCCGCTCAGCGCCGCGACGCGGAAGATCGAGGGGTAGACGATCCAACCGTCCCGAACCACGGTCTGAACCGCGCTGTCGTTGATGCCGCGCAATGCCGTGAGAGGGGTCAGGTCTCCACCGGCCGCCACGAGATCGATCGCGCTTCGCCCGCTCCAGAGGCTGAACCAGGCATTGCCACCGCCCGCGGGCTGGAGGCCGCCTGCCGCGAAGGCCGAGGTGTTGGGCGTCGCGGATCGTCCGGGATCGGTCACGCCGCCAAGGACGAGGTCACCGAGCGTATTCAGGCGGATCGTCGTATCCCCGGGCGCCAGATTGACGCCGCCGCGCGCATTGGCGTAGGAGGCGGCGAACAGGTCGACGCCGCGTGGATCGTTGCGCTCGATGAACGACCCGCCCGGCACCTGGTAGCGCGGCGCGACGCTGCCGATCGATGCCGCATCGACCTCGGTCGCGCCGCGCAGGTTGGCGATGACACCGGTGAACACGAGGTTCTCGGCACTGTCGGCGAGCCCGCGCTGCGGATTGAGCGCTCCGGCCACCCGCATGTCGATGTCACCGCCGCCCGTGAGCGCAAGGCTGCCGTCGGCCGCGACCCGGCCGCTGCTGCCGATGGCGACCACCAGCCCCTGGCTGCGTCCCTCGGTGCTCGTGCCGGCCGCCTGGGCTCCGCGCGGATCGATGGCGCCGGCATCGCCGCCGACGCGGATGCGGATGTCGCCGCCGCCGAGCGCGCCGATGCCGGTGAAGCCGGCGAGCGCCGGCGCCATCGTGCTGCCGTTGCCACCGCGCACATAGGCACCGAAGTTGATCCACCACGCGGTGGGTATCGGCGCATCGACGGCCGCCGTGCCCGAGCCTTGCCGCCACAGCCAGTTGCCGGGTATCACGCTCGAGTTGGTTCCATCCGCGATGTCTCCGACCAGGTTGCCGCCCGCGAGGATCGAGACGTTGCCGCCCTGGTCGGGATACCAGGCGCGATAGGTGGCCAGGCTGCTCGCATAGTCGAGCGCCGCGTCCTGCGGACCGATCAGCGTCCCGTCGGCCAGCCTGCCGCGCGGCCGGTCGTAGGCCGCGTCCACCGCCGTGGCCGTGCCCGCGGTGTAGATGCCGAACAGCGAATCGCTGCGGATGTCGCCCGCGGCCGCGAGATCGAGGTCGCCCGTGCCGGTGCGCAGCACGCTGAAGGCCGGCGAGTCGGCCTTGCTGCCGCTGATCGTCGAAGGGCCCCCGGCCTGGCATTGGCTCGGATCGATCTCGCACCAGAAGGTCTCGTCGGGGGACACCGGCGTGCCTGCCGGATAGCCCATGAAGTTGCCTTCGGCCCAGACCAGCGACGCGCTGAAGCTGAAGCTCATCACGTGGTGCGTGTCGGCCAGCCGGATCGTGCCCTTCGACCCGACGGCCACCGCGCGCCGATCGGCCGAGCCGAGGTCGGCGCCGGCCGTCAGCTGCAGGTCCCACGAACTGGCGCCCTCCCCGAGCATCGGCGCGACCGCCCAGTTGCGGCCCTGCCGGCCATCCTGTTCGGGCCGCAGATTGATCGGCTGGTCTCCCGGCAATTCCAGCAGCGTGTTCGACGGGATCAGCGACCCGCGCGCCAGCAGCAGCGGCGCCGCGAGGCTCATGTCGGTCGGCAGCGCCACGCCCTTGGGCCAGGTCAGCGCGCCCACGGCGACCGCCGCGCGCAGCGTCGTGCCCGCGCCCAGCCGCATGCCGGCCTCCAGCGCCGCACCGCTCGCGAGCACCGTGCCCGCCTTGTAGGCCAGCGAACCGTCGGCGCGATAGATGTTCGCGCCCACCACCGTGCCCGCGGGCAGGTTCAGTGCGCCGGCCAACACGACGTCCACCGGCAGCACCGTGCCGGCAGGCAAGGTCGCGCCGGCGATGGAGATCGCGTAGTTGAGCTTCGCACCCGCGGGGAAGCGCGTGCCGGTGTCGAGCGTCACGCCGTCGATCGGCACGACCACGTCGGCGCCGAACTGCGTCGGCCCCGTGTTGCCGTTGACATCGCGTGTCTCGGCCAGCATCCATGCGTACTTGTCGTCGGGCGTGCCCGGCGGCGGCGCGAAGCCGTCGTTGATGCTGCCGTGGATGTCGAGGTCGCCCGCCGCGCGTATCGACAGCACGCCGGGTTCGCCGAAGCCGCGCCGCGCGGGATCGCCGCGGTTCGCGTCGGGACCGTAGCGGTAGCCCGACAGGTCGATGTCGCCCACCACCGTGAGCGTGCCGTTCGGATTGATCTCGGCCTTGCTCACGATCTCCACGCCCGGGCGCAGCCGCCAATTGGCCAGCCCGGCGAGACGGTCGCGCAATGCCGCATTGGCGAGCGCCGCGTCGACGAAGGCAACGCTCTGGCCGTCGATGGCATCGAGGTACCCCTGCGTGATCAGCTGCGGCCGCTGGCCCGAGACATCGGGCAGCTCGGCCAAGGGTGCGTCGTCGTAGCGGCGGAAGGCGTTCACCGCGATCGTCTTCGCGCCCTCGATGGCCGGGCGGCCCTCGACCGCGAGCGCGACATCGTTCGCGCCGTCGCCGCTGCCGCCCGCCCCCGCGCCGCCGGTGCGCCGCGCGTCGAGGTCCAGCGTGCCGCGCGCGCGGCCGTCGTTCAGGCCCGCGCCGTTGCCCACCGGCACCCCGGTGCCGGCGCGCAGGTCGATGCGCGCATTGGCGCCCAAGGTCAGCGTGCCTTCGCTGCTGCTCAGCGCGACGATGGCGCGGTTCGGGCTGTCGATGATCTTGCCGTAGCTGTCCACGCGCAGCCCGGTGGCGTGCGCGTCGAGCGTGCCGTCCACGCGCAGGTCGCCCCTGGCGGCGAGGCGGATCGTGCCGACCTGCTCGCCGCTGGCGTCGATGCGCCCGTTCACGCGCAGGCTGCCGCCGTCCACGACGATCGCCACCTCGCGCGCCTTCACGCCGTCGCCCACGACGAGGTCGCCCTGCTTGATCTGGAAGCGGCGCGCGCCTTCGACGCCGCCCGCGTTCAGGCGCGCGTTGAGGCCCGCGAAATCGGCGAGGGTCCGGGCGCGCACCGTGAGTTCGCCCGCGCCGTAGGGCACGAGGGTGCCGCCCGCGTCGTAGCGGCCGCTGGCGGTCCCGCGCAGTTCGCCCGCGAGGTCGATGCGTCCGGCATCGGCGCCGAGCGCCACCGCCTCGACCGTGCCCGCGCGCTGGTTCACGGCCGAGATGTCGATCGTGCCGCCCGCGGCCTGCACGATGTTGCCGGCGCTGCTCGTGAGCACGAGGTCGCCGCCCCAGCTGAACTTGTCGACGTCGAACAGCGCGACCTTGCGGCCCGAGAGATCGATGCGCGAGCTGGCGCCCAGCACGATGTCCTCCGTGGCCGCGAGCACCAGCCGGCCCGAGGGCAGTACGACGTTGCCGTCGACCCCGACGCGGCGTGCCTTGAGTTCGAGCGTGGCACCCAGCGCATCGCTGGTGGCCCCGAAGCCCGAAGCCGCGATATCGATCGCTCCACCCGCCTCGATGCGCATGGTGGATGCCGCGTCGCCAGTGAGAACCGGCGTGGCGATGCGCAGGTTGCCGCCTTCGCGCGCATAGCCCGTGCCGGGCGTGTAGTCACCCTGGTGCTGGAACACGGCCAGCGTGCCCTTGCCGCCGTTCGAGCTGAGCTTTTCGCTGGCGTTGAGTCGCACATCGGCGAACCCGAGCGCGATGCGGTCGTCGGCGGCGGTGCTGTCGGGCTGGGTGTTGGGGGCCTGGCCGAGCACGATCGAGCGCGCGCCGATGTCGAGCGTGCCCGCGCCCAGCAGATCGGCCATCGGCGCGCCGGGTGGCGCGGCGGCACCGGTCCAGATGAATTCGCCCGCGCGGATCGCGGCCACGTCGCCCGCGGCGCCGTAGCCATGGATGGCGGGCGTACCGAGCACGAAACGCTCGAGGCGCGAGGCATCGAGGTTCACCGCGCCGAAGACGTTGACCGCGTCGCGCGCGTTGAGCACCAGGGTCTCGAGCGCGGGCGCGCCTGTGGCGCTGTTGCCGGCCAGCAGGCTGCCGAGTCGGCCCTGGTTGAGGCTCAGGCCGCGCGGCAGGCGGCCGGCCGATGCGGCGGCGGCGATGCTCGCGTCCTCGCCGAGGTTGACGGCGGCCACCGCGAGCAGCAGATTGCGCGTGCCATAGGACACGTTGTCCGCCAGGCTCAGCGTGCCGTCGGTGGCGATGGCCAGCGTGCCCTCGGACACCAGCGTGGTCGTGCCATTGCAGCTCGCGGTGACGCAGCGGCCGATGTCGACCGAGCCGCTGCCGGGTTGCTCGCCGTTCGACGGCGAGCGCAGCAGCATGTTGAGCCAGCCGTTCGACAATGCCAGCACGCCACGGCCGTAGAACACGTAGCCGTCGCTCGAGTCGAAGCTCGCGCGGCCCCGGCCGATGGTGCCGAGCGTCGCGCCCTCCTCGATCGTGAGCTGGCTGCCGCCCAGGATCAGATCGCCGGCCGACAGGCGCGCGCCGCTGCGCACTATCAGCTCGCCCCCACCGTCGATGCTGGCCATGCCGCCGCGGGCGCCATAGCTGGTGGCGATGTTCGCGTTGACCGCCAGGCGAGGCGCTTCGAGCCGGTTCAGGTCCTCGTCGTGCACCGAGGCGAACGGCAGGCCGTCGGTCGCTGCCTGCCCGGACGCCAGCACCTCGCCCACGCCGAGCACGCTCGCCGTTCCACCGAAGCCCTGCGTGCCGGCCGCGGCCTGCAGGCGTGCCTCGCCGCGGAACGACAGGCTGGTGCGTTCGGCGTCCTCGTCCTTCGGCCTGCGCAGGTCCAGCGCGAGCGTCTTCGCATCCGCGGTCGTCATGCCACGCACGAAGCCGCGCCGCTGGGCGTCGGCCAGCACGAAGCTGTCGTAGCCGGTCTCGTTGTAGCTCGACTGGGTGCGCACCTTGTCGGCCGGCGTGAGCACGATGCGATGGGGTACCGCGTCGCGGATGGCGGTGTTGGCGATGCCGAGGTAGCCCGCGCCCGCATACGAACCGTTGCCGACGGCGGTGGTGCCCGGCAGCGCCAGCCGTCCCGCGTCGGCCGTGCCGATCTCCACCCGGAAGGCGCCGGGCAGCAGCGCATAGGTCGAAGGCAGCAGCGTGTAGGTGCCGGCGGGCAGACCCGGCACGCCCGCCCCGATGGTGATCTGCTGGCCGATGGCGGGGGCGCCGAAGCCTGCCTCCGGTGCCACCGGCGCGTACTGCGCGGCGCTGCCCGGCACGATCGCGTAGACCGTGTTGCCGGCGCTGCTGTAGCCGTTGACCGGGTTGGCATTGGCCAGCGGCGTGGTCAGCACGTCGACCGAGCCGCCACGGCCCGCGACGAAGCCCGCGCCGGTCAATGCGCCGCCGCCCGACAGGTCGAGCACGGAGCCGGCCTGGGCGTCGACATGACGCGCCGTGACCCGGATGCCGCCCGCATCGGAGGCGCCCACGCCCTGGATGGTCACCGGCTTGCCGCCGTACTGGTAGGCCAGTCCGTCGACCGTGCCGCCGTAGGGCAGGGTCAGGCCCGCGGCGCTGACCGAGGTGATGCTGCCCGGCAGCAGGATCACGCGCTCGGTGTTCGACGCGGCGTCGGTGCTGCCCAGCAGCAGCTGTCCGAGCGGCGCCCGCACGACGCCGCCCTGCTCGATGGTTTCGGCGGCCAGCGAGAGGCTGCCGAAGACCGTGTAGGGCATGGCTGCGTCTTCGGAGCCGTGGCGACGGATCGAGAGCACGCTGCCGGGCGCGAAGCCGGTGATGCCGTTGTCCGGATCCGGCGTTCGGTAGCCCGCCATCAGCGTGCCGCGCGCCCCGGTCACCGGGTAGAGCTGTGCCGCCGTCACCACGAGGTTGCCGGTGGTGGTCAGGCCGCCATCGAAGATGCGGACGTCGCCGCGGCTCGCGAGGTCGACGCCCTGGAATCCCCGGCGGTCCACTTCGTAGCTCGAGGTGCGCAGGTCGATGGTCGCGTGGGTGCCGAAGCCGATGAGATCGCGGATGTCGAGCAGGTCCGTCCGCACGGAGAAGGTGCCGGTGGCGTCCTGCGTCGATGGCGTGATGGCGCCGGCCCCCTGCCAGACGGCGCCCGGCAGCGTCATCTGGTCGAGCTGGACGCGCGTCGCGCCCGCCAGGCGCACGTAGGGGGCCGACAGCGAGGCGGTCGATCCCGCAGCGGCGTTCTCGCCCAGCGCATAGGTGCCGGCGTAGAGGCGCAGGCTCTGGCCCATATGCAGCGCCACGTCGCCGTCGAAGCTCAGGGGACCGTAGACCAGCGCCGAGAAATTGTCGAAGCCGCCGGCCTCGATGCGGTCGACGCCGATGCGCGCGCTGCCGACGGACAGCAGGCCCCGCGCATCCTCGAGCGATCGCGCCGCTCCCCACCGCGCTCGTGCCCTGCGTCTGCGCCAGCACCAGTTCGCGGTGCCGCAGCACGTCGCCGGGCGTGGAGACCGTCGGATAGTTCGTCGATTCGAGCGCGAGCGCGAGCGTGCCACCGGCCGCGCCCGCACCGCCCGAGGCGGCCCGCAGGGTGCCGTCGAGATACAGGCCGAGGGTCGAGGCCAGGACGATCGATCCGCCATCGCTGGCGACCGTCCCGCGTGCGCCGGGGGCGGTGCCGTGATCGAGGACGGCATGGCTTCCCGAGGCGTCGAGCAGCGCACCGGGCCGCACCACGATGAAGGCATTCGCCGCCTCGGCCTGGCCCTTGGCCTCCCAATCCAGCGAGCCGCCGATGCGGATGGTGCCGCCGTCGGCCACGCGGCCAGTAGGTGCGGCCCGACAGGTCGACCGCGGTGACGGCCTGCGCCGCAACGTCGAGCACTGCGGTGTCGCCGATCCAGAACAGGCCGGTCTTCGCGAGGTCGGCCTGCCCGCCGCCGATGGCGATGGTGCCGCCCGGTGCGCTCAGGAGTCCGTCCACGCGCACGTCGCGGCCGCGCAGCGCGATCGACTGGCCGGGATCGACCGTGATGGCGCTGCCCACGCCGATGGCGACCGGCCCCGACGCGACCGCCGCCGCCGCGGCGACCGCATCGTCGGTGGACTGCAGGGCAATGCCGGCGCCGCCGCGCTGCGTCAGCACGCCCTTCAGCGGATCCTCGGTCCAGGTCGGCGGCAGCCAGCGTTCGAGCGCCAGCGCGGGATCGCTGCCGGTGGCCACGGCGCGCGCCGCATCGCCGAAGCGCAAGACCGGCATGCGCACGTCGATCCTGGCGTTGTCGGGCACGACCACGCCGAGGCGGGCGTTGATGTCGTAGCTGGAGAAGCCGGTCTGGAAAATGCCGGTGTCGAGAGACAGGTTCGGCCGCGTGGCGACCGGCCGATCGAAGACCGCACCGGCCGTCACGCGCGTGCCACCCGCGAGCGTGAGATCGATGGGCGACGCCTGCCCGGCGGCGATCGTCCGGTTTTCCGGAACGATCAACAAGCCTTCGGGGAAGACCTCCCTCGGCACCACGTAGCCGCCGGGAAAGTTCTCGGCACTGACGCTGCTCGTGATGCGGAACCCCGCGGGCATGGTCGGCCGATCGCCGGTCGACTCGATGAAGAATGCCTCGAAGCGGCCGTCGCTGTGGAACCCTCCGAGCGTGTATCGCCCGGCACCCGCCGGCGGCGTCCAGTCGGCCGCGAGCACGACCCCATCGCCCGAGAAGATCGGCCGCGTCCCCACCGCCTCGCCGGGCTGCGCGCGCGTGCGCTCGTAGCTGTAGTCCACCGGCAGGACGTCGCCCGCGCGCACCTGGTAGTCCTGCAGCAGGATCAGATCGGTCGGTGCCGCTTGGCCGGCGCCGAGCGTGCCATCCATGCCCGGCACCTGGCCGCCGACGACGATGGCCGTGCCCGAAAGCATGCGCAGCGTGCCGCCACCCGCCACGCCGAAGCCGCGGATGTCGCCGTCGACCGTGAGCAGGCCGTGCGTCGATGGCACGCCCGCGAACTGCATGTCCGCGAACAGCGTCACGTCGCCGCCGCGTCCGCCGCGCGTCTTGCCGTCGGCCAGCAGCGCCGCGCCCGACGAGACGTCGATCGTCGTGCCCGCGGCGAGCGTCAGGTCGCCGGTGGTGCGCACGTCGACCTTGCCGCCGTCGATGTAGGGCAGGCCGTGGCTGTCGGTGGGATCGAGCTTCAGGTTGGACCACAAGCCACGCGCGTCGAGCACCGCGCCGCTGGCGATCGTCACCTTGACCGGCTTTTCACCGAAGGGAGCCAACGCGCCCTCCACGATGCCCGTGCTGCCGTTCACCCGGCGCACGTTGCCCAGCGCAATCTCGCCACCGCGTGCCGTGAGGTTCGCGTCCACCTGCACCTGGGGTGCGAGCAGCCGGATGCTGCCGCCCGCGGCGACCGCCACGGCATCTTCCACCGTGACGCTGTCCGAGCCCGCGGCCAGCAATGCGCCCAGGCCCCAGCCGTTCAGGCGCTCGCTGTCGATGTGGAGCGCGTCCTTGCGTTCCTGCGGCAGCGGCCCGTTCGGCGAGATGCCGTCGCCCAGCCCCGGCTCGCCGGTGCCGAACACGATGCGCGCGAAAGTCGGCGAGAAGGTCGGGAACGCGCGTGCGCGCCCCGTCCCCGGATCGGTGCCGTAGGACGTGAGGTAGCTGCCCAGCACCAGTTGCGCGGCCAGTGCCGCCGCATCGTGCGATTGCGCGTAGCCATCCAGTCCCGCGTCGCGCCTGGCCGTTTGTTGCGGCCCCTGGTAGACCGTGGACGTGATGTCACCCTCGAGCACCGCGGCACGGGTCGACACCACGAGCCGGCCCGCGTCGCGCCCGACCGTGTAGCCGTTCTCCAGCCGCTGCTGCGGCCCGATCAGCGGGTTGTAGAAGAACTCCGTGGTCTTGTCGCCCCAGCGCTCGTGCGCGTCTTCATAGCCCTTGTAGAGGCCCGTGTACCGCACGTCCGCCGGCGCCCTGGAGACCTCGTACAGCCGGCCGTCCGCTCCCTTGAGCCAGCTCTGCCGGATCATCCCAGTCTGCACGTCCAGCGTGCCGCCCGAGAGGTTGATGTTCGAACCCGCCTGCGTGACCAGCTCCGCGCCCGCGAACACCACGCTGCCGCCCTGCGCGGCCCATTCGCCGATGCCGTGGCCCTGCAGACCCAGGTAGCCGCCGACCTCGAGCAGGCCGCCCGGCGTGTACCAGCGTTCCTTGTCGTAGCCGCCCACGCCGGCCGCCACGCGCAGCAGCTTGCGCCGGTCGATCCACACGTTGCCGTTGTTGAGCAGCGTGGTGTCGCGGTTCAGCGGCGCGTCGCGCTGCTCGTTGCCCTGGATGTTGATCTGCACATTGTTCGACGACATCGCCACCTGCACGCCGACGGCGCCGGAAACGTCGAGCCTGGCGCCGTTGGCGACCGTGCTGCGCGCCGCGGTGCCCGCGCTCACCGCGATCTGGCCGCCCGTTGCCAGCGTGGTGGAGCCGCCCTCGAACAGCACGCCGCCGCCCGCGACGATCTCGATGCGCGACTGGTCGCGGCGGTCCTCGATCAGCGAGAGGTTGTCGAAGGTCGAATCGGGCGAATTCGCCACCGCCGGCGGCACCATCAGCGCATCGCGCTGGCTGTCGAGCGCGGTGCGGCCGTGCCGGTCGTCCAGCAGGATCGCGTTCAGGCCACGTGCCGTCACCGTGACGCTGCCGAGCTTGTCGCTCGCCGAATTCAGCAGATGGATGCTGCCGCGCGCATCGACCGTGGTCGTCGCCACGGCCACGCCGTCCTGCACCACCTTGCGACCCGCCAGGGTGATGTCGCCTTCGGGCGCCTGCAGCAGGCCGGTGTTGGTCACCGCGCCCGCCGTGCTGTCGACATCGAACTGCGGCGCGACTTCGTTGCCGCGCGTGGTGGAACGCTGGTTCGACGCGGTGCCCTGCCCCTGGCGCACGATGAAGAAATCTCCCGCCGCCATCTGCACCTGGCCGCGCGGCGCGGTGATGGTGCCGGCGTTGGTGACCTCCTTGCCCAGCAGCAGCGCATAGCCGCCGCCCTGCGTGACGGTGGTCGTCGGCGTGGTGTTGATGCGCGCGCCGGCCTGCACCTCGACCTTGCCGTCGGCATCGGTGAAGCTCGGCGTGTAGGCACCGTTCGCCTGCGCGCTGTAGATGCCGCGCGCCTTGAACTGCTCGTCGCCGATCTTCGCCGCCGCCGCGACGAGGTTGCGCGTGTCGGTCTGGCTCGAGCCGCTGAACACGATGCCGTTGCGGTTCGCGATCAACACCGTGCCGTCGGCCTTGATCCGGCCCTGGATCTGCGAAGGCCGCGCCTGCGGGTCGTTGACGCGGTTGAGCACGGCCCAGTCGGCCTGCTGCCTGAAATCGACGGTGGTGCGCTTGCCGACGTTGAAGGTCTCCCAGTTGAGGATCGCGCGGTCGCCGGTCTGCTGGATGGTGACCGTGGTGCGGCCATCGCCGCCTTGCGATTGCACGGGCGCCTGGGCATCGAGCCAGCCCGCGGTCAGCGAATTGGTGTCGACCTTCAAGCCGCCGTCGGCCAGGCCGTCGGGCACTGACGAGGGATCGTCCAAGGCCGCCTGCCGCGCGGCCGCCTGCGCGGCCTGCTGCGCCGCGATGCCCTGCGCGGCGAGGTTCAGGTTGCCGAGCGAACGCTGCAACTGCTCGCGCGACTGTTGCTGCTGCGCGCTCGGCGTGTTGAGCGAGGACACGGGCAGGCCATTGGGCAGGCGACCCGTCGCGATCGCCTGGCCCTGCGCGATGTTCTTCTGCGCTATCCATGCCGCGCTGAACGCGCGTTGCTGCGCGTGCGCAGCCGCCGTCATGCCGCAGGCGGCGAGCAGCAAGGCGACGGCGCGTGCCAGGGGCGCCAGGGGCGCGGCCGGTGCGCGCGAACGAAGGGAATGGGAATTCAGGACCATGATTGCCCGGTGCGGTGCTGCATGCGGAAGGTGTCGGAGGAACTGCCGCGCCCGAAGGCGGCGACACGGCTGGAACCGACACGCCTGTCATCGACGGGTCGCCGCGGACGCCTGCGTCCCGGCAGGATCGACGCGCGCTGCACGGCGGCGCATGCGGCCGGCAGCAGTGCCCGCCACAGCGCGAGCGCCTCGCGCCACGCCTGCGCGTGCATCGCGCTGCGCGCGCACCAGGCCTGCAGCGCGAAGGCCTCCGCCTCGCTGGCATGCAGGCGATTCAGGCGCACGAGCCATTCGAACGCTTCGCCGAGGCAGGCGTCGTGCGAGGCGGGGCCGTCGTCGATGGGTGTCGGTTCCATACCCCCAAGACGAGCCTGCGCGGGGCAACCCGTAAATTATTCGAGGGCGGGCCGTCGCGGTCCCCGCCCCTTCAACTCAGGACGACGAATCCGCCGGGCAGGCTGCGCATGCGCGCGCCGTAGCGTTCGCGGATCATCAGCGGGGCGTTGTCGATGCTGCGCAGCGCGATCTGCATGCGCACCGGGGTGCGGCCGAGCTCGTCGTTGCGCAGGAAGACCTTGCCCGGGCGATACCGGTTGATCTCGGCGATCACGTCCGCCAGCGGCACGCGGTCGAAGGACAGCACGCCGCTGCGCCAGGCGCCCACGCTCGCCACGTCGGCACGCACGGGCTCCTGCAGGCCCGTCCGGTCGTAGAACATCTGCCGGCCCTCCTCCAGCGTGCGCTGCTGGCCGGCCACGCTGACCGTGACCCGGCCCTCAAGGCAGGTCACGCAGACCTGCGGACCGGTGTAGCGGACATTGATGCGCGCGGCATTCGCCTGCAGGCGGCCGCCGCCGGCGTCCACGAAGAAGGCCCCGGTGCCGGCGAGGGCGACCTCGGCCTCGCCCGCCACCAGTTCGAAGCCGTCGCGGCCCACGCGATTGATCAGGGTCTGCGTGTTCATCCGCACGTCGACGCTGGGAGCAAGCGCGAGCTGGCGCTGTTCGCCGGTCGCGGTGCGGTAGTCGGCCGCGAGCTCCTCGACCGAGGGCCACAGGCCCAGCGGCGGTTGCACCACGACCGCCGCCACCGCCGCCGCCACCGCACCGCCGAGAAAGGCGCGCCGGCCGGGCGAGGAAGGCAACGCGCGGGACCCGCCGCGCCAGCCCGGCAGGCCGCGTGCTCGACGCGGGGGGCAGCGCCTGGCGCGCGGCCTCTTCGATCAGCAACGGATCGATCGACGACCACACGCGCATCACCTCGCGCCATGCCTGCGCGTGCGCGGCATTGCGGGTGGCCCATTCGCGGAACGCGTCGGCATCGGCGCGCGTGGCTTCGCCCGAATGCAGGCGCAGCCACCAGGCCTGGGCCTGATGCTGCGGCGAGCCGGATTCGGGTGGAGTGAAGGACATGGCGTACATCAGTATTTTCGCGGTCCGCTGAAATGGCCCTGCTGGGCCGCCTCCACGTGCGGCAGATGCTTCTTGCAGTAGTCGAGCGCGGCGCGCAATTCCTTCTCGACCGTGCTCAGCGACACGTCGAGACGCTGCGCGATCTCGCTGTTGAGCCGGCCCTCGACGCGGGCCGCGACCAGGATCGCGCGCCGCCGCGCGGGCATGCGCGCGAGCACCTCGCCCAGCGCCTCGATGTCGCTGCGCGCGCTCGCGATGCGCTCGGGATCGGCGGTCTCGTCGACGATGTGGACCAGCGCGTCGATCTCGACGCGAGCCAGCAGCGCGTCGTCCTGCCGATAGCGGTCGATCGCGATGTTGGCGGCCATGCGCAGCAGGTAGGCGTCGGGGTTGTGGATCGTGGCGGGGTTCGAGGCGGGCGAACCGGGCTGTGCCCCCGTCTCGCCGGCGGTGGTGGCCAGCCGCAACCAGGTCTCCTGCATGGCGTCGGCCGCGTCGTCGCGCGAGCCCACGATGCGTTCGAGCCTGCCGCGCAACTCGGCATAGCGCGCGACCACGCGGGCGCGCAGGCTTGCCGCCAGGCCCGGCGTCTCGTTCATCACGGCAGGGCCTCCGGCGCGGCCGGGACATCTGCGCAGGCCGACTCGGCATCGGGCCCTTCGGGCAGCAGCAGGATCACCAGCGGCTGCGGCAGCGAGGCGGGCGGTGGCGTGCCGACCGCCAGGGTACGCACCTTGCGCAGCACCGCGGCATCGCGGCTGGTCTGGCCGGTGGTGCTCAGCAGGCGAAAGCGCTCGACCGTGCCGCGCGCATCCAGGCGCACCTGGAGCGCGAGGCGATAGCCGCCGGGCCGCGTTTCGCTCGCGCCGCACAGCGAGGCGCGCAGGGCCTGCTGCACCTGGGCGGCATAGGACTGGTACAAGACATTTCCTCCGTGGAACCCCGACTCCTCGAACTCCGGCGCTTCCGTGCCCGGCTGCCAGGCCGGCGCAGCCGGCCCGCGCGCCGCCTGGATCACCACCGATGTCGCGGTGGCATGGCGCGCCTCCAGCCCCGTCCCGGCCAGCATCGCCTCGAGGGCCTGCGCGGCCGTCAACCGCCCGCGCACCGCGCCGGCCGGCCGTTGCGCATCCTCGCCGTCGACCAGCACGTCGAGCCCGGTGGCCCGGCTGAAAGCCGCTATCGCATCGCCCAGGCGCTGCGCGCCGATGTCGAACTCGATCCGCGTGCCGGCCTGCATGGCCACGGGTGGGTTCGAGCCCGCGGCCTGTGCCCGCGCGCCGTCCGGCGCGAACAGCGTGGCGGTTCCAGCCAGACACCAGGCCAGTGTCAGCACACTGACCGATGCCGAATTCGCTCTCATACCCGATAGGCGCAGATGCCCCCGAGCCGCCGCGTTCGCCGGACGATCCGGGACCGCGTGGACTGCTCGGTACGCGGTCGACGTTAGTTCGCGGCGGTGACGCTCGCGTGACATGGAGGCCGGGCGCGGGTGTCACCCCGGATCGGCGCGAACGCGAGGGTTGCATCGCGGCGGTGTTCCTTGGGTACGTGGAAGGCAAAACGGAGAAAGCCCCGAGGATCCGGCCGCGTCGTGCGCGGCGTTCTCCCCGAGGCGGAATGGCCGCCGGACGCGCCGGCAGCCTGGCCACGCTACGGCCGTGGATCAGTTCGTCAGCGGACGGCCGACGCTGGCGCAGACGCTGGTGTTGCCGATGCCCAGCGGGCTGCTCGGGTTCAGGAACACGTTCTTGATCTGGGTGTTCCAGTTGTTGGTGCCCACCGAGCCGTCAGGCAGCGCGATGAAGTTGTGGTTGGCAACCTTGGTCATGGTCGCCGAGTCCGGCAGCGTGGCGGGTTGGCGCCGATGGCCGGCAGGCCATAGATCTTCGCGAGGAAGTTGCGGACCTTGGTCTGCACCGCGGCGTCCTTGTAGCACTGGTTCACCAGGATGTTGGTGGTGCCGAAGATCGGATAGCCCGAGGCCGGCTTGGAATAGGCCGGAACCCATGCCAGCGGATCGGTCGACTGCGACGCGCCGCCGACCGGCAGCGACGTGCCGGCGAGCTGGGTCTTGATCGCGCTGGACGACGGCAGGTTGCCGTTGATGCGGGCGACGACCGCGTTGTTGCTGCCGGTGTAGAGCGGTTCGGGGCTCAGGTAGCCGACGCGGCCGTCGGTGCCGAAGGCGCCCGACATGCCGCTGCTGCCCGTCACTGCCACCCAGTGGGCGGGAATGGCGCTCGAACCCGTCGCGGCGCTCAGGGCACCGGCCACGGCGGTCGTGAAGCTGTTGGACACCACGAAGCCGGCGCCCGGGCAGGCTTCGACCAGGTAGCGGCTCAGCAGTTCGGTGGTACCGCTGGTCTCGCTGCGATAGACCACGCGCACGAGGTTCGTGCCGGGGTTGGCGGTCGTCGCGGTGCCGAGCACCTGTTCCCACATCAGGTTGGGCTGGGTGGTGGTGATCAGCGGCTTGTTGGCGAAGACGGCGCACATCTGGGCGTCCGTCAGGTTCAGCGTCGAGACGCCGGTGCGCTTGTAGGGGATCAGCACCGAGGTGGCCACCGTCGGCAGCTGGATCTGGCGGCCCCAGGCGGCCTGGCGGGTCTGCGTGCCGCCGGCGGGGAACACGTCGTTGGTGTAGCTGTTGCGCTCGGCGGCGGTCATCAGCGAATCGCTGCCGGCGAAGTGCACCGACTGGGGTCGCGCCCCAGGCGGGCGTCGTGGCCAGCGATTCGTTCTTGAAGCCGGTCGCGTTGTTGGTGAAGAAGGCCGTCTTGCCGGCGCCCGAACCGGTGCCGGTGTAGCTGAAGTCGGTGAGGCCCACGCCGCTAGGCAGGGCATCGTCATACAGCAGCTCGGGCAGGGTCGCGCCACCGCCGACCGCGATCTGGGCCGACGCCGCACCGGCGGCCAGAACACCCACCACCATCACGGCCGCGATCGCGACCGGCTTGAACATTGCACGCATTGGGAAACTCCTTTGCATTGACCAATAAAGATTTGAGCTGGCAGAGACAGGTGCCGCGCGAGGCCCCATGGGGCCATCGAATCCGCCTGCCTCCTCGCTACCTGTGCCGCCTTCCTGGCGACCCATGAATCTTCTTTTCGGGGGGTGACAGCAGGCCGAAAAAAGCTCGGGAAGACGCGGTGAAGAACTCCCGAGTTCGCGCTGCATCCGGCAACACGCGAGATCGCGCGAAGACGATCGCGCGAGGACTTTTGTCCTCAGCGCACCATCTGGTTCATCTCCATGATCGGCATCAGCACGGCCAGCACGATGGCCATCACGACGCCGCCCATGCCAAGGATCATCAGGGGTTCGAGCAGCGTGGTGAGTCGCATCGCGCGGCGTTCGAGGTCGCGCGAGAGGTTCTGCGCGGCACGCTCGAACATCGCCGCGAGCGCTCCCGTCTTCTCGCCGCTGGCGACCAGGTGGACGAGGTTCGAGGGAAATATTTTTTGCGCCTTCAGCGCGGCGGCGAGCGGCGTGCCCTCCTTCACGCGGCCGGTGGCCTCGAGCACGCAGCGCTTGATCCATTCGTTGCCGAGCGTCTGCCGCGCGGCCTCGAGCGCACGCAGCAGCGGCACGCCGGCATCCATCAGGATCGACAGCGTGGAGGCGAAGCGCGCGGTGTCGACGCCGAGCGCGAAGCGGCCCGCGACCGGCATGCGCAATATCGCGGCATGCCAGCGCATGCGCCTCGTCGCGTCGCGCAACGCGGCACGCGCGGCGATCCAGGCGGCCGCGAGCACGCCCGCGCTCAGCCAGCCCCATTCGCGCACGAAGGCGCTGGCCGCCAGCATCGCGCGCGTGATCGCGGGAAGCTCCTGCTTCGCCTGCGCGAAGGCACCCACCACCTGCGGCACCACGTAGCCGAGCAGGAAGACGACGATGCACAGCGAGACGAAGCCGACCACGGCCGGGTAGATGAAGGCGGTCAGGACCTTGCCGCGCAGGTTGTCGCGGTTCTCGAGGTAGTCGGCCAGCCGTTCCATCACGCGCGCGAGGTCGCCCGAGTCCTCGCCCGCGCTCACCAGCGCGCGATAGATCGCCGGGAAGTCGCGCGGCCGCTCGCCGAGCGCGTCGGCCAGCCGCATGCCGGCGCGCACGCCATCGCACACCGCGCGCAGCGCCTCGGCCACATGCCGACGCTCGGCCTGCTCGATGGTGGCGACCAGCGCCGCCTCGAGCGGCAGCCGCGCGCCCAGCAGGCTCGCGAGTTCTCGCGTGGCCCAGCACAGGTCGGCGGCACCGAGCGCCGGGTTCAGGAAGGAGAAGGCGCCGCCGCCGGCCGTGGCCTCGCGCACCTGCAGTGGCGTCAGGCCGCGCTCGCGCAACTGCGCGCGCACCGCGCGGGCGGACTCGCCCTCGGCGCTGCCGCGCTGGATCTCGCCCGCGCCGTTCGCGGCCTCGAACTCGAAGCGTGCCATGGCGAAGCTCAGGCGTCGCGCGTCACGCGCACGATCTCCTCGGCCGTGGTCACGCCCTCGCGGACCCAGCGCTGGCCATCCTCGCGCATCGAACGCATGCCGCGCTGCGCCGCGGCGGCGCGCATGGCCTGCTCGTCGCCGCCCTGGTGGATCAGGCGCCGGATCTCGTCGTCGATCACGAACAGCTCGTGGATGCCGGTGCGGCCCTTGAAGCCCGAGTGGCCACAGGCGGGGCAGCCCGCCGGCCGGTAGACGGTGCACCCGTCGGCCTGCGGGTGCGCGGTCTTGCACTCGGGACAGAGACGGCGCACGAGGCGCTGCGCGAGCACGCCCAGCAGCGAGGACGACAGCAGGAAGGGCTCGATGCCCATGTCGCTCATGCGCGTGACGGCCGACACGGCGTCGTTGGTGTGCAGCGAGGCCAGCACGCCGTGCCCGGTCAGCGAGGACTGCACCGCGATCTGCGCGGTCTCGAGGTCGCGGATCTCGCCGATCATGATGTTGTCGGGATCCTGCCGCAGCGCGGCGCGCAAGGCGGCGCCGAAGGTCATGCCGATCTTCGCGTGGACGGGGATCTGGCCGATGCCCGGCAGGTCGTACTCGACCGGATCCTCGACGGTGAGGATGTTGCTCGTGGACAGGTCGAGCTGGCCGAGTGCCGCGTAGAGCGTGGTGGTCTTGCCGCTGCCGGTCGGCCCCGTGACCAGCACGATGCCGTGCGGCTGCCGCACCAGCCGCGTGAGCTCGGCCAGGGTGTCGCTCGCCATGCCCAGGCGCTCGAGCTGTAGGCGGCCAGCGTCCTTCTCGAGCAGGCGCAGCACGGCGCGCTCGCCATGCGCGGTGGGTACGGTCGACACGCGCACGTCGATCGGGCGGCCGCCCACGCGCAGGGTGATGCGGCCGTCCTGCGGCAGCCGCTTCTCGGCGATGTCGAGCTGCGCCATGATCTTGATGCGCGAGATCAGCGCCGCATGCAGCGCCTTGCGCGGCGCCACCACGTCGCGCAGCGTGCCATCGACGCGGTAGCGCACCACCGAATGGGTCTCGAACGACTCGAGATGGATGTCGCTCGCGCCATCGCGCGCGGCCTGCGCCAGCAGCGCGTTGATCATCCGGATCACCGGCGCGTCGTCCTGGGCGTCGAGCAGGTCGGTGACGGCCGGAATGTCCTGCATCAGGCGGTCGAGGTCGACCTGCTGCTCGACCGCCCCCCACCACCGAGGCGGCATCGTCGCTTTCGGCGTAGCCGCGCTCGAGCAGCCGGTCCATCTCGCCGTCGCCGACCTGGTGCAGCGGCAGCGCGCCGAAGCGCCGCCGCACCTCCGCCACGGCCCAGCCCGGCGTGCGGCGGCAGACGACGATGCACGCGCCCTCGGCCGCCGCCTCGTCGGCCGGCTGCAGGACGATGCGCTGGCTGCGCGCCCAGGCGTGGGGAAGCGCGGGGCTCATGGGGAGATCACCAGTTCCGGGCGGAAGCCCAGTTCGCGCAGCAGCGCGATGGCGTTGTCCACGGCCTGCGGGTCGCGCGCGACCTCGGTACGCACCAGGTTGCCCTCGCCGCCGGGCCCGCCGACCACATAGGCGGCGATGCCGCTGATGCGCACGCGCTGGACGATGCGCTGCGCATCCTGGTCGGCGCGCACATCGGCGATCTGGATCACCGTGACCTTGTCGTTGGTTCCCCCGTAGAGCGCCGAAGGATCGGAGGCGACGGTCAGGCCCAGCGGAAGCCGGGTGCGCACCGCGTCCTCGGCGGCCTGCGGCGGCGGCGCGGGCCGCTGGCGCACGGCACTGTCGGTGAGGGTGGCGGGCGGCGCCTGCTCGCGTGTGCGCTCCCAGCCTTCGGGCCGCAGGTCGAGCGAGCGCGTGCGCGCGGCCACCGGCACGTCCGAAGGCGGCAACGCGGGCGCGCCCATGCCGGGCAGCAGGCCGCGCGCGGGCGGCCGCACGCGGCCCTGCTGCATGCGCATGAAGTCGTAGCGGTCCTGCGTGAGGCCGCGGCCCGCGTTCGCGTCGCGGATCACGTAGGGCCGCAGGAACACCATCAGGTTGGTCTTGGCGCGCTGGCGCTTGTCGTAGCGGAACAGGCTGCCGAGCACCGGCACGTCGCCGAGTACCGGCACGCCTTCGCTGCCGTGGGTCACGCTGTCTTCCATCAGACCGCCGAGCACCATGATCTGGCCGTCGTCCACCAGCACGCTGGTGTCGAGCGCGCGCTTGTTGGTGACGATCCCCGAGAGGCCTGAGTTCTGCTCGTCGATGCTCGAGACCTCCTGGTAGATGTCGAGCTTGACGGTTCCCCCCTCGGAGATCTGCGGGCGGATGTTGAGCTTCAGGCCGATGTCCTCGCGCTGGATGGTCTGGAACGGGTTGTTGTTGGTGGTGCCGTTGGTGATGTACTGGCCGCTCACGAAAGGCACGGTCTTGCCCACCATGATCGACGCGGGCTCGTTGTCGAGCGTGAGGATGTTCGGGGTCGAGAGGATGTTGGCGCCGTTCTTCGCCTGCAGCGCGCGCGCGAGCATCTTGAGATTGAGGATCTCGCCCACGCCCGGCAGGTTGACGGTGCCGTCGACGATGCCGATGTTGAGTCCGCGCGGCAAGGCCTCGATGGAATTGCGCGCGGCCGCGTTGAGCGCGGCCGCGCCGTAGTTCGCGCCGCCGATCACCTGGCCGTTGCGGCCGGTGGCCATCCACTGGATGCCGAGCTCGGCCGCATCGGTCTCGGTCACCTCGACGATCAGGCTTTCGACCAGCACCTGCGCGCGCCGCTGGTCGAGCGTGTCGATCACGCGCCGCAGGCTGCGGTACATGGGTTCGGGCGCGGCGATCAGCAGGGTGTTGGTGGTGGCATCGGCCTGCACCGTCACGCCGCCCGCGGAGAACGCGGTGGCCCCGCCGCCGCCGCCCAGGCCGCCACCGCTCGCCGAGCCGCCACGGCCGCCGGTGCCGCCCGCGGTGCCGGACACGCCGCCGCCGAAGCGGCTGCCGTTGCTGCCGCCCGAGGTGTTGCCGCCGCTGCTCCCCCGGTGCCGTTCGTTCCCGCCGTGCCGCCGCTGTTCGCGGCCCCGGCGCCCGCGAGCATGCCGCCCGCGCCGAGTGCCGCGCGCACCGAGCCGCTGCCGCTGGTGGCGCTATCCGGCGATTCGCCGGTCAGAAGTCCGCGCAGGACGCCCGCGAGATTCACCGCCTGTGCGTTGCGCAGGTAGACCACGTGCAGGTTGCCCGGATCGCTCTGCGCGTTCTCGAGCTTGGCGATCAGCTCGCGCGCGAGCGCCGTGCGTCCCGGGCTGCTGGAGCGGATCACGATGCTGTTGGAGCGTGGATCGGCCAGCACCATGATGTCGCGCCGGCCCTTCTCGCCACCGCTGCCTTCGAGCAGTTCCGACGCCAGCGCGGCCACGTCCGTGGCCACGCCGTTGCGCAGCTTGACGATGTCGGCGTCGAGCGAGGTCGGCGTGTCGATGCTCTCGATGATGCGCGCCAGGCGCTCGAGGTTGTCGACGTAGTCGGTCACCACCAGCGTGTTGTTGGCCGGATAGGCGGCGATGCTGTTCTCGGCCGCGATCAACGGCTTGAGCACCGGCAGCATCGCCTCGGCGTCCTCGTAGGCGAGCCGGAAGGTGCGCGTGGCCAGCCCGCCACCGGGGCTGCGGGTGTTGACGCTGCCGCCCTGCAGCTTCGCGTCGGCCACC
The DNA here is from genome assembly GCF_044056785.1 of Variovorax sp. UC122_21. NCBI lineage: Bacteria > Pseudomonadati > Pseudomonadota > Betaproteobacteria > Burkholderiales > Comamonadaceae > Variovorax > Variovorax sp. UC122_21. The sequence goes on along the minus strand of NZ_CP172003.1, from coordinate 2,307,450 downwards.
GGCACGACGCGGCTCACCTCGCCCACGTCGACGATCGCGAAGCCGCGCATGCGCAAGGCCGAGGACAGCATCGCGTAGGCCGTGGGCGCGGACACCTCGCCTTCGGACACCAGGGTGATCTGGCCCTTCACGCGCGGGTCGAACAGGAAGCTGCGTCCAAGGAAGCGGGCCAGCGCCGAGACCACCGAGGCGATGTCGGCATCGACGAAGTTGAGCACCACGCGCTCGTCGCGACCGCCGCGCGCGGGCTGTGGCGCGGCGGCGGCCGCCACGCCCTGGGTGTCCGTGGCCGGCGCCGCGCCGCTGCCCGCGGCGGCCAATGCCAGGCCGCACGCCGTTGCCCATCGGCGCCATGCCGGGCCCATTCGATCTCGCATCACTGACCGTCCTTGATGAGTTGGGTGGACCGCAGGTCCACCCGGCCGCGCACGCTGCCTTGCGCCCCGCCATCGCCGCCGTTCCCGGAAGCGACAGGTGCGACACGCTCGAGCATCGCGGCGCCGACCTCGAGGTCGCCGCGCGCGGCGACTTCCGCGAGCCAGGAAAGCACGCGTCCCGGCGGAACGGGTGCGTCGAATTCGATCCGCCAGGTCTTGGCCGGGGCCGGCTTGCCGGTGGCGCCGGGCGCATCGGCGACGACGGCGTCGATGCGATAGAGGCCGCGCAGGCCGGCACGGTCGAGCCCGACGGCGAGCGGTTCGCGCAGGCCGTCGGCATCCGCCGTGCCGCCGCGCCGCGGTGCGTCGAGCGGACGTGCCGAGGGCACGTCGGCCAGCAGCCGCTCGAGCTCGGCGGACTGGGCCTGCAACAGCGGGAGTTCGCGCTGCCAGCGCGCGCGCCGCTCGAGCGCGGGCTGGGCCGCGAGCAGCCACAGCAGGGCCAGCACCATCACCAGCGCCGCGATGCCCACCGCCAGGCGGTCGCGCGCGGGCAAGGCGCGCCAGCGCGCGCTGCCCGCGCGCAGCCGCTGTGCCGCCGCATGCCATCGGCCGGCCAGCGCGTGCAGGCGCCGCGGGACGGCGTTCATGGACCGCGTCATGGGCCGCCCTGTGCCGCCGGCGCCGCAGCCTTGTCGCCCACCGCGACACCGAGGCGCAGCTCGGCCGCATCGCCCTCGAGCACCCATCCTCGTTCGCGGCCCCGGGCCTGCAACGCACGCCATGCCTCGCCCACCGGCGCGCCGCCCTCGCGCCAGCGCAGGCGCAGCGTTCCCGCGGCGTAGTCGAGCCGCTGCACCTGTCCCGCGGGCACCTCGGCCAGCAGGCTCGCGGCGGCCTGCGAAAGGCCCGCGTAGTCGCTCCCGGTGGCGGGCAGGTCGCCGGCGGCGCGCGCATCCTTGTGCTGGCGCGCCTGCTTCAGCGGATCGACCACGACCGGGATGTCGGGGAAGGCGGCCTGCACGCGCGCCGCCATCTGCCGCTTCAGGCCCTGCCCCCGTGCCGCCAGGCGGTCGGCCTGCACGTTGAGGACGGTCAGCCACACCACGAGCGCGAGCGCCCCCCAGCCCAGCGCGGGCAGCGCGAGCGAGGCGGCCATGCCATCGCTCGCTGCCTCGCCCGCGGGCAGTGCCCAGCCCCAGCCCTCGCCCGACCAGTGCGCGGCATCCGCCGGCTCGTCGTCCAGCCATCGGATCGCCTCCGGCGCCGCATCGCCCGCCTGCGCGGCGAGCGCCAGCGCGCGGTCCTCGCCCTCGGGCAGCCAGTGCACGAAGCCCTGGGCCGTGCCCATGCGCACGATCAGCCAGCGCTCGATGGGCCAGGCCGTCGCGCCTTCGGCGGCCACGGGAAGGAAGGCGGTCGGCAGGTGCAGCTCGCGCACCGGCAGACCGTGGCGATGCAGCAGCACGCGCCAGCCCTCGATGGTGTCGCGCGCCACCCAGGCGGTCGGCACCTGGCCGCGCGCATCGCGCGGGCCGAAGGCCACCACGAGCTGTTCCACCGGTTGCAGCGCGCAGGGTTCCACGGCACCCAGCACGGCCTCGCGCAGCCGGCGGCCGGTGAGCGGCGGCAGGACGAAGGTCCGCATCGGCGTGTCGGCCGGGTGCAGCGCCGCTTCCACGCGCTGGGCCGCGAAGAGCCCGGCGATGGCCGCCAGCGCCATCTCGCCCTCGTCGTGCCAGCTGCCGTCTTCCGCGCGCCAGCCGCAGTGCGCCAGCACCGGGCCGCCGCCCTCGCCCGCCCATGCGGGCAGCCGCAGCCGCAGGCGCTGCACGGGGCGGGCTTTCATGCGCCCTCCCGCAACCACATCACGCGCGGCAGCGAAGCCTTGTCGTCGAGCAGCAGCACCGTCTGCAAGAACTTCGTGCGCGGCGTCTCGAGCATGCTGGCCACGCGGAACCAGTTGCTGGTGACGCCGATGCGCAGGGCCAGGGCGTCGAGTTCCGGCATCCGGAGTCGGTTGGAGAAATCGCCCGTGTTGATGAACCACTGGCCACGGTCGCGCGCGGCCAGGAGTTCGCGCGCGCGTTCGAGCGAGAGGCCCGGCACGCCCGCGGCCACCAGTTCGGCGCTCGCGGTGTTGGCGTTGATCCAGGTGCGAAACGGCAGCACCGTGACGAAGGGAGCCAGCCTGGCGACCGCCGCGGCGTCGACGCCGGCAGTGGCGAGCAGGTCCTCCACCGCGCGCGGGCGCGGCGCCCTGGGCTGGCGCGGCAGGTCGAGCGGCAGGCCCAGCGACGCGGCGGCCGCGGCCGCCGGATCGACCGCGCCTTCCTGCGCCGCGAAGCTCCCCGAGGTGGCGGACTCGTCGTCACCGAAGCTCAGCGCGATGCGCCGCGCGATTGCCTGCGATGCGGTCGCCGGCACGCCGAGCGAGGCGCACAGGCGCTGGAAGATCCCGAGCTCGATCGGGTCGATGCGCCCGCGCTCGACCAGGTTGCGCAGGTTGTACTTGCCCTGTTCGTCGCTGATCTCGCTCACCAGGCGGGCGCCGCCCTCCACCGCCAGCAGGCCGCCGGCCGGCCGCACCGAGGGCCGGCTCCAGGCGCCGTCGAGCCGGGTGGTGGGATCGCGCGTGGCCTCGGCGCGCAGAAGCTGTTGCGCCGCGCCGAGTTCGCCGCGCAGCAGCCAGCGCGCCTGAACCCGCGACTGCTCGCCCTGGGTGTCGCGGATCGCGGCGCTCTGGCGGTTCATCATCACGGCGGCGAGCGCGGCGATCAGCGCCACGATGAAGAGCGCGCTCACGACCGCCATGCCGCGCTGCCGCGCGCGGTGCCCCCTTGCCGCGATGACGATCGAGCCGCGCACGTGTGGGCCCGCGATCACCAGGAACCGATGTCCGCGTTGGCCTTCTCGCCGCCGGGCTCGCCATCCGCGCCGAGCGAGAACACGTCGATCTCGCCGCGGGTGCCGGGGTTGAGATACTGGTAGGCATTGCCCCAGGGGTCGGCGGGCAGCCGTTCCAGGTAGGGGCGCCAGTTGGCCGGCACTTTGCCCGCCGAGGGCTTCTCGATCAGGGCGCGCAACCCCTGCGCGGCGCTCGGGTAGGCGCCGTTGTCGAGGCGGTAGAGCTTCAGCCCCTGCATGACGGCCGCCACGTCCTGGCGCGCCGCGGTGGCGCGTGCCTGGTCGGGACGGTCCATCAGGCTGGGCACGATCAGCGCCGCCAGCACGCCGATGATGACGAGCACCACCATCAGTTCGATGAGGGTGAAGGCCGCCTCAAGACGGGTCTGCCGATCCGTGCGGCGACGGCTTGAAACTGCGGTCATCTTTCGCTCCCGAACATTGGACTTCAGCGGTCCGGTCCATGCTCGCAGCGGCAGATGTCAGTCCGATTGAAAATCCTCGGGAGCTTGGCGCGCGCGCCCGCGCGGCCTCGTCGTCACGCCGGCTTCACACGAACGGGCCACAGTGCGGCTCGCACCGCCCTCACAACCCGCTCTCCCGCGCCAGCACCCGCAACACCTGCCGCGCCACCTTCGCGAAGAAGCTCTCGCCCTGCGCGTCGAGCGTGACCACGCCGCGCACGATCTGGTGCAGGTAGATCGCGTCGCGCTGCGGTTCCAGCGGCCGCATCAGCAGCGGGTACTGGCTCTGGTTGGGCACCGCCTTGCCCTTGTCGGTGACGTTGACCGCGATCGGGCCGCCGTGCACCGACTGCAGGTAGGCCGAATCGATCTCCTCGGCCGCGACCGACGACAGGCCCACCAGCCGCACCTCGAAGCTGGCCTGGCGCGGATCGTCGGGCACGAAGCGGCCGACGGCGCCGTCGCGCAGGCGCCAGGCATGCTGGCCCTCGACATAGCCGCGCAGGTCCTGCGCGCCGCCTTCGTCGACGATGCGCGCCAGCAGCTGCTTGCCGGTGATCCAGCGCTGCGGATGCAGCTCGGCGTCGTAGTCGGCCACGGTGCCGGCGAACGGGGCCTTCACCTGCAGCAGCGCGCGCCGCTTGGCCAGGCCGCTGAGGTTCTCCTGCTCGGCCACCACGCCGCGCAGCAGCTCCTGGGTCTGGGCGCGGTCGATCTTGTCGGCCACCGAACGCGCGAGCCGCGCCTGCAGCAGCGCGAGCCGGATGCGCGCCTCGCGCTGCTCCTGCTCGAGCATCGGCGAGGCCAGCGTGAACAGCACCTGGCCCTCGCGCACGCGCTCGCCGGGGCGCACCTTGAGCTCGGCGACCTGCGCCGCCTCGGGCGCGAACACCGGCTCCTCGCGCGTGGCGCCGAGCACGGCCGGCACCTTGACGTTGACGTCGAGCGGCACGAAGGCCGCCAGCAGCAGCGCGCCGAGGATCGCCAGGCTCGCGATGCCGCGCCGCCCGGGCACGATGCGCTCGCGCATGCGCCACCAGTGGCCGAGCTCGCGCGCCACCGGCATCACGATGAACCAGCCGATCTCGACCGCGAACAGGAAGATGCCCACGGCCTTGAAGAAGAAGTGGTAGACCACGAGCGCGATGCCGAGGAACAGGAAGAAGCGGTAGAGCCAGGTCGCCCAGGCGAAGAAGGCGAACAGGCGCGCGGTGCGCGGCGCCACCGGCTCGGGCATCGGCGAGCGCAGGCCGAACAGCCACTCGCGCAGCTGCCACTGGCCGAAGGCCTGCGAGCGGCTGCTGAGGTTGGGCACGCCGATCATGTCGGACAGGAAGTAGTAGCCGTCGAAGCGCATGAACGGGCTCAGGTTGATCGCCAGCGTGCTGATCCAGCTCGTGGTGGCGATCACGAAGGCGGCGCTGCGCACCGGCCCGTCGGGCAGGAAGGCCCAGAGGAAGGTCGCGATGCTCGCCAGGCACAGCTCGGTGAGCACGCCGGCGCCGTCGACCAGCAGCCGCTGCTTGCGCGAGCGCAGCTTCCAGGTGTCGGTGGTGTCGGTGTAGAGCACCGGCACCATCACCAGGAACGAGACGCCCATGGTCGGCACGCGGCAGCCGTAGCGCGTGGCGGCATAGGCATGGCCGAGCTCGTGCAGGGTCTTGGTGAAGGCCAGGCTCAGGCCGTAGATCGCGATGCCCTGCAGCGAGAAGAAGTACGGGAAGGTGTGCAGGAACTCGTCCCACTGGCGCGAGACGAAGTACAGACCCACCAGCCCGAGCGCGACGATCAGCAGCGCGAAGCCGCGCGTGAACAGCGGCGCCACCCAGTGCACGGTGCGGCGCAGGAAGCGGTCGGGCTTGACCAGCGGCACGCGGATGAACAGGTAGTGGTGCAGCAGCCATTTCCACCACGCCTGGTCGTGCGCCCGGGCCTGGGCGCTCAGGCTCTTGACCGCGTCGCCCAGCGGCGCGCGCGTGAGGTTGTTGCTCGCGAGGAACTGCAGCAGCGCCTTGATGGCGCCGGGCTCGGGCTCGGCGCCCTGCTGCTGCGCGAACAGCCGCCGCATCTCGCCGACCGTGCGGCCGCGCCAGGCCGACAGCAGCGCGAGCTCGACCTGGCCGATCTGGAAGTAGGCATGCCGCACCGGGTCGAAGATGCTCCAGCTCGGCGCGCCGTCGAGCAGCGGCGAGCTGCGGTCGAAGCGCAGCTCCTCGCGCAGCTCGGGCAGCAGCGCGTCGTCGGGCAGTTCGCCCTGGGCGATGGCGGGCTTGGGGGCCATGGGCGACGGCCTCCTACCAGCCCAGGGTCTGGCGCGCCACGGTGATCGGGCGGCGCAGCACGTAGAACAGCAGCGGCACCTTGCCGCCGTAGACCTGCGCGGTGCCGCGCGTGCCGATGCGCAGCTGGTGCAGGGCCTGGGCATCGTCGGCACGCGCCGCAAGGCGGAAGGCCAGCGTGCTGCCGTCGGTCTTCTCGGCCTGGTAGCCGGCGCGCAGCAGGTGGGCCTCGATCGGGCGCAGCGGATCGCTGTCGAGGTAGATCTTCACGCGCGCGCCGTCCTCGATCAGCATGCTGTCCTGCACCGGCAGGAAGATGCTGAACTCGATGCGCTCGGCGTTGGCGATCTTCATGATCTGCTGGCCGGTCTCCACCGGCCGGCCCTGCCAGTCGCGGCGGTCGCTGTAGACCGCGATGCCGTCGACCGGCGCGCTGAGCACCGACTTGGCCATCAGGTCGCGCGCATAGTCGTACTGCGCGGTGGCGAGGTCGAGCTCGGCCTTGTTGATCGCCACCTCGCGGTTGGCGTCGGCACTGTCGATCGCGGCCTGCGAAGTGCTCGCGAAGCGCGCGGTCGCCACCTGCATCTTGCGCTGCGCGAGCTCGAGCTCGTTGCGCAGCTTGGTGTCCTCGAAGCGCAGGATCGGCTGGTTGGCCTTCACCGGCGTGTTCGGCGGCACGAGGATCTCGGCCACCACGCCGGTGAGCGGCGCGGCGATCACGGCCGGGTCGGCCGCGGCCACCTCCATCGGCGCCAGCGCGCTCATCGAGACCGGGAAGATGCAGGCCAGCAGCACCGCCGCGGCGATCAGCCAGCGCGTGCGGCGCTCGAAGCGCCAGCGTTCCCAGAAGCGGGTCGGCCCGGTCAGCGCGCCCCAGGCGTGCGAATAGGTCTCGGCCAGCCGGCGCGCCACCTTCTGCTGCGGCTCGCTCCAGGGCTCGAGCGCGAACAGCAGCACGCCGCCGAGCGCATCGCCGTCCTTCATGCGCATCGGCAGCCACAGCGCATGCGCGAACGGATAGGCCGCCGCGTCGCGCTCCTCGGGGTCGACGTAGGCCTCGCGGCCGAAGGCCAGCGGCGCCTCGGTGCGCGAGGCCTCGGCCGGCAGGCTCGCCACCAGCCGCTCGATCCAGCGGATCAGCGGCACGTTGCGGTCGACCGCGGCCAGGCTCGACACGCCGATGACCTGGAAGGCCGCGTCCGCATGGCGCCGGCGCAGGCAGAAGGCCTGGCGAAACGGCAGGATGCGCTTGGCCTCGTTGAGCAGGTGGAAGACCAGCTCCTTCTCGGTCTGCTGGCGCCGGATCTCGGCCTCGAGCTCGAGCAACACCAGCGTGCCGTCGCGAAAGCGCGGCGTGGCGTCGACCACGCGCGCGCCGGCCGGCGCCGCCTGTGCCGGCTTCGGTGACGGGCCTGCGGGACCATCTCCCAAAGGTGCTGCGCTCATGGTGCTGTCCGCCTTCTCATGGGGTGGCCTGCGCGCGCTGCCGCGAGGCCGGGTTCTGCGCGAATTCCGCGCTGCCGCTCATGCCGGGCAGCACCGCCTCGCGGCCGCCCGCGAACTGGCCGACCACGCGCACCGTCTGGCTCACGGGGTCGACCGCGGCACCGAGCCGGGTGACCTTGGCCTCGTAGCTGCGGCCGGTCTCGTCGATCCTGAACCTGAAGGGGCTGCCCGGCGCGAGCCAGCCGAGCCAGGCCGAGGGGGCGATCAGGTGCATCTCGAGTTCGCTGTCGTTGAGCACGCGCGTGAGCTCCTTGCCGGCCGCGGCGTTCTCGTGCTGGTGCGAGATGTTCTCCACCACGATGCCCGAGAACGGCGCGACGATGGTGCAGTCGCGCATCTGGGCCTCGAGCGCGGTCGCCTCGGCGCCGGTCTGCTCGGCCTTGGCCTTGGCGATCTGCACGTCGCTCTTGCCGATGGCCTCGTAGCGGTCGAGCTCCTGGCTCTGCTTGAGGATGGTCTGGCTCGCGCGGTTGGCGGCCCAGGCGGCATTGGCCTCGGCGCGGATGCGCGAGCAGTCGAAGGCCACCAGCACCGCGCCCTTCTGGAAGCGCTCGCCCTCCTTGAAGGGCATCTGCGCGATGCGCGCGGCGATCTTGGCCGAGAACAGCACCTCGTCCTTGGGCTTGACCACGCCGCGCACCGCGCTCGCATCGGCGCGCGGTGCATCGGCCGGCGCGATCGCGGCCAGCGCGCCGGGGGCGGCGGCCGCGGCGACGGCGGCGGCATTGCCGGTGCCCTGGGGCGGCGTGGCGGCCGCGGGCGGCGCGGGCGTGGACGGCGCCGCGGGCGGCGCCATCGCGGCGAGCGCGGTGCCCGGCGCCACGACCGGTTCGGCGGCGGGCGCGGGCTTGGCCGCGGTTGCCACAGGTGCGGATGATGGTGCCGGTGCCGGTGCCGGGGTCGGCGCGGGCGCCGCGGCCACCGGCGGCACCGCCTCGCGCTTCTTCGCCCCGCCTCCGCCCAGGTAGCCCCAGGCGATCGCGACCAGCACGACCGCGAAGGCGGCGCCGATCGCCAGCGTTCGCCAGCGCGCGCGGTCGGGCGAGGGGCTGCGGGACGGCTCGGGGGTGGGATCGTCGAGGTTCATGGAGCGAGGGCCCGGTGGTGGAATGAGAGAAGTCGCGCGTCAGGACGCCGCGCCGCAGGCCGCGGCCGCGGTGGCACCGGTCGTGTGCTGCCGGCTCTGCCACAGCCGCTGCAGCCCGCCCGCGAGCTGCGCCACCGAGTCGCGGCTGCTGACCTCGGGCGTGAAGCTGTCGAGGCCGATCGCGCTGTAGACGTTGGCGAAGGCGTTCTGCATGTCGGCATAGGCCAGGTCGTAGCGCACCTCGGCCAGCAGGCCGTTCATCTCCTCGCGGATCACGCGCTGGCGGCTCTCCTGGTTGGCCTTGAAGGCCGACTGCATCTGCGTGGTGATGCCGCCCTGCACCTCCGAGTAGCGCCCGGCCGTGATCAGCGACTGGCGCGCGAACGCGAACTGCGCGCGGCTCACGTGCACCTGGGTCATGATGGCCATGGTCAGCGCGCGCTCGCGCTCGGTCAGCCACTCGGCCTGGGTCTCGATCAGCCGCTTGTCGGCGGGATAGCGGAACAGGCTCACCAGGTTCCAGCTCGCGCGCACGCCCACGCCCGACCAGTTGTTGTTGTAGAGGAAGTCGTTGGAGTCGTAGTTGGTGCCGATGAAGGCACGCACGCTCGGCAGGTTGCGCAGCAGCGCGACCGTGCCGTCGCTCTCGTTGATGCGCAGCCGGTAGGCGATCTCGCGCAGCTCCGAGCGGTTCTCCAGCGCCGCGCGAACCATCCCCTCGCCCGAGAGGCAGAACTCGGTCGACAGCGCGCTGCGCTGCGGCACCACGAGCGAGAACTCGGTGCCGGGCGCGAGGTTCATGAGCGCGGCGAGCTGCGCCTTGGCGATCACCAGCTCGCGCTGCAGCGCCTGGATCTGGCGCTGCACGTCGATCAGGTCGCGCTGGTAGGTCAGCGCGGCCAGCGGGCTGGTGGTGCGCCGGCGCGCGATCTCCTCCGAGTCGCCGAGCGCGTTGTTGACGTCGCCCGACAGCTGCGTGAGCTTGCGGATCAGCCGCTCGGCGCTGATGGCGCGCCAATAGGCGGTGCGCACGTCCTCCACCATGCGGTTGGCGACCTTGCGGCGGTTCTCGAGCGAGATCAGCCGCTGGTCGGCGGTCTGCTTGGCGCGCGCGTACGAAACGCCGAAGTCCAGCACGTCCCAGCTCAGGCTCAGGTCGGCCGCCGTGGTCTGGCGCTCCGACGAGGTCGAGGGCTCCAGCGATTGTCGCCCGGTCAGCAGCGAACGGCTGCTCGCGCCGCTGTCGTTGCTGCGCCCGTTGTAGCCGGCATTGGCCACCAGCTGCGGCAGCATGTCGAAGCGCGCCCGGTCGAGCTCGCGGCCGCGCACCGCCTCCTCCATCATCGCGACCTTGTAGTCGAGGTTGTACTTGAGCGCGCGCGCCATCGCCTCGTAGAGGCCGATCGCACCGCCCACCGGCTCCTGGTCGGCCGTCAGCGACTTGAGGTTGCGGTCCACGCGCAGCGTCAGCTCGGTCTTGGTCAGCGGCGCGGGCGTGACGCTGCAGCCCGCCAGCACGGCGATAGAGGCGGCGGCGAGAGCGGCGGCGCGCAGCCTCGATGTGGCGGCAGGAGCGGCGGCGCGTGGACGGGTCGTGCGGGTCGTGCGTTGGATCGATGGCATGGCGGACGTCTTTCTTCGAGTTCGGTTTCTCAAGGGGTGATCTCCACAACCGGCTGCGCGCGCAGGGCGGCAGCCAGTTGCTCCGTTTCGGTGGCCGACTGGTTGACGTGGAACGCGATCTGCTCGCTGAAGAGCAGCCCGCCCACGTCGCCGACCGGCAGCCCGGCCGCGCGCGGCGCCGGCGGTGCCAGGCGCTGCGGCGGCGTGCGCTCGTTGCCGATGCGCGGGTCGTTCGAGGCTTCCGAAGCCGCGGCGCCGAGCGCGCCGAGGCCCGACGCGCCGTCTGGCCGGTCCGCGGTGTCGCCGACCAGCAGCTCCTGGCCCGGGCGCATGGCCTCGAGCACCCGCACATCGCCCTGGCGCGAGAACATGGCGCGCGCCGGGTCGAGCACCACGAAGCGGCGCTGCAGGCTCTCGACCACGTCGAGGATCGGCGTGCCGCTGTCCAGCCGCGGGATGCCGTCGAGCGGGCGGATGCCTTCGAGCGCGATGCGCAGCGGCTCCTTGCCGTCGAGGAACTGGATGCCGTAGAGCGGACGGATCGCATTGACCGCCTCGTCGATATGCAGCGGCACCGCCATCGGCTTGAGCTCGTAGGCCTTGTAGCCCCACTCGGTGCGGATGTCCCAGCCCGCGGGCCAGTCGGGCTGGCCGAACTCGAGCAGTTGGCCGACGCTCGGCGGCACCTCGGCCAGCGGCGGGACGGGTGGCGGGGGTGGCGCCGGCGGCTGCGTGGCCGGCGAGACCGTGAGGCTCACCGTGCCGGTGGCGGTGGCGCCGTCGCGGTCGACCGCGGTGTACGAGAAGCTCGGCGTGCCCGAGAAGCCCGGCAGCGGCACGAAGGTGAGCGTGCCGTCGGCATTGAGCGTGACCGTGCCGCCGTCCACCGCGACCGAGCCGCCGACCGCGATCGGCACGCCGTTGATATGGCGCACCGTGAGCGGTCCGCCCTCGGGGTCGCTGTCGTTGGCCAGCACGTCGATCGTGACCGGCGCGCCGCCGGCCGAGACGGCGCTGTCGGGCCGCACCACCGGTGCGCCGTTGACCGGTGCGATGTCGATGGTGATGCGGTTGGGCGTGGCGTCGAAGGCACCGGCGGAGTCCTGCACCGAGAAGGTGAAGCTCGCATAGGCCGTGCCGCTGCCGTTGGCCGCGGGCACGAAGCTCAGCCGGCCCGCCGCGATGTCGGCCGCGGAGATCACCTGGCCCGCCGTCACCGCCACGCCGTTGAGCACCAGCGTGCCATTGGCCGGCAGCGTGTCGATGCGCACGTTCGCCAGCGTCTGGCCCGCATCGGCATCGGTGAACGCGAAGTTCGCGCCGGTGAGCACGAGCGCCGTGTCCTCGGTCCCGCGGATCGTCGCGTCGGTGCTGTCCGGCGGCGTGTTGGCGCCGACGTTGACCGTCAGGGTCGCGGTGGCGGTGCCGCCCTGGCCGTCGCTGACGGTGTAGCGGATGACGACCGGGCCATTGAGGTTGGTGGCCGGCACGAAGTTCAGCGTGCCGTCGGGGTTCACCGTGACCGTGCCGAGCACCGGGTTGTCCAGCACGGCGCCGGTCACCGTGAGGCTGTCGCCATCGACGTCGCTGTCGTTGGCCAGCACGGGGATGTTGTTCAGCGGCGTGTTGATCGGCGTGCTGGCGATGTCGTTGCCAGCCACCGGCGCGTCGTTCACGGCGGCGACATTGACGGTCACGGTGACCGTCGAGGTGCCGCCCTGGCCATCGCTCACCGTGTAGGTGAAGCTGGCCGGGCCGTTGTAGTTGGCGTTCGGGGTGAAGACCACGTTGCCGCCCACCAGGCTGACCGTGCCATTGACCGCACCTTGCACGCTCACGATGGTCAGCGGGTTGCCGTCGACGTCGGTGTCGTTGCCCAGCAAGGTGGCGGCCGGGATCGTCAGCGGCGTGTCTTCCACCGCATTGACGGTGTCGGGGTTCGCCACTGGCGCATCGTTGACCGGCGCGATGTCGAAGCCGATGCGGTTCGGCGTGGTGTCGAAGGCGCCGGCCGAGTCCTGCACCGAGAAGGTGAAGCTCGCGTAGTTCGTGCCGTTGCCGTTCGCAGCAGGAACGAAGCTCAGGCGGCCGGCGGCGATGTCGGCGGCCGAGATCACCTGGCCTGCGTTCACGGCCACGCCGTTGAGCAGCAAGGTGCCGTTGGCCGGCAGCGTGTCGATGCGAACGTTCGCCAGGGTCTGGCCGCTGTCGGCGTCGGTGAACGCGAAGTTCGCGCTGCCCAGCACGACCGGCGTGTCCTCGGTGCCCGAGATCGTCGCATCGGCACTGTTCGGCGGCGTGTTCGCGCCGACATTGACCGTCAGGGTGGCCGTGTCCGTGCCGCCCTTGCCGTCGCTCACCGTGTAGGTGATGACCACCGGCCCCGTCACGTTGGCGGCCGGCGTGAAGTTCAGCGTGCCGTCGGGGTTGACCGTGACCGCGCCGCGCGCCGGATCGACGCTCGCGCCCGTCACCGTCAGCGGGTCGCCATCCACGTCGCTGTCGTTGGCCAGCACCGGGATGTTGGCCAGCGGCGTGTTGATCGGCGTGCTCGCGAGGTCGTCGCCCGCCACCGGTGCGTCGTTGACCGGCGTGACGACGATGGTCAGCGTCGAGCTCGCGGTGGCGGTGCCGTCGCTCACGGTGTAGGTCGCCACGGGCACCGGGCCGTTGTAGTGGGCCGCGGGCGTGAAGACGTAGCTGCCGTCGGCATCGATCGCCAGCGTGCCCACGCCGGCGAGCGTGGCCGTCTGGCCGGCCGTGTAGCTGGCGCCGCCGACCGTGAAGCCCGTCACCGTCAGGCCGTCGCCGTCGAGATCGCTGTCGTTGCCCAGCACGTTGCCGGTGGCCGGCGTGTCCTCGGGCACGGTGTTCGTGTCGGCGTTCGCCACCGGTGCATCGTTGCTGCCGCTCACGGTGATCGTCAGCGTCGAGCTGTCGGTGCTCGAGCCGTCGGTCATCGCATAGGTGGCGACCGGCACCGGGCCGCTGTAGTTGGCCGCCGGGGTGAAGGTGTAGCTGCCGTCGGCGCGGATCGTCAGCGTGCCCACGCCCGCGATGCTGGCGGTCTGGCCCGCGGCATAGGCCGTGGCATCGCCCGCCACCGTGAAGCCGGTGACCGTCACCGGTCCGTCGACGCTGCTGGTGCCCGCGAGCACGGTGCCGGAGATCGGCGTGTCCTCGGGCGTGCTCACGCTCTCGTCGGCGTCGGTGAAGGGGTCGTCCACCGGCGTGACCACGATGGTCAGCGTCGAGGTGTCGGTGCTGCTGCCGTCGCTCAGGCGATAGGTCGCGACCGGCACCGGGCCGTTGTAGTTGGCCGCCGGCGTGAAGGTGTAGCTGCCGTCGGCATTGATCCTCAGCGTGCCCACGCCCGCGATGCTCGCGGTCTGGCCCGCGGCATAGGCCGTCGCATCGCCGGCCACGCTGAAGCCGGTGACCGTCACCGTGCCGTCGGGACTGCTGGTGCCCGCGAGCACCGAGCCCGAGATCGGCGTGTCCTCCGCCGTGCTCACGCTTTCGTCGCCATCGGAGAAACCGTCGGCCACCGGGGAGACGGCGAGCGTGAGCGTGGCGCTCGCGGTGGCCGTGCCGTCGCTGACGGTATAGGTCGCGACGGGCACCGGGCCGTTGTAGTTGGCCGCCGGCGTGAAGACGTAGCTGCCGTCGGCGTTGATGACCAGCGTGCCCACGCCCGCCAGAGTGGCGCTCTGCCCGGCCGTGTAGGTGCTGCCGTCGACCACGAACTGCGTCACCGTGAGCGTGGTGCCGTCGGCGTCGCTGTCGTTGCCCAGCACATTGCCCGTGGCGACCGTGTCCTCGGGAATGGTCTGCGCGTCGGGGTTCGCGACCGGCAGGTCGTTGACCGGCGCGATGTCGATGGTGACGCGGTTGGGCGTGGTGTCGAAGGCGCCGGCCGAGTCCTGCACCGAGAAGGTGAAGCTCGCGTAGGTGGTGCCATTGCCGTTGGCGGCGGGCACGAAGCTCAGCCGGCCGGCGGCGATGTCGGCGGCGGAGATCAGCTGGCCCGAGGTGACGGCCACGCCGTCGAGCAGCAGCGTGCCGTTGTTCGGCAGCGTGTCGATGCGGACGTTGGCGAGGGTCTGGCCGCTGTCGGCGTCGGTGAAGGCGAAGTTCGCGCTCGTGAGCACGAGCGGCGTGTCTTCCGTGCCGGAGAGGGTCGCGTCGGCGCTGTCGGGCGGCGTGTTGGTGCCGACGGTGACGGTCAGCGTGGCCGTCGCGGTGCCGCCCTTGCCGTCGCTCACCGTGTAAGTGATGACGACCGCGCCCGTCACATTGTTCGCCGGCGTGAAGTTCAGCGTGCCGTCGGCATTGACCGTCACCGTGCCCTGCGCCGGGTTGTTCAGCGTGGCGCTGGTGACCGTCAGCGAGTCGCCATCGACATCGCTGTCATTGGCCAGCACCGGGATGCTCGAGAGCGGCGTGTTGATCGGCGTGCTGGCGATGTCATTGCCCGCCACCGGCGCGTCGTTCACGGCGCCGACATTGACCGTCACGGTCGTGGTCGACGTCCCGCCCTGTCCGTCGCTCACCGTGTAGGTGAAGCTGGCCGGGCCGTTGTAGTTGGCGTTGGGCGTGAAGACCACGTTGCCGCCGACCAGGCTCACGGTGCCGTTGGTGGCGTCCTGCACGCTCACGAGGGTCAACGGGTTGCCGTCGACGTCGGTGTCGTTGCCGAGCAAGCTCGCGGCCGGGATCGTCAGCGGCGTGTCTTCCACCGCGTTGACGGTGTCGGGGTTCGCGACCGGCGCATCGTTGACCGGCGCGATGTCGAAGCCGATGCGGTTCGGCGTGGTATCGAAGGCGCCGGCCGAGTCCTGCACCGAGAAGGTGAAGCTCGCGTAGTTCGTGCCGTTGCCATTGGCCGCGGGCACGAAGCTCAGGCGACCGGCCGCGATATCGGCGGCCGAGATCACCTGGCCCGCCGTCACGGCCGTTCCGTTCAGCAGCAAAGTGCCATTGGCCGGCAGCGTGTCGATGCGTACGTTCGCCAGGGTCTGGCCGCTGTCGGCGTCGGTGAACGCGAAGTTCGCGCTCGTCAGCGTGACGGCGGTGTCCTCGGTGCCGGCGATCGTCGCGTCGGCGCTGTTCGGCGGCGTGTTGGTGCCGACGTTGATCGTCAGGGTCGCGGTGTCGGTGCCACCTTGGCCATCGCTCACCGTGTAGGTGATGACCACCGGTCCCGTCACATTGGCGGCCGGCGCGAAGTTCAACGTGCCGTCGGCATTGACCGTGACCGTTCCGAGCGCCGGATCCACCGTGGCGCTGGTGACGGTGAGCGGATCTCCGTCGACATCGCTGTCGTTCGCGAGCACCGGGATGCTCGTGAGCGGGGTGTTGATCGGCGTGCTGGCGATGTCATCGCCGGCCACCGGTGCATCGTTGGTCGCGCCGACGTTGACCGTCACGGTCGTGGTCGAGGTCCCACCCTGGCCATCGCTCACCGTGTAGGTGAAGCTGGCCGGGCCGTTGTAGTTGGCGTTCGACGTGAAGACCACACTGCCGTTTGCCAGGGTCACCGTGCCATTGACGGCATCCTGCACGCTCACGATCGTCAGCGCGTCGCCGTCGGCATCCGTGTCGTTGCCCAGCAGCGTGCCCACGGGGATCGTCAACGGCACATCCTCGCTCGCGCTCACCGTGTCGGGGTTGCCGACAGGTGCATCGTTGACGGCGGCGATGTCGAAGGTGATGGTGTTGGGCGTGGTGTCGAAGGCACCGCCCGAGTCCTGCACCGAGAAGCTGAAGCTGGCGTAGGCCGGGCCATTGCCGTTGGCGGCCGGAGCAAAGCTCAGCCTTCCAGCTGCAATGTCGGCAGCGGAGATGATCTGGCCGGCAGTGACGGCCACACCGTCGAGCAGCAGCGTGCCGTTCGCAGGCAACGTATCGATGCGCACATTGGCCAGCGTCTGCCCGCTGTCGGCATCGGTGAACGCGAAGTTCGCGGTGCCCAGCACCACCGGCGTGTCTTCGGTGCCGGAGACCGTGGCATCGGCGCTGTTCGGTGGGGTATTGGTGCCGACATTGACCGTCAGCGTGGCCGTCGCGGTGCCGCCCTTGCCATCGCTCACGGTGTAGCTGATGACGACGGCCCCGGTCACGTTGTTGGCCGGCGTGAAGCTCAGCGTGCCGTCGGCGTTGACCGTCACGCTGCCCTGCGCCGGGTTGTTCAGCGTCGCACCCGTGACCGTGAGCGGATCGCCATCGACGTCGCTGTCGTTGGCCAGCACCGGGATGTTGGTCAGCGGCGTGTTGATCGGCGTGCTCGCGATGTCGTTGCCCGCGACCGGTGCGTCATTGACCGCGCCGACATTGACGGTCACGGTGACCGTCGAGGTGCCGCCCTGCCCATCGCTCACGGTGTACGTGAAGCTGGCCGGTCCGTTGTAGTTGGCCGCCGGCGTGAACACCACGTTGCCATTGACCAGGCTGACCGTGCCATTGGTCGCATCCTGCACGCTCACGATGGTGAGCGGATCGCCATCCACATCGGTGTCATTGCCCAGCAGCGTTCCCGCAGGAATCGTCAGCGGCGTGTCCTCCACCGCATTGACGGTGTCGGGATTGCCCACCGGCGCATCGTTGACCGGCGCGATGTCGATGGTGATGCGGTTGGGGGCCGTGTCGAAGGCCCCGGCGGAGTCCTGCACCGAGAAGATGAAGCTCGCGTAGTTCGTGCCGTTGCCATTCGCAGCAGGAACGAAGCTCAGCCGTCCCGCCGCGATGTCGGCCGCCGAGATCACCTGGCCCGCCGTGACCGCCACGCCATTCAGCAGCAGGGTGCCGTTGGCCGGCAGCGTGTCGATGCGAACGTTCGCGAGCGTCTGGCCCGCATCGGCATCGGTGAACGCGAAGTTGGCGCTGCCCAGAACGACCGGCGTGTCCTCGGTCCCCGAGATCGTTGCGTCGGCGCTGTTGGGCGGCGTGTTCGTGCCGACGTTCACCGTCAGGGTCGCCGTGTCCGTGCCGCCCTTGCCGTCGCTCACCGTGTAGCTGATGACGACCGGTCCCGTCACGTTGTTGGCCGGCGTGAAGTTCAAGCTGCCGTCGGCATTGACCGTGACCGAGCCGAGCGCCGGATTGACGCTTGCGCCCGTCACCGTGAGCGGATCGCCATCGACGTCGCTGTCGTTCGCCAGCACCGGGATATTGGTCAGCGGCGTGTTGATCGGCGTGCTCGCGATGTCGTCGCCCGCCACCGGCGCGTCGTTCACGGCGCCGACATTGACCGTCACGGTCGTGGTCGAGGTGCCGCCCTTGCCGTCGCTCACCGTGTAGGTGAAGCTGGCCGGACCGTTGTAGTTGGCGGTGGGCGTGAACACCACGTTGCCGCCGACAAGGCTGACCGTGCCGTTGACCGCGTCCTGCACGCTCGTGATGGTGAGCGCATCGCCATCCACGTCGGTGTCGTTGGCCAGCAGATTGCCGGTGGGAATGGTCAGCGGCGTGTCCTCGGTGGCGGCCACCGCGTCCGGCGAGGCCACGGGCGCGTCGTTGGCGGCCGCGACGTTCACGCTCACCGTCACGGTCGAGCTGCCGCCATTGCCATCGCTCACCGTGTAGCTGAAGCTGGCCGGGCCGTTGTAGTTGGCGTTCGGCGTGAACACCACGTTGCCGCCCACCAGGCTGACCGTGCCATTGACCGCGCCCTGCACGCTCGTGATGCTCAGCGTGTCGCCATCGGCATCGCTGTCGTTGCCCAGCAATGCCGAGGCTGGAATGGTCAGCGGTGTGTCTTCCACCGCATTGACGGTGTCGGGCGTACCGACCGGTGCATCGTTGACCGGCGCGATGTCGAAGCTGATGCGGTTCGGCGTGGCATCGAATGCGCCACCCGAGTCCTGCACCGAGAAGCCGAAGCTCGCGTAGCCCGTGCCGTTGCCGTTCGCGGCCGGCACGAAGCTCAGCCGACCAGCCGCAATATCGGCCGCCGAGATCACCTGCCCCGTCGTGACCGCCACGCCTTCGAGCAGCAGCGTGCCATTGGCCGGCAGCGTGTCGATGCGCACGTTTGCGAGGGTCTGGCCGGCATCCGTGTCGGTGAAGGCGAAGTTGGCGGTGGTCAGGACGACCGGGGTGTCTTCGGTGCCGGGGATCGTCGCGTCCGCGCTGTCGGGCGGCGTGTTGGTGCCGACGTTGACCGTCAGGGTGGCGGTGTCCGAACCGCCCTTGCCGTCGCTCACCGTGTAGCTGATGACCACGGCGCCCGTCCCGTTGGCGGCGGGCGTGAAGTTCAGCGTGCCGTCGGCGTTGATGGTCACCGTGCCTTGGGCCGGATTGTTCAGCGTGGCGCTGGTGACCGTGAGGCTGTCGCCGTCGACATCGCTGTCGTTGGCCAGTACCGGGATGTTCGAGAGCGGCGTATTGATCGGCGTGCTGGCGATGTCGTTGCCCGCCACCGGTGCGTCGTTCACGGCGGCGACGTTGACGGTCACGGTGACCGTCGAAGTGCCACCTTGGCCATCGCTCACCGTGTAGCTGAAGCTGGCAGGTCCGTTGTAGTTGGCCGCGGGCGTGAACACCACGTTGCCGCCGACCAGGCTCACGCTGCCATTGGTCGCGTCCTGCACGCTGGTGATGGTCAGCGGGTTGCCGTCGACATCGGAGTCATTGCCCAGCAGTGTTCCCGCGGGGATCGTCAGCGGCGTGTCTTCCACCGCATCGACGGTGTCGGGGGTTCGCCACCGGCGCGTCGTTGACCGGTGCAATGTCGAAGCTGATGCGGTTCGGCGTGGTGTCGAAGGCGCCGCCCGAATCCTGCACCGAGAAGGTGAAGCTCGCGTAGTTCGTGCCATTGCCGTTCGCGCCCGGCACGAAGCTCAGATTGCCTGCCGCGATGTCGGCGGCCGAGATCACCTGGCCGGCGCTCACGGCCACGCCGTTGAGCAGCAGCGTGCCATTCGCCGGCAGCGTATCGATGCGCACATTGGCGAGCGCCTGACCCGCATCGGCATCCGTGAACGCGAAGTTCGCAGTGCCCAGGACGACCGGCGTGTCTTCGGTGCCAGAGATCGTCGCGTCGGCGCTGTTCGGCGGGGTATTGGTGCCGACGTTGATCGTCAGGGTCGCCGTGTCCACGCCACCCTTGCCGTCGCTCACGGTGTAGCTGATCACCACCGGGCCAGTCACGTTGTTGGCGGGTGTGAAATTCAGCGTGCCGTCGGCATTGACCGTGACCGTGCCTTGGGCCGGGTTGTTCAGCGTCGCGCTGGTGACCGTGAGGCCGTCGCCATCGACATCGCTGTCGTTGGCCAGCACCGGAATGTTGGCGAGCGGCGTATTGATCGGCGTGCTCGCGATGTCGTCGCCGGCCACCGGTGCGTCGTTGACGGCCCCGACGTTCACCGTGACCGTCACGGTCGAAGTACCACCCTGCCCGTCGCTCACGGTGTAGCTGAAGCTGGCCGGGCCGTTGTAGTTGGCCGCGGGCGTGAACACCACATTGCCGCCCACCAGGCTCACCGTGCCATTGGTCGCGTCCTGCACGCTCACGATGGCGAGCGGGTCGCCGTCCACGTCGGTGTCGTTGCCCAGCAGCGTGCCGACCGGAATGCTCAGCGGCGTGTCCTCGACCGCGTTGACGGTGTCGGGGTTGCCCACCGGCGCATCGTTGACCGGCGCGATGTCGAAGCTGATGCGATTCGGCGCCGTGTCGAAGGCACCACCCGAGTCCTGCACCGAGAAGGTGAAGCTCGCGTAGCCCGTGCCGTTGCCGTTCGCGCCCGGCACGAAGCTCAGGCGGCCCGCGGCGATATCGGCGGCGGAAATCACCTGGCCGGCGGTGACGGCCACGCCGTCGAGCAACAAGGTGCCGTTGGCCGGCAGCGTGTCGATGCGCACGTTCGCGAGCGTCTGTCCGGCATCCGCATCGGTGAATGCGAAGTTGGCCGAACCCAGCACGACCGGCGTGTCCTCGGTGCCGGAAAGAGTCGCATCGGCGCTGTTCGGCGGGGAGTTCGTGCCGACATTGACCGTCAGGGTGGCCGTGTCCGTGCCGCCCTTGCCGTCGCTCACCGTGTAGCTGATGACCACCGTGCCCGTCACGTTGGCCGCCGGGGTGAAGTTCAGCGTGCCATCGGCGTTGATGGTCACCGTGCCCTGTGCCGGGTTGTTCAGCGTGGCGCTGGTCACGATGAGGCTGTCGCCGTCGACATCGCTGTCGTTAGCGAGCACCGGGATGTTGGTCAGCGGCGTGTTGATCGGCGTGCTGGCGATGTCATTGCCCGCCACCGGTGCGTCGTTCACGGCGGCGACATTGACGGTCACGGTGACCGTCGAGCTGCCGCCCTGCCCGTCGCTCACGGTGTACGTGAAGCTGGCGGGGCCGTTGTAGTTGGCGGCCGGGGTGAACACCACGTTGCCGCCGACCAGGCTCACGGTGCCATTGGTCGCATCCTGGACGCTGACGATGGCGAGCGTGTCGCCATCCACGTCGCTGTCGTTGCCCAGCAGGCTGCCCACCGGGATGCTCAGCGGCGTGTCCTCGACGGCCGCCACCGTGTCGGGCGCGGCCACCGGCGCGTCGTTGACCGCGGCGATGTCGATGGTGATGCGGTTGGGCGTGGCGTCGAAGGCACCGGCCGAGTCCTGCACCGAGAAGGTGAAGCTTGCGTAGGCCGGGCCATTGCCGTTGGCGGCGGGAACGAAGCTCAGGCGACCAGCCGCGATGTCGGCCGCAGAGATGACTTGACCCGCAGTGACGGCTGCGCCATCGAGCAGCAGCGTGCCATTGGTCGGCAGCGTGTCGATGCGCACGTTCGCGAGCGTCTGGCCGCTGTCGGCATCGGTGAACGCGAAGTTGGCCGTGGTCAGGACCAGTGGCGTGTCTTCTGTGCCCGAGAACGTTGCATCGGCGCTGTTCGGCGGTGTGTTGGTTCCGACGTTCACGGTCAGGGTCGCGGTGTCCGTGCCGCCCTTGCCGTCGCTCACGGTGTAGGTGATGACCACCGCGCCCGTCACGTTGTTCGCCGGCGTGAAGTTCAACGTGCCGTCGGCATTGACCGTCACCGTGCCTTGCGCCGGGTTGTTCAGCGTGGCATTCGTGACCGTCAGAGAGTCGCCATCGACGTCGCTGTCGTTCGCGAGCACCGGGATGTTCGCCAGCGGCGTATTGATCGGCGTGCTCGCGATGTCGTTGCCCGCGACCGGCGCGTCATTGACCGCGCCCACGTTGACGGTGACCGTCACGGTCGAGCTGCCGCCCTTTCCGTCGCTCACGGTGTAGGTGAAGCTGGCGGGGCCGTTGTAGTTGGCGGCCGGTGTGAAGACCACGTTGCCACCCACCAGGCTCACCGTGCCGTTGACGGCGTCCTGCACGCTGACGATCGCGAGCGTGTCGCCATCGACATCGGTGTCGTTGCCCAGCAAGCTCGCGGCCGGGATCGTCAGCGGCGTGTCTTCCACCGCGTTGACGGTGTCGGGGGTTGCCCACCGGCGCATCGTTGACTGGCGCGACGTCGATGGTGATGCGGTTGGGAGCAGCGTCGAAGGCGCCGCCCGAGTCCTGCACCGAGAAGGTGAAGCTCGCGTAGCCCGTGCCGTTGCCATCGGCCGCGGGAACGAAGCTCAGCCGGCCGGCCGCGATGTCGGCGGCGGAGACCACCTGGCCAGCAGTCACGGCGACGCCATCGAGCAGCAGCGTGCCATTGGTGGGCAGCGTGTCGATCCGGACGTTCGCGAGCGTCTGGCCGGCATCCGCGTCGGTGAAGGCGAAATTGGCCGTGGTCAGGACCAGCTGCGTGTCCTCGGTGCCCGGGATCGTGGCATCGGCGCTGTCGGGCGGCGTGTTGGTGCCGATATTGACGGTCAACGTGGCCGTGTCCGTGCCGCCCTTGCCGTCGCTCACGGTGTAGGTGATGACGACCGCGCCCGTGACGTTGGCGGCCGGGGTGAAGTTCAGCGTGCCGTCGGCGTTGACCGTCACGGTTCCCTGCGCCGGGTCGTTCAGCGTGGCGCCGGTGACCGTCAACGGATCGCCGTCGACATCGTTGTCGTTCGCGAGCACCGGAATGTTGGTCAGCGGCGTGTTGATCGGCGTGCTCGCGATGTCATCGCCGGCCATCGGTGCATCGTTGGTCGCGCCCACATTGACGGTCACGGTCGTGGTCGAGGTGCCGCCCTTGCCGTCGCTCACGGTGTAGGTGAAGCTGGCCGGGCCGTTGTAGTTGGCAGTTGGTGTGAAGACCACGCTGCCGTTGGCCAGCGTGACCGTCCCGTTGACGGCATCCTGCACGCTCACGATCGTCAGCGCATCGCCGTCCGCGTCGGTGTCGTTGCCCAGCAGCGTGCCCACGGGAATCGTCAGCGGCACATCCTCGCTCGCACTCACCGTGTCGGGGCTACCGACCGGTGCGTCGTTGACCGCGGCGATATCGAAGGTGATCGTGTTGGGCGCGGTGTCGAAGGCGCCGCCAGAGTCCTGCACCGAGAAGGTGAAGCTTGCGTAGGCCGGGCCGTTGCCGTTCGCGGCGGGCGCGAAGGTCAGGCGACCAGCAGCGATGTCGGCGGCCGAGATCACTTGGCCGGCGGTGACGGCGACGCCATCGAGCAGCAGCGTGCCGTTCGCAGGCAGCGTGTCGATGCGCACATTGGCCAAGGTCTGGCCCGAGTCGCTGTCCGTGAACGCGAAGTTGGCCGTACCCAGCACCACCGGCGTGTCTTCCGTGCCGGAGACCGTGGCATCGGCGCTGTTCGGCGGGGTATTGGTGCCGACATTGACCGTCAGCGTGGCCGTCGCGGTGCCGCCGTTGCCATCGCTCACCGTGTAGGTGATGGCCACGGCGCCCGTCACGTTGCTGGCGGGCGTGAAGTTCAGCGTGCCGTCGGCATTGACCGCGACCGTGCCCTGCGCCGGGTTGTTCAGCGTGGCATTGGTGACCGTGAGGCTGTCGCCATCGACATCGCTGTCGTTCGCCAGCACCGGGATGTTGGTCAGCGGCGTGTTGATCGGCGTGCTCGCGATGTCGTTGCCAGCCACCGGCGCGTCGTTCACGGCTCCGACATTGACGGTCACGGTGACCGTCGAAGTTCCGCCCTGCCCGTCGCTCACGGTGTAGCTGAAGCTCGCCGGCCCGTTGTAGTTGGCAGCGGGCGTGAACACCACGTTGCCATTGACCAGGCTGACCGTGCCGTTGGTGGCGTCCTGCACGCTCGTGATGGTGAGCGGGTTGCCGTCCACGTCGGTGTCGTTGGCGAGCAAGGTCGCCAACGGAATGCTCAGCGGCGTGTCCTCGACCGCCGTCACCGTGTCGGGGTTGGCAACCGGCGCGTCGTTGGCGGCCGCGATGTCGATGGTGATGCGGTTGGGCGTGGTGTCGAAGGCCCCTGCCGAGTCCTGCACCGAGAAGGTGAAGCTCGCGTAGCCCGTGCCGTTGCCGTTGGCGGCGGGTACGAAGCTCAGCCGTCCCGCGGCGATGTCGGCCGCCGAGATCACCTGCCCCGTGGTGACCGCCACGCCATCGAGCAACAGCGTGCCGTTGGTGGGCAGCGTGTCGATGCGGACGTTCGCCAGGGTCTGGCCGGCGTCCGCATCGGTGAAGGCGAAGTTGGCCGTGCCCAGGACGATCGGCGTGTCCTCGGTGCCGGACAGGGTCGCATCGGCGCTGTTCGGCGCGGTGTTGGTGCCGACGTTGATGGTCAGCGTGGCCGTGTCGGTGCCACCCTTGCCGTCGCTCACGGTGTACGTGATGACGACCGCGCCCGTCACGTTGCTCGCGGGCGTGAAGTTCAGCGTGCCATCGGCGTTGACCGTGACCGTGCCCTGCGCCGGATTGTTCAGCGTGGCATTGGTGACCGTCAGTGAGTCGCCATCGACGTCGCTGTCGTTCGCCAGCACCGGAATGTTCGCGAGCGGCGTGTTGATCGGCGTGCTCGCGATGTCGTTGCCCGCCACCGGCGCGTCGTTGACCGCGCCCACGTTGACGGTGACCGTCACGGTCGAGCTACCGCCCTGCCCGTCGCTCACGGTGTAGGTGAAGCTGGCGGGCCCGTTGTAGTTGGCCGCCGGTGTGAACACCACGTTGCCACCGATCAGGCTCACCGAACCATTGACCGCGTCCTGCACGCTCGTGATGGTCAGCGCATCGCCATCCACGTCGGTGTCGTTGCCCAGCAGCACGCTGCTCGGGATCGTCAGCGGCGTATCCTCGGTCGCATCGACGGTATTGGTGTTCCCCACCGGCGCATCGTTGGCCGCGCCCACATTGACGGTGACCGTCACCGTCGAGCTGCCGCCATTGCCATCGCTCACCGTGTAGCTGAAGCTGGCCGGGCCGTTGTAGTTGGCCGCGGGCGTGAACACCACGTTGCCGCCCACCAGGCTGACCGTGCCGTTGACCGCGCCCTGCACGCTCGTGATGGTCAGCGTGTCGCCATCGGCATCGCTGTCGTTACCCAGCAATGCCGAGGCGGGAATGGTCAGCGGTGTGTCCTCGACCGCATTGACGGTGTCGGGCGTGCCGACCGGTGCGTCATTGACCGCGGCAATATCGAAGGTGATGCGGTTCGGCGCAGTATCGAAGGCGCCGCCCGAGTCCTGCACCGAGAAGGTGAAGCTGGCATAGGCCGTGCCATTGCCGTTGGCCGCGGGAACGAAGCTCAACCGACCAGCCGCGATGTCGGCCGCCGAGATCACCTGCCCCGTGGTGACCGCCACGCCATCGAGCTGCAGCGTGCCATTGGCCGGCAGCGTGTCGATGCGCACATTGGCCAGCGCCTGGCCAGCATCGGCATCGGTGAACGCGAAGTTCGCAGTGCCCAGAACGACCGGCGTGTCCTCGGTGCCAGAGATCGTCGTGTCCGCGCTGTCGGGCGGCGTGTTGGTGCCGACATTGACCGTCAGCGTGGCGGTCGCGCTGCCGCCCTTGCCGTCGCTCACGGTGTAGCTGATGGCGACCGGGCCCGTCACGTTCGCTGCGGGGCTGAAGTTCAGCGTGCCGTCGGCGTTGATGCTGACCGTCCCCTGCGCCGGGTTGTTGAGGCTGGCGCTGGTGACCGTGAGGCTGTCGCCGTCCACATCGCTGTCGTTGGCCAGCACCGGGATGTTCGACAGCGGCGTGTTGATCGGCGTGCTGGCAATGTCGTTGCCGGCGACCGGCGCGTCGTTGACCGCGCCCACGTTGACCGTGACCGTCACGGTCGATGTATCGCCCTGGCCGTCGCTCACGGTGTAAGTGAAGCTGGCCGGTCCGTTGTAGTTGGCCGCGGGCGTGAAGACCACGTTGCCATTGACCAGGCTGACCGTGCCGTTCGTGGCGTCCTGCACGCTCGTGATGGTGAGCGGGTTGCCGTCGACGTCGGTGTCGTTCGCAAGCAGCGTGCCCACGGGGATCGTCAGCGGCGTGTCTTCGACCGCACCGATGGTGTCGGGGTTGGCCACCGGCGCGTCGTTGACGGCCGCGATGTCGAAGGTGATCGTGTTCGGCGCGGTGTCGAAGGCGCCGCCCGAGTCCTGGACCGAGAAGCTGAAGCTTGCGTAGCCCGTGCCATTGCCGTCCGCGCCCGGCACGAAGCTCAGGTTGCCCGCGGCGATGTCGGCAGCCGAGATCACCTGACCGGCAGTGACGGCCACGCCATTGAGCAGCAGCGTGCCATTGGCCGGCAGCGTATCGATGCGCACATTGGCCAGCGCCTGGCCCGCATCGCCATCCGTGAAGGAGAAGTTCGCAGTGCCCAGAACGACCGGCGTGTCCTCGGTGCCCAAGATCGTCGCATCGGCGCTGTTCGGCGGCGTATTGGTGCCGACGTTGACCGTCAAGGTCGCCGTGTCCACACCACCCTTGCCGTCGCTCACCGTGTAGCTGATGACGACCGGACCGGTCACATTGGACGCCGGCGTGAAGTTCAAGGTGCCATCGGCATTGATGCTGACCGTCCCCTGCGCCGGATTGTTCAGCGTCGCGCTGGTCACCGTGAGGCTGTCGCCATCGACATCGCCGTCATTGGCCAGCACCGGGATGTTGGTCAGCGGCGTATTGATCGGCGTGCTCGCGATGTCATCGCCCGCGACCGGCGCATCGTTGACCGCGCCGACATTCACCGTGACCGTCACGGTCGACGTGCCGCCCTGCCCATCGCTCACCGTGTAGCTGAAGCTGGCCGGGCCGTTGTAGTTGGCAGCGGGCGTGAACACCACATTGCCGCCCACCAGGCTCACGGTTCCATTGGTCGCGTCCTGCACGCTCACGATGGTGAGCGGATCGCCGTCCACGTCGGTGTCGTTGCCCAGCAGCGTGCCGACCGGGATGCTCAGCGGCGTGTCCTCGACCGCGTTGACGGTGTCGGGGTTGCCCACCGGCGCATCGTTGATCGGCGCGATGTCGATGGTGATGCGGTTCGGCGTCGTATCGAAGGCGCCACCCGAGTCCTGCACCGAGAAGGTGAAGCTCGCGTAGCCCGTGCCGTTGCCATTGGCCGCGGGCACGAAGCTCAGCCGGCCCGCCGCGATGTCGGCGGCGGAGACCACCTGGCCGGCGCTCACGGCCACGCCATCGAGCAACAAGGTGCCATTGGCCGGCAGCGTGTCGATCCGGACGTTCGCCAGGGTCTGACCCGAGTCCGCGTCGCTGAACGCGAAGTTCGACGGATTCAGGATCACCGCGGTGTCTTCGCTGCCGCCGATGGTGGCATCGGCGCTGTCGGGCGGCGTGTTGCCGCCGACATTGACGGTCAGCGTGGCCGTGGCGGTGCCGCCCTTGCCGTCGCTCACCGTGTAGCCGATGACCACGGCGCCGGTCACGTTGCTGGCGGGCGTGAAGTTCAGCGTACCGTCGGCGTTAACCGTCACCGTGCCCTGCGACGGGTTGTTCAGCGTGGCGCTGGTCACGGTGAGGCTGTCGCCATCGACATCGCTGTCGTTCGCCAGCACCGCAATGTTGGTCAGCGGCGTATTGATCGGCGTGCTCGCGATGTCGTTGCCGGCCACCGGCGCGTCGTTGACTGCGGCGACGTTGACCGTCACGGTCGTGGTCGCGCTGCCGCCCTTGCCGTCGCTCACCGTGTAGCTGAAGCTGGCCGGACCGTTGTAGTTGGCATTCGGCGTGAACACCACGTTGCCGCCGATCAGCGCCACCGTGCCATTGATGCCGTCCTGCACGCTGACGATGGCCAGCGTGTCGCCATCGACATCGCTGTCGTTGCCCAGCAGGCTGCTCACCGGGATGCTCAGCGGCGTGTCCTCGACGGCGGCCACCGTGTCGGGCGCGGCCACCGGCGCGTCGTTGACCGCGGCGATGTCGATGGTGATGCGGTTCGGCGTCGTGTCGAAGGCGCCGGCCGAGTCCTGCACCGAGAAGGTGAAGCTCGCGTAGCCTGTGCCGTTACCGTCGGCACCGGGCACGAAGCTCAGGCGCCCCGCGGCGATGTCGGCGGCCGAGATCACCTGGCCGGCGGTGACGGCCACGCCATCGAGCAGCAGCGTGCCGTTCGCGGGCAGCGTGTCGATGCGCACATTGGCCAGGGTCTGGCCCGCATCGGCGTCGGTGAAGGCGAAGTTCGCGCTCGTGAGCACGAGCGGCGTGTCTTCCGTTCCGGAGAGGGTCGCGTCCGCGCTGTTCGGCGGCGTGTTGGTGCCGACGTTGACGGTCAGGGTCGCGGTGTCCGTACCGCCCTTGCCGTCGCTCACCGTGTAGCTGATGACCACCGCGCCCGTGACGTTGCTGGCGGGCGTGAAGTTCAGCGTGCCGTCGGCATTGATGCCGACCGCGCCCTGCGCCGGGTTGTTCAGCGTGGCGTTGGTGACCGTCAACGGGTCGCCATCGACGTCGCTGTCATTGGCCAGCACCGGGATGCTCGAGAGCGGCGTGTTGATCGGCGTGCTCGCGATGTCGTTGCTGGCCACGGGGGCGTCGTTGACCGCCGCGACGTTGACGGTCACGGTGACCGTCGAACTGCCGCCTTGCCCGTCGCTCACGGTGTAGGTAAAGCTGGCGGGCCCGTTGTAGTTGGCCGCGGGCGTGAACACCACGTTGCCGTTCACCAGGCTCACCGTTCCGTTGGTGGCGTCCTGCACGCTCGTGATCGTCAGCGGGTTGCCGTCGACGTCGGTGTCGTTGGCGAGCAGCGTGGATGCCGCAATGGTCAGCGGCGTGTCCTCGGTCGCGGCCACGGTGTCGGGGTTGGCGATCGGGGCGTCGTTGACCGGGGCGATGTCGAAGCCGATGCGGTTCGGCGTGGTGTCGAAGGCGCCGGCCGAGTCCTGCACCGAGAAAGTAAAGCTCGCGTAGTTCGTGCCGTTGCCATCGGCTGCGGGCACGAAGCTCAGGCGGCCCGCGGCGATGTCGGCGGCCGAGATGACTTGACCTGCCGTGACAGCCACCCCGTCGAGCAGCAAGGTGCCATTGACCGGCAGCGTGTCGATGCGAACGTTCGCGAGCGTCTGGCCGGCATCCGCGTCGGTGAAGGCGAAGTTGGCCGTGCCTAGGACCACTGGCGTGTCTTCGGTGCCCGAGATCGTCGCATCGGCGCTGTTCGGCGGCGTGTTGGTGCCGACATTGACCGTCAAGGTCGCGGTGTCGGTGCCACCTTGGCCATCGCTCACCGTGTAGGTGATGACCACGGCGCCCGTCACGTTGCTGGCGGGCGTGAAGTTCAGCGTGCCGTCGGCATTGACCGTGACCGTGCCGAACGCAGGATCCACCGTGGCGTTGGTGACGGTGAGCGGATCGCCGTCGACATCGCTGTCGTTCGCAAGCACCGGGATGCTCGTGAGCGGGGTGTTGATCGGCGTGCTCGCGATGTCATCGCCGGCGACCGGTGCATCGTTGGTCGCGCCGACATTGACCGTCACGGTCGTGGTCGAGGTGCCGCCCTTGCCGTCGCTCACCGTGTAGGTGAAGCTGGCCGGACCGTTGTAGTTGGCAGTTGGTGTGAAGACCACGCTGCCGTTGGCCAGCGTGACCGTCCCGTTGACGGCATCCTGCACGCTCACGATCGTCAGTGCGTCGCCGTCGGCATCGGTGTCGTTGCCCAGCAGCGTGCCCACGGGGATCGTCAACGGCACATCCTCGCTCGCGCTCACCGTGTCGGGGTTGCCGACCGGCGCATCGTTGACCGCGGCGATGTCGAAGGTGATGGTGTTGGGCGCGGTGTCGAAGGCGCCGCCCGAATCCTGTACCGAGAAGCTGAAGCTGGCGTAGGCCGGGCCATTGCCGTTGGCGGCCGGAGCGAAGCTCAGGCGGCCGGCGGCGATGTCGGCGGCCGAGATGACCTGGCCGGCCGTGACGGCGACGCCATCGAGCAGCAGCGTGCCGTTCGCCGGCAACGTATCGATGCGCACGTTGGCCAAGGTCTGGCCCGAGTCGCTGTCCGTGAACGCGAAGTTGGCAGTGCCCAGCACCACCGGCGCGTCTTCGGTGCCGGAGATCGTGGCGTCGACGCTGTTCGGCGGCGTGTTCGCCCCGACATTGACCGTCAGCGTGGCCGTCGCGGTACCGCCCTTGCCGTCGCTCACCGTGTAGGTGATGACCACCGCGCCCGTCACGTTGCTGGCCGGCGTGAAGTTCAGCGTGCCATCGGCATTGATGCTGACCGTGCCGCGGGCCGGGTCCACGGTCGCGGAGCTCACGGTCAGCGCATCGCCATCGACGTCGCTGTCGTTGGCCAGCACGGGGATGTTCGCCAGCGGCGTGTTGATGGGCGTGCTGGCAATGTCGTTGCCGGCCACCGGGGCGTCGTTGACCGCGCCCACGTTGACCGTGACCGTCACGGTCGACGTACCGCCCTGCCCGTCGCTCACGGTGTATGTGAAGCTGGCCGGGCCGTTGTAGTTGGCCGCGGGCGCGAAGACCACATTGCCATTGACCAGGCTCACCGTGCCGTTGGTCGCGTCCTGAACGCTCGTGATCGTCAGCGGGTTGCCGTCGACATCGGTGTCGTTGGCGAGCAAGGTCGCCACCGGAATGCTCAGCGGCGTGTCCTCGACGGCCGTCACCGTGTCGGGATTCGCCACTGGTGCGTCGTTGGCGGCCGCGATGTCGAAGCGGATCGTGTTCGGCGTCGCGTCGAAGGCGCCGGCCGAGTCCTGCACCGAGAACGTAAAGCTTCGTAGCCCGTGCCGTTGCCATCGGCGCCCGGCACGAAGCTCAGGCGGCCCGCGGCGATATCCGCGGCCGAGATCACCTGGCCGGCCGTGACCGCCACGTCATCGAGCAGCAGCGTGCCGTTGGCCGGCAGCGTGTCGATGCGCACATTGGCGAGCGTCTGGCCCGCATCGCCATCGGTGAATGCGAAGTTCGTGCTGCCGAGCACCACCGGCGTGTCTTCCGTGCCGGCGATCGTGGCATCGGCACTGTTCGGCGGCGTGTTCGCGCCGACATTGACCGTCAGCGTGGCGGTCGCGGTGCCGCCGTTGCCGTCGCTGATCATGTAGCTGATGACCACGGCACCCGTCACGTTGCTCGCCGGCGTGAAGTTCAGCGTGCCGTCGGCGTTGATGCTGACCGAGCCCTGCGCCGGGTTGTTCAGCGTGGCGCTGGTGACCGTGAGGCTGTCGCCATCGACATCGCTGTCGTTCGCCAGCACCGGGATGTTGGCGAGCGGCGTGTTGATCGGCGTGCTCGCGATGTCGTTGCCGGCGACCGGCGCGTCGTTGACCGCACCCACGTTGACCGTGACCGTCACGGTAGACGTGCCACCCTGCCCGTCGCTCACCGTGTAGGTGAAGCTCGCGGGCCCGTTGTAGTTGGCCGCCGGGGTGAAGATCACGTTGCCACCGACCAGGCTGACCGTTCCATTGGTAGCGTCTTGCACGCTCACGATGCTCAGCGCATCGCCATCCACGTCGGTGTCGTTGCCCAGCAGCACGCTGCTCGGGATCGTCAGCGGCGTGTCCTCGGTGGCCGCCACCGTATCGGGCGAGGCCATGGGTGCGTCGTTGGCGGCCGCGACGTTCACGGTCACCGTCACCGTCGAGCTGCCGCCATTGCCATCGCTCACCGTGTAAGTGAAGCTGGCCGGGCCGTTGTAGTTGGCGTTCGGCGTGAACACCACGTTGCCGCCCACCAGGCTCACCGTGCCATTGACGGCGCCCTGCACGCTCGTGATGGTCAGCGTGTCGCCATCGGCATCGCTGTCGTTGCCCAGCAATGCCGACGCGGGAATGGTCAGCGGTGTGTCCTCGACCGCGTTGACGGTGTCGGGCGTGCCGACCGGCGCATCGTTGACCGGCGCGATGTCGAAGCTGATGCGGTTCGGCGTCGTGTCGAAGGCGCCGCCCGAGTCCTGCACCGAGAAGCTGAAGCTCGCGTAGCCCGTGCCGTTGCCATTGGCGGCCGGCACGAAGCTCAGCCGCCCCGCGGCGATGTCGGCCGCCGAGATCACCTGCCCCGTGGCGACGGCCACGCCGTCGAGCAGCAGCGTGCCATTGGCCGGCAGCGTGTCGATGCGCACATTGGCCAGCGCCTGGCCAGCATCGGCATCGGTGAACGCGAAGTTCGCAGTGCCCAGAACGACCGGCGTGTCCTCGGTGCCCGAGATCGTCGCGTCGGCGCTGTCGGGCGGCGTGTTCGCGCCCACGTTGACCGTCAGCGTCGCGGTATCCGTGCCGCCCTTGCCGTCGCTCACGGTGTAGCTGATGACGACCGGGCCCGTCACGTTCGCCGCCGGCGTGAAGTTCAGCGTGCCGTCGGCGTTGACCGTCACCGTGCCCTGCGCCGGGTTGTTCAGCGAGGCGCCGGTCACGGTCAGCGGATCGCCGTCCACGTCGGTGTCGTTCGCCAGCACCGGAATGTTCGCCAGCGGCGTGTTGATCGGGGTGGTCGCGATGTCGTTGCCCGCCACCGGCGCATCGTTGACCGCGCCCACGTTGACCGTGACGGTCACGGTCGAGCTGCCGCCCTGGCCGTCGCTCACCGTGTAGCTGAAGCTGGCAGGGCCGTTGTAGTTGGCAGCGGGCGTGAACACCACGTTGCCGCCGACCAGGCTCACCGTGCCATTGGTCGCGTCCTGGACGCTCGTGATGGTGAGCGGGTTGCCGTCCACATCGGTGTCGTTCGCGAGCAATGTGCCCACGGGGATCGTCAGCGGCGTGTCCTCGACCGCACCAATGGTCTCGGGGTTGGCCACCGGTGCGTCGTTGACGGCCGCGATGTCGAAAGTGATGGTGTTCGGCGTGGCGTCGAAGGCGCCGCCCGAGTCCTGCCACCGAGAATCTGAAGCTCGCATAGCCCGTGCCATTGCCGTTCGCGCCCGGCACGAAGCTCAGGTTGCCCGCGGCGATATCGGCGGCCGAGATCACCTGACCGGCAGTGACGGCCACGCCATTGAGCAGCAGCGTGCCATTGGCCGGCAGCGTATCGATGCGCACATTGGCCAGCGCCTGGCCCGCATCGGCATCCGTGAATGCGAAGTTCGCTGTGCCAAGGACAACTGGCGTGTCTTCGGTGCCAGAGATCGTCGCATCGGCGCTGTTGGGCGGCGTATTGCTGCCGACGTTGACCGTCAAGGTCGCGGTGTCCACACCGCCCTTGCCATCGCTGACCGTGTAGCTGATGACGACCGGACCGGTCACGTTGGACGCCGGCGTGAAGTTCAAGGTGCCATCGGCATTGATGCTGACCGTCCCCTGCGCCGGATCGTTCAGCGTGGCGGCAGTGACGGTAAGGCTGTCGCCATCGACATCGCCGTCATTGGCCAGCACCGGAATATTGGTCAGCGGCGTATTGATCGGCGTGCTCGCGATGTCATCGCCCGCCACCGGCGCATCGTTGACCGCACCGACATTCACCGTGACCGTCACGGTCGAAGTACCACCCTGACCGTCGCTCACCGTGTAGCTGAAGCTCGCCGGCCCGTTGTAGTTGGCAGCGGGCGTGAACACCACATTGCCGCCCACCAGGCTCACGGTTCCATTGGTCGCATCCTGCACGCTGACGAGGGTCAGCGGGTTGCCGTCCACGTCGGTGTCGTTCGAGAGCAGCGTGCCGACGGGAATCGTCAGCGCCGTGTCCTCGGTCGCCGTCACCGTGTCGGGATTCGCCACCGGTGCGTCGTTGACCGGCGCGATGTCGAAGCTGATGGTGTTCGGCGTGGCATCGAAGGCGCCGGCCGAGTCCTGCACCGAGAAGGTGAAGCTCGCGTAGCCCGTGCCGTTGCCGTCGGCCCCCGGCACGAAGCTCAGGCGCCCGGCCGCGATGTCGGCCGCCGAGATCACCTGCCCCGCCGTCACCGCCACGCCATTGAGCAGCAGCGTGCCATTGGCCGGCAGCGTGTCGATGCGAACGTTCGCGAGCGTCTGGCCCGCATCGGCGTCGGTGAACGCGAAGCTCGAGGGGTCGAGGACGACCGGCGTGTCCTCGGTGCCGGCGACCGTGGCGTCGGCGCTGGTCGGCGGCGTGTTGGCGCCGACATTGACCGTCAGCGTGGCGGTCGCGGTGCCGCCCTTGCCGTCGCTCACCGTGTAGCTGATCACCACCGCGCCCGTCACGTTGGCCGCGGGCGTGAAGTTCAGCGTGCCGTCGGCATTGACCGTGACCGTTCCGCGTGCCGGATCGACCGTCGCGGCCGTCACCGTCAGCGGGTCGCCATCGACGTCGCTGTCGTTCGCCAGCACCGGGATGTTGGCCAGCGGCGTGTTGATGGGCGTGCTCGCCACGTCGTTGCCGGCCACCGGCGCGTCGTTGACCGAAGCGACATTGACCGTGACAGCGACCGTCGACGTGCCGCCCTTGCCGTCGCTCACCGTGTAGGTGAAGCTGGCCGGCCCGTTGTAGTTGGCGTTCGGCGTGAACACCACGTTGCCGCCGATCAGCGCCACCGAGCCATTGACTCCGTCCTGCACGCTGACGATGGCCAGCGTGTCGCCATCGACGTCGCTGTCGTTGCCCAGCAAGGTGGCCACCGGGATGCTCAGCGGCGTGTCCTCGGTCGCGGCAACGGCATCGGGCACGCCCACGGGCGCGTCGTTGACCGCGGCGATGTCGAAGCGGATCGTGTTCGGCGTCGCGTCGAAGGCGCCGGCCGAATCCTGCACCGAGAAAGTGAAGCTCGCATAGCCCGTGCCGTTGCCGTCGGCGCCCGGCACGAAGCTCAAACGCCCGGCCGCGATGTCGGCGGCGGAGATCAACTGGCCCGGCGCGACGGCCACGCCGTCGAGCAACAGCGTGCCGTTCGCGGGCAGCGTATCGATGCGCACGTTGGCGAGCGTCTGGCCCGCGTCGGCATCGGTGAAGGCGAAGTTGGCGGTGCCAAGGACGACCGGCGTGTCCTCGGTGCCCGAGATCGCGGCATCGGCGCTGGTGGGCGGCGTGTTCGCACCCACATTGACCGTCAGCGTGGCCGTGGCGGTGCCGCCCTTGCCGTCGCTCACCGTGTAGCTGATGACGACCGCGCCCGTGACATTGCTGGCGGGCGTGAAGTTCAGGCTGCCGTCGGCGTTGATCGACACCGTGCCCTGGGCCGGGTTGTTCAGCGTCGCGCTCGTGACGGTCAGCGAGTCGCCATCGACATCGCTGTCGTTCGCGAGCACCGGGATGTTCGCGAGCGGCGTGTTGATCGGCGTGCTCGCAATGTCGTTGCCGGCCACGGGCGCGTCGTTCACGGCGGCGACATTGACCGTCACGGTGACTGTCGAGCTGCCGCCTTGGCCATCGCTCACGGTATAGGTGAAGCTGGCCGGGCCGTTGTAGTTGGCCGCGGGCGTGAACACCACGTTGCCGCCCACCAGGCTCACCGTGCCGTTGGTCGCGTCCTGCACGCTCGTGATGGTCAACGGGTTGCCGTCCACATCGGTGTCGTTG
Source organism: Variovorax sp. UC122_21 (assembly GCF_044056785.1). Taxonomy (NCBI): domain Bacteria; kingdom Pseudomonadati; phylum Pseudomonadota; class Betaproteobacteria; order Burkholderiales; family Comamonadaceae; genus Variovorax; species Variovorax sp. UC122_21. The sequence goes on along the minus strand of NZ_CP172003.1, from coordinate 2,272,452 downwards.
GCCAGCAGCGTGCCGACCGGGATGCTCAGCGGCGTGTCCTCGAGCGCGCTGACCGTCTCGGGGTTCGCCACCGGCGCGTCGTTGACCGCCGCGATGTCGAAGCGGATGGTGTTCGGCGTCGCGTCGAAGGCACCGCCCGAATCCTGCACCGAGAAAGTGAAGCTCGCATAGCCCGTGCCGTTGCCATTGGCATCGGGCACGAAGCTAAGACGACCGGCCGCGATGTCGGCGACCGAGATCAGCTGGCCGGCCGTGACCGCCACGCCATTGAGCAGCAGCGTGCCATCGGTGGGCAGCGTGTCGATGCGCACATTGGCCAGGGTCTGGCCCGCATCCGTGTCGGTGAACGCGAAGTTGGCGGTGCCCAGCACGACCGGCGTGTCCTCGGTGCCTGCGACCGTCGCGTCGGCACTGGTCGGCGGCGTGTTGGCGCCGACGTTGACCGTCAGCGTGGCGGTGGCCGTGCCGCCGTTGCCGTCGCTGACGGTGTAGCGGATGACGACCGCGCCGCTGACGTTGACCGCGGGCGTGAAGTTCAGCGTGCCGTCGGCGTTGACCGTCACCGTGCCCTGCGCCGGGTTGTTCAGCGTCGCGCTCGTGACGGTCAGCGAATCGCCGTCGACATCGCTGTCGTTGGCCAGCACCGGAATGTTCGCCAGGGGCGTGTTGATCGGCGTGCTCGCCACGTCGTTGCCGGCCACCGGCGTATCGTTGACCGCGCCCACGTTGACCGTGACCGTCACGGTCGATGTGCCGCCCTTGCCGTCGCTCACCGTGTAGGTGAAGCTGGCCGGGCCGTTGTAGTTGGCGTTCGGGGTGAAGACCACGTTGCCGCCATCGAGCCGCACGCTGCCGTTGACGGCATCCTGCACGCTGACGATCGCGAGCGTGTCGCCATCGACGTCGCTGTCGTTAGCCAGCAGCGTGGCCACGGGGATCGACAGCGGCGTGTCCTCGGTCGCGCCGACGGTGTCGGCCGCGCCGGCCGGCGCATCGTTGACCGCCGCGATGTCGATGGTGAGGCGGTTCGGCGCGGTGTCGAAGGCGCCGCCCGAATCCTGCACCGAGAAGGTGAAGCTCGCGTAGCCCGTGCCGTTGCCGTTGGCGCCGGGCACGAAGCTCAATCGGCCGGCCGCGATGTCGGCCGCCGAGATCACCTGGCCGGCGGTGACCGCCACGCCGTCGAGCAGCAGCGTGCCGTCGGCCGGCAGCGTGTCGATGCGCACGTTGGCCAGGGTCTGGCCCGCGTCGGCATCGCTGAAGGCGAAGTTCGAAGGCCCCAGGACCAGCGGCGTGTCCTCGGTGCCGGCCACGGTGGCGTCGGTGCTGTCGGGCGGCGTGTTGGTGCCGACGTTCACCGTCAGCGTCGCGCTCGCGCTGCCGCCCTTGCCGTCGCTGACCGTGTAGGTGATCGAGATCGGTCCGCTGACGTTGGCGGCCGGCGTGAAGTTCAGCGTGCCGTCGGCATTGACGCTGACGCTGCCCAGGGCCGGGTCGACGCTGGCGCCGGTGACCGTGAGGATGTCGCCGTCCACGTCGCTGTCGTTCGCGAGCACCGGGATGTTCGCGAGCGGCACGTTGATCGGCGTGCTCGCGATGTCGTTGCCGGCCACGGGCGCATCGTTGACCGCGCCGACATTGACCGTGACGGTCACCGTCGAGCTGCCGCCCTTGCCGTCGCTGACCGTGTAGCTGAAGCTGGCCGGGCCGTTGTAGTTCGCCGCGGGCGTGAAGACCACGTTGCCGCCCAGCAGGCTCACGCTGCCGTTGACCGCATCCTGCACGCTGGTGATGGTCAGGGTGTCGCCATCGGCGTCGCTGTCGTTGCCCAGCAGCGTGGCCGCGGGGATCGTGAGCGGCGTGTCCTCGGTCGCGGCCACCGTGTCGGGGTTGGCCACCGGCGCGTCGTTGACCGCGGCGATGTCGAAGCGGATGGTGTTCGGCGCCGTGTCGAAGGCACCGGCCGAGTCCTGCACCGAGAACGTGAAGCTCGCATAGCCCGTGCCGTTGCCGTTGGCGCCGGGCACGAAGCTCAGGCGGCCCGCGGCGATGTCGGCGGCCGAGACGACCTGCCCCGCCGTCACCGCGACGCCGTTGAGCAGCAGCGTGCCGTCGGCCGGCAGCGTATCGATGCGCACCGCGGCCAGCGTCTGGCCGGCATCGGCGTCGGTGAAGGCGAAGTTCGCGCTCGTCAGGACGACGGGCGTGTCCTCGGTGCCCGCGATCGTCGCGTCGGCACTGGTCGGCGGCGTGTTGGCGCCGACATTCACGGTCAGCGTAGCGTTCGCCGTGCCACCGTTGCCGTCGCTCACGGTGTAGCTGATGACGACCGGGCCGCTGACGTTGGCCGCGGGCGTGAAGTTCAGCGTGCCGTCGGCATTGATGCTGACCGTGCCCTGCGCCGGATTGTTCAGCGTGGCGCTGGTGACCGTGAGGCTGTCGCCATCGACGTCGCTGTCGTTGGCCAGCACCGGGATGTTCGCGAGCGGCGTGTTGATCGGCGTGCTCGCGATGTCGTTGCCGGCCACCGGCGCATCGTTCACGGCACCAACGTTCACGGTGACGGTGACCGTCGAGCTGCCGCCCTGACCGTCGCTCACGGTGTAGGTGAAGCTCGCCGGGCCGTTGTAGTTGGCGTTCGGTGTGAACACCACGTTGCCGCCGACCAGGCTGACCGTGCCGTTGACCGCGCCCTGCACGCTCGTCATGCTAAGCGGGTTGCCGTCGACATCCGTGTCGTTGGCCAGCAGCGTGCCGACCGGGATGCTCAGCGGCGTGTCCTCGACGGCCGTCACCGTGTCGGGATTCGCCACCGGCGCGTCGTTGACCGCCGCGATGTCGAAGCTGATCGTGTTCGGCGCCGCGTCGAAGGCCCCGGCCGAGTCCTGCACCGAGAAGCTGAAGCTCGCGTAGCCCGTGCCATTGCCGTTCGCGCCGGGCACGAAGCTCAGCCGCCCCGCGGCGATGTCGGCCGCCGAGACCACCTGGCCGGCCGTGACCGCCACGCCGTTCAGCAGCAGCGTGCCGTCGGCCGGCAAGGTGTCGATGCGCACGGCTGCCAGGCTCTGGCCGGCATCGGCGTCGCTGAAGGCGAAGTTGGCCAGGGCCAGCACCACCGGCGTGTCCTCGGTGCCGGCGACCGTGGCATCGGCACTGGCCGGCGGCGTGTTGGCACCGACATTGACCGTGAGCGTCGCGGTGGCCGTGCCGCCCTTGCCGTCGCTCACCGTGTAGCTGATGACCACGGGGCCCGTCACGTTGCTTGCGGGCGTGAAGTTCAGCGTGCCGTCGACATTGACCTGGACCGTGCCCAGGGCCGGATCGACGCTGGCCGAGCTCACGGTGAGGATGTCGCCATCGACGTCGCTGTCGTTCGCCAGCACCGGGATGTTGGCCAGCGGCGTGTTGATCGGCGTGCTCGCCGTATCGTTGCCGGCCACGGGCGCGTCGTTGACGGCGCCCACGTCGAGCGTGACCGTGACGGTCGAGCTGCCGCCCTGGCCGTCGCTCACCGTATAAGTGAAGCTGGCCGGGCCGTTGTAGTTGGCATTCGGTGTGAACACCACGTTGCCGCCGACCAGGCTCACGGTGCCGTTGGTGGCGTCCTGCACGCTCACGATGGTCAGCGGATTGCCGTCGGCGTCCGTGTCGTTGTCCAGCAGCGTGCCGGCCGGAATCGTCAGCGGCGTGTCTTCCGTCGCATCGAGAGTGTCGGGGTTGGCCACCGGTGCGTCGTTGACCGCGGCGATGTCGAAGCGGATCGTGTTCGGCGTCGCATCGAAGGCGCCGCCCGAGTCCTGCACCGAGAACGTGAAGCTCGCATAGCCCGTGCCGTTGCCATTGGCGGCCGGCGCGAAGCTCAGGCGGCCGGCGGCGATGTCGGCGGCCGATATGACCTGGCCGGCCGTCACGGCCACGCCATTCAGGAGCAGCGTGCCATTGGCTGGCACGGTGTCGATGCGCACCGCGGCCAGGGTCTGGCCGGCATCGGCGTCGGTGAAGGCGAAGTTCGCGCTCGTCAGGACGACCGGCGTGTCCTCGGTGCCGACGATCGTCGCGTCGGCACTGGTCGGCGGCGTGTTGGCGCCGACATTGACGGTCAGCGTCGCATTGGCGGTGCCGCCGTTGCCGTCGCCGATCGTGTAGCTGATGACGACCGGGCCGCTGACATTGCTGGCGGGCGTGAAGTTCAGCGTGCCGTCGGCGTTGATGCTGACCGTGCCCTGCGCCGGGTTGTTCAGCGTGGCGCTGGTCACGGTGAGCGAGTCGCCATCGACATCGCTGTCGTTCGCCAGCACCGGGATGTTCGCCAGCGGCGTGTTGATCGGCGTGCTCGCGATGTCGTTGCCAGCCACCGGCGCGTCGTTGACCGCACCGACATTCACCGTGACCGTCACGGTCGAAGTACCACCCTGTCCATCGCTCACGGTGTACGTGAAGCTGGCCGGCCCGTTGTAGTTGGCCGCGGGCGTGAACACCACATTGCCGCCCACCAGGCTCACCGTGCCATTGGTCGCGTCCTGCACGCTGACGAGGGTCAGCGGGTTGCCGTCCACGTCGGTGTCGTTTGCGAGCAGAGTCCCCACCGGAATGCTCAGCGGCGTGTCCTCGACCGCCGTCACCGTATCGGGGTTCGCGACCGGCGCATCGTTGACCGCCGCGATGTCGAAGGTGATTCGATTGGGCGTGGTGTCGAAAGCGCCTGCCGAGTCCTGCACCGAGAACGTGAAGCTCGCGTAGCCCGTGCCATTGCCGTCGGCACCGGGCACGAAGCTCAGGCGACCCGCGGCGATATCCGCGGCCGAGATGACCTGCCCGACCGTGACCGCCACGCCATCGAGCAGCAGCGTGCCATTGGCCGGCAGCGTGTCGACGCGCACATTGGCGAAGCTCTGGCCCGCGTCGGCGTCGCTGAAGGCGAAGTTGCCCAGGCCCAGCACCACGGGCGTGTCCTCGGTGCCCGATACCGTCGCGTCGGCACTCTGCGGCGGCGTGTTGGCCGCCACGTTGACGGTGAGCGTGGCCGTGGCGGTGCCGCCGTTGCCGTCGCTGACCGTGTAGCGGATGACGACCGGGCCGGTCACGTTGCTGGCCGGCGTGAAGTTCAAGGTGCCGTCGGCATTGATCGACACCGTGCCCTGGGCCGGGTTGTCCAGCGTGGCGGTCGTGACCGTGAGGGAGTCGCCATCGACATCGCTGTCGTTGGCCAGCACCGGGATGTTCGCGAGCGGCACGTTGATCGGCGTGCTCGCGAGGTCGTTGCCGGCCACCGGCGCGTCGTTGACCGGCGTCACGGCGATGGTGAGGGTCGAGCTCGCGCTGGCGCTGCCGTCGCTCACGGTATAGCTCACGACCGGCACCGCGCCGTTGAAGTTCGCGGCCGGCGTGAAGCTGTAGGCGCCATTGGCGCCGACGGTGATCGTGCCGACGCCGTCGAGGGTTGCGGTCTGCCCCGGCGCATAGGCGGTGCCGCCCACGCTGAAGCCCGTGACCGCGAGCGCGTCGCCGTCGGCATCGCTGTCGTTGCCCAGCAGGTTGCCCGACACCGGCGTGTCCTCGGCGGTGCTGGCGCTGTCGGGGTTGGCCACCGGCGCGTCGTTGACGGCGCTGACGTTCAGCGTCAGCGTCGCCGTGGCGGTGCCGCCGTTGCCGTCGCTCACGGTGTAGCTCACGACCGGCACCGGGCCGTTGTAGTTGGCCGCCGGCGTGAAGCTGTAGCTGCCGTCGGCGTTCATCGTCAGGCTGCCCGCGCCCGAGATCGTCGCGGTCTGGCCCGGCAGGTAGACCGTGGTGTCGCCCGCGATGCGGAAGCCCGTGACCGCGAGGGTGTCGCCATCCACGTCGCTGTCGTTGGCCAGCACGTTGCCGCTGGCGGGCGTGTCCTCGGTCACGGTGGCGGTGTCGGCATTGGCCACCGGCGCGTCGTTGACCGCGGCGATGTCGAAGCGCAGCGTGTTCGGCGTGGCGTCGAAGGCGCCCGCGCTGTCCTGCACCGAGAAGCGCAGGCTCGCGTAGCCCGTACCGTTGCCGTTGACGCCGGGCACGAAGCTCAGGCGGCCCGCGGCGATGTCGGCGGCCGAGACGAGCTGGCCGGCCGTCACGGCCACGCCGTCGAGCAGCAGCGTGCCGTCGGCCGGCAGGGTGTCGATGCGCACCGCGGCCAGGGTCTGGCCCGCGTCGCCGTCGGTGAAGGGGAAGTTCGCCGTGCCCAGCACCACCGGCGTGTCCTCGGTGCCGGCGACCGTGGTGTCGGCGCTGGCCGGGGGCGTGTTGGCGCCCACGTTGACCGTCAGCGTCGCGGTGTCGGTGCCGCCGTTGCCGTCGCTCACGGTGTAGCGGATCGTGACCGCGCCGCTGACGTTGGCCGCGGGCGTGAAGTTCAAGCTGCCGTCGGCATTGATCGTCACCGTGCCCTGCGCCGGGTTGTCCAGCGTCGCGCTCGTGACCGTCAGCGCGTCGCCGTCGACATCGCCGTCGTTCGCGAGCACCGGGATGTTCGCCAGCGGCGTGTTGATCGGCGTGCTCGCGATGTCGTCGCCGGCCACCGGTGCGTCGTTGACCGGCGTCACGCCGATCGTCAAGGTCGATGTCGCGCTCGCGCTGCCGTCGCTCACGGTGTAGCTGACGACCGGCACCGGGCCGTTGTAGTTGGCCGCGGGCGTGAAGACATAGCTGCCGTCGGCGCGGATCAGCAGGCTGCCGATGCCCGCGAGCGTGGCGGTGTCGCCGGCGGCATAGGCGGTGGCGTCGCCCGCGATGCTGAAGCCGGTGACGGCGAGCGTGTTGCCGTCTGGATCGCTGTCGTTGCCCAGCAGGTTGCCGGTGGCCGGCGTGTCCTCGGCCACGGTGGCGGTGTCGGGGCGGGCCACCGGCGCATCGTTGACCGGCGCGACCGCGAGGGTCAGCGTGGCCGTCGCGGTCGCGCTGCCGTCGCTCACGGTGTAGGTCGCGACCGGCACCGGCCCGTTGTAGTCGGCCGCGGGCGTGAAGACATAGCCGCCGTCGGCCGCGATGGTCAGCGTGCCGATGCCCGTGAGCGTGGCGGTCTGGCCGGCCGTGTAGGTGCTGCCGCCGATCGCGAACTGGGTGACCGTGAGCGTGTCGCCATCCGCGTCGGTGTCGTTGCCCAGCACGTTGCCGGTGGCGACCGTGTCCTCGGGCGTGGTGATGGCATCGGGCGCCGCCACGGGCGCGTCGTTGACCGCGGCGATGTCGAAGCGGATCGTGTTCGGCGCGGCGTCGAAGGCGCCGCCCGAGTCCTGCACCGAGAAGGTGAAGCTCGCGTAGCCCGTGCCGTTGCCGTTGGCGCCGGGCACGAAGCTCAGGCGGCCCGCAGCGATGTCGGCGGCCGAGACGACCTGCCCCGCCGCCACCGCGACGCCGTTGAGCAGCAGCGTGCCGTCGGCCGGCAGCGTATCGATGCGCACCGCGGCCAGCGTCTGGCCGGCATCGGCGTCGGTGAAGGCGAAGTTCGCGCTCGTCAGGACGACCGGCGTGTCCTCGGTGCCGGCGATCGTCGCGTCGGCACTGGTCGGCGGCGTGTTGGCGCCGACATTGACCGTCAGCGTGGCCGTGGCCGTGCCACCGTTGCCGTCGCTCACGGTGTAGCTGATGACGACCGGGCCGCTGACGTTGGCCGCGGGCGTGAAGTTCAGCGTGCCGTCGGCGTTGATGCTGACCGTGCCCTGCGCCGGATTGTTCAGCGTGGCGCTGGTGACCGTGAGGCTGTCGCCATCGACGTCGCTGTCGTTCGCCAGCACCGGGATGTTCGCGAGCGGCGTGTTGATCGGCGTGCTCGCGATGTCGTTGCCAGCCACCGGCGCATCGTTCACGGCACCGACGTTCACGGTGACCGTGACCGTCGAGCTGCCGCCCTGACCGTCGCTCACGGTGTAGCTGAAGCTGGCCGGGCCGTTGTAGTTGGCGTTCGGCGTGAACACCACGTTGCCGCCGACCAGGCTCACCGTGCCGTTGGTGGCGTCCTGCACGCTCGTGAGGGTCAGCGGGTTGCCGTCGACGTCGGTGTCGTTGGCCAGCAGCGTGCCGACCGGAATGCTCAGCGGCGTGTCCTCGACGGCCGTCACCGTGTCGGGATTCGCCACCGGTGCGTCGTTGACCGCCGCGATGTCGAAGCTGATCCTGTTCGGCGTCGCGTCGAAGGCGCCGGCCGAGTCCTGCACCGAGAACGTGAAGCTCGCGTAGCCCGTGCCGTTGCCATCGGCGCCCGGCACGAAGCTCAGGCGACCCGCGGCGATATCCGCGGCCGAGATCACCTGGCCGGCCGTGACCGCCACGCCATCGAGCAACAGCGTGCCATTGGCCGGCAGCGTATCGATGCGCACATTGGCGAGCGTCTGGCCCGCATCGCCGTCGGTGAACGCGAAATTGGCGGTGCCCAGCACCACCGGCGTGTCTTCGGTGCCGGCCACCGTGGCATCGGCGCTCGTGGGCGGCGTGTTCGCGCCCACGTTCACGGTCAGGGTGGCGTTCGCCGTGCCGCCCTTGCCGTCGCTCACGGTGTAGCCGATGACGACCGCGCCCGTCACGTTGGCCGCCGGCGTGAAGTTCAGCGTGCCGTCGGGGTTGATCGAGACCGTGCCGCGCGCCGGATCCACCGTGGCGCTGGTGACGGTGAGCGGATCGCCGTCCACGTCGCTGTCGTTGGCCAGCACCGGGATGTTGGCCAGCGGCACGTTGATCGGCGTGCTCGCGACGTCGTTGCCGGCCACCGGCGCGTCGTTCACCGGCGTGACCGTGAGGCTCAGGGTCGCGGTGGCGCTGGCCGTGCCGTCGCTCAGCGTATAGGTGGCCTCGGGCACCGGGCCGTTGTAGTTGGGCGCGGGCGTGAAGAGCCAGCTGCCGTCGGCATTGATCGCCAGCGTGCCCACGCCCGCGATGCTCGCGCTCTCGCCGGCCAGATAGGTGGTGCCGCCGATGCCGAAGCCGGTGACGCTGAGCGCGTCGCCGTCGGGGTCGCTGTCGTTGGCCAGCACGTTGCCGCTGGCGCTGCCGTCCTCGGCCAGCGTGCCGGTGTCGGCATTGCCCACCGGCGCATCGTTGACCGCCGAGACGACGATCGACAGCGTCGAGCTCGAGACCAGGCTGCCGTCGCTCACGAGGTAGCTCGCGGTCGGCACCGGGCCGTTGTAGTTGGCCGCCGGCGTGAAGCGCCAGCTGCCGTCGGCATTGATCACCAGCGCGCCGACGCCGGTCAGCGTGGCCGTGTCGCCCGCGGTGTAGGTGGTGCCGTCGATGGTGTATTCGGTCACCACCAGCGGCGTGCCCTCCACGTCGCTGTCGTTGGCCAGCACGTTGCCGGTGGCCACCGTGTCCTCGGGCACGGTCACGCTGTCGGGATTGGCGATCGGCGCGTCGTTGACGGCCGCGACATTGACCGTGACGGTCACGGTCGAGCTGCCGCCCTGCCCGTCGCTCACGGTGTAGCTGAAGCTCGCCGGGCCGTTGTAGTTGGCGTTCGGCGTGAACACCACGTTGCCGCCGACCAGGCTCACCGTGCCGTTGGTGGCGTCCTGCACGCTGGTGATGGTCAGCGGGTTGCCGTCGACGTCGGTGTCGTTCGCGAGCAGCGTGGCCACGGGAATCGTCAGCGGCGTGTCCTCGGTCGCGGCCACCGTGTCGGGGTTGCCCACGGGCGCGTCGTTGACCGCCGCGATGTCGAAGCGGATGGTGTTCGGCGTCGCGTCGAAGGCGCCGGCCGAATCCTGCACCGAGAAGCTAAAGCTCGCGTAGTCAGCGCCGTTGCCGTTGGCACCGGGCACGAAGCTCAGGCGACCCGCGGCGATGTCGGCGGCCGAGATCAACTGCCCGGCCGTCACGGCCACGCCGTTGAGCAGCAGCGTGCCATTGGCCGGCAAGGTGTCGATGCGCACGTTGGCCAGGGTCTGGCCCGCGTCGCTGTCGGTGAACGCGAAGTTGGCCGTGGCCAGCACGACCGGCGTGTCCTCGGTGCCGGCGATCGTGGCATCGGCGCTGGTCGGCGGCGTGTTGGCCCCCACGTTGACCGTGAGCGTCGCGGTGTCGGTGCCACCCTTGCCGTCGCTGACCGTGTAGGTGATGACCACCGGGCCGCTCAGGTTGCTGGCCGGCGTGAAATTCAGCGTGCCGTCGCCGTTGACGCTGACCGTGCCCTGCGCGGGATCGTTCAGCGTGGCGCCGGTGACCGTGAGGCTGTCGCCGTCCACGTCGCTGTCGTTCGCCAGCACCGGGATGTTGGCCAGCGGCGTGTTGATCGGCGTGCTCGCCACGTCGTTCGCGGCATCGGGCGCGTCGTTGACGGCCGCGACATTGACCGTGACGGTCACGGTCGAAGTGCCGCCGTTGCCGTCGCTCGCCGTGTAGGTGAAGCTGGCCGGGCCGTTGTAGTTGGCGTTCGGCGTGAACACCACGTTGCCGCCCACCAGGCTCACCGTGCCGTTGACGGCACCCTGCACGCTGGTGATGGTCAGCGTGTCGCCGTCGGCATCGGTGTCGTTGCCCAGCAGGGTCGCGGCCGGGATCGTCAGCGGCGTGTCCTCGGTCGCGCTCACGGTGTCGGGGTTGGCCACCGGCGCGTCGTTGTCGGGCGTGACGTCGAAGCGGAAGGTATTGGGCACCGGGTCGGTGTTCTGGCCGCCGTTGGCCGTGCCGCCGTCGTCCACCACCTGGAAGCCGAAGGCGCCGATGCCGCTGCCGTTCACGTTGGCGGCGGGGGTGAAGCGCAGCTGGCCCAGGCTGCCGGCCGGGATCACCTGGCCCTCGGTCACGGCCACGCCGTTGAGCGTGAGCACGCCCTCGGCGGCCGGCGGCAAGGTGGTGACGACCACCGCCTGCAGGCCGTTGGCCGGGCTGTCGGCGGCGTCGGTGAACGGGAAGTCGGCCACCGAGAAGGTGTAGCTGCCGTCCTCGCCGAGGGTGACCGTGCGGTCGACGCCCGAGGGCGCGTCGTTGACCGGCGCGATCGCGATCACCGCCGTGTCGGTGTCGGTGCGCGGACCGCCGGCGCCGGTGTTGCCGAGGTCGCTGGTGGTCATGGTCAGCACCACGTTGCCGTCGGCATTGGCCACCGGCCGGTAGTCGGGCCGCGCCGCGCCGGCCAGGTAGGCGTTGATGCTCGCGATCGAGCCCTCGAGCACCAGCTCGCCGGTGCCGCTGCCGGTCACGGTCACGCCGCCGCCCGAGGCGGCCGTCAGGGTGCCGCTGGGCACGCTCAGGGTGACGCGCACCGGCGCGCCGCCGGCATCCACGTCCGAGACCTGCAGGCCGGTCAGGCCCACGGGCGTGTCCTCGCTGGTGTTCCAGCCCGCGGGCAGCGTGTTGACCGGCGCGTCGTTGACGGCCCCGACGGTCAGCGTCAGGGTGGCGCTCACGCTGGCCGTGCCGTCGCTGACCGTGTAGCTCGCCACCGGCACGTTGCCGTTGAAGTTGGCGGCCGGCGTGAAGCTGTAGCTGCCGTCGGCCGCGATGGTCAGCGTGCCGACGCCCGCGAGGGTGGCGGTCTGGCCGGCCGCGTAGCTGCTGCCGTCGACGCTGAAGCCGGTGACGACCAGCGTGTCGCCGTCGACGTCGGTGTCGTTGGCCAGTACGTTGCCCGCGAGCGGCGTGTCCTCGGCCGTGCTGCCGGTGTCGGCGGCCGGCACGGGCGCGTCGTTGACCGCGGTGACGACGATGGTCAGCGTCGAGCTGTCGCCGCTCGAGCCGTCGGTCAGGGTGTAGCCGACGACCGGCACCGGGCCGTTGAAGTTGGCGGCCGGCGTGAAGGTGTAGCTGCCATCGGCGGCGATGGTCAGCGTGCCGACACCCGCGATGGTGGCGGTGTCGCCCGCGGCATAGCTGGCCGCGCCGATCGCGAAGCCGGTGACCGTGACCGGGCCGTCGACGCTGCTGGTGCCCACGAGCACCGAGCCGGAGACCGGCGTGTCCTCGGGCGTGGTCACGCTCTCGTCGGCGTCCGAGAAGGCGTCGTCCACCGGATCGACCACGATGGTCAGCGTCGAGCTGTCGTTGCTCGAGCCGTCGGTCAGGGTGTAGGTGACGACCGGCACCGCTCCGTTGTAGTTGGGCGCCGGCGTGAAGGTGTAGCTGCCGTTGGCGGCAATGGTCAGCGTGCCGACGCCCGCGAGGGTGGCGGTGTCGCCCGGGGCGTAGCTGGTGCTGCCGATGGTGAAGCCGGTGACCGTGACCGGGCCGTCGACGCTGCTGGTGCCCGTGAGCACCGAGCCCGTGAGCACCGAGTCCTCGTTGACGCGCACGTTCTCGTCGGCGTCGGTGAAGGCGTCGTCGACCGGCGTCACCGCGATGGTGAGCGTCGAGCTGGCGGTGGCGCTGCCGTCGCTCACCGTGTAGGTGGCCACGGGCACCGGGCCGTTGTAGTCGGGCGCCGGCGTGAAGGTGTAGGCACCGTCGGCGGCGATGGTCAGCGTGCCGACGCCGGCGAGGGTGGCGGTCTGGCCGGCCGTGTAGGTGCTGCCGCCGACCACGAACTGCGTCACCGAGAGCGGGTTGCCGTCGACGTCGCTGTCGTTGCCCAGCACGTTGCCGGTGGCGGTCGTGTCCTCGGCGATGGTGATGCTGTCGGGATTCGCCACCGGCGCGTCGTTGACCGCCGCGATGTCGAAGCTGATGGTGTTCGGCGTGGTGTCGAAGGCGCCGGCGCTGTCCTGCACCGAGAAGGTGAAGCTCGCATAGCCGGCGCCGTTGCCGTTGGCGCCCGGCACGAAGCTCAGGGCGCCGCTGGCGATGTCGGCGGCCGAGACCAGCTGGCCGGCCGTGACCGCCACGCCGTTGAGCAGCAGCGTGCCGTTGGCCGGCAGGCTGTCGATGCGCACGTTCGCGAGCCGCTGGCCGGCATCGGCATCGGTGAACGGGAAGTCGGCCGTGGTCAGGGTCAGCGGCGTGTCCTCGGTGCCATCGACCGTGACGTTCGCGCTCTGCGGCGGCGTGTTGGCGCCGACGTTGATCGTCAGCGTCGCGCTGGCGGTGCCGCCGTTGCCGTCGCTCACCGTGTAGTTCACCAGCACCGCGCCCGTCACGTCGGTGGCGGGCGTGAAGCTCAGCGTGCCGTTCGGGTTGACCGTGACCGTGCCCTGCGCCGGGTTCGCGAGCGTGGCACTGGTGACCGTGAGCGCATCGCCGTCCACGTCGCTGTCGTTGGCCAGCACCGGGATGCTGGCCAGCGGCGTGTTGATCGGCGTGCTCGCCACGTCGTTGCCCGCGGTGGGCGCGTCGTTGACGGCCGCGACATTGACCGTGACGGTCGCGGTCGAGCTGCCGCCATTGCCGTCGCTCACGGTGTAGGTGAAGCTCGCGGTGCCGTTGAAGTTGGCCGCGGGCGTGAACACCACGTTGCCGCCGACCAGGCTCACCGTGCCGTTGACCGCGCCCTGCACGCTCGTGATCGTCAGGGTGTTGCCGTCGACGTCGGTGTCGTTGCCCAGCAGCGTGGCCGCGGGAATGGTCAGCGGCGTGTCCTCGGTGGCCGCGACCGTGTCGTTGCCGGCCACGGGCGCGTCGTTGACCGCGGTGACGCTGATGGTCAGCGTCGAGCTGTCGGTGCTGGTGCCGTCGCTCACGGTGTAGCCGACGACCGGCACCGGGCCGTTGTAGTTGGGTGCCGGCGTGAAGGTGTAGCTGCCGTCGGCGCCGATGGTCAGCGTGCCGACGCCGGCGATGGTGGCGGTGTCGCCCGCCGCATAGCTGGTCGCGCCGATCGTGAAGCCCGTGACCGCGACCGGGCCGTCGACACTGCTGGTGCCCGTGAGCACCGAGCCCGACAGCGGCGTGTCCTCGTTGGTCGAGACGCTCTCGCTCGCGTCGCTGAAGCCGTCGGCCACCGGCGTGACCTGCAGCGTGAGCGTCGCGGTCGAGGTGGCGGTGCCGTCGGTCACGGCATAGGTGGCGACCGGCACCGGGCCGTTGTAGTTGGCCACCGGCACGAAGGCGTAGCCGCCATCGGCGTCGATCCGCAGCGTGCCGACGCCCGCGATCACCGCGGTCTGGCCGGCGCCGTAGCTCACGCCCCCGATGCTGAACTGGGTCACCCGCAGCGTGTCGCCGTCGACGTCGCTGTCGTTGGCCAGCACGTTGCCGCTGGCGCTGCTGTCCTCGTCGAGGGTGGCGGTGTCGGCAGTGGCCACCGGCGCGTCGTTGACCGCGGCGACGTTGACCGTCACGGTGGCGGTGGAGCTGCCGCCGTTGCTGTCGCTGACCGTGTAGCTGAAGCTCGCGGTGCCGTTGAAGTTGGCCGCGGGCGTGAACACCACGTTGCCGCCCACCAGGCTCACCGTGCCGTTGACCGCGCCCTGCACGCTGGTGATGGTCAGCGTGTCGCCATCGACATCGGTGTCGTTGCCCAGCAGCGTGGCCGCGGGAATGGTCAGCGGCGTGTCCTCGGTGGCCGAGACCGTGTCGCTGCCGGCCACGGGTGCGTCGTTGACCGCGGTGACGGCGATGGTCAGCGTCGAGCTGTCGCTGCTCGAGCCGTCGGTCATCGTGTAGGTCACCACGGGCACGGGCCCGTTGAAGTTGGCGGCCGGCGTGAAGGTGTAGCTGCCGTCGGCATCGATGAACAGCGAACCGACGCCCGGAATGGCCGCGGTCTGGCCGGGCGTGAAGCTGCCGGCGATGCCCGCGATGCTGAAGCCGGTGACCGTGACCGGCCCGTCGACGCTGGTGGTACCCGTGAGCACCGAGCCCGACAGCGGCGTGTCCTCGTTGGTCGAGACGTTCTCGCTGGCGTCGCTGAAGGCATCGTCGACCGGCGTGATCTGCAGCGTGAGGGTCGAGTTCGCGCTCGCGGTGCCGTCGCTCACCGTGTAGCCGACCACCGGCACCGGGCCGTTGTAGTTGGGCGCCGGCACGAAGCTGTAGCTGCCGTTGACCGCCACCGTCAGGCTGCCCACGCCCGCCAGCGTGGCGGTCTGGCCCGGCGCGTAGCTGGTGCCGCCGAAGCTGAACTGCGTGACCGTCAGCGTGTCGTTGTCGGCATCGAAGTCGTTGCCCAGCAGGTTGCCGGTGGCGGTCGTGTCCTCGTCGAAGGTGGCGGTGTCGGGGTTGGCCACCGGCGCGTCGTTGACCGGCGCGATGTTCACCGTGAGGGTGTTCGGCGCGGCATCGAAGGCGCCGGCCGAGTCCTGCACCGAGAACGTGAAGCTCGCATAGGCCGTGCCGTTGCCGTCGGCGCCCGGCACGAAGCTCAGGCGCCCGGCCTCGATGTCGGCGACCGTGATCACCTGGCCCGCGCTCACGGCGCTGCCGTTGAGCAGCAGCGTGCCGTTGGCCGGCAGCGTGTCGATGCGCACGTTGGCCAGGGTCTGGCCGGCGTCGCTGTCGGTGAACGCGAAATTGGCGCGCGTGAGCACCAGCGGCGTGTCCTCGGTGCCCGAGACGGTGGCATCGGCGCTGGCCGGCGGCGTGTTGGCGCCGACGTTGACCGTCAGCGTGGCAGTGGCGGTGCCGCCCTTGCCGTCGCTGACGGTGTAGCCGATCGCCACCGCGCCGCTCACGTTGTTCGCGGGCGTGAAGTTCAGCGTGCCGTCGGCGTTGATGCTCACGCTGCCCAGCGCCGGATTCACCGTCGCGCTGGTGACCGTGAGCGGGTCGCCGTCCACGTCGGCGTCGTTCGCGAGCACCGGGATGTTGGTCAGCGGCGTGTTGATCGGCGTGCTCGCCACGTCGTTGCCCGCGGTCGGCGCGTCGTTGACCGCGGTGACGTTGAAGCTGAAGGTGTTCGACGTCGGGTCGGTGTCCTGGCCGCCGCCGGCCGTGCCGCCGTCGTCCACCACCTGGAAGCCGAAGCTGCCGATGCCCGTGCCGTTGACGTTGGCCGCGGGCGTGAACCGGAGCTGGCCCAGGCTGCCCACGGGGATGCGCTGCCCGGCCGTGACGGCCACGCCGTCGAGCGTGAGCACGCCTTCGGCGGCCGGCGGCAGCGTGGTGATGACGACCGCCTGCAGCGCATTGGCGGGCGTGTCGCCGGCGTCGGTGATCGGGAAGTCGGCCGCCGAGAAGGTGTAGCTGCCGTCCTCGGCCAGCGTCACGGTGCGGTCGCTGCCCGAGGGCGCGTCGTTGATCGAGCCGATGGCGATGGTGGCCGTGTCGGTGTCGGTGCGCGGACCGCCGGCGCCGGTGCTGCCGAGGTCGCTGGTGGTCATGGTCAGCACCACGTTGCCGCTGGCGTCGGGCACGGGCTGGTAGGTGGGCCGCGAGGCGCCGGCCAGGTAGGCGTTGATGCTCGCGAGCGAGCCCTCGAGCACCAGCGTGCCGGTGCCGCTGCCGGTCACCGTCACGCCGCCGGCCGAGTTGCCCGTGAGCGTGCCCGCGGGCACGGAGAGCGTCACGCGCATCGCGCCGTTGCCGGCATCGACGTCGGAGATCTGCAGGCCCGTGAGCGGCAGCGGCGTGTCCTCGCCGGTGCTCCAGCTGGCTGGCAGCGTGTTGACGGGCGCGTCGTTGACCGCGGTGAGCGCGAGCGAGAGCGAGCCGCTGGCGCTGGTCGTGCCGTCGCTCACGGTGTAGGTGGCGACGGGCACCGCGCCGTTGTAGTTGGGCGCGGGCGTGAAGGTGTAGCTGCCGTCGGCTGCGATGGTCAGCGTGCCCACGCCGTCGATGCTGGCGAGCTGGCCCGCGGCATAGGTGCTGCCGCCGAAGCTGAACTGCGTGACGGTCAGCGTGTCGCCGTCGAGGTCGGTGTCGTTGGCCAGCACGTTGCCGGTGGCGGGCACGTCCTCGGCCGTGGTGTTGCTGTCGTCGGTGGCGACCGGCGCGTCGTTCACGGCCGTGACGGTGATCGCCAGCGTCGAGGTGTCGCCGCTGGAGCCGTCGGTCATCGTGTAGGTGACCAGCGGCACCGGGCCGTTGTAGTTGGCGGCCGGCGTGAAGGTGTAGCTGCCGTTGGCGTTGATCACCAGCGTGCCAATGCCCGCGAGGGTCGCGGTCTGGCCCGCGGCGAAGCTGCCGGTGACGCCCGCGATGCTGAAGCCGGTGACCGTGACGGGGCCGTCGACGCTGGTCGTGCCCGTGAGCACCGAACCGGTCAGCGTCGTGTCCTCGTTGGTGCTGACGGTTTCGTCGGCGTCGGTGAAGGGATCGTCGACCGGGGTGACCGAGATCGTGAGCGTCGAGGTGTCGCCGCTCGAGCCATCGGTCATCGTGTAGGTGACGACCGGGACCGGGCCGTTGTAGTTCGCGGCCGGCGTGAAGGTGTAGCTGCCGTTGGCGTTGATCACCAGCGTGCCGACGCCCGCGATGTTCGCCGTCTGGCCGGCCGTGAAGCTGCCCGCGATGCCGTCGATGCTGAAGCCGGTGACGGTGACCGGGCCGTCGACGCTGGAGGTCCCGGTGAGGACCGAACCGGTCAGCACCGTGTCCTCGTTGGTGCTGACGTTCTCGTCGGCATCGGTGAACGGGTCGTCCACGGGCGTGACCGAGATCGTGAGCGTCGAGGTATCGCCGCTCGAGCCATCGGTCATCGTGTAGGTGACGACGGGCACCGGGCCGTTGTAGTTCGCGGCCGGCGTGAAGGTGTACGAGCCGTTGGCGTTGATCACCAGCGTGCCGACGCCGGCGATGTTCGCGGTCTGCCCGGCCGTGAAACTGCCGGCGATGCCAGCGACGCTGAAACTGGTGACCGTGACCGGGCCATCGACGCTGGAGGTGCCCGTGAGCACCGAGCCCGTGAGCACGGTGTCCTCGTTGGTGCTGACGGTTTCGTCGGCATCGGTGAACGGATCGTCGACCGGATTGACCGTGATCGTGAGCGTCGAGGTGTCGCCGCTTGACCCGTCGGTCATGCTGTAGCTGACCACCGGCACCGGGCCGTTGTAGTTGGGCGCCGGCGTGAAGGTGTAGCTGCCGTTGGCGTTGATCACCAGCGTGCCGACGCCGGCGATGTTCGCGGTCTGCCCCGCGAGATAGGTCGTCGCGTTGCCCGCGAGCGTGAAGCTCGTGACCGTGACCGGGCCGTCGACGCTGGTGGTGCCGGTCAGCACCGAGCCGGTCAGCGTCGTGTCCTCG
Organism: Variovorax sp. UC122_21; assembly: GCF_044056785.1. NCBI lineage: Bacteria > Pseudomonadati > Pseudomonadota > Betaproteobacteria > Burkholderiales > Comamonadaceae > Variovorax > Variovorax sp. UC122_21. The sequence goes on along the minus strand of NZ_CP172003.1, from coordinate 2,254,443 downwards.
TTCACGCTGACGTTCTCGTCGGCGTCGGTGAACGGATCGTCGACCGGATTGACCGTGATCGTGAGCGTCGAGGTGTCGCCGCTCGAGCCGTCGGTCATCGTGTAGGTGACGACGGGCACCGGGCCGTTGTAGTTCGCGGCCGGCGTGAAGGTGTACGAGCCGTTGGCGTTGATCACCAGCGTGCCGACGCCTGCGATGGTCGCGGTCTGCCCTGCCGTGAAGCTGCCGGCGATGCCCGCGACGCTGAAACCGGTGACCGTGACGGGGCCGTCCACGCTGGTCGTGCCCGTGAGCACGGAACCGGTCAGCGTCGTGTCCTCGTTGGTGCTGACGGTCTCGTTGTCGTCGGTGAACGGGTCATCGACAGGGGTGACGGAGATCGTGAGCGTCGAGGTGTCGCCGCTCGAGCCGTCGGTCATCGTGTAGGTGACGACGGGGACCGGGCCGTTGTAGTTCGCGGCCGGGGTGAAGGTGTACGAGCCGTTGGCGTTGATCACCAGCGTGCCGATGCCCGCGATGTTCGCGGTCTGCCCTGCCGTGAAGCTGCCGGCGATGCCCGCAACGCTGAAGCCGGTGACCGAGACGGGGCCGTCGACGCTGGTCGTGCCCGTGAGCACGGAACCGGTCAGCACCGTGTCCTCGTTGGTGCTGACGGTCTCGTTGTCGTCGGTGAACGGGTCGTCGACCGGGGTGACGGAGATGGTGAGCGTCGAGGTGTCGCCGCTCGAGCCGTCGGTCATCGTGTAGGTGACGACGGGGACCGGGCCGTTGTAGTTGGCGGCCGGGGTGAAGGTGTAGCTACCGTTGGCGTTGATGACCAGCGTGCCGATGCCCGCGATGTTCGCGGTCTGGCCCGCGGTGAAGCTGCCGGCGATGCCCGCGACGCTGAAGCCGGTGACCGTGACCGGCCCGTCGACGCTGGAGGTTCCGGTGAGGACCGAACCGGTCAGCACCGTGTCCTCGTTGGTGCTGACGTTCTCGTCGGCATCGGTGAACGGGTCATCGACCGGAGTGACAGAAATGGTGAGCGTCGAGGTGTCGCCGCTCGAACCATCGGTCATCGTGTAGGTGACGACGGGCACCGGTCCGTTGTAGTTCGCGGCCGGCGTGAAGGTGTACGCGCCATTGGCATTGATCACCAGCGTGCCGATACCGGCGATGTTCGCGGTCTGGCCGGCCGTGAAGCTGCCGGCGATGCCCGCGATGCTGAAGCCCGTGACCGTGACCGGGCCATCGACGCTGGAGGTTCCGGTGAGGACCGAACCGGTCAGCACCGTGTCCTCGTTGGTGCTGACGGTCTCGTCGGCATCGGTGAACGGATCGTCGACCGGGTTGACCGTGATCGTGAGCGTCGAGGTATCGCCGCTCGAGCCGTCGGTCATCGTGTAGGTGACGACGGGCACCGGCCCGTTGTAGTTGGGCGCCGGCGTGAAGGTGTAGCTGCCGTTGGCGTTGATCGTCAGCGTGCCCACGCCCGCGATGTTGGCGGTCTGGCCCGCGCTGTAGGCGGTGGCATCGCCGGCGATGCTGAAGCCGGTCACGGTCACCGGGCCGTCGACGCTGGTGGTGCCGGTCAGCACGGAGCCGGTCAGCGTCGTGTCCTCGTTCACGCTGACGTTCTCGCTGGCGTCGGTGAACGGATCGTCGACCGGCGTCACGTTCAGCGTCAGCGTGGCGGTGGCGCTCGCGCTGCCGTCGCTCACGGTGTAGGTCGCCACCGGCACCGGGCCGTTGTAGTTGGCGGCCGGCGAGAAGGTGTAGGCGCCGTTGGCCGCGATGGTCAGCGTGCCCACGCCCGCGAGGGTGGCGGTCTGGCCGGCCGTGTAGGTGGTGCCGTTGACCACGAACTGGGTCACGCTCAGCGTGTCGCCGTCCACGTCGCTGTCGTTGGTCAGCACGTTGCCGGTGGCGGTCGTGTCCTCGGCGATGGTGTTGCTGTCGGCATTCGCCTGCGGCGCGTCATTGACCGCGGCGATGTTGAAGGTGATGGTGTTCGGCGTGGTGTCGAAGGCGCCCGCGCTGTCCTGCACCGAGAAGTTGAAGCTCGCGTAGGTCGCGCCGTTGCCGTTGGCGGCTGGCACGAAGCTCAGCGCACCGCTCGCGATGTCGGCCACGCTGATCACCTGGCCCGCGGTCACCGGCACGCCGTTGAGCCGCAGGCTGCCGTTGGCCGGCAACGTGTCGATGCGCACGGCCGCGAGGCTCTGGCCGGGCATCGGCGTCGCTGAAGAAGAAGTTCGACTGCGCCAGCGTGACCGTGGTGTCCTCGGTGCCCGCGACCACGGCATTGGCGCTGTTCGGCGGCGTGTTCGAGCCGACGTTCACCGTGAGCGTCGCGCTGGCGGTGCCGCCGTTGCCGTCGCTCACGGTGTAGTTGATGACCACCGTGCCCGTCACGTTGCTGGCGGGCGTGAAGTTCAGCGTGCCGTTCGGATTGACCGTGACCGTGCCCTGCGCCGGGTTCGCGAGCGTGGCACTGGTGACCGTGAGCGCATCGCCGTCGACGTCGGTGTCGTTCGCGAGCACCGGGATGTTGGCCAGCGGCGTGTTGATCGGCGTGCTCGCCACGTCGTTCGTGGCCACCGGCGCGTCGTTGACGGCCGCGACATTGACCGTGACGGTCGCGGTCGAGCTGCCGCCGTTGCCGTCGCTCACCGTGTAGGTGAAGCTCGCGGCGCCGTTGAAGTTGGCAGCGGGCGTGAACACGACATTGCCGCCGACCAGGCTCACCGTGCCGTTGACCGCGCCCTGCACGCTGGTGATGGTCAGCGTGTCGCCATCGGCATCGGTGTCGTTGCCCAGCAGCGTGGCCGCGGGGATGGTCAACGGCGTGTCCTCGGTCGCGGCGAGCGTGTCGTTGCTCGCGACCGGCGTGTCGTTGACGGCCGTGATGTTGAAGCTGAAGGTATTCGGTGTCGGGTCGATGTTCAGGCCGCCGTTGGCGGTGCTGCCGCTGTCGACCACCTGGAAGGTGAAGCTGCCGAGCCCGTTGCCGTTGATGTTGGCCGCCGGCGTGAAGGTCAGCAGGCCGAGGCTACCCACCGGGATGCTCTGCCCTGCCGTGACCGCCACGCCATTGAGGCGCAGCACGCCCTGCGAAGCCGGCGGCAGCGTGGTGATGATCACCGACTGCAAAGTGTTGGGCGGACTGTCGTTGGCGTCGGTGATCGGGAAGTCGGCGGCCGAGAAGGTGTAGGTACCGTCCTCGTTGAGCGTGACCGTGCGATCGGCGCCCGAGGGCGCGTCGGCCACCGAATTGATCGTGATGGTGGCGGTGTCGATGTCGGTCAGCGCGCCGCCCGAGCCAGTGTTGCCCAGGTCGCTCGTGGTCATGGTCAGCGTGACGCTGCCGCTGGCATTGGCCACGGGCACGTAGTTGGGCCGCGAAGCGCTTGCGAGGTAGGCGTTGATGGCGGCCTGCGAGCCCTCGAGCACCAGCGTGCCCGATCCGCTGCCGGTGACCGTGACGCCCGAACCGGCCGTCGCGGTCAGCGCGCCGGTGGGCACGCTGAGCGTCACGCGAACATTGCCCGTGCCCGCATCCACGTCGCTGACCTGCAGCCCGGTCAAACCGACCGTGGTGTCCTCGTTGGTCGTGAAGTTCGCGGGCAGCGTGTTGACGGGTGCATCGTTGACGGCCGTGACTGTCAAGGTCAGTGTTGAAGTCGCGGTGGCCGTGCCATCGCTCACGGTGTAGGTCACGACCGGCGGCGAGCCGTTGTAGTTGGCGGCCGGTGTGAAGGTATAGGCGCCGTTGGCCGCGATGGTCAGCGTGCCGACGCCAGCGAGGGTGGCCGTCTGCCCCGCCGTGTAGGTCGTGCCGTTGACCACGAACTGCGTCACGCTCAGCGTGTCGCCATCCACGTCGCTGTCGTTGGTCAGCACATTGCCGGTGGCGCTCGTGTCCTCGGCGACGGTGTTGCTGTCGGGACTGCCGACGGGCGCGTCGTTGACCGCCGTGATGTTGAAGCTGAAGGTATTCGGCGTGGGGTCGGTGTTCTGGCCACCGTTGGCGGTGCTGCCGTTGTCGACCACCTGGAAGGTGAAGCTGCCCAGGCCGTTGCCGTTGATATTGGCCGCCGGCGTGAAGGTCAGCAGGCCGAGGCTGCCCACCGGGATGCTCTGCCCTGCCGTGACCGCCACGCCATTGAGGCGCAGCACGCCCTGCGAAGCCGGCGGCAGCGTGGTGATGATCACCGACTGCAAAGTGTTGGGCGGGCTGTCGTTGGCGTCGGTGATCGGGAAGTCGGTGGCCGAGAAGGTGTAGGTACCGTCCTCGTTGAGCGTGACCGTGCGATCGGCGCCCGAGGGCGCGTCGGCCACCGAATTGATCGTGAGGGTGGCGGTGTCGATGTCGGTCAGCGCGCCGCCCGAGCCAGTGTTGCCCAGGTCGCTCGTGGTCATGGTCAGCGTCACGCTGCCGCTGGCATTGGCCACGGGCACGTAGTTGGGCCGCGAAGCGCTCGCGAGGTAGGCATTGATGCTCGCGAGCGAGCCTTCGAGCACCAGCGTGCCGGTGCCGCTGCCGGTGACCGTGACGCCGCTGCCGGCCGTCGCGGTCAGCGCGCCGGTGGGCACGCTGAGCGTCACGCGCACATTGCCCGTGCCGGCATCCACATCGCTGACCTGCAGCCCGGTCAAACCGACCGTGGTGTCCTCGTTGGTCGTGAAGTTCGCGGGCAGCGTGTTGACCGGCGCATCGTTGACGGCCGTGACCGTCAGGGTCAGCGTCGAAGTCGCCGTGGCCGCGCCGTCGCTCACGGTGTAGGTCACGACCGGCGGCGAGCCGTTGTAGTTGGCCGCGGGCGTGAAGGTGTAGCTGCCGTTGGCGTTGATCACCAGCGTGCCGACGCCAGCGATGGCGGCCGTCTGCCCCGCCGTGTAGGTGCTGCCGTTGACCACGAACTGCGTCACGCTCAGCGTGTCGCCGTCCACGTCGCTGTCGTTGGTCAGCACATTGCCGGTGGCGCTCGTGTCCTCGGCGATGCTGTTGGTGTCGGGGCTGCCGATGGGCGCGTCGTTGACGGCCGTGATGTTGAAGCTGAAGGTATTCGGGGTCGGGTCGGTGTTCACGCCGCCGTTGGCGGTGCTGCCGTTGTCGACCACCTGGAAGGTGAAGCTGCCGAGCCCGTTGCCGTTGATGTTGGCCGCGGGCGTGAAGGTCAGCAGGCCGAGGCTGCCCACCGGGATGCTCTGCCCGGCAGTGACCGCCACGCCATTGAACCGCAGCACGCCCTGCGAAGCAGGCGGCAGCGTGGTGATGATCACCGACTGCAAGGTGTTGGGCGGGCTGTCGTTGGCGTCGGTGATCGGGAAGTCGGCGGCCGAGAAGGTGTAGGTGCCGTCCTCGTTGAACGTGACCGTGCGGTCGGTGCCCGAGGGCGCGTCGGCCACCGAGTTGATCGTGATGGTCGCCGTGTCGATGTCGGTCAGCGCGCCGCCCGAGCCGGTGTTGCCCAGGTCGCTCGTGGTCATGGTCAGCGTCACGCTGCCATTGGCGTTGGCGGCCGGCACGTAGTTGGGCCGCGAGGCGCTGGCCAGGTAGGCGTTGATGCTCGTCAGCGAGCCCTCGAGCACCAGCGTGCCGGTGCCGCTGCCGGTGACCGCGACGCCGCCGCCGGCCGTCGCGGTCAGCGCGCCGCTGGGCACGCTGAGCGTCACACGCACATTGCCGCTGCCCGCGTCCACGTCGCTGACCTGCAGGCCGGTCAGGCCGACGGTGGTGTCCTCGTTGGTGCTGAAGCCCGCCGGCAGCGTGTTGACCGGCGCATCGTTTGACCGGCGCGACGTTGATCGTCGAGCTCACGGTGTTGGAGTTGGCGGCCGCGTCGTTGACCGTGTAGCTCACGGTGCGCACCAGCGCCGACGGGTCCTCCGAGGTGTTGGAGTACTGCACCGCGCGCAGCGCGGCCTGCCACTGGGCCACGGTGGCCGTGTTGCCGGCCGAGCTCAGCGTGAGCACGCCGGTGGCGGCGTTGTAGCTGGCCGTGATGTTGCCCATGGTGGCGGGCACGTTGGTGAAGGCCAGCACGTCCTGGCCGGCCACGAAGTTGCCGCTGATCGCCACCGTGGCGCTCGCCAGCGTGGTGTTGTCGAGGTCGGCGACGACGATGGCGCCGTTGATCGCGGCGGCCGCGCCGTTCTCGGTGTAGTTGAGCGTCGAGCCGGTGCTGAGCGTGGGCGCGTCGTTGACCGCGATCACGTTGACCGTCGAGGCCACGGTGTTCGAGTTGGCCGCGCTGTCGTTGACGGTGAAGCTCACCGTGCGCGCCGCGGTCGAGGGGTTGTCGCTGCTGTTCGCGTACTGCACCGCGCGCAGCGCGGCCTGCCACTGGGCCAGCGTGGCCGTGTTGCCGGCCGAGCTCAGCGTGAGCACGCCGGTGGCGGCGTTGTAGCTGGCCGTGATGTTGCCCATGGTGGCGGGCACGTTGGTGAAGGCCAGCACGTCCTGGCCCGAGACGAAACCGCCGGTGATCGCCACCGTGGCGCTGGCCAGCGTGGTGTTGTCCACGTCGGCGACGGTGATCGCGCCGTTGACCGCGGTGCCCGCGCCGTTCTCGGTGTAGCTCACGGTCGAGCCGGTGGCGAGCACCGGCGCGTCGTTGACCGGCACCACCGTGATCAGCGTGTGGGCCGTGTTCGAGTTGAACGCGCCGTCGCTCACGGTCACCGTGATGTCGCGCACCGGCGATCCGCTGGGGTTCTGGCTGGTGTTCTCGAAGGTGATCGACTGGATCAGGCTGGCATAGACCGCCTTGGTGGCCGAGCCGCTGAGGTTGATGGTGGTGACGCCGCCCGCCACGCTCACCGTGTAGGTCACGCCGTTCACGGTGCCGGTGGAGCCGTTCGCGAGCGCAGTGCCGCCGATGCGCATCAGGTCGCCGGCCTGGCCGTTGGTCAGCACGATCTGCGCCGACAGCATGTTGGCCGAGTCGCTGTCGACGATGGTGACGGCCGGGTTCGCGATCGACACCGCCGTGCCGTCCTCGGTGAAGGTGCCGCTCCAGTCGCGTCCCGGCGTGGCGTCGGTGTAGGTCAGCACGCGCACGTTGTCGATCGCCACGTCGTCGGCCGCCACCAGCAGCGCGCCGCCCGGCGCGTAGTTGAAGGTCAGCGCGCCGTTGTTGGCCACCGAGCTCGGCAGGTTGATGGTGACGTCGGTGAAGCTGAAGCTGCCCTGCGTGCTGACGGCGATGGTGCTGTTGGGACCGGAGGCGCCGTTGAAGTACTCGACGGTCGCGATGTTCGAGCCCGAGCGGCCGGTGGTGATGGTGGCGTAGACCACGCCGCCCACGCTGATGGTGAACACGCCCGAGACGTTGGAATCGCCGATGCCCAGCAGGCCGTTGTTGTTCCAGCTGAAGCCGAACACCACCTGCGCCGCGCCGTTGATGCCGGGGCCGAACTGCAGGCCGGTGTAGCCCGACTGCGTGAGCGCGCCGTTGGTGACGTCCGAGGTCCACTGCGCGCGGTCGTTGCTGAAGGTGGTCGAGCCGCTCGAGGTCCAGCCCGTGCCGCCGCCGGTGAAGCCGCCGTTGACCGCCACGTCGGTGGTCGGGATGTTGGAGTTCAGGTCGATGATCGGCGGGTTCTTCGCATAGGCGAAGTCCAGCGTCAGGTCGCTCGCGCCGATGGTGGCCAGCGAGACCGCGCGCGCCACGGCGCCGTTGAGCGGCGCGCTGCCGCCCAGCACGTTGTTGGTGTCGGTCACGCGCACCACGTAGGCGCCGGGCAGCACGCCGGTGAAGCGGTAGTTGCCGCCGGCATCGGTGGTGTCGGTGGCCAGCACGCGCTCGCCGGTGTCGGCCACGCCGTTGCCGTTGACGTCGTCCACCAGCTGCACCGTGACGTTGCCGATGCCGCTGTCGCCGCTGCCGAAGGCGCCGTCGCCGTTGTTGTCGTCGAAGACGCGGTCGCCGATCACGCCGGTGGCCGGCACCGCGCCCGCGCCGTCGGCCACCGAGCCGCCGATGGTGGTCGAGCCGTCGGTGGTCACGCTCAGGGTGGAGATCACCGCGCCGGTCAGCGGGTTGATGTTCTGGATCGAGGTGCCGCCCAGCGCATAGAGGTTGCCGTTGGAGGCGGTCGCGAGCTGGATCGAGCTGGCCGAATAGCTCACGTTGGTGAGCTGCGCGCCGCTCGTGAGGTCGTAGCGCACGAACGAGCGGCCGTTGTTGTCGTTGCTGCCCACGCTGATCAGCGCGTTGTTGGCGGTGTCGATCGCGAGGTCGCCCCAGTCGGTGCCGCCCGAGACCGCGCTGACCAGCACCGAGGTGCCGGTGATGCTGCGGCCGTCCGACGCGAAGTTGAGCCGGTAGATGCGGTCGGCGCTGTTGGCGCCGGTCACGTTCTCCACGCCCAGGTACATGGTGCCGTTGGCGAAGGCCGCGCCGCCGCCGCTCACGCCCTGCGAGCCGGCCACCACCACGCTGCCGGCATCCGTGATGTCGGAATCGATCAGGATGTGGGTGTTGTTGATGTAGTCGTAGGCGAACAGCGCGCGCGAGCTGGTGGAGGCGCCGTCGAAGTAGTAGATGAGCCCCGCGGCCGCATTGAGCGACAGCGCGTTGGGCGTGCCGCCGACCTGCACGCCGCCGACCGAGTTGGGCACCGAGGTGATGACGGTGGCGCGGCCGGTGGCGACGTCGATGCTCACGATGTCGCGGCCGTAGACGCCGAGCACCGCGCCGGCGCCGTTGTTGGCCACCGCGTCGAGCGTGCCGTCGAACAGGGCCTGCGTGCGCTCGTCCACCGCCAGCGCGGTGTCGACCTGGCCGACGCGGTATTCGAGGTTCCAGTCGCCGCCCAGGCGCGCCGCGCCGGTCACGTCGTCGGAGGCCGCCACGTCGGCGCCGGTGAGGCGGGCCAGGCTGTGGGCGAACTGCTGGCCGACCACCCCCTCGGCGGTCTCGCAGCCGTAGAGCAGGATGTCGCCGTCCGCGCCCAGTGCCGCGCCGATGGCCGCGAGGTCGGCCGCGCGCTCGGACAGCGCCGCGTTGTCGTAGACCGCGTTGCCCAGCCGGATCTCGCCCGGATCGCCGTGCGAGAGGATGTGGATCGCGCCGATGTCGGTGCGCCCGCGCAGCGCCTGCTCGATCTGCGCCAGGCCGTCGCTGTTGCGGTCGAGGAACACCACCTCGGCCGAGGGATCGATGCCCGCGAGCAAGGTGGCGGCGTTCTCCACGCCGCCGTCGATGAAGACGATCTGCGCGCCGCCGCGCTCCTGCGGCGCCTGCATGCCCGCCAGCGCATCGGCCAGGCTGGCGCCGTGCCCCGCGTCGCCCCAGGGCGCGCCGCCCGCGTGCGCGGGGCCGGCGTCGGCATGCAGCTCGGCGGTGCGGCCGCCGGCCGGCTCGGCGGGCGCGGCCGAGCCCACCGCGGGCGCCTCACCCGCCGGTGCCTCGTGGCCCGGCGGCACGGCCGCGGGCGGCGGCGCGTGATCGGCCTGCCGCGCCGCGTCGGCGAGCGCCGCCTCGGCCTGCTGGGTGGCGGCCTGCTGCGCCAGCACTTCCGCGCCGGTGGCGACGGCCGCCGCATCGAACATGTAGCGCGCCTCGAGCGCCATGGCCCGCAGGCCGAAGCGCGAATCGGACGGTGCCGGCGGCGCGGGGCGCACGGAACGCTTGCCGGGACGGGGAGTCTTTCTGGCCATGGTTCAGATCGGGCTGGAGGGAGTGGCGCGGCGCGCGCACGCGAGGTGCGGCGCCGGGGCGAGGAAGCTGAATGCCGGGCGGCGGGTGGCCACCGGCGGCGGTTCGGGCCGGCGTCGCGTCGTGTTCCTGCACCAGGCACGCCGCGGGGACTGCGGCGAAGGCATGCGAATGGCACGAATCGGACTTGTCATTCCAAACACCTACAGAAGGTTTGAAGCGATGCGCGCGGGCGAAGGCCCGCGCCAGCCGGTCGAAGACGCGCGATTTAAGAGGGCGTCGCGAGGCTTGGAAAGACAGTTCTTAACAATTTGTTAAATTTGAAAGTGCGCCATCCGGCGATAGACGGGGCGGCATTTCTGCACTAGGCAGTGCAGGTCGCGACTGGACTGTTTTTCTCGTCGACTGGTCAGTTCTTGCGTGGTTGCAGGCTGTTGCGAGAGATAACGGCTGCGGCCCCTCGGTGGCTCGCGTCCGCGCGCAGCGATGGCTGAGGGGAAGCTGACCACGACATGTAATGGAAAGTGACGCCAGTGTCCGCACGATCGGCGTGGCCGGGGGCCGAGGCACCGTTACACAAGAATGAGCGGGATGTCGGATGCCCCCACGGAATTCCAGAGCGTGGGCATGCCACTGCGGCGGCGCAGCATGAATGGCATGAGAACTTGCGCATTGCCTGAGGCCTAAAGGCCTCGCGCGGCACCGCCGTCCGCGGCTTCAGCGGCGTGCGGCCCAATCGCGCAAGGCGTCCGCCAGCGCCAGCACCGCGGCGCGCTCCTCGTCCTTGCGCCGCACCAGGAAGACGTCGGCCGAGATCCGCGGCGCCTGCGGCTCCTCCACCAGCGGGCAGATCGCGACCGATTCCGCGCGCTGCGCCGCGATCGAGCCCGGCACCACCGACACCCCCAGCCCCGCGGCCACGAGGTTGAGCACCGCGCTGACCTCCACCACCTGCTGCACGATGCGCGGCTCGAAGCGCGCGAAGATGCAGGCGCCGTGGATCGCATCGACGAACAGCGAGGAGCCGAGGCGGAAGAAGACGAAATCCTCGTCGCGCAGCTCGGCCAGGCGCAGGCCCTCGCGCCCGGCCAGCGGATGGCCCGGCGGCAGCACCACCACCGGCGTGTCGCGCCACAGCAGGTCGGATGCGAAGGCCGGCGTGTCGGGGATGCCGCGCGAGAAGCACAGGTCGATGCCGCGATCGCCGAGCGCCGTGAACTGGTCGACCGGCGCCATCTCCAGCAGCACCACCTCCACGCGCGGGCGCTGCTGGCGGAAGGCCTGGATGAAGCGCGGCAGCGGTCCGAGGAAATGCGATCCCGTGAGGCCCACCGTGACGCGGCCCTCGAGCCCGCGCGCCACCCGCGCCAGCTGCGCGCGCCCTTCCTCGAGCCGCTCGAGCACCGTCACCACATGCGGCAGGAACACCCGGCCCGCCTCGCTGAGCTCCACGCTGCGGCTGGTGCGCGCCAGCAGCCGCACGCCGAGCTCCTGCTCGAGGTTGCTCATCTGCTGGCTCAGCGGCGGCTGCGAGATGTGGAGCTTTTCCGCCGCCTTGGTGAAGCTGCGCTCGGCGGCGATGGCGGCGAAGTAGCGGAGTTGGCGAAGTTCCATGGGCGGCGGCGCGCGAGGCGGCCATCTATTCGAAGTCAGTATAGGTAGTTCTCAACTCTGTATTGGACGCTATGGATCGCGCTCGCGACCATGGCGCCACCGAAGCAATTCGGCCGCAGGACTCGCCCACCCCAGGACGGCGCGTGTCCGATTCCCGCAAAACCCCAAGACATGACGAAAAGCAGACGATGACCCGATGGATGAAATTCGCCGCGGCGATCCTGTGCGCGAGCGCGCTGCCGGCGCTCGCGCAGCCCTACCCTTCCCGGCCCGTGAGCATCGTGGTGCCGCATGGCGCGGGCGGCGCCAACGACGCCATCGCGCGGCCCTTCTCGCATGCGATCGGCGCCCGGCTCGGCCAGTCGTTCATCGTCGACAACCGCGCGGGCGCGGGCGGCAACATCGGCACCGGCTACGTGGCACGCGGCACGCCCGACGGCTACACCCTGCTGCTGACGGTGGGCAGCAGCTACACCATCAGTCCCTTCCTGTACAAAGCGGTGCCCTTCGATCCGCTGAAGGACTTCGAGCCCATCGGCATGGTCGCCACCGCGCCCTACGTGCTGGTGGTCAATCCCGCGCTGCCCGTGAAGACGGTGCAGGACCTCGTGACCCTGGCGCGCAGCCAGCCCGGCGCGCTCCACATGGCCTCGGCCGGCAACGGCAGCCTCGACCACCTGCTCGGCGAGATGTTCAAGTCGGCCGCGGGCGTCGACATGGTGCACGTGCCCTACCGCGGCGCCTCGGCGGCCAACACCGACCTCGTCTCGGGCCAGGTCTCCGTCACCTTCACCAGCTGGCCCAGCGTGATGTCCTTCGTCAACGCGGGCAAGCTGCGGCTGATCGCCGTCGCCTCGCCCGCGCGTTCGCCGCTGCTGCCGAACGTGCCCACCATCGCCGAGACGGTGCCCGGCGTGTCGGCCATCTCGTGGTACGGCCTCTTCGCGCCGGCGGCCACACCGAAGGAGGTGAGCGCGAAGCTGCGCACCGAGACGGCGGCGCTGCTCAAGGACAAGGCCTTCCAGGAGACGCTCAAGGCCCAGGGCGCCGAGGCCGCCACCGTGGACACGGCGCGTTTCTCCGAGATCATCCGCACCGACCTCCAGCAATGGGCTCGGATCGTGAAGGCGACGGGCGCGCATGTCGACTGATCGCACCGGGACAGCCGCCATGCCGAGCGCACACGACAACTACCAGGGCGTCTGGGGCCACCGGATCAGCTTCGGCCAGCGCGGCGCGCTGCTGCTGATCGATTTCGTCAAGGCCTACACCCTGCCGGGCTCGCCGCTCTACGCCGAGGGCGTGGTGAGCGCGGTGGACCACGGTGCCGAGCTGCTGCGCGCCGCGCGCGAGGCCGGCATGCCGGTTCTCCACACGACCATCGTGCACCAGTCGAAGAACTTCGCCGACGCGGGTGCCTGGTACCGCAAGTCGCCGGTGCTCGAATGCTTCAAGTCGCGGCCCTTCAACGAGTTCTGCGACGCGGTCGTGCCGCTGGCCGACGAGATCGTGCTGCAGAAGCAGTACGCGAGCGCCTTCTTTGGGACCAGCCTCGCGAGCACCCTGTTCGCGCTGCGCGTCGACACCCTGCTGGTCACCGGCTGCTCGACCAGCGGCTGCGTGCGCGCCACCGCGGTCGACGGCGTGCAGCACGGCTTCAACGTGATGGTGGTGCGCGAAGCCGTCGGCGACCGCCATCCCGATCCGCACGAGGCGAACCTGTTCGACATCGACAGCAAGTACGGCGATGTCGTTTCGAAGGCGCGGACGCTGGAGTTCATCGCGCGCGCCCCTTCCTCCCTTCAGCATGGAGCCTGAGATGAACCCTCTTCGTCGCGCATCGCTGGTCGCGGGCTGCGGCCTGGCGCTCTCGCCCCTGGCTTTCGCTCAGGCCGCGCCGTTTCCGTCGCGCCCCGTACGTCTCGTCGTGCCGGCCGCGCCCGGCGGCAGCGCGGACAAGAATTCGCGCGCGCTCTCCGACAGGCTGTCCGAGCTGTGGAAGCAGCCCGTGATCGTCGACTACAAGCCGGGCGCGAACACGATCATCGGATCGGACCACGTGGCCAGGAGCGCGCCCGATGGCCGCACGCTGCTGGTCAACTCGGCGGCGCTGGCGGTGAACCCCGGCATCTATCCGAAGTTGCCCTACGACACGCTGCAGGACCTGGTGGCGGTCACCATGATCAGCACGGCGCCCTTCGCCCTGGTGGTGCATCCGGAGGTACCGGCCCGCGACATCCAGGCCTTTCTCGCGCTCGCGCGCGAGAAGCCCGCGGCGCTGTCCTTCGGCACCGCCGAATCGCGCGCGCTGCTGGCCGGGCACCAGTTCAACCTGGCGGCCGGCACGCGGCTGCAGAGCGTGCCGTTCAAGGGCGCCGGCGCCCTCATGAACGACCTCGTCGCCGGGCATGTGCCGGTGGCCTTCTCGGCGCTGAGCTCGGTGCAGGCGCAGGTGGCCGCGGGGCGCTTGCGCCTGCTGGGCGTGGCCACCCGCGCGCCGTCGCCGCTCGCACCGCAGGCAACCGCGCTCGCCGCCGCGGCCGTGCCGGGCTTCGAGGCCGAGTCCTGGTTCGGCCTGTTCGCGCCGCGGGGCACGCCACCGGCGCTGGCAGCGCGCCTTCGGCAGGACGTGGCCGCGGTGCTGCGCGAGCGCGAGGTGGCGGCGCGCTTCGAGGCCATGGGCGCGCAGCCGGTCGGCGACGAACCGCAGGCCTTCGCCGCGCGCGTGCGCGCCGACGTGGAGATGGCGACCCGGGTCGCGCGCGCCGCCAACATCCAGCCGGAGTAGCGCCGATGCTGTTCATGCTGAAGGTGAAGTACGTGCCGGCCCCGGGCCTCGGCGACGCGCAGGCCGCCGAGCTGCGCCGCCGCCACGACGAAGAGGTCGGCCGACTCGCCGCGCGGGGCACGTTGCTGGGCATCTGGCGCATTGCAGGCACGCGCTCCAACCTGAGCCTCTGGCAGTTCGAGAATGCGCAGGCGCTGCACGACGCCGTGGGCCGGTTGCCGCTGTTCGCCCACCTGGAGATCGAGGCCACGCCGCTCGCCCGGCATCACCTGGGCGGGCTCTGCCGCGTCGACGCGCAGCCGGTGCCGGGGCTTTCCTGAGCGCGCACGAAGGCGAGGCCTGCCTTTGCATAATCGCGGCCCCCGCGAGGCGTGCCCAGGTGCCGCCTCGCCGTCCGTCCACCGTCCACAGCCACCCTTGCGATTGCCATGCCCCACCTGATCGTCGAACACACCCGCAACATCCCCGGCTTCGAGCCGCACGCGGCCTTGCGTGCCGTCAATGCGGCACTGGCCGCCTCGGGGCATTTCGAGGAGGCCGACATCAAGAGCCGGGCCCATGCCGTCGACACCTTCGAGATCGGCACCGCGCCCGAGGCGCGCGGCTTCGTGGCCGCGCAGCTGCTGATCCTGTCCGGCCGCCCGGCCGAGGCGAAGCGGCAGTTGTCGCGGCTGGTGCTCGAGACGCTGCGGGCCGCCCTTCCGGCCGAACCGGCGCTGCAGCTCCAGGTGTCGGTGGAGATCGTGGACATCGAGCGCGACAGCTACGCGAAGACGGTCCTGGGCGGCGCGCGAAGCACCGCCCGGATGAAGCATCGCCCACGCCCCCTCAGGCGTGCGGATGCATGAAGAACTGCGCGATCAGCGTGGCGCCGAGAAAGGTGCCGGCATTCGCCGCGAACGACGTCACCACGATGCGCCAGCCGAGCCGGCGGAAGGCCGGCACGTCCTTCGCGATCGACAGCCCCGCGAAGGTGATGATCGGGGTGGCGAGCGCGAGGAAGTTGACGCTGCCCGTCAGGTCCGCCACGAGCGCCGCTGCGGGGAACGCCGGCGAGGTCAGGAACATGCCCACCACCGAAACCCAGATCACGGCCGGGACCCGGCGCCGCGTGAGCAGGTACAGGGCATATCCGGCCGCCACCGCCGCGACGATCAATCCCATGCCCCCGAGCACCCGCAGGTCGACCGGCGTGCCGAAGCCCAGCCGGTTGGCGCAGACGCCGATCGCTCCCACCAGCAGCCACACCAGCGCCAGCATGCCGAAGCCGAGGCGAAACGGCCGGCTCTCGGCCACGGTCGCTGCGGGCTCGTCGATGCTGGCGACGGTGCGCCGGCCGATCAGCGGTTCCAGGTGCCGGTAGGCCCAGATGGTGAACGGCAGCGACAGGTACAGCGTGAAGTAGGTGCCGATGGTGGTCGTGATGAGGTTGCTCGCGCCGGCGAACGCGGCCACCTCCCTGGCCATCTCGGGTGTCTGCTGCGCGGCGATGGAGCCCGCCGCCGCCGCCATCATGCTGCCCGAGCCGACGCCCGCGCCCATGGCGAGCGCCAGCGGATGGAAGACGCCGCTGCTGGCCAGCAGGCCGGCCAGCAGCGCGATGAAGACGGTGCCGAACACGCTGCCCGTGAGGTACTCGGCCAGCACGCCATGGCCCTCGGGCGAGTTCATGCCGAAGCGCTCGCCGATGATCGCCAGGCTCGGTTCGCGGCCCACCGAGAAGGTGGCGCCGATGGCCTGGCGCTTGATGCCCAACAGCAGCGCCACCGGCAGCCCGAACACGGCCGTGCCGAGGAAGTGGCCGAACTCCTGGAACACCAGCCCGAAGCCGGTCGCGGCGATCTTCGGCAGCGAGCCGCCGACCAGCAGCCCGAGCTTGGCGATGAACAGCAGCAGCGCGGGCTGCAGGATCGCGGCCGCGAGGTGCTGCGCGTCGAGATCGATGCGCGCCGCGACCGGCAGGCGGCGCGCGAGGAGACCGAGCGCCGCGCCCATGAGCAGCGCCCAGAGCAGCGGCAGCAGCACGATCCTCGCGGGACCGACGGCGATGCTGAAACTGCCGATGAGCTCGGCGACGATCACGATGGCCAAGGCGGCGATCCACAGCCTGCAGGCGGTGGACAGCTTGACGGCGGGTGCGTCCATCGAGGACACGGCAGGCACGGACATGGAGGCTTTCGTTGAATGAAGGGGAACGGGGTCCCGCGAGGGAAGGAGGAAACCGGCGGCCGCGCCCTCAGGCACGGTCCGCGGCCAGCGTCCTCTGGAAGAAGGCGATCTCGCCCGTCGGATCCGGCCCGTAGGCGGGGATCTCCTCGAAGCCCAGCGCGGTGTACAGGCCGATCGCCGCCGCCATGGTCGGGCGGTGCGTGTCGAGCCGCAGCGCCGCGTGGCCCGCGGCCGTGGCCTCGGCGATCAGGCGCTCGAGCAGCGCGCGGCCGAGGCCCTGGCCCTGCGCCTCGGGCGCCACGTACATGCGCTTGACCTCCGCGATGCCGCCACCGAGCGGCCGGTAGGCGGCCACGCCCACGATCGCGTCCGGCTGCCGCGCCACCAGCAGCAGGCCCGCGGGGCGCACGTAGGGTCGTGGCAGGGCCTCGAGTTCCTCGTCGAAGCGCTGGTAGGCCAGGTCGAACGCCAGCGCCCGCGCGTAGCGCCGCAGCAGCGCGCGGACCGCGGGCAGGTCCGAGGGCACGGCTTCAGCCAGCGAGTACATGGTCGGGGTACTCGATGCCGTAGTCCTTCGCGCGCCGGACCATCGTGTCTATCGATTCGCGCGAGGCTTCCGCGTGGGCGTCCTGCGCACCGACCGGCTGCCCCACCGAAGCGAGGAAGTCCTCGAGGCCGCCGGGCACCAACAGCGTCAGGAAGCGCGCGGGCTCGCTGCCTTCGTTGCGAAAGCCGTAGGCGCAGCCGGGCGGGAACGAGATGAAGTCGCCGGCCGCGAGTTCGATCGGCGCGCCGTCGACATGCACCGTGAGCCGGCCCGAGAACATCAGGAACGACTCGCTCTCGCGCGAGTGGATGTGCTTCATGGCGCCGTGTCCCGGCGGTGCCACGGTCTCGTAGGCGGCGAACGCGCCGCCGGTCTGCGGCCGGCGCGCGATGAGGCTGTAGAGGTCGCCACCGAGGGCGAAGCGTTCGCGTTGCTTCACGCGCACGACATGGGGCTGGATCGTTTCCATCAGGGACCTTTCTTGGGTTGGAGTGCATGCATCGCGATGGCCGCCAGCAGGCGCGAGCCGTCGGCGAGCACCGCGTCGTTGAAATCGAAGTGCGGGCTGTGCAGCGGCGCGTGCGCCTCGCCCACGCCGAGCCAGAGGTAGGCGCCGGGGCAGCGTTCCAGCATGAAGGAGAAGTCCTCGCCGGCCATGCTCGGCAGGAACTCTGTGCGCACGCGCGCGGCGCCGAGCAGATCGACGGCGCAGCGCGCGGCCAGCCGGGCCGCGCCGGCGTCGTTGACGGTCGCCGGCACCCGCCGCTCGTAGCGCACCTCGACGTCGACCCCATGGGCCTGCGCGATGCCCGCGGCGACTTCGCGCATCGCGCTCTCGAGCCGGTCGCGGGTCGCGGCGCCGAAGGCGCGGCAGGTGCCCTTGAGCGTGCAGACGTCGGGCAGCACGTTCCAGACATTGCCGGCCAGCACCTGCGTGATGCTCAGGACACCGCGCTGCGCCGGATCGAGACGCCGGCTGACCACCGTCTGCAGCGACATCGCGAGCGCGCTGCCCGCCAGCACCACGTCGTCGACCCGGTGCGGCATGGCCGCGTGCCCGCCCCTGCCGCGCAGCGTGATCTCGAACACGTCGAAGCTGGCCATCATGGGACCGGGACGCACGGCGACGTGACCCTGCGGCAGCCCTGGCCAGTTGTGCAGGCCGTAGATCGCCTCCATCGGATAGCGTTCGAACAGCCCCTCCTCCACCATCACGCGCCCGCCGCCCTCGTTCTCCTCGGCGGGCTGGAACACCAGGTGCACGCGGCCCGCGAAATCGCGGTCCTGCGCCAGCAGCCGCGCGGCCCCGAGCAGCATCGCCGTGTGGCCGTCGTGGCCGCAGGCATGCATGGTCCCGGCATGGGTCGATGCATGGTGCGCGCCCGTGCGCTCCTGCACCGGCAGCGCATCCATGTCGGCGCGCAGGCCGACCGCCGGGCCTGGGCGGCGGCCCTCAATGGTGGCAACGATGCCCGTGGTCGCCAGCCCGCGCTCGGGCGCGAGGCCGAGCGCGGCCAGCTCGGCCGCCACGTAGTCGGCGGTCTTGCGCTCGCGGAACGCGAGTTCGGGATGGGCGTGCAGCCATCGACGATGGGTGCACAGCAGCCGGGTCTCCTCGCCCGTGAGCGCTCGCGGCAGGGCGCGTTCGACGACCGTGCTCACCGCGCGCACTCGCCGAAGGCCCGCGCGATCGCGTCCACCGCCGCCTCGATCTGCCGCGGCGAGAGCGCGGCGCTCGGCTGGGCGCGCAACCTCGCGTCGTCCTTCGCCACGATCGGGAAGGTCATCGCGGGCACGAAGACGCCGAGCTCGAGCAGCCGTTCGTGGATGGCCCTGGCCCGCGCGGCATCGCCCACCGGCAGCGGCGTGATGGGACTCGGCGCGTCCTCGACCTCGAAGCCGCGCTCGCGCAGCAGCGCCCGGAAGCTCCGCGTGTTGTTCCACAGTGCATCGAGATGCTCCGGGTGGTCGCGCAGCTGCCGCAGGGCTTCCAGCGACGCCGCGGCATCGGCGACGCTCATGCCGCTGGTGAAGATGAAGGGCCGCGCCTGGGCACGCAAGCGCTCGATCGCCTCGCGCGAGCCCGCCACGAAACCGCCGGGCGCGCCCCCGAGCGCCTTGGAGAAGGTGCCCGTGGTGATGACCGCATCGGGGTCGATGCCGAACAGCGCCGCGCAGCCGGCGCCCCGGGGGCCGACGACGCCCGTGGCATGGCTGTCGTCGATCACCAGCAGGGCGCCGTGCGCCTGCGTGGCCGCATGAAGCTGCGCGAGCGGCGCCAGGTGCCCCTCCATGCTGAACACGCCGTCGGTCACCACGATCGCTTTGCCCGCGTAGAAGCGCGTCAGCAGTTGCGACTGCAGGCTCTGCGGACTGCGGTAGTCGTAGACGAAGGCGTCGGCGCGGCTGAGCCGGCAGCCGTCGATGATGCTCGCGTGGTTCATGCGGTCGCTGAAGATCGCGTCGCCCTCGCCGGCGAGCGCCGACAGCACGCCCGCGTTGGCCGCCGAACAGGAGGCGAACAGCAGCACGGCCTCGGTGCCGAGGAAGTCGGCCAGTTCCGCCTCGAGCCGCGCATGCACCGGCGTGCGCGCGAAGCAGGGGTTGATGCCCGTGCCCACGCCGTGGCGCGACACCGCCTCCTTCACCGCCGCCACCACCGCGGGATGGTTCGCGAGGCCCAGGTAGTCGTTGGCGCCGAGCATCAGCAGCTCGCGGCCGTCCATCCGCACGCGGCCTGCCTGCGGCGCATCGAGCACCGCCGTCGCGGAGCCGGACTTCATGCGCCCACCCGCGGCAGGCAGCGGTGCACCAGGGCCGTCCAGTAGCTCAGGCCCAGCGACACGATGTCGTCGTTGAAATCGAACTTCGCGCTGTGCAGCGTGCAGCCGCCGACACCGGGGCCGTTGCCGATCCAGACGTAACAGCCCTGCTTCACGGACAGCATGTGCGCGAAGTCCTCGCTGCCCCATGCTCGGCGCGAGGCCGGTCAGCGTGCGCTCGGCGCCGACGACGTCCGCGGCGGCCAGCGCCGCCACCCGGGCCGGGTCCGGGCTGTTGATGGTCGCCGGACATTTGCGCTCGTAGCGCAAGCTGCCCTTCAAGCCGTGCGCGGCGCAGATGCCGTCCACGAGGCGTTGCAGGCGCTGCTCGACGACATCGCTCATTGCCGGATTGAAATAGCGGCAGGTGCCGTGCAGCGCCGCGATCGACGGCACCACGTTCGAGGTGTTGCCCGCGTGCACCTTGGTGATGCTCAGCACCACGGCCTCGGCCGGGTCGGCCGCGCGGCTCACCACCGTCTGGATCGCCGTGATCAGTTCGCCGGCGGCCACGATCGGGTCGTCGCCCTGCTGCGGCATCGCCGCGTGCGCGCCGCGGCCTTCGATCTCGATGTCGAACAGGTCGATCGCCGCCATCACGGGGCCGGCATGGACCGCGAACTTGCCGACGTCGAGGCCGGGCCAGTTGTGCATGCCGTAGACGGCTTCCACGGGATAGGTCTCGAACAGGCCCTCCTCGACCATCACGCGCCCGCCGCCCTCGTTCTCCTCGGCCGGCTGGAACACGAAGTAGACGGTGCCGTCGAAGTCGCCCGCGGCCGCGAGGTGGCGCGCCGCGCCCAGCAGCATGGTGGCGTGGCCATCGTGTCCGCAGGCGTGCATCACGCCCGAATGCGTGGAGCAGTGGGCGAAGTCGTTCTTCTCGACGATGGGCAGCGCATCCATGTCGGCGCGCAGCGCGATCGCCCGCCCGGACGTGCCACGGCGCAGCACCGCCACGATGCCCGTGCGCGCGATCCCCCGATGGACTTCGAGTCCGTATTCCGCTAATTTCGCCGCGATCAGGTCGGAGGTGCGGTTCTCCTTGAACGCCATCTCGGGATGGGCATGGATGTCGCGCCGGACGGCGACGAGTTCATCGAGCCAGGCGGTGGGCAGGTCAACAACTTGCATGGGGCTTGCTTTCGTCAGTGATCAACAGGTGGATCGACTCTAGGCAGGCAGCCATGAATGGTCTTGTACGAATGTCGCAGCGCGCCCTCGCCAGGGCCTGAAGAAAGGAACCGCAGGTGCGAGCGAGGATCAGCTACAGCCTGGCGCCCGACCTTCCCGCGTTGGAACTGGTCTGCGCCGACTACGAAGCGCAGCGCTTCCGCTCGCACTGGCATGCGGGCTTCACCATCGGCGCCGTGACACGCCATGCGCAGGGCTTTCGCTGCGAGGGCGTCGAGTGGACCGCGGGCGCGGACGAGCTCATCGTGCTGAACCCGATGCAGGTCCACGACGGCTATTCGCTGGGAACCGGTTGGTCGACGCGCATGGTCTACCTGCCCGAGCAGACCTTCGCGCACATGCTCGGCGCCGAAGCGGGCGCTGCCGGAACCATCGGCCGCTTCGAGCGGCCCGTGCTGCGCGATGCGGCGCTCCATGCGCTGTTCGTCGCCTGGCACCGCGCCATGGATGGCGCCTGCGGCGTGGCCGAGAACGCGTTGACGCGCTCGCTGTTCCGGCGCCTGGGCCTCGCGCTCACGGCATCCGCGCACGCCTCGCCGACCGCGCACGACGCGGCCCGCAGCGAGCGCCTGGGCGCGCTCGCCGGCGAGGGCAGCCTCACGGCGGACGAACGCGCCGTGCCAGCGAGCCGATCGACCGCCTGGCGCCGATCGAAGCGCGAGCTCGGCCTCGCGCCGAAGGTCCTCACGAGCCAGCTGCGGCTGATCGCGGCCAAGCGGATGCTGGCGGAAGGTGCGTCGGTGGTCGACGCCGCGCTGGAATGCGGCTACCACGACCAGAGCCATTTCTCCCGCGAGTTCGCCGCGGCCTACGGCATCACCGCGGGCCAGTTCCGGCGGGTGCAGCAGGACCGGCAGCGCGGTTGAGCGGCGGGTCGCGGCGCGGCCTCTCCCGCGCGCCTCAGCCCCGATCGCGCTCCTCGTAGTTGACCAGCCGCGGCAGGTTGCGCACCGACACCGTGCCGTACTGCGCATGCACCAGCCCCTCGGACTCGAGCTGCCTGAGCGCGGTGCTCACGCCCTTGCGCGACATGCCGATCATCTCGCCGAGCTCGGTGTGGGAAAGATGCAGTGCCGGCCCGAGGCGCGGCGACAGGATCGGGTTGTAGAGCGTGCCGATGCAGCGCGCGACCCGCGCGACCGGGTCGCTCAAGCGATCGATCTCCATCAGGCCGATGTACTGCGCGAGGCGCTCGTTGAGCCGCGCGATCACCGCATGGTTGAACTCGATGCTGACGTCGAGCAGCCAGCGGAAGGTCGAGCCCGGCACATGGATCACGCGGGTCGGCCGCATCGCGAGGATGTCGTAGCGCCGCAGCTCGCGCTTGATGACGGAGCCTTCGCCGATCCAGCTGCCCTCCGGCACGCCGGTGAACATGACGACCTTGCCGGTGCGGTAGACCGCGCTGATCTTCAGCAGCCCTTCGGCGACGCCGATCCACGAGTGCGCGGGCTCGCCCTTGCGCGCGACCACCTCGCCTTCGCGGAAATAGCTCTCGTGGGCATCGGAAAGAATGCGCTCCCTGGCCTCCTGCGGCAGCGACTGCATCCAGTCCGCCGCCTCGAGCGCGTCGCGCAGCGTCAACGTGGAGCGATTCCTGGAGGCTTCGGAGTGCACGGCGGCGATGAGCGGAGGATGGAGCGGCAGGGAGCGAAGGCCGGCCGCCGGCGTCGCCGAAGCCCTCCCTCGCCGCGCCATCATCTGCGCCGCCATGGCGGCGTGCCTTAGGTATTTCCACCGAGCCCGAATGTGCCGCCGGGCACATTCTTGCGCGCGGGCGCTTCGCACAATGCCGCCGGACTTTTCTTCCAACGACAACCAGGAGAGAGACGATGGCATCCAGGACAGGCAAGACGGCACTGCTCGGCATGGGACTCGCGGCGCTGCTCGCGGGCTGTGGAGGTGGAGGCGGCGGCGGCGGTGGGTTCCTCCCCCTGGTCCTGCCGCCGGCGCCGCCGCCCGCACCGCCCTCGGCGCCACCGCCGACGCCACCGGCCCGCACCGCGCAGGCCCTGTGCGACCTGCTGGCCGGCAAGACCATCGACGGCGCCGTGGTGCAGAAGGCCGCCGTGGTCGCCGCCGCGGATGGCGTGCCGGCCTACTGCCAGGTCCAGGCCTTGATGTCGCCCAAGCTCAACCTCGCGCTGCGCCTGCCCGAAGGCTGGAACGGCAAGCTGGTCTACAGCGGCGGCGGCGGCTACAACGGCGAGGTGCCGGCCGCGAACACGGCGGCGCTCTCGATGGGCTTCGCCAACGTGAGCAGCGATTCGGGCCACCAGGGCAGCGGCGTGGATGCGAGCTGGGCCCTGAACGATCCGTATGCCGCCCAGCTGTTCGGCAGCCTGTCGGTGCCCACGGTGATGGCGCCCGCGCTGCAGATGCTGACCGTGGCCTACGGCAACGCGCCCGCGCGCTCCTACTTCGAGGGCTGCTCCAACGGCGGGCGCGAGGCGCTGATGAACGCGCAGCGCTATCCGAACCTGTTCGACGGCATCATCGCGCGCGCGCCGGCCTACAACTGGGTCGGCTTCATGGGCCATTTCAACCGCACCGCGAAGGCGATCGCGGCTCCGGGCGGACTGCTGAGCGCCGCGAAGATCTCGACGCTGGCCGCCGCGGTGCGGGGCGCCTGCGATGCCAACGACGGCATCGTCGACGGCGTGGTGTCGAACCCTTCGTGCAGCTTCGACCCGGCCGTGCTGCGCTGCGCGGGCGGTGGCGATACCGGCGACAGCTGCCTGTCCGACGCGCAGCTCGCCGTCGTGAGTTCGTGGACCTCGCCCGCGGTCTGGGCCGGCGGCGCCTACCGCAACGCGGGCTGGCCGCTTTCGGGCAACGAGGACGACGTGGGCGCCTGGCCCGCCTGGGTGACGGGCATCGCCGGCCCGAAGACGGCGGCGCAATACCTGTTCCAGGACACGACGGTGAAGACCTACCTGGCGCGCGATCTCGGCGCGGACTCGCTGGCCTATGCGCCCTACGACCAGGATCCGCAGGCGCTGTTCGGCCTCGAGGCCCTCAACAGCGCCACCAGCACCGACCTGCGCCCCTACTTCGGCAGCAGCGGCAAGCTGATCCTGTGGCACGGCGGGAACGACTCGGCGCTCAGCGTCAACACGACCACGGAGTACTTCCAGAACCTCAAGACGACGCTCGGCGCGGCCACCGTGGAAGCCAACGTGCGCTACTACGTCGCGCCCGGCGTGAACCACTGCGCCGGCGGCCCCGGCGCCGACACCACGAACCTGCTGGCGGCGCTCGACACCTGGGTCGGCGAAGGCAAGGCGCCCGAGACGCTGGTCGCGGCGAAGATCGACGCCGGCAAGACCAGCTTCAGCCGCCCGCTGTGCCGCCATCCGCAGTACCCGCGCTACACCGGACCCGCGGGCGACGCGGCGGCCGCGAAGCTCGCGGCCAGCTACACCTGCACCACCCCCTGAGGCGGCGGCGCGGCGCCTGACCGGCCCCGGTCAGGCGGGCGGCAGCTCCAGGTCATGCACGATCTGCCCCCGCCCCCATCGTGTTCACCGCCTCGGCCGGCACCTCCATCAGCACGCGGCTGCGCTCGCCCGTGAAATGGATGGTGATGTGCTGCACCGGCCGCTTGCGCCGGTCGTGCAGCAGCCGCACCAGGCGCACCAGGGGCGCGCCGAGGTCCACGCGCAGGAGGCCGGCGAGCACGGGGTCGGCCGCGACGGCGGTCACCTCCTGGATCACGCGGCCGAACTTGATGCCCTCGGCCATCAGGATCTCGAACAGCGCGCGCTTCTGCAACTCGGTGGCGGTCACGTTGCGCCCCACCTCCTGCGGCACCCAGGCATCGGTGACCATCATCGGCGTACCGTGCGCCGAACGCAGCCGCACCGCATGAACCGCGGCGGCGCCCGCCTCCAGCTGTAACTGCTGCGCCACGGTCGGTGGCGCGAGCGCCGTCTCGACCTTGAGCACGGTCACCTCGGTCTCGCGCGCCTGCCGGCCCAGCGATTCGATCAGGCCGAACGAAGGCTGCGGACGCTGCGCGCGCGGCACGGCGCGCACGAAGGTGCCGCGGCCCGGCCGCTTCTCGACCAGCCCCAGATGCTCCAGGTCCGACACCGCGCGCCGCACCGTGATGCGCGAGACGTCGAACTGGGCGCACAGCGCGTCCTCGGCCGGAATCAGCTCGCCCACGCCATAGGCGCCCTGGGCGATCTGGTCGCGCAGCACCATGAAGAGCTGCCGGTGCAGCGCGGTGCCGGGTTCGCGGCGCAGTTGGGAAGGGTTCGGTGTGTCCATGGAGAGCAGTGCTTCAGCGGCGCAGGCCGCCCGCGCGTTCGGCCGATTGTGCCCGCCCATTCAGGCATACCCTAACAACGTCGAAAGGTTATAGCATTATGATGTCATTACTAAATCACTTCGATGTCTCGCTCCATGACCACCGCCCACGACCTGCGCCAGTTGCTCTCCCGCCCCGAACTCGTCGTCGCCCCCGGCGCCTATGACGGCATGACCGCCAAGTTGGTCGAGGCGGCCGGCTTCGCCTGCGTCTACATGACCGGCGCCGGCGCTTCGGCGGCGCGCGGCTTTCCCGACTACGGCCTGCTGTCGATGAACGAGATGGCCGAGGCCGCAGGCGTGCTGGCGCGCTCGGTCGGGGTGCCGGTCATCGCCGATGCCGACACCGGCTACGGCAACGAGCTCAACGTGACGCGCACCGTGCGCGAGTACGAGATGCGCGGCGTGGCCGGGCTGCACATCGAGGACCAGGTCGCGCCCAAGCGCTGCGGCCACCTGGACGGCAAGGAGGTGATTCCGCGCGACCAGTTCGTGGCCAAGATCCGGGCCGCCCTCGCCGCCCGGCGCGACCCCGGCCTTCCACGTGATCGCGCGCACCGATGCGCGCGCGATGCTCGGGCTCGACGAGGCGGTCGAGCGCGCACGCGAGGCGCTGGCCGCCGGCGCCGACATGGTGTTCGTCGAGGCCGCGCAGTCGATGGAGGAACTGGCCGCGATCCCGCGGCGCGTGGAGGGGCCGTGCCTGCTCAACATCGTGCGCGGCGGCAAGACGCCCGACCTGGACCTCGCGACGGCGCAGCAGATGGGCTATCGCCTCGCGATCCTGCCGAGCCTGCTGATCGGCGCCGCGGCCTCGGCCTGCGAGCAGGCGCTGTCGGCCCTGCGCAGCACGGGCCAGCCGCCGAGTTCGGCCCATGCGCCCGGCGTGGCCGAGCGCTTCCGGCGCCTGGGCGCCGCAGAATGGGATGCGCTGCGCACGCGCTTCCAGGCGGCGGAATGACGGCCATGGATGCAACGCAAACCACCGCGCCGCGCACGCTGTTCGACAAGGTCTGGGACGCGCACGTGGTCCAGCCCCTGCCCGACGGCTGGGACCTGCTGCACATCGACCGCCACCTGCTGCACGACCTCTCGGGCACCGCCGGCCTGCGCGAGCTGGCCGAGCGCGGCCTGCCGGTGCGCAACCCCGAGCTGGCCTTCGCCACGCCCGACCATGCGGTCTCGAGCGCGCCCGGTCGCACCGGCCAGAGCTTCGCGGGCGGCGTGCATCTGTACCAGGGCCTCAAGCTGCTGACGCGCGGCGCCGGTATCCGCCTGTTCGACCTGGGGCAGCCCGGCCAGGGCATCGTGCATGTGATGGGCCCGGAACTCGGCATCGTGCAG
Organism: Variovorax sp. UC122_21; assembly: GCF_044056785.1. NCBI lineage: Bacteria > Pseudomonadati > Pseudomonadota > Betaproteobacteria > Burkholderiales > Comamonadaceae > Variovorax > Variovorax sp. UC122_21. Next base: position 2,228,001 of record NZ_CP172003.1, on the reverse strand, counting down.
CCCGGCATGACGCTGATCTGCGGCGACAGCCACACCTGCACCAACGGTGCCCTCGGTGCGATCGCCTTCGGCGTGGGTTCTTCGGAGGTCACGCATGCGCTCGCGAGCCAGACGCTGGTGCTGCGCCGGCCTCACACGCTGCGCGTGCACTTCGACGGCCTGCCGGGTGCCGGCGTGGGCGCCAAGGACCTCGCACTCGCGATGATCGCGCGGCTCGGTGCCAGCGCGGGCACGGGCTTCGCGGTCGAGTACGCCGGCGAGGCCGTGCGCGCGATGGAGATCGAACAGCGCATGACGCTGTGCAATCTCTCGATCGAGCTGGGCGCGCGCATCGGCATGGTGGCGCCCGACGCGAAGACCGAGGCCTATCTGCGCGGCCGCGACTTCGCGCCGCCCGAGGACCGTTTCGCCGAAGCCGCCGCGTATTGGCGCGGCCTCCCGAGCGACCCCGGCGCGGTCTACGCGCGCGAGGCGCGGATCGACGCGAGCGCCGTGGCGCCCACGCTGACCTGGGGCACGAGCCCGGAGCATGCGATCGCGATCGACGCGCGCATTCCCGATCCCGCCGACGCGGCGGACGCCTCGCAGCGCCAGGCCTGGCAGGGCGCGCTCGACTACATGGGACTCGCGGCCGGCGCGCCGCTGCAGGGCCAGCGCGTGGACCGCGTGTTCATCGGCTCGTGCACCAACTCGCGGCTGTCGGACCTGCGCGAGGCCGCGACGCTGCTGCGCGGCCGCCGCGTGGCCTCGCATGTACGGGCCTGGGTGGTGCCGGGCTCGGAGAACGTCAAGCGCGCGGCCGAGCGCGAAGGCCTGGGCCGGCTGTTCCGCGAAGCCGGCTTCGACTGGCGCGAGCCGGGCTGCAGCATGTGCGTGGCCGCCAACGGCGAGCAGGCCGCACCGGGCGAGCGCGTGGTCTCGACCTCGAACCGCAACTTCGTCGGCCGCCAGGGCCCGGGCGCGCGCACCCACCTCGCCAGCCCGGCCAGCGCCGTCGCGGCCGCGCTGGCCGGCGCCATCGCCGATCCACGGAGCCTTTGAGCATGCAGCCCTTCACCCTCCTGCGCGGCGCCGCGGCGCCGCTGGCCATCGACAACGTCGACACCGACCTGATCGTGCGCATCGAGCGCCTCACCAGCCTCGCGCGCGGCGAGCTCGGCCCGTGGGCCTTCGAGGCGCTGCGCTTTCGCGCCGACGGCAGCGAAGACCCGGACTTCGTGCTCAACCAGCCGCGCTGGCGCGAGGCACCGATCCTGGTGGCCGGCCGCAACTTCGGCTGCGGCTCGTCGCGCGAGGGCGCCGTGTGGGCGCTGCTGGCGCGCGGCATCCGCTGCGTGATCGCCGAGAGCTTCGGCGACATCTTCCACGCCAACTGCTTCCAGAACGGCGTGCTGCCGATCCGCCTCGCACCGGCCGAACTGGCGCGGGCCCATGCGGCCTGCACCGCCGAAGGGCCGTGGCAGGTCGACCTGCGCACGCAGCGCATCGCGCTGCCCGACGGCACCGAGCTGCCCTTCGAGGTCGACCCGCTGCGCCGCGAGGCGCTGCTCGAAGGGCTCGACGACATCGGCCGCACGCTCAAGCTGCGCGGCGCCGTCGATGCCTGGCAGGCGCGCGACCGCGCGGCCCGCCCCTGGGCCTGGCCGGCGGCTGCCGTGCCGCAATCCTGATCACCGGAGACCGCCTTCCATGTTCGACACATCCCTTCGCTCGCTGGCGCGCCGCTGGCTGCCCGCGCTCTGCGCGGCCTGCGGCCTGCATGCCGCCACGGCCCAGGCCCAGACCCAGACCACCTGGGCGCCGCAACGCCCGGTCACGCTGGTCGTGCCCTACAACCCCGGCGGCGGCACCGACGCCACCGCGCGCGCCGTCGCGAGCCGCCTGTCGGTGCTGTGGAAGCAGCCGGTGCTGGTCGAGAACCTCGGCGGCGCCGACGGCCTGATCGGCACCCGGCGCGTGATCGAGGCCGCGCCCGACGGCTACACGCTGCTGTTCCAGGTGCCCTCGCTGCTGCTGATGAAGTACCAGCGCAGCCTCAAGGCGATCGATCCCGTGACCCGGCTCACGCCCGTGACCGCGGTGGCCACCTCGCCGACCGCGCTGGTGATGACGGCCACGCTGCCCTTCAAGACCCTGCCCGAGCTCATCGCCCATTGCCGCACCAGGCCCTGCAACGCGGGCAGCGGCGAGAACAGCTCCAAGGTGCGGGCGCAGAAGTTCGCGGCGGACTACCAGCTGCGCGACCTCGCGGTCGTCAACTACAAGGGCACCTCGCCGATCGTGGGCGACCTGGTCTCGGGCAACCTCACGATGGCTTTCACCGGCATCACGGCCGCGATGCCGCTGCACAAGGCCGGCCGCGTGCGCATCCTCGTGACCAACGGCGAACGGCGCGCGCAGGCGCTGCCCGAGGTGCCGACCAGCCTCGAGGCCGGCTGGCCCGACTCCTATTCGGTGACCTGGTACGGCATGTTCGCACCCAAGGGAACGCCGCCCGCGATCGCGCGCGCCATCGCCGATGCCACGCGCGAAGCCGGCAAGGACGCCCATGTGCGCGAGGCGCTGGCGGTCGCGGGCGCGGAGCCGGCCTTCACCAGCCCAGCGGCCTTCGAGACCATGATCCGCGAGGACGATGCGCGCCTCGCTGCGCTGGTCAAGCGCTTCCCGCTCGAGGATTGAGGCGATGCAAATCATGGGCGAACAGGTCGGCGTGCCCTGCACCGTGCTGCGCGGCGGCACCAGCAAGGGCCTCTACTTCAACGCCGCCGACCTGCCGCCCGCGGGCGCGCGGCGCGACCGCCTGCTGATGGCGCTGCTCGGCGCGCACGACCTGCTGCAGATCGATGGCCTCGGCGGCTCGCGGCTGGTCACGGCCAAGCTCGCGATCGTCGGGCCGCCCACGCATCCCGAGGCCGACGTGGACTACACCTACGGCATCGTGCCGCCCGGCGAGGGCCGCGTGGTCTTCACGAGCAACTGCGGCAACATCTCGGCGGGCGTGGGACCGTTCGCGATCGATGCCGGGCTGGTGCCCGCCGAAGGCCCCGTGGCGCGCGTGCGCATCCACAACACGAACACCGGCAAGCTGCTAGTGGCGCATGTGCCCGTGGCCGATGACCATGCGTGCGTGCGCGGCGACTTCGCGATTCCCGGCGTGCCCGGCACCGGCGCGCGGATCTTCATGGACTACCGCGCCACCATCGGCGCCAAGACCGGCCGCGGCATGCCCACGGGCCATGCGCGCGACGAGATCGCGCTCGACGACGGGCGGCGCTTCGAGGTCAGCCTCTGCGACGTCGGCAATCCCTGCGTCTTCATCGCGGCCGATTCACTCGGCCTCTCGGGCACCGAACTGCCGAACGAGATCGATGCCGATGCCGCGCTGCTGTCGACCTTGAAGGCGCTGCGTGCACGCGCAGCCGCCCTGCTCGGCCTGTGCGACCACTGGCGCGAGGCCGACAGCGTGTCGCTCGCGCTGCCGCTGGTCGTGATCGTCGCGCCGCCCACCGCCTATGCCGATGCGCAGGGCCGGGCCGTGACGGCCGCGCAGGTCGACCTGTGCGCGCGGCTGGTGTTCTACGGCCGCTGCCACGAAAGCATGGCGGGCACCGGCGCGATCTGTACCGCCGCTTGCGCGAGCGTCGAAGGCTCGGTGGTGCATGCGACGGCGCGCGGCGCCGGCGACCGCGTCGTGCCCGACAGCCTGCACATCGGCCATCCGCTCGGCGCGATGCGCGTCGACGTGCAAGGGCGCTGCGAGGCTTCGCGGCCGCTGGCCTTCGAATCGCTGGGCTTCGCGCGCACGGCGCGCCGCCTGATGGACGGCACGGCCTGGGTGCCGCGGTCGGTGCTGGACCCGGCCTGAGCCCTCGTCGATTCCCCAATATTCCCAAGGAGACTTCATGCATCCCGATTCCTCCCGCCGCCGCTTCCTCGGGCAGTGCGCGACCGCGGCCACCGCCGCTTCGCTCGCCCCCTCCTTCGCATCGGCGCAAGGCGACAGCTATCCCTCGCGCCCGATCCGCATCGTCGTCGGCTATCCACCCGGGCAGACCGTGGACACCGGCGCGCGCGCCCTGTCGATCGCGCTCACCGAGATCCTCGGCAAGCCGGTGTTCGTCGACAACAAGGCAGGTGCCAACGGCATCCTCGGCGCGCAGGACGTGCGCAACGCGGCGCCCGACGGCTACACGCTGCTGCTGGGCACCTCGGGCCAACTGGCGATCAATCCCTCGATCTACGCCAAGCCCGGCTACGACCCGGTCAAGGACTTCGCGCCCGTCATGCTCAACGGCGTGGGCCGGCTCTACGTGGTGGTGCCGGCGGCCTCGCCCTTCCACACGCTGGCCGACCTCGTGGCCTATGCCAAGGCCCACCCGGGCAAGCTCAACTACGGATCGGGCGGGCGCGGCATCACGGCCAACCTCGCGATGGAGATGCTCAAGAAGGCGGCCGGCGCCGACATCGTGCACGTGCCCTACAAGGGATCGTCGGCCGCGCTCACCGACCTGATCGGCAGCCAGATCGACGTGATGATGGACGCCGGCGGGCTGGTGCTGCCGCAGGTGCGCCAGGGCAAGCTCAAGGTGCTGGGCGTGTCGAGCAAGGGCCGCTACAAGGAACTGCCGCAGGTTCCCACCATCGCCGAGCAGGGCTATCCGGGCTTCGAGGTCGCGTCGTGGACCGCCGTGCTGGCCCCGGCCGCCACGCCGCCCGCCGTGGTCGAGAAGCTCAACAAGGCGCTGCTCCAGGCGCAGCGCCGCCCCGACGTGATCCGCTCGGCCGAGACCTCGGGCAGCGAGCTCGAGGGCGGGTCGCCCGAGCAGCTCAAGGCCTTCCTGGTCGCCGAGAACCGCAAATGGGGCGAGGCCGCGCGCGCCGCTGGTGTCACGCCGGAGTAAGCCATGGCGCATGACGACTCCCGCACCTTCGGCGAGCAGCAGGGCGTGCCCTGCGTGCTGATGCGCGGCGGCACCAGCAAGGCGCTGTTCTTCCACCTGCGCCACGTGCCCCCGCCGGGCCCGGCGCGCGACGCCTTCCTCAAGCGCGCCATGGGCACGCCCGACCCGCTGCAGATCGACGGCATGGGCGGCTCGCGGCTGGTCACCTCCAAGGTGGCGCTGATCGGTCCGTCGACGCGGCCCGATGCCGATGTCGACTACACCTTCGCGCAATGCGACGTGGAGCGCGACCTGATCGGCTACGACGCCAACTGCGGCAACATCTCCTCGGCCGTGGGGCCGTTCGCGGTCGACGAGGGACTGGTCGAGGCGGTCGAGCCGCTGACCGTGGTGCGCATCCACAACACGAACACGGGCACCGTGCTGGTCGCGCGCGTGCAGGTGCGCGACGGCAAGGCCCGCGTGACGGGCGACTGCGCCATCGCGGGCGTGCCGGGCACCGGGGCCGAGATCCTCATGGACTACACCGACACGCTCGGTGCCAAGACGGGCCACCTGTTGCCGACGGGCCAGGCGGTCGATGCGATCGCGCTGGAGGACGGCCGCGAAGTGCGGGTCTCGATCGTCGATGCGGCCACGCCCTGCGTCTTCATCGCGGCCGGGTCGCTGGGCCTGAACGGCGACGAGATGCCGTCCGCGATCGGCGGCGACCGCGCGCTGATCGAGACCATCGGCGAGATCCAGGCCAGGGCCGGCGAACGCATCGGGCTCTACGCGCATTGGCGCGACGTGCATCTGCCGGGCCTGCCGCTGGCCGTGATCGTGGCGCCGGCCAAGAGCGAGGACAGCGATCTGCGCGCGCGCGCCTCGTGTTCCTCGGCAAGTGCCACGACAGCATGGCGGGCACGGGCTCGATCTGCACCGCGGCGGCCTCGCGCATTCCGGGCACGCTGGTCCATGCGGCCACGGGCGACCGCTTGCGCGGCGAGGTGCTGCGCATCGGGCATCCGCTGGGCGTGATGGCGGTCAAGGTGGCGACGCGGCCCGGCGCGGAGCTGCCGCGGTTCACCGCGCTGGGTCTTCAGCGCACGGCACGGCCGTTGATGGAGGGCGTGGTCTACGTGCCGATCGAGACGGCGTAGACAAAGCGCTCAGGCGCCGTCCGGCATCTGCGCGAAGCCCGCGTGCTCGCGCGCATACCGCGTCGGCGGCAGCCCGACGTGCCGCGCGAAGGCCGTGCTGAAGGTGTTCGCGGCGTTGTAGCCCACGCGCTGCGCGATCTCGGCCACGCTGCCCGCGTTGCGCCGCAGCAGGTCCTTCGCGAGCGCCATGCGCCAGGCTAGCAGGTATTCCATCGGCGCCACGCCGACCGTGCGGCCGAAGCGCTCGAAGAAGGTCGAGCGCGAGAGCGCGGCCTCGTGCGCGAGCTCGGCCACCGTCCAGTCATGCGCCGGGCGCTCGTGCATCGCGCGGATCGCGGCCGCGAGGCGCGGCTCGGCGAGGCCGCGCGCCAGCCCCGACGAGGCGTTGGTTTCGCCGGTGGCGCGCAGCGCCTCGATCAGCAGCAGTTCCAGCAGCCGCGCCAGCACGAGCTCGCGCGCGGGACGCTGCGCGCGCGACTCCTCGCGCACGAACTGCACCAGCATCGCGAGCCGCTCCTCGCCGCGCACGTGCACGAACTGCGGCAACAGCGACACCAGCAGCGAGGCATCGGGCGAATCGAAGCTGCAGTGGCCCGCGAGCATGCGCAGGTCGATCGCGCCTCGTGCATCGCCCACCCTGAACTCGCCATTGCCCAGCGGCACCGGCGGCGCGGTGCGTGCGCCCGGCGGTGGCGGCTCGAGGCTGGAAAGCGCGATGTGCCGGGCGGCGGGCACCAGCACGAAGTCGCCCGATTGCAGCTCGAGCGGCTCGCCCCCGTCGACCGCGAGGCGGCAGCCGCCCTCGAGGACCACGCAGTAGAAGGGTTCGCCCGCATCGGAGCGCTCGATGCGCCAGGGGCTGGCGCCGAACACGCGCTTGGAGAAGCGCGCGCTCGGCCGCAGCAGCATGACCACTTCGGCCAGGGGATCCACCATGTTCGGACGATTCCTGATGAGACTCGGACTCGGGATCGTAGCAAGTCCGGCTCGGGCGACCTATCGTCAGGCATCGCTCAACCCTCTCATCAAGGATTTCCATGACCCGGACCGTTCTCATCACCGGCTGCTCCTCGGGCTTCGGCCTCGAAACCGCGCGCTACTTCCTGCAGCGCGACTGGCAGGTCGTCGCGACCATGCGCACCCCGCGCACCGACCTGCTGCCCGCATCGCCCCGCCTGCGCGTGCTCGCGCTCGACGTCACCGATCCACGGAGCATCGAGCGCGCCGTGGAAGAAGCCGGCGCCATCGACGTGCTCGTCAACAACGCGGGCTTCGGCGCGGCCTCGCCGGCCGAACTCACGCCACTGGCCACCGTGCGCCAGCTCTTCGAGACCAACACCTTCGGCACCCTCGCGCTGATGCAGGCGGTGCTGCCCCAGTTCCGGCAGCGCCGCGCGGGCGTGGTGGTCAACGTCACCTCGAGCGTGACGCTGAAGGCGCTGCCGCTGATCGCGGCCTACCGCGCGAGCAAGATGGCGGTCCATGCCTTCACCGAGTCGATGGCGCTCGAGCTCGAGCCATTGGGCGTGCGGCTGCGGCTGGTGCTGCCGGGCCGCTCGCCCGAAACGCGCTTCGGCGACAACGCGCGGCCGAACATGGCGGGCTTCGACCACGAGGACTATGCGGGGCTCGCGCAGAAGGTCTTTGCGGAGTTCCACAACACGTCGGCCCCGACCACCCATGCGCTCGACGTCGCCGAAGCCGTGTGGCGCGCGGCCACCGACCCCGCCGCGCCGATGCGCATACCGGCCGGCGCCGATGCCCTCGCCTGGGCCGCCGAGGCGCGTTGAACCCCATACCCGTTCGACCTGAAGGCCGATTCGCGCGACATCGCGGATGCGGCTGCTATCCTCGGCGCGCTCGATGCGCACGGCATCGAGACGCGCCGAGGACGACTTCGGCGTCGACGCACACCGAGGGACGGCCCTGCAACCTTGTCGAGGTGTTGCCATGGCCGAGCTTCTTCGGGTCCTGCGGACCATTCATCGAGCGCTGCGCGCGCAGCCGATACCGAATCCCTTCCTCCTGCATCGCATCGAAGCGATGCCGGGCCTCCTGCGGCTCGGTTATCGCCTGCGCCCTTCGCCGGCGCCCGTTCATCGGCGAGGTGCCCGGTGATGGGCGCGGGCGGCTGGATGGGCTTCGTGCTCGCGGCGGGGATCGGCTATGCCGCGTGGGCCGCGCGGCGACAGGGCTGCGAAGCGCGCGATGTCAGGGCGCTGCGGGTCAGCAGCGGGCTCTGTGCGCTCGGCGGAGCCGCCGTCGTCGCACTGGAGCTCCTGCTGCCATCGGGCTGAACACGGCTGCGGCTTGCGGTTCGAGCCGGTGACCGGCGGAGTGACCGGCGGATTGACCGGCGCGACGTGACTCCCGATGTCGAAGACGGGACAAGTTCCGTCAGCTCGCCGACGGCGCCGGCGGACAGGGCTGCGGTGCATCCTTGGCGAGCACCTCGAGGAAGACGGCGTCGGGCGGCCCGGCCCTGCCGTTCCGGTTGATGCCCTGCACGTAGAGCAGGTGCTTGCCCGGCAGGAAGGCCGAGGTGTCGATCACGCCCGAGACCGTCACCTTGGGCCCCGCGCCGAAGGCGGTGTCGGCGGTGGCGCTCAGCGGGATCGCCTTGGCGGTGCTGTCCCAGGGCACGGTGTTGATGTAGGCGTTGGCGGCCTGGATGGGCTGCGGGTCGTGCCGGGTGATCGACTGTGTACTGTGGAGATACCGATCGTCGTCGATCGTCGCCGTGAGCGTGACCGGCTCGCCCTGCTTGACAGCGGTGGCGGAGAGCTGAAGGCCCGTCGCATCAGGCCCGAGGGGAAGCTGGTACGGCGCCTTCAGCGTACGGGCCGCATAACGCAAGGACGCCATGTTCTTCGGAAGGATTCCGTTTCGAAGTCTTCGCAGAGTTCGTAGAAGGAGGTGCCCAGCTCGATCATGAACGAAGGCGCACCGAGTTCGCCATAGAAGGTGTCGGCGGTCGTGCCATCGGTGTCGTAGAAGAGGGTCTGATCGGCGGCATATCCGTTGTGCCAGGCGAGGCGCTGCGCGAAGGCCGACATGCCGTCGTCGTTCGCGGTCCTCGAGTGTCCGCCCAAGGCGTCGGGCCGGAAGCCCCAGGGCCATAGGACCAACTCCCCGAAAACTGTGGATGTCGATGTACAGACCTTCGTAGTCGCCAGGTGCGCCGGTCACGAAATCGTTGGGCGCGGTCGTTCGCCTGTCGCTCAGAAGGCCGCCCGAGAAATTGCCGTCCTGCTGGCGCGTACCCGCCACGTACTTCACGATGGCCGTTGTTTCGGGTTCGGAGCCCGCGGACTTGCCCCGGTAGTTCAGTTCGCATGCATCGCCGCTCGATCCCACGCCTTTCGACCCGTTCCAGCTGAACGGGAAATTCCGGTTCAGGTCAACACCGGATTCGATGGGCCCGATGTAGGGGGCCAACAGCTCGTCGTCGGGCGACTTGCAGTAGGCGTCCTCCAGATTGACGTTCTTGCGCCATCCCGACCCGAAGCCTTGTGCCACTGTCTGCTCCGCAAGCTTCCGGCCATCGGGATTCGCATGCAGGATGAAGTGGAACTCGTTGTGATCGAGCAGCCAGGTGGCCGTGGGATCGGTGCCGTGGTTCTTCACCAGCCATTCGGCGAAACGCGTGGAGAATTCAGCGGGCGTGTACTCACGCGCATGGATCGACGAGGTCGTGACCATGCGCGGCACGGTCCTGTTCTGGATGCGATCCTGGTTGCCGATGACGACGGCACGCAGCGGGTTGGCTTCGCTGTCGGGCAGCAGGTCGAAGTCGATCGTGCTCAGCACGCTCTGCGGCAGGTACTTGATCAGCAGGTTGCGAAACGAGAGCAGCTGTGTCTGCACCCAGGTCTGGCCCACGGGAGCGACACGAACCAGCGTCGGATACCGAGCGGCCAGCGCATCGATGTCGAGATTGGCCTGCTCGACGGTGCGATAGCACGCGGATTTGCCGTCGAACAGCGGATCGCCGGGTTTCTCCAGCGCCCAGGTCTTCTGCGAGGTCTGCGGCGTTGCGGGGATGTTCTGCTTCGGCAGCTGTTGTCGCCCGCGCTGAAAGCCACGGATCTTCTCGGAGCGCTCGGCATCGATCTCGACCGCAAAGCCCATGCGTCGCAAGCGCTCCACGCCTCGCGCGTCGAGTTCCGTCGCAATGGTCTTGCCGGCCTTGTCGACCCGCATGTGATCGATCCAGCGCGACAGCCGCTGGATGTCTTCGCGCGTCGCGTACGACACGCGCACCGACCAGATGCGGCCCTGCTCGAGCTGCGCTGGCGGTGCACCGGCGGAGTTGGCCGTAGCTTGCGCGGTCGCGAGGGGCGCGAGGGCCGCGAGTTGCGCGAGCACGATCAGGCCGGTGATCGCGAGACGACGACGCGTGGGCCGCGGCGCGGCATGAAGACCAGCTCTCATGGGGGTTGTGTCCTGTGCTGCGTAAGTTCTGATGCGAGGGTGAGCGTGTCTGTCCGGGCGCGGCTGCTGCCGCCGGGTCGAGACTCATGGCACAGGGGCATTCTTGCGAAACTGCGGATTGCGCCTTGCCTTCGTGGCCTGCTCGAAGCCGTAGGCGATGGACAGCAGCGTGGGCTCGCTCCAGCGCGTGCCGACGAAATAGATCGCAACGGGCATCCCGCTGCTGTCGATTCCCATCGGAACCGTGATGCCGGGATAGCCGGCCATCGCGCCGCTGCGCCCCGGGCTCACGAGGGCATCGAGGCCATTCGACGACAGGACGCGGTCGAACTCGCCGGCCACTCGTGCCTTCTGTTCGCGGGCCATTTGCTCATAGGGGACGGTAGAGGGTACGAGCAGCTCGACGGCCATGTCGATCCACCGTTGCGAGTAGGGCGTTCCATCGGGAAACAAGGGGACGGTCTTGTTGAACGCCTGCAGTTCCTCGATGGTCTTGACGGGAAGCCCAACTCTGGTTGCGAGGTATGCATTCAGCTCCCTGCCGAAGTAGTAGCCCAGCAGCGTCCATTCATCCACCTCGAATTCGCTGGGGCTCTCCACAGGCACCACCGTCGCGCCGAGTCGGCGCAGGGTGTCCAGCGCGGGCATGAAGTCGGGGTAGAAGTCGGCTGCGGCGTGCAGGTCCGACGAATAGCCAATGCGCTTGCCCTTCAATCCGTCGAGGCTCAGGAACTTCGTGAAATCGACTGCATGAGCCTGCGCGTCCGCCGTGGCTGCGTCCTTCGGATCGGTGGCCGCCATCGCGGAAAGCAGGAGGGCCGCATCGCGGACCGTGCGTGCCATCGGACCCGGGGTGTCCTGGGTGCTCGCGATCGGGATGATGCCTGTTCTGCTGGCCAGCCCCAGCGTGGGACGCAAGCCGACGATGCCATTCATCGCCGCGGGACACAGGATCGATCCATCGGTCTCGGTGCCGATCGCGATGGGCACGAAGCCGGCCGCCACCGCCACCGCCGATCCCGCACTCGATCCGCAAGGTTCTCCGTCCAGCACATGTGCATTCAATGTCTGGCCACCTCGCCCGCTCCATCCATTGGGGAGAAGAGGGGAACGAAAGCCCGCCAACTCGCTGAGATTCGTCTTCCCGAGAATCAGTGCGCCTGCTTCGCGCAACTTCTTCGCGACGAAAGCGTCCTGCAGTGCGGGCTGCCCCACCAGCGCCAGCGAACCCGCCGTGGTCTGCATCCTGTCGCCGGTGTCGATGTTGTCCTTCAGAAAGACCGGAATGCCGTGCAGCGGCCCGCGCGACTGGCCCGCGGCACGCTCCGCATCCAGCCGGTCGGCGATGGCCATGGCATCGGGGTTGAGCTCGATGACGGCATTGACGGCGGGCCCCTTCTTGTCGAGCGCATCGATGCGGGCCAGCAGGTAGGTCGCCATGTCGCGCGAGGTGGCGCCCTGCGCCATCTTCTCGCTCAGGCCCGCGATGTCGAGGTACTCGATGCCTTCGAGCGAGGGTGGCACGACGGCGGGCGCTGTCGGCGGGACCGGCACGACGACGCCATCCCCAGCCGTCGCTGGCGGCGCCATGGCAAGCGGAGAGATGCTCGCGCCATCGCCCCCACCACAAGCCGACAGCACGAGGCACAGCAGCGGTAAACACCAGAGGCGGATGGCTGCCTTGGGACGGCGTGGACGAACATCGCTCTTCATGGTCACTCCTTGTCGATCGTGGGATGCAGGTGAATGGCGCCGCGATGCACGGCGACGACGCTAAGGCTTGCAGTTGATTTCGGTGACCGGTGGAATGACCGGCGCGATGGTCGCGGGACCGACGCCGGTCGGCACGAAGCTCGCGCCGCCTCCGTCGCCACCGCCGCAGGCGGTGACCACGAGGCCAAGAAGCAGCGCGGGCAAAGACCGCGCAAGGACCGAGAGCTGGATCTGCATGCTGTGACTCCTCATGTCGAAAACGGAAACCAACGCGATCAGCTCGCCGACGGCGCCGGCGGGCAGGGCTGCGGTGCATCCTTGGCGAGCACCTCGAGGAAGACCGCGTCGGGTGGCCCGGCCCTGCCCTTCTGGTTGACGCCCTGCACGTAGAGCAGATGCTTGCCCGGCAGGAAGGCCGAGGTGTCGATGACGCCCGAGACCGTCACCTTGGGCCCCGCGCCGAAGGCGATGTCGGCGGTGGCGCTCAGCGGGATCGCCTTGGCGGCGCTGTCCCAGGGCACGGTGTTGATGTAGGCGTTGGCGGCCTGGATGGGCTGGGGGTCGTGCCGGGTCACCGGCCAGTCGCTGTCGCCCTCGGCGTAGCGATAGCGGTCGTCGTCGATCGTGGCCGTGAGCGTGACGGGCTCGCCCTGCCTGACGGTGGCAGCGGAGAGCTTCAAGTCCGCGGCGTCGGGCCCCAGTGGCAGCTGGTACGGCGCCTTCAGCGTGCGGGCCGCATAGCGCAGGGACGCCACGTTCTTCGGGAAGGTGTCCTTCTCGAACTCCTCGCAGGGCTCGTAGAACGAGGTGCCCAGCTCGATCGTGAACGAGGGCGCGCCGAGTTCGCCGTAGAAGGTGTCGGTGGTCGTGCCTTCGGTGTCGTAGCCCACCATCTGATCGGCGGCATATCCGTTGTACCAGGCAAGGCGCTGCGCGAAGGCCGCCATGCCGTCGTCGTTGGCGGTCTTGGAATCGCCCTTGAGCACCTCGCGTCGGACGCCCCAGGGCCACAGCACCAGTTGCGAGTAGCTGTGGATGTCGAGGTACAGGCCTTCGTAGTCGTCGGGGGCAGCGGTCGAGAAATCGTTGGCCGCGGCGATTCGCCGGTCCCGCAGCAGGCCGCCCGTGAAGCTGCCGTCCTGCTGGCGCGTGCCCGCAACGTACTGGACGATGGCGGCCGTTTCGGGCTCCGAGGCGGCGGCCTTGCCCCGGAAATCCGCTTCGCACGCGTCGTCGCTCGATCCCTTGCCTTCGGTGCTGTCCCAGCCGAACGGGAAGTTGCGGTTCAGGTCGATGCCGGAATCCACGGGACCGATGAACCGGGCCATCAACTCGTCATCGGGCGACTTGCAATAGCCGTCCACCAGGTTCACGTTCTTGCGCCAGCCGGCCCCGAGGTTCTGCGCCACGGCCTGCTCCGCAAGCTTGCGGCCATCGGGATTCGCATGCAGGATGAAGTGGAACTCGTTGTGATCGAGCAGCCAGGTGGCCGTCGGATCGGTGCCGTGGTTCTTCACCAGCCATTCGGCGAAGCGCGTGGAGATCTCGGCCGGCGTGTATTCGCGCGCATGGATCGACGAGGTGGTGACCATGCGCGGCACGGTCCGGTCCTGGATGCGATCCTGGTTGCCGATGACGACGGCACGCAGCGGGTTGGCTTCGCTGTCGGGCAGCAGGTCGAAGTCGATCGTGCTCAGCACGCTCTGCGGCAGGTACTTGATCAGCACGTTGCGAAACGAGAGCAGCTGTGTCTGCACCCAGGTCTGGCCCACGGGAGCGACACGAATCAGCTTCGGGTATTGCGCCACCAGCGCATCGATGTCGAGATTGGCCCGCTCGACGGTGCGGTAGCAGGCGGCGTTGCCGTCGAACAGCGGATCGCCGGGCTTGCCGAGCTTCAGCAGCTGTTGCTGCCGCTCACGCTGAAAGCCGCGGATCTTCTCGGAGCGCGCCGCATCGATCTCTACCGCATAGCCCATGCTGCGCAAGCGTTCGACGCCGCGCGAGTCGAGTTCCGTCGCAATGGTCTTGCCGGCCTTGTCGACCCGCATGTGATCGATCCAGCGCGACAGGCGCTGGATGTCTTCGCGCGTCGCATAGGACACTCGCACCGACCAGATGCGGCCCTGCTCGAGCTGCGCTGGCGGTGCGGCGGCGGGGTTCACCGTGCCTTGCGCGGTCGCGAGGGGTGCGAGCTGCGCGAGCACGATCAGGCCGGTGATCGCGAGACGAAGACGCTTGGGCCGCGGTGCGGCGTGAAGATCGGCGCTCATGTGGGTGGTCCTGTGCTGCATTCATGAAATTCACCGGCCAGGCTCGCGCTACGGCAGTCCAGGCCGGCACCGTCTCGAAGGGGCATCGGAGATTCGCGTCCACACGGTCCTTCGAAAGGGACCGTCTCGGAGTCATGAATGGCGCATGGACGCGCGGGTGCGTTCCCTCCCTGTTCCGCACCCGGGGCAGGCTCACCGCGTGGGCGATGCCTGCTGGCGAAAAAGAATAATTCCCTCGGCGCTCGAGGGAAACGACCGTCTGTCCTTATTCTTTTGAGAAAGTCGGCGCGTCAGTCGCGCAGCCTGGGCAGCAACGCGAGAAAGGCCTTGAGCAGCGGCGACTCGTCCGACTTGCGCCAGACCACCAGCGTGTCGACATGCGTCTTCTCGCCCTTGAGCGGACGGAACACCACGCCCTCGCGATGCAGCGCCTTCACGCAGGCCGGCACCAGCGCCACGCCCACGCCGCCCGAGACCAGGCTCACGATGGTGTTCATCTGGCGCGCCGGAAACATCCGCGGGCTGAAGCCGCGCCGCATGCAGGTGGCGACGATGGCATCGAACATCTGCGGACCGATGTGGCGCTCGAAGCCCAGGAAGCGTTCGCTCGCGAAGCGCTCGAGCGCCACGCTGCCGGGCCGCGCGAGCGCATGCGTCTCGGGCAGCGCGAGGATCAGCGTGTCCTTCTGCACCAGCCGCGAGTCCAGCGTCGGCGGCATCTCGGCCGGCTGCAGGATCAGGCCGATGTCGAGCCGGCCCGACTGTACGTCGGCCATGATCTGCTCGGTGATGCCCTCGCGCAGCGCGATGCTCGCATTGGGATGGTTCTCGTTGAAGTCGCGCAGCACCTGCGGCAGGAAGGTGTAGGCCGGCAGGCTGATGAAGCCGACCGCGATCGAACCCTTGAGGCCGGCCGCCGCATCCTTCGCATGGCGGCGCAGGCTCTCCATGCCGCCGAGCACGGCGCGCGCATCGCGCAGGGCCTCTTCGCCCGCGCGCGTGATGGCGATGCGGCGCGAGCTGCGCTCGAACAGCGCGACGCCCAGCTCCTCCTCCAGCTCCTTGATCGCCAGGCTCACCGGCGGTTGCGAAAGATTGAGGCGTTCGGCGGCGCGGCCGAAGTGCAGTTCCTCGGCAACGGCGACCAGGCAGCGCAGGTGGCGGAGTTCCATCGATCTGAATCCTGTATTGATCGATCTGAATTGTAGATTTGTTGCTATGGATCACCGCTCCTAGACTCCGCGACCATGCGCCGGCCCTACCCCCTGCCGCGCAGTCAGGAGACAACGTGAACAAGCAGTCGACGACGGCCCTGCCACGAGCAAGGACCGTGGTCCACCCTGGGCCCAGCGGCCCCGTGAGGATCAACCACATGCGTGCCGACCACGGTCGGCACTTCAGGCTTTCGCTGCCCGCGGGCCGCACCCTGCACGAGGGCCTGGTCGAGGCCCTGGCGCGCGAGGCGGTGCACAGCGCCTCGATGACGCTGCTCGGCGGCGACCTCGAGAGCCTCCGCTTCTGCATGGCCCTGCCCGACCCCTCGGGCCGCGTGCTCGCCACTTACGGCGCGCCCGTGCCGCTTCGCGGCGCGCGGCTGATCTTCGGCAACGCCACGCTGGGCCGCTCGGCCTCGGACGCGCCGCTGGTCCACTGCCATGGCGCGTTCTGCGAGGCGGACGGCGCGGTGCGTGGCGGCCACATCCTCTGCGACCGCAGCGTGGTCGGCCGCCTGCCGGTCACAGTGCTCGTGACCGCGCTCGACAGCTTCGAGCTGCGCGTGGCCTACGACGAGGAGACGCGCATGCCGCTGATGCGCCCCGAGGCGAGGGCCGGCCATGTCTGACGTCCGCCTGATCGAACGCGGCCGCATGGGCCGCGTGGCCTACGCACGCATCGGCCCCAACGAAGACCTGATGCAGGGCGTCGAGAAGCTCTGCGTGGCCCAGGGCTTTCGCCATGCCTTCGTGCGCGGCGCGCTCGGCAGCCTGATCGACGCCTGCCTCGAGCGCCCCGACGGCGCCTGCCAGGTGATCCGCGGCCCGGCCATCGAGGTCGTGAGCCTGGCCGGCGAAGTGCGCCGACAGCCCGACGGCAGCCTGCGCTCCTCGCTCACCGGCGTGGTCGCCGACACCGAGGGCCGGGTCTACGGCGGGCCCTTCGTGGCCGGTGCCAACACCGTGTGCGTCACCTTCGAGATCACGCTCGAGGAGTGGCTGCCCGCCGACGACAACCACTGATCTCGGCAACCGATTTCGACAACTGCAGGACTCCCATGACAGACACCACCTCCTCCCGGCGCGTCGCCGTCGTCACCGGCGGCGCGCGCGGCATCGGCCTCGCGATCGGCCAATGGTTCCTCGCGCACGGCCACCAGGTCGCGCTGCTCGACAACGACCGTGCCACGCTCGAAGCGACCGGCCGCACGCTCGCGCAGCCCGATCGCGTGCTGACCGTGAACTGCGACGTGTCCGATCCCTCGCAGGTCGACGCGGCCGCGCATGCCGTGGTCGCGCGCTTCGGCCGCGTCGATGCGCTGGTCAACAACGCGGGCGTGGCGGTGTTCAAGCGCGTGGCCGAGACCAGCTTCGCCGACTGGCGCGCGGTGCTCGGCACCAACCTCGATGGCGCTTTCCTCTGCACCCAGGCCTTCGGCGCGCTGATGGTGCAGGCCGGTGGCGGCGCGGTGGTGAACGTGGCCTCGATCTCGGGCCTGCGCGCGAGCACGCTGCGCGTGGCCTACGGCACCAGCAAGGCGGCACTGATCCACCTGACCAAGCAGTACGCGGTGGAGCTCGGCAACGCCGGCGTGCGCGTGAACGTGATCGCGCCGGGCCCGGTCGAGACCGAGATGGCCAAGCTGGTCCACAGCGTGGCGATCCGCTCCGACTACTACGACGCGATCCCGCTCGGGCGCTACGGCAGCGTGGAGGAGATGGCGAACACGGTCGGCTTCCTCTGCAGCGACGCCGCCAGCTTCATCAACGGCCAGGTGATCGCGGTCGATGGCGGCTTCGACGCCGCGGGCGTCGGCCTGCCGACCCTGCGCCGCGGACTGCCGTCCGAACGCGCCGCCGAAGCCGCGCACGCCTGAAGGAACCGCACATCATGAACCACGACAACGCCTTCATCACCGGCTGGGGCCACACGGTCTTCGGCAAGCTCGACGCGGTCGACAGCGAACAGTTGATCCGCGATGCGGTGGACCCCGCGCTGCACACGGCGGGGCTCGAGGCCGCCGACATCGACGGTGTCTTCGTCGGCCACTTCAACGGCGGCTTCATGCCGCAGGACTTCAGCGCCTCGCTGGTCGCGCTCGCTGTGCCGCAGTTGCGCCATGTGCCGGCCGTGCGCATGGAGAACGCCTGCGCCACCGGCTCGGCCGCGATCTGGGCCGCGCTCGACGCGGTGCACAGCGGCCGCGTGCGCCATGCGCTGGTGGTGGGCTTCGAGATCATGAATGCGGTGCCCGCCCCGGTGGTCGCGCAGACGCTGCTGCGCTGTTCCTACGTGAAGGAGGAAGCCGACACGCCCGCGGGCTTCGCGGGCGTGTTCGGCCGCATCGCGGGCAGCTACTTCGAGCGCTTCGGCGACCAGGGCGATGCGCTCGCGGCCATCGCGGCCAAGAACCACGCCAACGGCATGCACAACCCCTTCGCCCACATGCGGCGCGACCTGGGCTTCGATTTCTGCCGCCAGGTGTCGGAGCGCAATCCGGTGGTCGCGGGCCCGCTCAAGCGCTCCGATTGCTCGCTGGTCTCCGACGGCGCCGCGGCGCTGGTGATCTCGGCCGAACCGACGGCCTCGGCCCGCGTGCCGGCCGTGCGCTGGCGCTCGCGCACGCAGGTCAACGAATACCTGCCGCTGTCGCGCCGCGATCCCACGCGCTTCGAGGGCGCGGCGCTTGCATGGAGCCGCGGGCTCGAGGCGGCCGGGCTCAAGCTGGACGACCTCGGCTTCGTCGAGACGCACGACTGCTTCACCATCGCCGAGCTGCTCGAGTACGAGGCCATGGGCCTGGCGCCGCACGGCCAGGGGGCGCGCGCCATTCTCGACGGCGTGACGCGCAAGGACGGCCGGCTGCCGGTCAATCCCTCGGGCGGCCTCAAGTCGCGCGGCCATCCGATCGGCGCGACCGGCGTGTCGCAGCACGTGATGGCGGCGATGCAACTCGCCGGCCTGGCGGGCGACATGCAGGTGGCCACGGGCCGGCCCGGTGCCGTCTTCAACATGGGCGGCGCGGCGGTCGCCAACTACCTCAGCGTGCTGGAGGCGGTGTGAGCGCGGCGCAGGCGGCGAACCTCTCGGTGCTGCTGTCGCAGACCGCGGCGCTGTTTCCCGACCGGCCGGGCCTGATCCTCGAGGACCGGACCTGGACCTGGCGCGAGATCGACGCACGCGTCGACGCGCTGGTCGATGCGCTGCGCGCGCTCGGCATGCAACCCGGCGACACGCTGCTCGTGCAGTCGCGCAACAACATCGCGCTGTTCGAGAGCTGCTGGGCCGCGTTCCGCCTGGGCGCGGTCTGGGTGCCGGTGAATGCGCGGCTGACGCCCCCCGAGGTGGCCTACCTCGGCAGCGCGAGCCGGGCCACGGTGATGCTCGCGGAGGACTGCTTCGGCGCGCACGTGGAGGCGGTGCGCGCGGCCTCGGCGCACCTGCGCCATGTAGTGACGATCGGCGAGACCCCACGGGGCACGCAAGGCTACGAGGCGCTGCTCGCGGCGCACGCTGGCGCGGCCAATGCCACGGCACCGGTCGATGCAGACACGCCGCTGTGGTACTTCTACACCTCGGGCACCACCGGCAAGCCCAAGGCCGCGGTGCTGACCCACGGCCAACTGGCCTTCGTGGTCACGAACCACCTCGCCGACCTGATCCCCGGCACCACCGAGCGCGACCGCTCGATCGCCGTCGCGCCGCTGTCGCACGGCGCGGGCATCCATGCGCTGCTCAACGTCGCGCGCGGCGCGGCGACCGTGCTGCCGGCCTCGGACCGGCTCGATCCGCCCGCCATCTGGGCGCTGGTCGAGCGGCACCGGGTCAGCAACCTCTTCACCGTGCCCACCATCGTCAAGATGCTGGTGGAAGACCCGTCGGTCGATGCCTTCGACCACAGCTCGCTGCGCTACCTGATCTATGCCGGCGCGCCCATGTACCGCGCCGACCAGAAGCGCGCGCTACACAAGCTCGGTCCGGTGCTGGTGCAGTACTTCGGCCTCGGCGAGGTCACGGGCTGCATCACGGTGCTGCCGCCCTCGATGCATTCGGCCGACGATGCCGATCCCGCTGCCAACGTCGGCTCCTGCGGCCGGCCGCGCACCGGCATGGAAGTCGCGATCCTCGATGCGCAGATGCAGCGCCTGCCGGCCGGTGCCGTCGGCGAGATCTGCTGCCGCGGCCCCGCCGTGTTCGCGGGCTACTTCGACAACGCCGAGGCCACGGCCAAGGCGCTGCGCGGCGGCTGGTTCCACACCGGCGACCTCGGGCGCATGGACGAGCGCGGGCTGCTCTACATCACGGGCCGCGAGTCCGACATGTACATCTCGGGCGGCTCCAACGTCTATCCGCGCGAGGTCGAGGAGATCCTGCTGACCCATCCGGCGGTGCGCGAGGCCGCGGTGCTGGGCTGGCCCGACGCCAAGTGGGGCGAGGTCGGCGTGGCCGTGCTGGTGTGCGAGCGCGACGACGTCGATGCCGAGGAGATCCTGCGCCACCTCGACGGCCGCTGCGCCAAATACCGCTGGCCGCGCCACGTGCTGTTCTGGCCCGCGCTGCCCAAGTCGGGCTACGGCAAGGTCGCGAAGAACGACATCCGCCGGCTGCTGGCCGAGCGGGCGCAGATCGCGGAGGCCGCCATCGCCTGAAGTGCCATTCCCCTCCCCCACAGCGTTCGCCAGATCAAGAGAAATCCACACAACAGGAGACAAGCGCCATGAACATCCAACGCCGCACCGTGCTGCGCACCGCCGCCGCCGCATCCACGCTGGCCCTGCCGCTGCGCCACGCCTTCGCGCAGAAGAAGCCCTACAGCTACAAGTACGCGAACAACCTGCCGGTCACGCACCCGATGAACATCCGGGCCAAGGAGATGGCCGATGCGATCCGCGCCGAGACCCAGGGCCAGGTCGACATCCAGATCTTTCCGAACAACCAGCTCGGCTCGGACACCGACGTGCTGAGCCAGCTGCGCTCGGGCGGGGTCGAGTTCTTCACGCTGTCGGGCCTGATCCTCGCGACCCTGGTGCCCGCGGCCTCCATCAGCGGCGTGGGCTTCGCGTTCCCCGACTACGCCAGCGTGTGGAAGGCGATGGACGGCGAGCTCGGCGCCCACATCCGCCAGCAGATCGCGAAGGCCAACATCCTCGCGATGGACCGCATCTGGGACAACGGCTTCCGCCAGATCACCTCCTCGAGCAAGCCCATCGCGGCGCCGACCGACCTGAAGGGCTTCAAGGTGCGCGTGCCCGTCTCGCCGCTGTGGACCTCGATGTTCAAGGCGCTCGAGGCCGCGCCGACCTCGATCAATTTCGCCGAGGTGTATTCGGCGCTGCAGACCAAGATCGTCGACGGCCAGGAGAACCCGCTCGCGATCATCTCGACCGCCAAGCTCTACGAGGTGCAGAAGTACTGCTCGATGAGCAACCACATGTGGGACGGCTTCTGGTTCCTCGCCAACAAGCGCGCCTGGGACCGCCTGCCGCCCGAGCTGCAGACCATCGTGGCGCGGCACGTCAACGCCGCCGCGCTCAAGGAACGCACCGACGTGGCCGAGCTCAACACCGGGCTGCAGAAGGAGCTGGCCGCCAAGGGCATGCAGATCAACCAGCCCGACCCGGCCGCGTTCCGCGACCAGCTGCGCAAGGCCGGCTTCTATGCCGAGTGGAAGGCCAAGTACGGCGACGAGGCCTGGGCGCTGCTCGAGCGCAGCGTGGGCAAGCTGGCATGAGCGCCGCGCTGGGGCATGGCCACGGGGCCGCGCTGGCTTTCGATGGCACCGCATCGAACCCGCTCGCGGCGCGCATCGAACAGGCGCTCGGCGCCGCGGTGAGCGTCGCGGCCGGCGCGCTCGTGCTGGCCGACGTCGCTGTGCTGCTCGCGGGCGTGGTCGCGCGCTTCGTGCTGCACCAGCCGCTGATCTGGTCGGACGAGCTGGCCTCGATGCTCTTCATCTGGCTCGCGATGCTGGGCGCGGTGGTCGCGCTGCGGCGCGGCGAGCACATGCGCATGACGGCGCTGGTGTCGGGCCTCGCACCCGAGCGCCGCCAGCTGGCCGAGGCGCTCGCGCTGTGCGCGGCGCTCGCCTTCCTCGCGATGATCGCGTGGCCGGCCTGGGAGTACGCCGCGGAGGAGCGCTTCATCACCACGCCCGCGCTCGACATCTCGAACGCCTGGCGCGCCGCCGCCCTGCCCGCGGGCGTGGCGCTGATGGCGCTGTTCGCGGTGCTGCGGCTGTTCCGCGACTTCGACTGGAAGACCACCACCAAGGCCGTCGGCGTGGTCGCGATCGTGGTCGCGGCCTTCGGCTTCGGGCGCGCCGTGTTCGAGGACCTGGGCCGGCTCAACCTGCTGGTCTTCTTCGTCGGCGTGGTGCTGGCCTGCGTGCTCGGCGGCATCCCGATCGCCTTCGCCTTCGGCCTCGGCACCTTCGGCTATCTCGCGCTGACGACCGACACCGCGCTGCCCGTGATCGTCGGGCGCATGGACGAGGGCATGTCGCACCTGATCCTGCTCGCGGTGCCGCTGTTCGTGTTCCTCGGCCTGCTGATCGAGATGACCGGCATGGCCAAGGCGATGGTGGCCTTCCTCGCGAGCCTGCTGGGCCACGTGAAGGGCGGGCTCTCGTACGTGCTGGTGGGCGCGATGTACCTGGTGTCGGGCATCTCGGGATCGAAGGCGGCCGACATGGCGGCGGTCGCGCCGGCGCTGTTTCCCGAGATGCAGAAGCGCGGCGCCAGCGACGGCGAACTGGTCGCGCTGCTCGCGGCCACCGGCGCGCAGACCGAGACCGTGCCGCCGAGCCTGGTGCTGATCACCATCGGCTCGGTCACCGGCGTGTCGATCGCGGCGCTGTTCACCGGCGGGCTGCTGCCGGCCGTGATCCTCGGCCTGATGCTGTGCGTGGTGGTGCACTTCCGCAGCCGCCACGAGGACCTGAGCCAGGTCGAGCGCTCGCCCTGGTCCCAGGTGCTGCGGCTCGCGCTGGTGGCGCTGCCCGCGCTCGCCCTGCCCTTCGTGATCCGCGCCGCCGTGGTCGAGGGCGTGGCCACCGCCACCGAGGTCTCGACCATCGGCATCGTCTACGCGGTGGTGGCCGGGATCGCGATCTACCGGCAGTTCGACTGGCGCCGGCTCGGGCCGATGCTGGTAGCCACCGCTTCGCTGTCGGGCGCGATCCTGCTGATCATCGGCACCGCCACCGCGATGGCCTGGGGCCTCACGCAGTCGGGCTTCTCGCGCTGGCTCGCCGAGCTGATGGCGAACCTGCCGGGCGGCGCCGGGATGTTCCTGGCCGTGTCGCTGGTGATCTTCGTGATCCTCGGTTCGGTGCTCGAAGGCATCCCGGCGATCGTGCTGTTCGGCCCGCTGCTGTTTCCTATCGCGCGCCAGCTCGGCATCCACGAGGTGCACTATGCGATGGTGGTGGTGCTGTCGATGGGCCTGGGCCTGTTCGCGCCACCGCTGGGCGTGGGCTACTACGCAGCCTGCGCGATCGGGCGCGTGCAGCCCGATGCGGGGATCGGGCCGATCGTGGGGTACATGCTGGCGCTGCTCGCGGGGACGATCGTGGTAGCGGCAGTTCCGTGGCTGTCGATCGGCTTCCTCTGAACTAGCTTCGCACCACGCTGCGAAAGGCCACCGACAGCGCCTCGAGCGCCGCGCGCGGCCGCCCTTCCCCCACGCGCGTGTGCAGCAGCACCGGCAGGCGCGGCAACGCGGGCAGCCCGAGCCGCACGCCCACATCGACCGCGCCGAAGGGCAGCATGCGCGGCGCCAGCGCGGCCACGCCGAGGCCGGCCATGACGGCGGCCGCGACGGCGGCGACGCCACCGCCGACGAAGACCTCGGTCCAGGGCACGCGCGCCTCGTCGAGCAGCCGCGCGGCCAGCGCGCGCACGCCGCAGGGCCCGGCCATGGTGGCCAGCGGCAGCGGCTCGCCCGCGCGGTGCTGCCAGGTCGGCGCCGCGAACCAGCCGAACCGTTCTTCGGCCAGCAGTTCCCGTCGTTGCGACCCGCATGCAGGCGCACGATCACGGTGTCGAGTTCGCGCCGGTCGAAGCTCTGCAGCAGCTCGCCCGAGGAGCCGATGCGGATCTCGATCAGCAGCTGCGGGTCCTGCGCGTTCATGCGCGCGATCAGCGCGGGCAGCTCGGGGCCCGCCACGTGGTCGCTGATGCCGATGGTGAGCCGCTGGCGCGCCTGCGCGAAGGCGCCGAGCGCGCGGTCGTGCACCGCCAGCAGCTCGCGCGCGTGCTCGAGAAAGGCCGCCCCCTTGGCCGACAGCTCCACGTGCCGCGGCGTGCGCTCCACCAGCCGGCAGCCGAGCCGCTCCTCGAGCCGCTTGAGCTTGAGGCTGATGCCGGCCTGCGTGGTCTGCAGCGCCTCGGCCGCGAGCGTGAAGCTGCCGAGCTCGACGATGCGGATGAAGGCCAGGACGGCATCGAGATCGAGGGGGCGTGCAATCATTTCAAAAAATTGTCGCTGATATAAATATCCATAGCAATTCCGTATGACTAGCATCGTCCGACATCACCACCCCCTTGAAGGAATCACGATGCCCATCAGCCATGTCTTCCTGCGTGCCGGCAAGCCCGAGGCCTATCGCAAGGCGATCCTCGACGGCCTCGGCCGCGCGCTCAGCGACGCGCTCGGCGTGTCCGAGGACAACCGCTTCATGACGCTCAGCGAGCACGAGCCCGCGAACTTCCGTCACGGCAACGCCTACGGCGTGAAGCGCAGCGACGACGTGGTCTACATCCGGATCACGGTGTTCGACACGCGCAGCGCGCAGCAGAAGCAGGCGCTGTTCCGGCGGCTCGCGGAACTGCTCGCAGAGAGCCCCGGCCTGCGCGGCGAAGACCTGTTCGTGAACATCGTCGACTCGCCGAAGGAGAATTGGTCGGTGGGCCACGGCCTCGCGCAATTCGCCTGAGGCCCGGCCGACGAGATCCACGATGGAGACATCCCATGCTCGATATCTGCAGAGGTCGCGCAGCGCGCCGGCCTGGCGCCTTCGGCGCTGCGCTTCTATGAACGGCGCGGACTGATCGAGTCCGCGGGTCGCACCGGCCTGCGGCGCGCCTACCGCCCCGAGGTGGTCGCGCGGCTGGCGCTGATCCACTGCGCGAAATCGGCCGGCTTCTCGCTCGCGCAGATCGGGCGCTTCCTCGCCTCCACGCCCAAGGACGTCGAGCTGCGCCGCACCATGGCGAAGCGCGCCACCGAGCTCGACCACGAGATCGAGCGGCTGCAGACCATGCGCGACAGCCTCAAGCACGCGGCCGTGTGCACGCATACCTCGCTGGTCGAATGCCCGAAGTTCAAGGCCAACTTCCGCGAGCTGGTGCGTTAGCAAGAAAACCTCGAAGAAGCGCTTGACTTGAACCGAAGTTCAAGTCGTAGATTGGCCGTCCCCTTCACCACCGGAAGACAGGACATGCCGCTTCATCCCCAGGCCCAGGCGCATCTGGATCGCCTCGCCACCACCCGCTTCTCCGACATGCACACGCTCGCGCCCGACGCGATCCGAGAGGGCATGCGCCGCATGCTCGCGGCCCTGCCGCCCGGCGCGCCGGTGGCCTCGGTCGCCGACCGGCGCATCGACACCGCGGTGGGGCCGCTCGACGTGCGCATCTATCACCCATCGCCGCGGCAGGTGCTGCCGGTCATCGTGTTCTTCCATGGCGGCGGCTTCGTGCTCGGCGACCTCGACACGCACGACGGCCTCGCGCGCGCGCTCGCCGTGGCGACGCAGGCGGTCGTGGTCTCGGTGGCCTATCCGCTGGCGCCCGAGCACAGGTTCCCGGCCGGTGTCGACGCGGCCTTCGCGGCCACCGCCTGGGTGGCCGAGCATGCGGCGCAGCTCGGGGCCGACGGGCATCGGCTCGCGGTCGCGGGCGACAGCGCCGGCGGCAACCTCGCGGCGGTGGTCGCGCTGAAGGCGCGCGATGCCGCGGGACCGCGGATCGCGCACCAGCTGCTGATCTATCCCGATGTCGATTTCCGCCGCATCAACACCTCGATCCAGGCCTACGCGGGGCAGTACGGCAACATCGGCCGCGAGATGCAGCACTGGTTCATGGACCACTACCTCGGCGATGCGGCACCGAAGACCCATGCGCTGGTCTCGCCGCTGCTGGCCGGGGACCTGCGCGGACTGCCGCCCGCCCATATCGTCACGGCCGAGTTCGATGCGCTGCGCGACGAGGGCGAAGCCTATGGCGAGCGGCTGCGCGAGGCCGGCGTGCCGGTCAGCGTGAAGCGCTACGACGGCATGATCCACGAGTTCATGCGCTGGCCCTTCGACGCCACGCGCGAGGCGCTGGCCGATGCCGCGCGGGCGCTGCGGCCCACGTTGTTCGCGGCATAGCGGCCTCAGCGCGGCGGATGCTGCCAGCTCTTGTGGACGAACTCGAGGCTGTGGCCGTCCGGGTCGAAAACGTTGGCCGCGTAGTAGCGCGGGTCGTAGTGCGGGCGCGCCCCGGGTGCGCCGTTGTCGCGGGCGCCCGCGGCCATCGCTGCAGCATGGGCCGCGTCGACTTCCGCATGGCTCGCGGCGACGAAGCCCACATGCACCGCCTCGCCGTTCACCGGGCCCTGCCGCAGCCAGAAGAACACGCGTCCCCGGGCGCCGAAGCCCTTCAGGTCGGGATGGCCGGGCGGGCCGTCCTTGCCTGCGTAGTCGTGCTGATGGGCGATGCCCAGTGGCGCGAGCGCGGCGGCATAGAAGTCGATGGAACGTTGCACGTCGCTGACGGACAGGAAGATGTGGTCGAGCATGGGCGGCGCCGTTTCAGATGTTGTAGCCGCCGGCCACCTCGATGGTCTGCGCGTTGATCCAGGCATTGTCGGGGGACAGCAGTGCCGCGATCACGCGGCCGACGTCGTGGGGCGCGCCGATGCGGCCGAGCGCGGTCTGCGCGGCGAGCTGGGTCTCGAAGCCGGGGCTCTGGTCGAGCGCGTCGCTGGTCATGTCGGTGCGGATCGCGCCCGGCGAGACGGCATTGGCGCGGATGCCGCGCGCGCCGAACTCCTTGGCCATGTAGCGCGTGAGCACTTCCAGCCCGCCCTTGAAGGCGGCATAGGGCGCGACGCCCGGTGTCGCGACGCGCGTGGTCGCGCTGGTGAGGTTGACGATGTGGCCGCCGTCGGCCATCAGCGGCAGCAGCGCCTGGGTCAGGAAGAACGGGCCCTTGAGATGCACGTCGAGCAGGCCGTCGAACTCGGCCTCGCTGACCGAGGCGATCGGATTGAAGAGGCCGTAGCCCGCGTTGTTGACCAGCGCATCGAAGCTGTTGCGCTTCCATGTCGCTTCGAGCGTTGTCGCAACCCGGTCGCGAAAGCCGGCGAACGATGCAACCTTGCCCACGTCGAGCGCGAGGGCCGCGGCCTTGCCGCCCTCGGCTTCGATCGTGCGCACGAGCGCCTCGGCGCCGGCCGCGTGGCTGTTGTAGGTGAGGATCACGCCCATGCCGCGCCTGGCGGCCTGCAAGGCCGTGCTGGCGCCGAGGCCGCGGCTCGCGCCGGTGATGATGACGATGTTCATGCGTGCTTTCGTTGAATCGGTGATGCATCGACGATAGGTGGCGGCCCGCATCGCGGCCTGCCCATTCCTGCCCCGGGCCTGCCCAAAACCGCCGCGCCGGCACGCGGGCACTTGCGGCGCACGGGGCGGTGCGATCTGATGCAGGCCATGGAAGAACAACTGGCGGAACTCCGCGACCTGGCCGCCCATGCGCGCAACCGCCTCACGGAAACCGGCATTCCGCGCGTGGCCATGGTGCAGGGGAAGATTCCCGAGCACGAGCTCAACGCGGTCTACGACCCGATGGTCAACCTGGTGCTGCAGGGCGGCAAGTCGATGACCGTGGGCGAGCGCACGCTGGACTACGGCCCGGCCACCTATTTCGTGATGTCCATCGAGCTGCCCGCGGCCGGAACGGTACGGCCCGCGCCGGGCGGCGAGCCCTATCTCGCGGTGGCGCTGAGCCTGCAGCCGGCGGTGATCGCGTCGCTGATCGCCGATCTGCCGCCGATCGCGCTCGCGCAGAAGCCCGAGGCCGGCTTCTCGGTGGCCGCGGTCACGCCGGACCTGATGGATGCCTGGGTGCGCATGCTGCGGCTGATGCGGCGGCCCGCCGACATCCCGGCGCTGGCGCCGGTCTACGAGCGCGAGATCCTCTATCGCGTGCTGCAGGGACCGCAGGGCGCGATGCTGCGCGGCATCGCCATGCCCGACAGCGCCCTCTCGCGCGTGAGCCGGGCGATCCAGCGGATCCGGCGCGACTTCGCGCAGCCGCTGCGCGTCGAGGCGCTCGCGCAGCAGGCCTCGATGAGCGCGTCGGCCTTCCATCGGCACTTCAAGGCCGCGACCTCGCTGAGCCCGGTGCAGTACCAGAAGCGCATCCGCTTGCTGCAGGCGCGCACGCTGCTGGTGGCGCATGGCCAGAGCGTGAGCGCGACCGCCTTCGAGGTCGGCTACGAGAGCGCCACGCAGTTCAGCCGCGAATATGCGCGCGCCTTCGGGCTGCCGCCGGGGCGCGACGCGGAACGGATACTGGCCGGGCACGCCTGAGCGCGCACCGCGGGCAACGCCCGCTCAGTTGTCGTCTACGCGCACGAAGGACTCGAGCACCTTGACCATGCGCGCGAGCTGCGGGCCGATGTCCTGCTCGAGCAGCTCGCGGCCGAAGCGGCTGGCCGAGCCGCCGACGTTGAAGGTCACGACGTTGCCGTCGGCCTGCCGGATGGCCGCGCCCACGCCGCTGATGTCGCTCTCCCAGCCGCGCACCACCATCGTGAAGCCGCGCTCGCGCCAGTGGGCGAGCGAGGTCTCGATCGCCTGCTGCGTCTGCGGCCAGCGCTCGCGGTCGGCCTGGCGGATCTCGCCGAGCAGCCGCTCGCGCTCCTTCGCATCGAGCGCGCAGAGGTAGGCATGGCCCATCGCGGACAGCGCCACGGGCAGCCGCGAACCGATGTCCAGGCCCAGCGACAGCGGCGCGCTGGAGCGGCAGTTCTCCACGTAGAGCATCGACAGCCCGTTGCGGATGCCGAGCGACACCGAGGCGTCGTAGCGGTCGGCCAGGTCCTGCATGTAGGGCCGCGCGATGCGCCGCAGCTTGAGGTTCGACACCATCGTGATGCCGAGCGCGACCAGGCTGTCGCCATGCGCGTACTTGCCGGTCTCGCGCGAATGGCGCAGGTAGCCCGCCACGACCAGGGTGTAGGCGAGCCGCGCGATGGTCGGCTTGGGCAGGCCGGTGCGGCGCGCGAGCTCGGTGCTGGTGAGCCATTTCTCGTCGGGGCCCCAGGCGGCCAGGATGTCCAGCCCGCGCGCCAGCGCGGTCACGAAGCGCGGGCTGTCGGCACCCACCTCGAAGTCGATCTGCTTGGTGCGTCCCATGCGTTTCTCTCAATTTAATTTCGTTGTACGGAATTATATTTTCGGCGCTTGGAAACGGTTCATGGAATTCCCTATACGAGAGAAACGCGAGCGGAAAGATACTCGCCATCGTTCGAAAGAACGTTCCATAAATCTAATTCCGCTGAACGAAATTAATCGATTCACGCGGAACCCATCCCCACACGCAGGAGACATCTCGTGAACTTCCATCGCCATCCGGGCCGCCGCGCCACCCTTCTCTCCCTCATCGCCGCCGCGACGCTGGCGGCCTGCGGCGGCGGTGGCGGCGATTCGTCGGGTGCCGGCGCCGCGGCGCTGGCTGCAGCCATCGCCGCGCAACAGGCTGGCGCGGGTGGCGCGGGCGCCGGCAATCCCCCGGCACCGCCGCCCCCGGCCGCCCCCGAGCCCGAGGAACCGCGCGCCCAGGACAGCCGGCAGTTCACGGTCGACGAGACCAAGCTGCCGTTCGCGGCCCTCTCGGGCGCGCCCGACACCGACCGCTGGTGGGGCGTGCTCGAGGGCGCGGGCTACCGCGTCGAAGTGCCGAAGAACTGGAACGGCATGCTCGTGATGTACGCGCACGGCTACGGCGGCACGGGCCCGGTGGTGAGCGTCAGCGATCCCACCATCCGCGCGCACCTGATCGGCCAGGGCTATGCCTGGGCCGCGTCGAGCTACACCAAGAACTACTACGACGTGCGCGCCGGCGTCGAGGACACCAACGCGCTCGCGCTGGCCTTCCAGCGCATTGCCTCGCAGAACGGCCGCACGCTCGATGCGCCGCGCAAGACCTACATCGTCGGCCAGTCGCTCGGCGGCCACGTGGCCGCGGCCGCGGTGGATGCCGAGGCGACGGAAACGGCCAACCACAAGGTGCGCTATGCGGGCGCGGTGCCGATGTGCGGCGTGCTCGGCGACACCGAGCTCTACAACTACTTCGGCGCCTCGCAGATCGCGGCGCAGCAGCTGGCCGGCCTGCCCGTCACCGGCTGGCCCGTGGGCAACTGGGCCGACCTGCTGCCCACGGTGCGCGCCGCGCTGTTCACCAGATTCCCGAGCGCGACGACCGCGCAGGGCGAGAAGTACAAGGCCATCGTCAAGAACCTCACGGGCGGCGAACGCCCGATGTTCGACGCCGGCTTCGCGGGCAGCATGAACGCCACCGTGTGGGGCACCTTCGGCCGCGACGGCACCATCAACGGCATCCTCAACCGCGATGGCTACGACACCACCGGCATCGTCTACCAGCTCGACAACGACCCGGCGCAGAACGCCGAGGAGATCACCTTCAACCAGGGCGCCTACCGGCTGCATGCCGACCCCGAGGCCAACCGGCTGCGGCGCGACGGCCTGCGCTGGTTCCCCAAGTCCAATGCGCGCATCGACGTGCCGGTGGTGACCATCCACACGCTGGGCGACGTCTACGTGCCGTTCAGCATGGAGCAGATCTACAAGCGCCGCGCCGATGCGCTGGGCACCTCGAAGTGGCTCGTGCAGCGCGCGATCCGCGGCATCAGCCACTGCGACTTCACGACCGAGGAACAGACCCAGGCCTTCGACGCGATGACGAACTGGGAGCAGAACGGCGTGAAGCCGGCCGGCGACGAGGTGCTCGACGCCGCGACCGTGGCGCGCGCCGACTACGGCTGCAAGTTCTCCTCGGCCAGCCGCGGCGGCTGTCCCGCGCCCTGACGGCGCCGGTGCGGCGCGTCCCGTTCGCGGGGCGGCCGCACCGCCTTTTCCGTTTTTTCGTTCGCACGTCCTTCCATGAAACAACCCACCCTCACCCGCCGTGCGCTGCACGCCCTGCTGCTGGCCGCCGGCCTCGCCGCCGCTCCCGCCTTCGCGCAGTCCGATGCCTTTCCGGTCCGCCCGATCCGCGTGCTGATCGGCTTCACCGCCGGCGGCTCGACCGACGTGCCCTTCCGCGTGCTGGCCGAGAACGCCTCGAAGATCCTCGGCCAGCCGGTCATCATCGAGAACAAGCCCGGCGCCGGCGGCGTGCTGCCCGCGCAGACCATGCAGGCCACCGCGCCCGACGGCTACACGCTCGCGCAGGTGCCGCTGCCGGTGTTCCGCCTGCCCTACACCACCAAGCTCAACTGGGACCCGGCCAACGACCTGAGCTACGTGATCGGCCTCGCCGGCTACTCCTTCGGCCTGGTGGTGCCCGCCGATTCGCCGATCAAGTCGATGCGCGAGTACCTCGCCTACGCCAAGGCCAACCCGGGCCGCCTGAGCTACGGCACGCCGGGCGCGCTCACCACCTTGCACCTGACGATGGAAGCGATCGCGATCCAGGCCGGCGTGGAGTTCAATCACGTGCCCTACAAGGGCAACTCCGAATCGCTGCAGGCGGTGCTCGGCGGCCACGTGATGTCGGTGGCCGACACGCCGGGCTGGGGCCCCTATGTCGACCAGGGCAAGCTGCGGCTGCTGTCGACCTGGGGCGAGACTCGTTCGAAGAAATACCCGAACGCGCCCACGCTCAAGGAGTCGGGCATCGACATGGTGCAGGCCTCGCCCTTCGGCCTGGTGCTGCCCAAGGGCGCGAACCCGAAGGTGGTCGCGATCCTGCACGACGCCTTCAAGAAGGCGATGGAGATGCCCAACTACCAGGAGTCGCTCGCCAAGTTCGACATGGAGACCTTCTACATGGACAGCGCCACCTACAAGCAGTACGCGGTGCGCACCATGAAGACCGAGAAGGCCGTGATCGACAAGCTGGGGCTGGGCACGGCGGGCGCCGCCAAGTAGGCGGCCGCCACGCCGCGCACCGGCGATGGCGCGGGAGAACGCCTCCTGCGCCCTCAGGGCGCCAGCGTGAGCTTGAGGATCTGGTTGCCGTGGTTCGCGCCCACGTAGACGGTGCCGTCGGCGGCCACCGCCACGCCGATCGGGAAGTTGAAGGCGATCGGCACGCCGCTGCCGTCCTGCAGGGTGCTGATCTCGCCCGCGGGCGTGACCACGCGCGCCACGCCGTCCCAGGCATGGGTGAGGAACACGTTGTCGTGCGCATCCACCGCCACGCCGTACGAATAGCCGAGCTTGGCCGGCGTGGCCGCCGTTCCGTCGACCACGCCCGCGCCCGCGTTGCCATTGGCGCAATCGCCCAGCAGCGTGCTCACGGTGGCGCTGGCCACGTCGATCTTGCGCAGGCAGGGGCTGTCGGTGTCGGTGTCGTAGAGCGTCTTGCCGTCGCGACTGAGCGCGAGGCCCTGCGGCCTCGCCAGTTGCGCGGCCGTGCCGACGCCGTCGAGATAGGCCTGCGTGCCGTCGCCCGCGAGCGTGCTCGTGGTGCCGTCGGCGGCGACCTTGCGCACGCGCTTGTTCTCCGTGTCCGCCACGAAGAGGTTGCCCGCGCCGTCGAGCGCGATGCCGACGGGATTGCTGAACATCACGGGGGGCCGGACTGTCGGCGTATCCGCTGCTGCCGCCGCCGACCCAGGTGCTGGCGGTGGTGGCGCCGGGCGCGATCTTGCTGATGCGATGCTGGTCGCTCACGTAGAGCGTGCCGTCGGCCGCCAGTGCCAGGCCCGCCGGCGCATTCATCGTCGCGCCCGGCGTCACCTCGGCACCGCTGCCGCTGGCGGTGTCGATCCGGTAGACCGAGCCATTGCCGCCCATGGCCACGTAGAGCTTCGCGCCGCTCGCATCGAGCACGAGCTGGTAGGGGCTGCTGTAGCTCACGCCCGTCGTCGCCAGCACGGTGGCGACCCAGGGCTTGACCGTCAACGTGGCGGCCCGGCTCGTCACGCTGCCGCCGGCGCCCGTCACCCGCACGCGCAGTTGCTGGCCGCTGTCGGCCAACTGGCTGGCGGCCGTGCTGAAGCTGTCGCCGGTGGCACCGGCCACATCGCTCCAGTGCGCGCCGCCGTCGGTGCTGCGCTGCCACTGGTAGGCCGTGGCGTGCGCGGCCTGCACCTTCAGCGTGGCGGGCACGCCCTGGCCCACGGTGGTGTTCGATGGCTGCGTCGTGATCGAGGCCGCGGCTGGAGCGGGCGCCGGCGGGGGTGTCTGCGCGGCAGGCGCGGGTGCGGGTGCGGGAGCGACCGGGAAGCCGGCGAAGCCGCCGCCACCGCCGCCGCCCCCGCAGGCCGCCAGCACGAGGTTCATGGTCAGCAGCGCGACAGGGGTGCGCACGGCACGGCAAACGGCAAGACGGGTGTTCATCGAGAGGCCTTCCTTCTTTCAAGCGAGTGGATGAGAAGGCCTCCACGGTAGGGATCGCGACCCCTGCGATCTAGTGTCGAAGGTCATCGACCTTCGGCACGAGAAAAGACGTTCAGCCGTGCGCGGATCGGTGGTCGTTTCGTGCCGCGCGGGTGCCGCGAGGGCCTGCAGCAGCCTGTCGGCGGCCACCGGCTTGAGCAGCACCTGCAGGCCGGCGTCGTGCATCTGCCGTTGCCGCCGCGGCGCGGTCTCGCCGGTGATCAACAGCACGCGCAGGCCGGGGCCGAAGCGCGCGCGCAGCCGCTGCGCCACGGCCAGTCCGTCGGCGCCATCGGCCAGCCGCACGTCGCACAGCAGCACGTCGACCGGCGAGCCGCCCTGCGCGGCCTGCGCCAGCACGGCCTCGGCTTCGGCCTCGCTGGCCACCGCGTCGATGGCCACGCGATGGGCCTGCAGCAGCCCGGTCACGGCCTGGCGGATCGGCGCTTCGTCGTCGATCAACAGCACGCGCCGCGGCAGCAGCAACACGGCATCCGCGCGTGCGATGGCGGGCGCGACACCCGAGGCCGACACCGCCGGCAACACCATGCGGAAGCGGCTGCCGCGCCCCGGTCGCGAATGCACCTGCAACGGATGCGCCAGCAAGCGCGAGAGCCGCTGCACGATCGACAGGCCGATGCCCAGCCCCTGCGCGCGATCGCGCCCCGGATTACCGACCTGGTAGAACTCGTCGAAGATGCGGCCCAGGTGCTCGGGCGCGATGCCGATGCCGGTGTCGCGCACGTCGATCCACACCAGCGGCCCGCGCGCGCGGGCGGCCACCACCACGCCGCCGCGCGGCGTGTACTTGAGCGCGTTGTCCACCAGATTGGAGAGCAGCCGCTGCAACAGCTGCGGGTCGCTCAGCACCCAGCACGGCGTGGCGCGCAATCGCAGCTGCAGGTCCTTGCCGGCCGCCCGCGCCGCGAACACGTTGTTGAGCGCGAGGAACAGCGGATTGAGTTCCACCGGCCGTATCCGCGGCGCCACCTCGCCGGCATCGAGCCGCGAGATGTCGAGCAGCGTGTCGAGCGAATCGCCGAGCGTTCCGACCGCATCCATCAGCCGCACCGCGTGGTCCCATTCCTCGCTGCCCTGCAGCTTCTTCTCGATCACGGCGCCGAACAGTGCGATGGCATGCAGCGGCTGGCGCAGGTCGTGGCTCGCCGCGGCGAGAAAGCGCGTCTTCTCCTCGCTGGCGCGCTGGGTCGCGGCGATCTGGTGGCTCAGCTGCTCGGCCAGCGCCTCCTTCTCGAAGCGCATGGTCAGCGAGGCCGTCAGCAGCCGGTGGTGCTGCAGCGCGAAGGTGATCATCACGCACATGTAGAGCAGGCAGCCGGTGGCCAGGAACAGGTGCACGGTGTCGCCGCGCCAGGCCAGCGCGAGGGTCAGGCTCGCCATGCTCGGCACGATGAAGCGCGGGATGTTGCGCTTGAGAACCGCCAGCGACAGCGCACCGCCCGCGCAGCCGCCCATCATCATGACGATGACCATCACCCAGAGCCCGAGGTTGCGCCCCGGCGGCACGCACAGCCAGGGCGCGAGGCCCCAGACGCAGGAGCGCAGCAGCACGTTGCGCGCATTGAAGCGCGCCCAGTACTCTGGATGCTCGGCCGCGTCGGGACTGCGCCGGTAGCGCCTGTAGGCGCGTCGCAGCGTCAACGCCAGGTGCAGCGCCATCCACAGCAGTACCTGCCAGCGCCACGTGGCCACGAACAGGCCGATGCCGAGCGCCTGCGCCGTGAGCATGTCCGCGAGATAGGCGGCCGGCGCGTTCGCATGGACCGCCGCCACCTGTTCGCGCAGCACCCGTCGGGCCAGTTCGGGCGGGGGTGGCTCGGTCATCGCGAGCATGCGGGCATCTCCATCGAAGGCCGCATGGCGCGGAGAGCTTATCGAAGGCTGCTGATGAGCTGGGCCCGCGAGCGCATGCCGAACAGCAGCAGCAAGGTGGACACATGGTTCTTGACCGTGCCCTCGGTCAGGTGCGACAGCTGCGCGATCTCCTTGTTCGACTTGCCGGCCAGCAGCCAGTCGAGGATCTCGACCTGGCGCGCATTGAGCTGCGGCTGCGACTCGGTCCTTGCCGGCGTCGTCGGTGCGCTGCTCGAAGTCGTCGGAGGCCGGGCCGGCAGGCCGATCAGGTCGTTGTCCCTCACGTAGCGCAGCACCTCGCCCAGGTGGCCGGTCTTGGGCAGGAAGGCCTGCGCCCCGAGCGCCATCGCGCCGTGCATCAGCGCATGGCTGTCCTTGCCCGAGAGCACGATCACGGGCGAGGAAGGAAAGGCACGCCGGAAGCGCACCAGCGTGTCCAGCCCCTGCGAATCGGGCAGGTCGAGATCGAGCAGCACCAGGTGGTGCGAGGCCGCATGGAGCGCATAGAGGTGCAGGGCATCGGCGAGGCAGCGCGCCTCGTACACCGGCACGCTGCCGGTCTCAGCCAGCAGCAGCGCGCGCAGACCTAGGCGTACCAGCTCATGGTCGTCGACCACCAGGATGCCGCGCGTCGGCAGGGGCACGCCGGCTTCGCTGCGCAGCGGCGCGGCATGCGGTGACAGGGGTGTGGCGTAGGCCATGGGCGGGCATTCTTAGTGCTGCCTCGAGCGAAAACCGAAATGACCAAAGTCATGAAAGCAGCTGCTGTGCGGCGAGCGGTCGGCGCTGTCGGCAAGGGACTCGCCCTTTGAAATATTGCGCGGCGTTTCCCGGTTCCACCACCAACGTTCCCGCACCCCGGAATGGCGCGCGTGGACCGAGCGTATCTGCCTTCCTGGCGCTCAACGACCGCAGAAACAAGAGGCCATACGCACAAAGACATACGCCTTCTGGACATGCAGTTTCATACGCGCGAAGAACTCGGCCCGTGTCCCGCTCTCACTTCAAATGGGATCTTGGAAAGGGCTGTCGGTCAGGGAGATCGAAATCAAGGCAACGGGAATCGGCGCTTGAACTCTGCGAAATCCGCTCTATACACGTCGATGATATGGGTCCCGGCCACCTCGTAGGCACCCTCCATGTGAGGGTGGAAGACGATGACCTGGCCCGGCTGCATCCAATTGATACCCCATGCGTGGTCGCTCGTCGACAAACCGAAAAAGATGAATGGCTTTAGGTCGTACTCCGCGCGAAATCCCTCCCACTCGGCCCACTCCGACCGGGTGGTACTGACCAGCGCCGAAAGTGGGAGCAGGTACGCTGCATTGCCCGCGTTCTCCCTGGCACCGTCCGCTTCGAGATACAGCGCGCGAAGCTCATCGGGAAACCGAACGCCGAGCGATTCTTCCGCGTCCGCGATTGCCTCCGCCGATGCCGGTTCACCGTAATCCCAGTCTGGAAATTGTTCCTTGAGCATCTTCAATTCAACCTTGGATGAAGCGCCTGGTTTTCTCAGGCCTGTGGGAACTGGCCCAGGCATTTTCGAGCGGCCGGTTTCGAGTGCTTCCTACTGCGCGTGAATTCTGAACCCGAGATAGACAAAGAAGGCCACGACCGCGCCGATGATGGCAAGCGCCACGCCTCGCGGAATCGGCTCTTCCCTCGAGGAGCGAAGGAACGCATCATCCATGCGAGCCAGCATCGCTTGTCGCTCGGCACGCGCAGCGAACAGAAACTTGATGACGATGCCCACGCCCAGCAGAAAAACACCGGCACCGATGATCATCCAGCTCCAGACCTCGACGGTGAAAGTGATGGGAAGCGCGCCATCGACGGTCGCGACGAATGGCGCCTGGCCTTTTCGCCACACCTCGACCTGACCCGCGCGCCATCCCCTGAAGCCGTGCAGGAAGGCGGCGCCGCCCAGGCCGAGCGTCATCAGGCTCACCAGCACCAGTTTGATGATCTTGAGAAGCATGGGTCGACTCAGCCGCGGGCTCAGAACAGCAGGCCGAGCACGACCGTGACCAGGCCAACGTAGGCCACGAGCCATCGCCATGCGACGAGCATCGCCAGCGCGCGTTGGACAGGGTAGGCGTCGCCTTCGCCCCAACCCATTTCCTTCGACGACCTCCCGGTCCCCGATGCCGCTTCGAAATGGATCCACGGCCATGCGATCAGAAGCGCGCCGAAGCTCAAGATCAGGATCTTCATGGAGGGGCCCAGCCAAAGGGTTGTTCTTGGTGCCATTGTGCAATGGCGCCGGTGGCTGGTTGGAAGTCTCGGCAGTCAGGCGGCCGAGGCGCGCCCAGTCGGGTTCATCCGACAGCGCCGATCACGAATGCCGCGCAAAGCGGCCCGCGCTCAGATCGCGATCGAAGGCAGCGCCTGCCCCTGCGCGGCGCGTGGTCCCACCACGATGCGCTGCGGCCGCTCCACGCGCGGCAGCGGCTCGGGCAAGGCCTCGGGTGCGGCGGCGGTCGTGCCGAGCGCGCCCCACACGGCGGCGAAGCGCACGTCGGCTTCTTTGCGCAGGCGCGCGATCTGTTCGATCTCCTGGGTGCGACCTTGATGCGGCCGCCGCGCTTTCGCTGGTGGAGCACGTGAATGGCCGCCTGGGCCGCGTCCTCGGCGCCCACCCATGCCGCAAAGGCGGCGTCCCGGTTGTCTTGCATGCTTGTTCCCCAGCGAAGAAGTTGGGCGCAGTCGCAATCATCTACGCCTTGATACACCGTATCGATCGGACCGCGCGTCTTCTGTAGGTCATTGCCGACTCGGCCTGCCGGTGGAGGACTGCCCGCCATCCGTGCCGGGGGCCGATCATTCTTCCGATCAAGACCTCGAGGAAAAAAACCATGTCCCAACTCAGCGTCGATCTCTACCAAAGCGTCACCGATCCCGAGAAATTCATGGCCGTTCCGTCCGGCACCGATCCCGCCGAACTGACCGGACCGATGGTGTTCGACCGGGACTACGGGCAGGTGGTGCGCTACCGCCAGGGCTTCGAGTTCGACCCCACGCAGGACTACGCGGGCGCCAACGCCGCCAAGATCGCCGCCGACGTTCTGACCGTCAAGTGGGCGCTCTACCGCCGCGAAGGCTGAGCCCACGCGAGCGGCTCAAGACGTCCCGATCTCACGCGCCTCCGCCTCGATCACGAGGCGGTCGATGCGTTCGTCGGGCAGGTTGACCAGCAGCTCCACGTGCCGGCGGATCGCATGCATGGTCTGCACGAAGGCGTCGTCGCCGAGTTCCGCGCCCGGTGCGCGCGGGTCGGGATGCGACCAGTGCGCCGAGGCGGGCTGGCCGGGCCAGACCGGGCAGGTCTCGCCCGCGGATTCGTCGCAGAGCGTGACCACGAGGTCCATGTGCGGGGCCGAGGCCGCCCCGAATTCCTCCCAGCTCTTGCTGCGCAGTCCTTCGGTCGGCAGACCCGCGCCACGCAGCGCCTCGAGCGTGCGCGGATCGGCATGGCCGTCGGGCGTGGGCGCATGGCCCGCGGAATGCGCGACGAAGCGACCGTGGCCCAGTTGGTTGAGCAGCGATTCGGCGATCAGGCTGCGCGCGGCATTGCTGTTGCAGAGGAACAGGACGTGGACGGGATGGCCAGGATTCATGGCGTGACGCGAAGCCGCGCGTCGCGGCCCGGTTTGTTGCGGACCCGGGCATTGACGCCGCTGCCGATGACGCACGCATGACACCCCCGCGCCGGCGTGTGTAGTGCCGGCGTCACCTTCGCTGCGCACGATGGCGTCTTTCTCCACCTCACTGAAAGCACCGCATGTCCACCGACGCCAAGCTCATCGCCGCCGCCGAACTCGCCGACCACTACATCGAGATCATCCTGTCGGAAGAACCGGCCCTGCTGGTCGAGAAGATCGCCGACCAGGGCGCGAAGGACATCGCCAAGTCGGCCAAGGCACTGGCCGAGTTCCGCCTGCAGCTGGCGAAGGCGCTGGCCGAGCAGCCGATCCCCGAGTACTTCGAGGAATCGGAAGAGGAAGAGGAAGAAGAAGAGTCGGCCGAGGACGGCGAAGAAGCCAAGGACGAGCACGCCGACAAGTAAGCGGCCCGCTCCCGCGCCGCTCAGCCGCCCACGAGGCTGTCGAGCGCCGATGCGCGCCGTGCGACGCCTTCGCGCGCGGCCGGCGCGAATTCGATCAGCGCGCCATGCGTCTTCGCGAGGTCCGGCGCCTCGGGCGACGGCGTGGCCGCGGTGTGCAGCACCAGCGCATACGGCCCCTCGCCGCGCGCGCTGAGCCGCTGCTCCACCGCGCGGCCGATCGGCGTGGCGGCATCGGTCCTGGCGCTCGCGCGCGGCGACGAGAACACCAGCGCGCTGCCGCCGAGCGCGATCACGGCCAGTCGAACGCCGCTGCCCGGCAGCGCCACGGCTTCGCCGATATGCACCGCCACCTCGCCATGCCCGTCGCCGAGCAGCGCGCGGTAGCGCTCGAGCGTGGCATCGAGGTCGTGCACCGCGAGCGCGAGGCTCGCGACGCCGAGCGCGCCATTGGGATGCGTGCGCGCATCGCCTTCGGGCACGCGCAGCGCGCGCGGCGTGAGGTCGCCGCACAGAAAAGGCAGGTCGGCCGTCGCGGGCCGCGCGGTCTGCCAGCGCAGGCGTTCGCCGTCGGGACGCAGGCGGCCACCGTCGAGCGGTCCGTCGAGCGCGAGCCCGCGCGCCTTGGCCTCCTCGACGGTGATCGCGGTGCTGCGCGGCAGCAGCGCGAAGTCGACGATGCCTTCGCCGTGGCGCTGCAGCAGCTGCCACCAGCGCTCCTCGGGCGAGGGCGCGCGCCAGGCGATCAGTTCGAAGTAGCTGCCGTCCTGGAACACCACCAGCGCGTTGTGCGTGGTGCGGCCCGGATGGTCGCCGCCGCGCAGCACCTGGAAGCCGAGCGCCGTGTAGTCGGCGATGGCGCTCTCGAGGTCATGCACCGCGATGACGATGTGGTCGAGTTTCAATGACATGGTCGTGTGTTCTCCCGTGGGGGGCGTGTGAAGTTCAGGAGGCGGTGCGCGCTGCGCCGTCGCCGCCCAGGTAGGCATCGCGGATGCGCGGGTCGTCGAGCAGCGCGGCGGCCGGGCCCGAGAGCACGATGCGCCCGGTCTGCAGCACGTAGCCGTGGTGCGCGATCTTCAGCGCGAGGCTGGCGTTCTGCTCGACCATGAAGACCGAGACGCCCTGGGCATTGATGCGCGCGATCAGCTCGAGCACCTTGTCGACATACAGCGGCGACAGGCCCATGGTCGGCTCGTCCATGCAGATGAGCTGCGGGCGGCCCATGAGCGCGCGCGCCATCGCCACCATCTGCTGCTCGCCACCCGAGAGCGTGCCGGCCTGGAAGTCGATGCGCTCGGCCACGCGAGGGAACAGCTCGAGCATGCGCTCGAGGTCCTCGGCCACCGCGCGGCGGTCGTTGCGCGCATAGGCGCCCATCAGCAGGTTCTCGCGCACGGTCATCGCGGGGAACAGCCGGCGCGCCTCGGGCACCGAGCCGATGCCCTTGCGGATGATCTGCGGCGTGCTCAGGCCCAGCGTCGAGACGCCGTCGAACAGCACCTCGCCCGAACGCGGCTTGAGCAGGCCCAGCACGATCTTCATGGTGGTCGACTTGCCGCTGGCATTGCCGCCGAGCAGGCTCACGATCTGGCCCTTGCGCACCTCGATGTCGAGGTCGAAATGGGCCTGCACCGGGCCGTAGAAGCTGTTGACCTTGCGCAGCTGCAGCAGCGGATGAACGGCGGCGCGGGCCGCGGGACCAGCGGCCGGCGCGGCATGGTCCTCGTCGCGGCCGTCTCCCCACAAGGGCGACGGCGGCAGTCCCGTGCGGGCGACGGTGGCGATCATGCGGGCACCGCCTCGGGCTTTGTCTGTCCCACCTGCCGGTGGCCGAGGTAGGCCTCGATCACCGCGGGGTCGTTGCGCACGTCGTCGGGCCGGCCCTCGGCGATCTTGCGGCCGTCGTCGAGCACGGCCACGCGGTCCGACAGCTGCATCACGAGATCGAGCTTGTGCTCGATCAGGAGGATGGTCTGGCCGCGCGCCTTCAGGCCGCGGATGATCTCGAGCATCTCGGCGGTCTCGCTCTCGTTCATGCCGGCCGTGGGTTCGTCGAGCAGCAGCAGCCGGGGCTTGAGCGCGAGCGCGCGCGCGATCTCCACGCGGCGGCGGTTGGCGTACGAGAGGCTGTAGGCCGGGTGGTCGATGCGCGGCGCCAGCCGTTCGCCGAACAGCGCGACGATCTCGAGCGCTTCCTGGCGCAGCGTCTCCTCCTCGCGCCGCACGGCGGCGGGCTGCACCAGCGCGAGCGCCAGCTCGGCCAGCGCGCCCAGGCCCGGCACGCCGCCCACGCGCGGCTTCACGGCGCGCAGCCGCGTGTGCGCGCCGACCAGCACGTTGTCGAGCACCGAAAGGTTGGCGAACACGCGCCCATGCTGGAAGGTGCGCGCCAGCCCGCGCGCGGCGAGCTGCTGCGCGGGCAGGCCCGTGATGTCCTGGCCCTCGAACAGCACCTGCCCTTCATCGGGCCGGTCCAGGCCGGTCACGAGGTTGAAGAGCGTGGTCTTGCCGGCCCCGTTGGGCCCGATCACGCTGAACAGTTCGCCCTCGGCCACGTGCAGGTCGACCGCGTTCACGGCCGTGAGGCCGCCGAAGCGGCGCACCAGGCCGCGGATCTCAAGCAGCGATGGCATCGCCCGCTTCCTGCGGCGCGGTGGCGGCCTGCGCCTTCGAGTTCACGAGCTTCACCTCGGCGCGGATGCTCTGCGGGTTGCGCAGCAGGTTGAGGATCGGGCAGTTGCGCTCCACTGCCTCGAACAGCGCATCGATCTCGGCTTGGCTCGCGGGCGAATCGATGTGCACCGTGTAGCCGATCTGGTGCGGCCAGATCGGCGTGCTCTCGTGGCCCGGCTTGCCGCCGCGCGGATCGATGATGCCGGTGACCTCGACCTCGAGGCTCTCCAGCGGCACCTGCCGCTCGGCCGCCTGGATCAGGAAGATGTGCGTGACGCAGGTGCCCAGCACGCCGAGCTGCAGCTCGGGCGAGCTCGGGCCGAGGTCGTAGCCGGCGAAGTTCGGCGGGCTGTCGCTGATGACCTGGTGGTCGCGGATGCGCAGCCGGCGCACGCCGCTGCGGCCCTCGGCCTTCACGCTGGCCTTCAGTTGCAGCGGCTGCGCGCTGCCCGCGTCGACGGCGGCATTGCGCGCCAGCACGGCGGCGCGCTTCTCGGCGAGGTAGTCGTTGAGGTGGCTCATGGTGTGTGGTTCTTTCTTCAGACGGTGCCCAGCAGGCCTTGCGGGCGGAAACGGATCAGCAGCAGCAGCGCGACGCCGTAGATCAGCATGCGGTACTCGGCGGTGACGCGGAACAGTTCGGGCAGGCTCACGAGCGCGACCGCGCCGAGCAACGCGCCGCTGATGTTCCCGAGCCCACCGAGGATCACCATGGTGAGCGCCAGGATCGATATCTGCGAGCCGAAGGTCTCGTGGTTGATGTACGAGTACATGTGGGCCGTGAAGGCGCCGCTCACGCCGGCCGCGAAGCCGCCGAAGCCGAAGGCCAGCGCCTTGTAGCGGTCGGGGCTCACGCCGTAGGCGCGCGCGGCCACCTCGTCCTCGCGCACCGCGCGGAAGGTGCGGCCCAGGTGCGAGTTCAGCAGCCGCCACTGCAGCAGCGCGAGCAGCACCATGGCACCGAACGAGGCCCAGTAGATCGCGCCGTTCGACGAGGCATCGCGCCCGAACAGCGACAGCGGTGGAATGCCCGAGACGCCGATCGGCCCGCGCGTGAGGCTCTCCCAGTTGAGGATGGTGAGCGCCACGATCTCGCCGATGCCCAGCGTGGCGATCGACACGTAGTGGCCGCGCAGACGGAAGGCCGGGAAGATCAGCGCGGTGCCGATCAGCGAGGTGAGGATGCCCGCCAGCACGATGCCCGTGCCCACCGGCAGGTGCAGGTCGAGCACCAGCAGCGAGGAGGCATAGGCGCCGATGGCCAGCAGCCCCGCATGGCCGAGCGATATCTGGCCGACGGTGCCCGCCACCAGCGTGAGGCTCAGCGCCAGCGCCGCATAGAGCCAGGCGTTGGTGAGCGTCTGCAGCAGATAGGGCGAGGGATCGAAAAGCGGCAGCAGCACCGCGGCAGCGAACAGCGCCACGAGCAATCGGCGCGGCACGTGCCAGGGTTTGCTCGGTGCGATGAAGGTGCCGGTCAGCGGCTCGGCGGCAGCGCGCGCTTGCGGCCGAACAGGCCGTTGGGCTTCCACACCAGGATCGCCAGCAGCAGCGCGAAGGCGAACAGGTTGCGGTAGGGCGTGCCCAGCAGCGCCACGCCATAGCTCTCGATCAGCCCCAGCAGCAGGCTGCCGACGATGGCGCCCGGCACGTTGCCCACGCCACCGACCACGGTGGCGACCACGCCCTTGAGCGTGGCCTGGAAGCTCATCGCGGGGCTGATGTTGTTGTAGTACATGCCCACCAGCAGGCCCGACAGCCCGCCGAGCGCGGCCGCGATCGCGAACACGGTCTGGTTCACGCGGTCCACGTCCACGCCCATCTGCTGCGCCGCATCGCGGTCCTGCGCGGTGGCGCGCACCGCCCAGCCCAGCCTGGTGAAGCGCAGGAAGCCGAACAGCACGGCCGCGCTCGCGAGGCCGATGCCCGCGATCAGCAGGTCGAGCGCGCCGATGGTGCCGCTGCCGACCTCCAGCCGCCAGTCGGGCAGCGCCGTGGGCAGCGCGCGCGGGTCGGGGCTGAAGACCAGTTGCACCAGAATGTCGAGCACGAAGCTGATGCCGATGGTGGCCAAGAGCGGCGCGATGCGCGCCGCGCCCTGCAGCGGGCGCAGGCCCACGCGCTCGATCAGCATGCCGAGCGCGCCCGAGCCCAGCACCACCAGCGCGATCGTCACGGGCAGCGGCGTGTGCAGGTAGGTGATGGAGGCCCAGCCGATGTAGGCGCCGACGGTGTAGACCGAGCCGTGCGCGAAGTTGATCAGGTGCGAGACGCCGAAGATCAGCGCCAGCCCGACCGCCAGCAACGCATAGATGTTGCCGATGATCAGGCCGTTGACCGTGTAGTCGAAGAAGGAGCCGAAGTTCATCGAAGGACCGCCCTCTCCTCACGGAAAGGCGCGCCGTGCGCGAGCACGCTCATTTGGTCGACGCCAGCGCCGCCTTCTCGTCGAGCTGCGCCCACTTGCCGTCCTTCACCACCAGGTTCACGCTCTTCACGCCGATCACGCGGCGCGTCTGCGGATCGAAGCTGGCCTTGCCGAAGATCACGCTGGGCACGTCCTTGATCTTGTAGAAGGCGTCGCGCACCGCCTTGCGGTCGGCATTGGGGCCGGCCTGGCGCAGCGCGGCGGCCGCGTACACCACGGCGTCGTAGGCATAGGCGTTGAAGGCGTCGGGTTCCTTGTCGTACTTGGCGCGGAAGCTCTTCACGAAGTCGCGCACC
This sequence comes from Variovorax sp. UC122_21, assembly GCF_044056785.1. Taxonomy (NCBI): domain Bacteria; kingdom Pseudomonadati; phylum Pseudomonadota; class Betaproteobacteria; order Burkholderiales; family Comamonadaceae; genus Variovorax; species Variovorax sp. UC122_21. The sequence continues at coordinate 2,183,368 of NZ_CP172003.1, read as the reverse complement.
TCGGCGCGCGGCTCCTCGGGGAAGAAGGCGGTGTTGGTGTGGATGCCGTTGACCGCGGCGCCGCCGAGCTCGATGAACTTGGGCGAATAGACCGAGCCCACGGCCGCGATCGGCTGCTTCAGGCCCACGCTGCGCACCTGGCCCGCGATGAGCGCGCCGTCGGGGTAGTAGGAGATCAGCACCAGGCCGTCGGGGTTGGCGTCGCGCACGCGCACGAGCGTGGAGCGGAAGTCCTTCTCGTCGGGCTGGTAGCCCTCGGCGATGGCGAGCTGCGCGCCGCGTTCCTGCGCGGCCTTCACCAGCACGTCCTTGCTGGTGCGGCCCCAGTCGGTGTTGAGATAGAGCACCGCGATGCGCTTGAAGCCCAGTGTCTTGACCGCGAGATCGGCCAGCAGCGGCTGCGCGTCGGCCTGGCTGATCGACGGGCTCCAGATGTAGTCGCCGCCCTTGGTGAAGTCGGGGTGCGAGTTGGTGAAACCCAGTTGCACCAGGCCCGCGCGCTGGTAGATCGGCGAGGCCGCCATCGAGGCCGGGCTCGAGAAGTCGCCGAGCTCGATCAGCACGCGCTTGTCGTTCACCAGCTTCTGCGCGATCGCAACCGACTGGCGCGGGATCGCTCTGGCTGTCCTCGAAGTTGTAGGCCAGCGGCCGGCCATGGATGCCGCCCTGCGCGTTGATGTGCTCGAGCGCGAGGTCGAAGCCCGCCTTCCACTGCGCGCCGTACTGTGCGTTCTGGCCGGTCAGCGGACCGCTGACGCCGAACCAGACGGGCTCGCCGCTGGCCGGCGCGGCCAGGGCGGGTGCGGACAGCGCGAAGGCGGCGCCGGCCAGCGACAGCGCGGCGATCCGGTGCAGGAAGCGTTGGCGGGAGATCGGTGTTGGCATGGTGTTGGGTCCCGGGGCATGAAGATCAGGCCGGCCATTCTTCGCGTTGCCCGTGGCCGCTGGAACGAAAAAAAGCGCTGCGCGATATGCGTTTTCCGAGCAAGCCATGTCGCGCTCTTCGCGCTCTTGCAGGCCGGACATATGCATGACTGAAAACATTCGTTGGATAGGCATCGGCCGCGCTCGGACACTCGTCGCTTCGAATATTCCGGTGGAGAAGCCCTGATGACCGACTCTCTTTCCTCGCGCCTGCCGCCTTCGCGCCGCAGCGTTCTTCAAGCCGGCGCCGCCGCCGCCGTCGTGGGCTCCGCGGCCCTGCTCGGCGCCTCGGCCTGGTCGCAACCGCGCAAGCTGACCTTTGCCTGGAGCCAGGCCGGCTTCTGCCTCGCGCCGGTGCCGGTCGCGCTCGAGCGCGGCTTCTTCGAGAAGAACGGGCTCGACGTCGAGCTGCTGAACTGGGCTGGCTCGTCCGACCAGATGCTCGAGGCACTGGCCACCGGCAAGGCCGACGTCGGCGTGGGCCTGATCCATCGCTGGGTCAAGCCGCTGGAAGCCGGCTTCGACGTGAAGGTGGTCGGCAGCGTGCACGGCGGTTGCCTGCGGCTGGTGGGCGCCAAGGCCGCCGGCGTGACCACCGAGCTCGCGAGCCTCAAGGGCAAGACCATCGGCGTGTCGGACCAGAACAGCCCGGCGCGGCAGTTCTATGCGATCCATCTCGCCAAGAAGGGCATCGACATCGAGAAGGACGTCGACTGGCGCGTCTATCCGGCCGACCTGCTCGACATCGCCGTGAAGAAGGGCGAGATCCAGGCCATTGCCGACGGCGACCCGAACGTCTACCTGATCGAGAAGCGCAACCCCGGCGTCTTCACCGAGATCGCCAACAGCGCCAAGGGCGAGTACGCCGAGCGCCTGTGCTGCATCGTCGGCGCGCGCGGCGAGTTCGCGCGCAACGACAAGCCGCGCGCCGCCGCCACCGTGCGTGCGCTGGCGCAGGCCTCCGACTACGTGGCCGAGAACCCGAACGAGTCGGCCCGCATCTACGCCAAGTACGCACCCAAGGTGGCGGTGGAAGACCTGCAGAAGCTGTTCACCGAGCTGACCTACAAGCACCATCCGGCGGGCAAGGCGCTGCGCAACGAGGTGGAGGCATTTGCGACGGACTTCCGGAATGCGGGGATCCTGAAGAAGAGCACGGACGTGGTTCGGTTCGCGAACCACGTGTCGCTGGACGTGCTGGCTTGAGGGGCTACAGGCCGGGTGGCTTCTCGTAGAAGAAGCAGTCCGGCAGGATGGCCGGCGCGATGTGGTCGATGTCCTTGGCCGACACGCCGCGAGCGAAGAAGCCGTCGCGCCAGTGCCGGATTCCATCGACCATCCGATCGATGTGCCCACGCGCCTCTTCGGACGACAGACCGAAGCGCCCGGCCTGCGACAGCAGGTTGTAGATGCTGGCCGTGCGGCCGTGATCGCCGACGGTCAAGGCCAGGTCGCGCCGCTCCAGGCTGACCATGGGCGCGGGCACGAGGTCGTAGGCCGGAGACAGGCGCCATCCCTTCTGCCTGCGCAGCAGGGCGTGGTTGCGCGGATGATCGTCGTTGTTGGTCACGGCGGCATTGAAGACCATCCGCCTGAACAGCTCGGTGCAGTCGGCTTCCGGCTTGTCGGACCAGCGGCGCAGGTTGTCGGCCAGCAACGGGTAGGACCAGCGTTCCCGGTCGAGGTGGCTGTCGCCGCAGTCGAGCACGGTCAGCCCGCTGACGAGACCGAAGCGCAGATAACCGCCGTCGGTGTGTTCGCGATCGAAGCGCTGCAGCATCAGCACGTCGCTCTGGCCGACCGCTTCCAGCCTGGCCTGGGTGACGTTCAGGCCGCAACGGCGCGCCAGGTCCAGCGTCGCGAACTCGACGCGCTGCAGATTGAAGCGGTCGCCTCTGGCGGGAAACTTGCCGAGCCAGAGGCTTTGCGCGTCTTCGATCGTGGCCTTGGGCCGCGCGCCACCCATGCTGGTGCCGGGATCGAGCTGTTCGAGCAGATGCGCGGCCACCGGTCGGCCCTCTTCGATCGCCTGCGTGGCCGCGATCAGCTCGGCCAGTTGGTGCGTGCGGTTGTAGTGGCGCCTGGGCGCGGGCGGCTCGACCTTCAGGCCGAAGCTCAGGTAGCCGGCCCCGTCCTGCGGCCCATGCAGCAGATAGTCGATCTCCTCGAGATCGCCCGCGCCGCGCTCGAGCTTGTGCTCGATCACGCGCCGTCCCCAGGCGTCGGGGCCGGCGTCTCGCACCGCGCCCGGAATTCCCTTGAGCTGCGTGAACTCGAAGACCTCCTTGGCGAGCGGCAGGCGAAACGGATCGAGCGCAACCGCTTCCTTGCGCTGAAGGTAACGGTCACCGTAGCGAAAGCGACCGATCCGCGTGCCATCGGCCAGTGTCTGCACCCGGAGCAACGCCGCCGGCACCGTCTCCAGGGTGCCGGGAAGCTGGATGTAGACATAGGCCTCGCGCTCAGAAGTCATAGTCGTCGCTCGTCTTGCGGACCTTGCCCGCGCGCGTGGGTCGGTGGGATGCTTCGAGCGCCTTGCCGTGCAGATCGCCGTCGGGATCCGCCACCGCGTCCAGGGAGTTGTCGAGGCCCAGCGCCCACAGCACGGTGAAGCACACGCCGATCGCCGTACCCGGCTTCCCCAGTTCCAGCGCGGTGAGGGTGTTGCGGTTGATGCCGGCCTTGCCTGCCAGATCGGCCACCGACCAACCACGACGTATCCGTGCGACACGGATGCGCTGCCCCAGCCGCGCAACATGCTCGGCGGCTTGAGGGGGCATCGAGAAATTGCTCATTCAGCTAGGCATAGAGTCATTTAATGCCCATTATGTTAGGCATTTTGGCTTGATGGCACAAGCAGGAATGCAAGCTCGGCGGAACAGTTCGGCTCGGTCGCTCGCCCCCCGCTTTCCGCATATCCACATGCGCAAAGAGCGCATGCAACCCATGCGAACTTTCCTAGCATCGGGCGCAGCATCCATTCCATCCAGCGCACTCGCGCTCCCACGCCATGTCCTCCGTGCTTGCCGCCGAACGGCCGACCGTTGCCGAACCTTCTTCCGTTGTCCCGTTCAGGATCGCCGCGATCGACGCGTCGCTCGGCGCCGAGGTCACCGGCCTCGATGCCACGCGGCCGGTGCCGGCCGCGCAGGTGCGTGCGCTCAAGGAGGCGCTGCTCGACCGGCATGTGCTGGTGCTGAAGGAGCAGCGGCTCGACGACGCGCAGTTCGAGCGCCTGGCCAGCTACTTCGGCGCCGTGTTCCGTCCGCCGTCGAACGTGCCGGTGCTGGGCTCCGATCCCTATGGCGGCAACACGCCCGACATCGTGCGGGTGTCGAACGTCGATGGCGGCGTGCTCGGCCATGACGAGCTCGCGGCCCATGCCGACCACCACTGGACGCCGGTGCCGTCGTCGGGCTCGCTGCTCTACGGCATCGAGGTGCCCTCGGAGGGCGGCGACACCACCTGGTACAACCTCGCGGCCGCCTGGGACGAGCTCGATGCCGGCACGCAGCGCGAGATCGAGCACCTGCGGCTCATCACCTACAACCCCTTCCTGCGCAAGCTCAAGCCGCTCACCACCGGCTTCCCGCTCTACCGCACGCCCGACATCACGCCGCTCGAACCCTTCGAGGTGCATCCGCTGGTGCGCACCCATCCGGACAGCGGCCGCCGCGTGCTCTACCTGGGCGCGCGCACCGAGGTCGAGATCGTCGGCGTCGATCCGCAGTACGGCGCCGCGCTGATCGCGCGCCTGCGCCAGCACCTGCTGCAACCACGCTTCGCCTACACGCACCGCTGGAGCGTGGGCGACATCGTCTACTGGGACAACCAGGCCACGCTGCATGCGCGCAGCGCCTTCGACAACGGCGAGCGCCGCGTGCTCAAGCGCATCAGCCTCTCGGGCAGCCGTCCTTACTGACACCGCCGCCGGCACTCCCCCAAGCGCAGCGCCATGCGCGCCACCGCCCCGCGCGGCGGCGCGCGCGCGAGCCAGCCATGCCCCTCCCCCGCCGTCCCATCCTGCTGAACGCGTTCGACATGAACACGCCCAGCCACCTGACCCACGGCCTGTGGCGGCATCCGCGCGACCGCGCCACCGACTACAAGCGGCTGCCCTACTGGCTCGACCTCGCGCGCACGCTCGAGCGCGGGCTGTTCGACGGCCTGTTCCTCGCCGACGTGACCGGCGTCTACGACGTCTGGGGCGGCAGCCCCGAGGCCGCGCTGCGCCACGGCATCCAGGTGCCGATCAACGACCCGGCCGTGCTCGTGAGCGCGATGGCCAGCGTCACGCGCCACCTGGGCTTCGGCATCACGGCCACCATCGCGGCCGAGGCGCCGCATGCCTTCGCGCGCCGCATGTCCACGCTCGACCACCTGAGCGAGGGCCGCATCGGCTGGAACATCGTGACCGGCTTCCTCGACAGCTCGGCGCGCGCGCAGGGCGCGGCCGCCGCCATCGGCCACGACCGGCGCTACGACCTGGCCGACGAGTTCATGACGCTGGTCTACCGGCTCTGGGAAGAGAGCTGGGACGACGACGCGGTGATCGCCGACCGCGAGCGCGGCATCTATGCCGACCCCGCGCGCGTTCGCGCCATCCGCCATGCGGGCGACGGCCGGCGTCTCGATGCTGTGCATCCCTGCGAGCCTTCGCCGCAGCGCACGCCGCTGCTGTTCCAGGCCGGCGCCTCGGCGCGCGGCACGGCCTTCGCGGCGCGCCATGCGGAGGTAGTGTTCGTGCCCAACCAGGGCCTGGCCGCCACCGCGGCCGTGGTGCGCAAGCTGCGCGCGGCGCTCGCCGAGGCCGGGCGCGATGCCGACGCGGTGCGCTTCGTGACCACGCTGCTGGTCGTGACCGCTCCGACCGAGGCCGAGGCCCGCGCGCGCTACGAGGAGTACCGCCGCTACGCGCAGCCCGAGGCCGGCCTGGTGCAGTTCAGCAGCGCGATCGGCCACGACCTCTCGCGCCATGGCCTCGACGACGCCATCGGCGGCGGCAGCGCCGATGCGATCCAGAGCTCGGTCGCTTCGCTCAAGGGACCCGGGGGCACGCCGCTGACCCCGCGCGCGCTGCTCGCGCAGATGCCGCTGGGCGCGCGCCATGCGCCCGTGGTCGGCACGCCCGCGCAGATCGCCGACACCATCGAGGCCTGGGTCACCGAGGCCGGCATCGACGGCTTCAACCTCGTGCGCACCGTGAGCCCCGAGGGCCTCGAGCATTTCGTCGACCTCGTGGTGCCCGAGCTGCAGCGCCGCGGCCTGCACAAGCGCGCCTATCCCGAAGGCAGCTGGCGCGAAAAGATCTTCGGCCCGGGCCGCGCCCGACTGCCGTCCTCCCACACCGGGGTGCGGCGGCGCACCTCCGCATCGCCATGACAGCTCCCTCCTCCGTCTCCACCGGCCCGGTCCACGTCGTGCGCGACGATGCCGAGGCCCTCGCCATCGCGCGCCGCCTCGCGGCCGATTTCGCCGCCGGCGCCTCCGAACGCGACCGGCAGCGCCGCCTGCCCTTCGAGGAGGTCGAGCGCTTCTCGGCCAGCGGCCTGTGGGCATCACGGTGCCACGCGCCTTCGGCGGCGCCGCGGTCTCGCATGCCACGCTGGCCGAGGTCACGGCGCTGATCTCCGAAGCCGATCCCGCGCTCGGCCAGATTCCGCAGAACCACTACTGCCTGGTCGATGCGGTGCGGCTGATCGGCGATGCGCAGCAGCAGAAGTTCTTCTTCCGCGAGGCGATCGAGGGCCGGCGCTTCGGCAACGCGGTCTCCGAGAGCGGCACCGCCAACGCCAAGGTCGTGACCGCGCGGCTGCGCGCCACGCCCGAGGGCCTGCGGCTCGACGGCCGCAAGTTCTACTGCACCGGCGCGCTGTTCGCGCACTGGGTGCCGGTCGCGGCCAAGGACGAGCAGGACAAGCAGGTGCTGGTCTATGTCGCGCGCGAGGCGCCGGGCCTCGAGGTCGTCGACGACTGGAGCGGCTTCGGCCAGCGCACCACCGCGAGCGGCACGGTCACGGCCGACAACGTGGCGGTCGGCGCGCTGCAAGTGCTGCCGCGCGCGCAACTGTTCGAGCCGCCGACCATCCACGGCCCGTTCGCGCAAGTGCTGCACGCGGCCATCGATCTCGGCATCGGCCGTGCCGCCATGGCCGACCTGCACCACTGGGTGCGCGATCGCGCGCGGCCCTGGCCCGACAGCGGCATGGCACGCGCGGCCGACGATCCGCTCACGCTCGCGCGCGCGTCGGCCGGCTGGTGATCCAGCAGCATGCGGCCGAGGCGCTGCTCGAACGCTCGGGCCGCGCGCTCGACCGTGCGCGCGACGAGCCCGGCGCCGAACACGTGACCGAGGCCTCGATCGCGGTCGCCGAGGCCAAGGTGCTGAGCACCGAATTCGCGCTCGAGGCCGCCACCGCGCTGATCGAGCTCGCGGGCACGCAGTCCACGCTGGCCGAGCACAACCTCGACCGTCACTGGCGCAATGCGCGCACCCACACCGTGCACGACCCGGTGCGCTGGAAGCCGCATGCCGTGGGCAACCACTGGCTCAACGGCGCCAGCCCACAGCGCCACGCCTCGATCTGATTCCTCATCGTCTCTCCGAAAGCCATCACCATGGACCGTCGCCGTTTCATCCAACAAGGCAGCGCCGCCTTCTCGCTCGGCACCGTCGCCGGCACCAGCCTGCCGCTGTCGGCCTGGGCCCAGGCGCGCAAGGACACGCTGCGCGTGCTCTCCGAGGGCGCGCCCAACTCGCAGGACCCGCACGGCGAGGGCGTGAGCCGCGAATCGCTGGGCCTGTTCTTCAACGTCTACGACCGGCTCGTCAACTTCGACCGGGCGCAACTCTCGCCGGGCGTGTTCAAGTACGACTACGGACGCTTCCGCGGCGAGCTGGCCGAGCGCTTCGAGACCAGCGCCGACGGCCGCACGCTGACCTTCTTCCTGCGCCGCGACGCCACCTTCCACGACGGCAAGCCCGTGACGGCCGCCGACGTGAAGTGGTCGCTCGACCGCGCGGTCTCGCTGCCGGCCAGCAAGCGCCAGCTCGCGACCGGCTCGCTCGAGAATCCCTCGCAGTTCACGGTGGTGGATGCGCACACCTTCCGCATCGCGCTGCCGCGCGCCGACCGCTACACGCTGCCGAACCTCGCGCTGAGCTTCGCCTCGGTCCTCAACAGCGAGCTCGCGAAGTCGCATGCCACCGCGGCCGATCCCTGGGCCACCGAATGGGTCAAGGCGCACGAGGCCGGCGGCGGCGCCTTCCGCATCGAGAGCTTCACGCCGGGTCAGCAGGTGGTCTACACCCGCTTCGACGGCTGGAAGGGCGGCAGCGCGCCGCAGCTGCGGCGCGCCGTGTTCCAGGTCGTGCCCTCGGCCTCCAATCGCGTGGCCGCCTTGCTCAAGGGCGATGCCGACGTGGCGCTGCAGCTGCCGCCCAAGGACCTCGATGCGCTGACCGACACCACGCGCGCGAAGGTGGTGTCGGTGCCGGTCACGACCAGCTTCCGCTTCGTCGCCTTCAACACCCAGGCCAAGCCCTTCGACGACGTGCGCGTGCGCCAGGCCATCGCCTACGCCCTGCCCTACACCACCCTGCTGCGCGGCGCCAATCTGGGCCGCGGCGAGGCGCTGTACGGCGCCAGGCCTGGCAAGCCCGCGAGCAGCCGCTTTCCGCAGCCCTATCCCTACGACACCCAGTTGCTCAAGGCGAAGGAGCTGCTGGCGCAGGCCGGCTATCCACAGGGCTTCAAGACCAGCTTCAGCTACAACGTCGGCGACGCCACGCTGGCCGAGCCCGCGGCGCTGCTGATCCAGGAGGCGCTGGCGAAGATCGGCATCGCGCTGAGCATCGAAAAGGTGCCGAGCGCCCAGTGGGGCACGCTGCAGACCGAGAAGAAGCTGCCCTTCTTCATCGACAGCTCCTCGGCCTGGTTCAACGACTCCGACTACTTCTTCCGCATCTTCTTCCAGGGCGACTGGCGCTGGAACTTCGGTTCGTTCAAGAACGACGAGCTCGCGAAGCTGCTCGAGCAGGCGCGCTGGGAGACCGACCGCGCGAAATACGACCGCGCGATCCAGCGCGCGATCGAGATCGCCTTCGAGCAGGTGCCGCTGGTGCCGCTGTGGCTGCCCACCTTCGAGGCGGCGCTGCAGCCCGACCTGCAGGGCTTCACCTACTACATCCATGGCCAGGTGGACTTCCGGCCGCTGACGCGCTCATGAGCGCAGCGCCGGGCCGCCCCAAGCAAGCTCGCACCGCAGTGCGAAGCACGAAGGTGTTCCAATGAGCTTCGCCCGGCGCGTCGTCTCCAGGCTCGCGGCCACCGTGCCGGTGCTCGCGGGCACGGCCGTCTTCACCTTCGTGCTCACGCACGTGCTGCCGGGCGACCCCGCGGCCTTCCTCGCCTCGGGGCCGAATGCCGGCCCGGAGGAGATCGCGCAGATCCGCGCACGCATGGGCCTCGACCTGCCGCTGCCCACGCAGCTGTGGCACTACCTGCAGGCGCTGGCGCACGGCGACTGGGGCCAGTCGCACACGACGGGGCAGCCGGTGCTGACCGACCTGTGGCAGCGCCTGCCGGCCTCGCTCGAGCTCACCGTCGCGGCCTTCGTGCTCACGCTGCTGGTGGCGCTGCCGCTGGGCACGGCGGCCGCGCTGCGCCCGCGCTCGCTCTGGGACCGCGCCTGCACCGTGCTCACCGTGGGCGGCAGCTGCGTGCCGAGCTTCGTGATCGCGCTGCTGCTGGTCTACGTCTTCTATTCCTGCTGGGCTGGGCGCCCGAACCAACGGGCCGCATCGACGCGATGATCGAGCCGCCGCCGGTGCGCAGCGGCTTCATGCTGCTCGATGCCGCGCTCGCGCTGCGCTGGGATGCCTTCCGCTTCCGCGGCCGGGCGGCTGCTGCTGCCGAGCGTGGCGATGGCGGCCTTCTCGCTGGCGCCGGTGGCGCGGCTCACGCGCGCGTCGCTGCTGGGCGTGCTGCGCAGCGACCCCGTGCGCACCGCGCGCGCGCTCGGCCTGCCACCGCGCGCCGTGCTGGCCGGCGCGCTGCACCTGGCGCTGCTGCCGGTGGTCACCAGTGCCGGCATGGTGTTCTCGTACATGCTGAGCGCCAACGTGGTGATCGAGAAGGTGTTCGCCTGGCCCGGCATCGGCAGCTATGCGCTCGATGCGCTGATGGCGGCCGACCATGCGCCGCTGCAGGGCTTCGTGCTGCTGGTCGCGCTGATGTTCGTGCTGGTGAATTTCGCGATCGACCTGCTGCACGAGCGCATCGATCCGCGCGTGGGGAGCGCGGCATGAGCGCGGTGCCAGGCAAGTTCGAGGCAGATGCGCGGCCGCGCTGGCGCCCGCGCGGCAACGAGGCGCTGGGCCTGCTGCTGCTCGCGCTGCTGTTGCTCGCCGCCATCGCCGGCCCCGCGCTCGCGCCCTTCGATCCGCTGGCCACCGACGTGCCCGCGCGGCTGCAGCCGCCGAGCGCGCTGCACTGGTTCGGCACCGACGCGCTGGGCCGCGACCTGTTCTCGCGCGTGCTGGTGGCCACGCGGCTCGATCTCTCGATGGCCGCGGGCGCGGTGCTGCTGTCGCTGGCGGCGGGCAGCGCCATCGGCGCGCTGTGCGGCTTCGTCGGCGGCCGGCTCGACCGCTGGGTCGGCCGGCTGGTCGACGTGCTGATGGCCTTCCCGCTGTTCGTGGTGGCGATGGCGCTGGTCGCGGCCTGGGGCAACACGGTCATCAACATCGTCTATGCGACGGCGCTGATCAACCTGCCCTTCTACATCCGGCTCGCGCGCAGCGAGGTCGGCGTGCGGCGCGGCGCCGGCTACGTGCTGGCCGCGCGGCTCGGCGGCCATGGCCCGGCGCGGCTGCTGTTCGGCGTGCTGCTGCCGCACGTGCTGCCCATGCTCGCGGTGCAGGGCTCGATCAACCTGGGCTGGGCGCTGCTCAACGGCGCGGGCCTGTCCTTCATCGGCCTCGGTGTGAAGCCGCCGACGCCCGAATGGGGCGTGCTGGTGAGCGAAGGCGCGCCCTACATCATCACCGGCCAGTGGTGGCTCGCGGGCTTCCCGGGCCTGGCGCTGTTCATGGCCGTGGGCTGCTTCACGCTGCTGGGCGACGCGCTGCGCGACCGGCTCGATCCGCGCGGCGCCGCCGACCGGAGCGGCCCATGAGCGCGCCGCTGCTCGAGGTCGATGCGCTGAGCCTGCGCTTCCATGGCGCGCAGGGCGCGGTCCATGTGCTCGACCGCGTGAGCCTCGAGCTCGCGGCCGGCGAAACCCTGGGCCTGGTCGGCGAGAGCGGATCGGGCAAGTCGGTGACCGCGCTGGCGCTCGCGGGCCTGCTCGATGCGCAGGCCGACGCGGCCGCGCGGCGGCTGCGCTTCCAGGGACTCGACCTGCTCGACGGCAGCGGCCGTCCGGCGCGCGCGGCCTGGGATGCGCTGCGCGGCCGGCGCATCGGCTTCGTATTCCAGAGTCCGCGCCGCGCGCTGCATCCGCTGCGCACCATCGGCGACCAGCTGCAGCAGGTGCTGCGGCTGCACCGCGGGCTGTCGGCGCGCGCCGCGCGCCAGGCCGCGCTCGAATGGATCGAGCGCGTGGGCCTGCCCGAGCCCGAGCGCCGGCTGCGCACCTATGCGCACCAGCTCTCGGGCGGCCAGTGCCAGCGCGCGATGATCGCGCTGGCACTGGCCGGCGAGCCCGAGCTGCTGATCGCCGACGAACCGACCACCGGCCTCGACGTGATCACGCAGGCGCGGGTGCTCGACCTGCTGGCCGGCCTCGCGCGCGAGCGTGGCTTGGCGACCCTGCTGATCACCCACGACCTCGCGCTGGCCGCGCAGCGCTGCGACCGCATCGCCGTGATGCATGCGGGCCAGGTGGTCGAGACCCTGCCCTCGCGTCGCCTGCGCGAGGGCGCGGCCCATCCCTACACGCGCCAGCTGCTGCGCGCCACGCCGCAATCGGCGCACACGCTCGACGCGTTGCGCGGCGTCGATGGGCGCCTGCCCGATCTCGCACGCACCGACCTGCCGGCCTGCCGTTTCGCCGAGCGCTGCCCGCAGGCCGAGGCGCGCTGCCGGATGCAACCGCCGGTCGCGCAGCGGCAAGGCACCGCGCACCGCGTGCATTGCTGGCTGCCGCTGGCGCCGGCCGCGCGGCCCGGCGCCGAACATCCCGTCCATCCGACACCCGAAGCAGTCCCCGCATGACACAGCCCACGTCCGACACCCTGGCCTCGCTCTTTCGCAGCCGCTACGGCGGCGAATCGCCGCGGTCCGCGACGCCATCGGCCAACCCCGTGCTCGAAACCCTGCTGGCCCACCGCTCGGTGCGCGCCTTCGATGCCGAGCGAGCGCTGCCGCCGGGCACGCTCGAATGGCTGATCGCCGCGGCGCAGTCGGCGCCCAGTTCGTCGAACCTGCAGACCTGGAGCGTGGTGGCCGTGGAAGACCCCGAACGCAAGGCGCGCATCGCCGAGTACGCGGGCCGGCAGGCCCAGGTGCGCGAGGCGCCGCTGCTGCTGGTGTGGCTGGCCGACGTCGCGCGCCTGCGCACCCTGGCCGACGACGCGGCCGTGCCCATCGAAGGCGCCGACTTCCTCGACACCTCGCTGATGGCCGTGATCGATGCCGCAATGGCCGCGCAGAACGCCGTGACCGCGGCCGAATCGCTGGGGCTGGGCACCGTCTACCTCGGCGCGATCCGCAACCGGCCCGAGGAGGTGGCGGCCGAACTGGGCCTGCCGCCCGGCGTGTTCGCTGTCGTCGGCCTGTGCATCGGCTGGCCCGATCCGACGCGGCCGGCGGCCGTCAAGCCGCGGCTGCCGCAGCGCGCGGTGCTCTCGCACGAACGCCATGCGGCCAGCGACACCGTCGGCCATGTGAAGCACTACGACGCGACCATGCAGTCCTTCTATGCCTCACAGGGCATGCCGGCGGTGCGTTGGAGCGACCATTCGCTGGCGCGCCTGCGCGACCCCGCGCAGCTGCGCGGCCGCCACCGACTGGTGGAAGCGCTCGCCGCGCAGCGCATCGGCCTGCGCTGAACCCATGAGCGAGTCGCAAGCGCTGCTGCGCGTCGAAGACCTGCACGCACGCCATGCCCTGCCGGCGGTGCCGGCCTGGGGTGGCCTGGTGCATCGCCGCCGCTGGCTGCCGGCGGTGGACGGCGTGAGCTTCGCGCTCGCGCGCGGCGAGGCGCTGGGCCTCATCGGCGAATCGGGCTGCGGCAAGTCGACCCTGGCATCCGTGCTCGCGCGGCTGGCCGATCCGCTGTCGGGCCGGCTGCTGTTCGATGGCATCGATCTCGCCACCGTGCGCGCCGGCCAGGCGGCCGAGGCGCCCTGGCGCCATCGCATCCAGATGGTGTTCCAGGACCCTTACGAAAGCCTGGACCCGCGCCGCAGCGCCTTCGAGGCGATCGCCGATCCGCTGCGCCGGCTCGCGGCGCTCGACGGCGCAGCGTTGCGCGAACGCGTGCTGCAGACCGCGCGGCGCGTGCAGCTCGGCGACGAGCTGCTGGCGCGCCGGCCGCACCAGCTCTCGGGCGGCCAGGCCGCGCGCGTGGGCATCGCGCGCGCGCTGGCACCCGCGCCCGAGCTGCTGATCCTCGACGAGCCCACCGCTGCACTCGACGTCTCGGTGCAGGCCGGCCTGCTCGCGCTGCTGGCGGGGCTGCGCCGCGAGCTCGGCCTCGCGATCCTGTTCATCTCGCACGACCTCGGCGTGGTGCGGCTGCTGTCCGAACGCGTGCTGGTGATGCGCGCGGGGCGCATCGTCGACGAAGGGGCGCCGCAAGCGCTGTTCGAGCGCCCGCGGGCATCCCTACACCGCCGAACTTGCCGCGGCGGTGCCGCGCTTTCCGGCGGCCGCCTGAGCCTCAAAAGCCGCTCGGGCTGAGCTTGGCCTGTCCCCTCAGGGCTGGAAGTACAGATCCGCGAAGCTCCCGCGGATGTGCTCGCCCGTCGGCCCGTAGTCGCGCACCTTCTTCGCCAGCACCGTGATCGCCGGATTCGCACCCAGCTCGATCGAGGGCACATCGCGGTGCACGATCTGCTGGAAGTCGACGAACAGCTGACGCCTCTTGGTCTCGTCCACCTCCACGGCAGCCGCTTCCAGCAGCCGGTCGACCTCGGGATTGACGTAGTGCGCCGCGTTCGAGAACGGCAGCCCGACCTTGAAGTTCTTCGACCAGAACACGCGCTGCACGCCCACCGTGGGATCGAACAGGTTGGTCAGGCTCTCGAGCGTGATGTCGAAGGCGCGCTCGGTGTAGGCCTTGGTCACGTAGGTCGCGAAGTCGTAGCTCTCGACCGCGGCGTCGATGCCGATGCGGCCCAGCGACTGGCGCACGAAGTCGGCCGCGCGCCGTTCCTGGAACGGGTTGTAGAGCACGCGCAGCTTGAGCCGCGTGCCGCCCGCGCCGCGCTTGAAGCCGGCCGCGTCGAGCGCCGCCTCAGCCGCCTTCGGGTCGTAGGGATAGGGCTGGATGCTCGCATCGTGGTAGCGCGAGATCCCCTTGCCGATCGGCGAGGCCGAGGGCGTGCCCAGGCCGTACCAGACGGTCTTGGCGAAGGCATTCACGTCGATCGCCTGCGCGATCGCGCGCCGCACTTCCACCTTCTGCAGCGCCGGCGTGTCGAGGTTGAAATAGATCTGCTGGTGGCTGCCGAGGTAGGGCGAGATGCGCGTGTCGATCTCCACGCCAGGCAGCTTGCGGAAGCGTTCCACGTCCGACAGCGGGATGCCGCCGGTGCCGTTGGCCAGGTCGGCCGCGCCCGACTCGAGCGCCGCGGCGCGCGCAGCGGCATCGAGCACGAAGCGCACCACCACGCGGTCGAGGTAGGGCTTGGGCTTGTCCCAGTAATTCGGGTTGCGCTCGAGGATGATGTGGCTGCCCTGCACCCACTCCTTGAACACGAAGGGACCGGTGCCGATCGGCTGGCTGTTGTACTTGCTCGCCGCGATGTCCGTGCCTTCGTACAGGTGCTTGGGCACGATCGGCGATTCGGTCGCGGCCAGCGCCGTCAGCAGGAAGGGCGCGGGCTTGCTCAGCACCACCACGGCCGTGTGGGGATCGGGCGTGCGCACTTCCACCACGTTGGCGAAGGTACCGCGGCCGCGCGGATGCACCTGCTTGAGCGTGAGGATCGAGAAGGCCACGTCGGCCGACGTGAAGTCCTTGCCGTCGTGCCACTTCACGCCCTTGCGCAAGGTGAAGGTGTATTGCAGGCCGTCCGCGCTCAGCGACCAGGCCGTGGCCAGCAGCGGCTTGGGCTTGAGGTCGTAGTCGTAGGTCAAGAGGCCTTCGACGATCTTCGGGCCGATCTCGGCGTTGCCGCCGGCCGTGGTCGTCAGCGGCACGATGGAGGCCGGCACGGGATTGACCAGCCAGTTCAGCGTGCCGCCCTGCCGGGGCTGGGCCCAGGCCGCGGGCGCGGCCAGCAGCGCGAGGGCCGAGAGCGCGGCGGCGCCGGCGGCCAGCGCGCGGCGGCGCGGCGCGCCGATGTTCTTGTTGCGGGAGGGAGATGTCATGTTCGGGTGCGGGTGCGTCGCCGGTGAAGGTCGTTCAGAACGCCGGAATGACCGCGCCCTTGTACTTGTCCTGGATGAACTTGCGCACCTCGGGCGTGTGCAGTGTCTTCACCAGCTTGGCGATCGCCGGCGACTGCAGGTTGTCCTTGCGCGCCGCGATGAAGTTCGCATAGGGCGAATTGCGGCCGTCCTCGATGAACAGCGCGTCGCGGCCCGGATCGAGCTTGGCCTCGAGCGCGTAGTTGGTGTTGATCAGCGCCAGGTCCACGTCGGGCAGCGCGCGCGGCAGCTGCGCCGATTCGATCTCGCGGATCACCAGCTTCTTCGGATTCGAGACGATGTCGCGCGCCGTCGACTTGATGTTGCTGGGGTCCTTGAGCTTGAGCAGGCCCTGCTTGGCCAGCAACGCCAGCGCGCGGCCCGAGTTCGACGGATCGTTGGGGATCGCCACCACCGCGCCCTCGCGCAGGTCGGCCGTCTTCTTGATCTTCTGCGAGTAGGCGCCGAAGGGCTCGATGTGCACGTCGCTGTTCGGCACCTCGACGATGTCGGTCTTGCGGTCCTTGTTGAAGGAATCGAGGTAGGGCCGGTTCTGGAAGAAGTTCGCGTCGAGCTGCTTGTCGCCGACCGCGAGGTTGGGCTGCACGTAGTCGTTGAACACCTTGACCTCGAGGTCCACGCCCTGTGCCTTGAGCTGCGGGCGGATGAATTCGAGGATCTCGGCATGCGGCACCGGCGAGGCCGCCACGCGCAGCGTCTCCTGCGCCTGCGCGGACATCGCGCCCAGACCGGCCACCGACAGCACCATCACCGAGAAGGCGCGCTGAAACGAAAACGTCATGGTTGGAATTCCCTCATCGTCAGAAATGAAAAACGCCGGATCGCCCTGTCCTCGCAGGAACGTCCGGCGCTGCGCAGGTTAGCGGCGCGATGCCGCCCTCCCAAGCGATGAATCGGCGCTTGCTTATGTGATTTGCGAGCAAGCGGCGGGCATGATCCTCAGTTCATGCGCTGCAACAGCACGTCGGTCACCGCCACGCTGCCCGAGGCCTTCGGAAACCTCAGCGTGACCTGCTTGATGTGCGCGAGGTCCACGCCATGCAGCGCAAAGGCCTTCAGCGGAACCGCCACCATGCTCAGCAGCGGTCGGGTCGTGCCGGTATCGGCATAGATCGCGTCCGCGGGCGCGTCGACCAGCGGGATCGCGCCATCGGGCTTGCGCGCGATGCCATAGAGCGCGTCGCTGAAGTCGCTGCCCTTGATCGCCGCCTGGCGATCCTGCGTGTCGGTCAGCGCGATCTCGACCTCCTGGCCGATCGGCGCCACCACGGCGACGCGCAGGCTCAGCGTGTCGAAGCCCTTGGTGGAGAGGTCGCCCGTTTGGATCGTCATCGCGGCACCGGCCGCGGCCCATTGCAACTGGACCTGGTCCGTGATCGACCAGGTCAGCAGCGTCTTCGCGTCATAGCTGAAGTCGTACAGCGCGCCTTCCTTGAACAGACGATCGACGGCGAGCTGGCTCACGGGGTCGTTGCATGCCGCGTCGCGATCGGATTTGAGCGCGAGGAAGCGGCATTGCACGGCCTGGCTGAACTTCTCGTAGGCGGTCGACAGCCCGCTCGGATTCTTCGCGCTGGCGTCGGCGCTGCGGAAGTTCTGCAGCAACTTGCGCTGCGCGGCCGGTTGGTGGATCGTCAGCACGGCGCGCTCGTCGCAGCTGTTTTCGCCCACCGGGCAGCCCGCGGCCGGGATCGGCGCCTGTCCCTTCCAGTACGGCGCGAACTGGAACTCGTCGCCGACGAAGTAGCGCATGAACGATTCCATCAGGAACTGGCCGTTGCGCCGCTGGTCCTCGCGGCTCAGGCGCAAGGTTTCCGCCTCAGCGGCCTTGCAGTAGAGCGGCGCCCGGATCTGCGAATCGTCGGTCTTCGACCAGTAGTCGTTGTAGAAGTTGTGGTTGGCGCCCCGCACGAGGACCTGGTACTTGGGCGCGCTGTCGTCCTCGGCGGTGTAGCGGCTCTCGTCGAATATCTGCCCGCCTTCGAGCGTGTAGACGTCGCCGTCGCAACTGGGCAGCAAAGTCATGAACGGCACGTGCGTGACGCGCGACAGCTGCTTCTTGTTGATCGCCGCCAGCGAAAACACGGCGCGGATGCGATGCGGCAGCCCGGTGGCCGAGGGCAGCACGACCCCGGAGCGGCGCAGCTCCTCTTCGGTCGCGATCTGCTGCAGCCACTGCTCGCTGTTCGCATTGATGCGCCGCAGCACCGTGTTCATGTTCCTGAGCGCGGCGTCGGCCTGCTCGAGGGCGAGTTGCTCGGCATCGAGCCTGGCGTTGGCATCGAGCGCCTCGCGCTGCAGCCGCTCGACCTCCTGGGACAGGGCATCGATTTCCGACGACGGCGCGGGCGGCGACCGGTCCTGCGCGGCCTTGAGCTGGAGTTTCGCGAGCAGCAACTGCACGGCCGCGTCGGTGGAGGCGGTCAGGGCCTCGTCGACCCGTTTCTGCGCCGCCTCCTGCGCGGCTTGCAGCGGAAGAGCAGCCAGGCGCAGGGCGCGCGTCGCCTCGATGTTCTGGTAACCGATGCCCACGCGCTGCCGATTGAGTTCCACCGCATAGGCCACCGCTTCGGCGCCACGCGAATGCCCGATCAGGCCCACGCGCTCGAGGTCCATCCTCCCCTTCAGCCCTGGCAGCGCAACGCCGTTGAAGACGCCGCTCTCGTTGCCTTCGCGCAGCAGGTCGAGCGTGGTCATCAGCAACTGCCCGCGCGCCAGCGCACCGGCATCCGAGGCATTGCCGTTGAGCCCGTTGATCTTTCCCGCGTCGACGGAGAGGGCCACGTAGCCGTTCTCGGCGAGGCTCTTCTGCAGGTAGTCGTAGCCCTTGGCATTGTTGAGATCAGAGGCGTCATGCATGCCGTGCAGGAACACCACGACCGGATGGCCGCCGCTGGCCGAGGGCTGGACCTTCGATGTGCCTTGCACGCTGGCCGGCCCTGTCGGATAGCGCACCGTGCCCTGCAGCGGCACCGTGTAGATCACGTCCTTGTAGCGCGCATCGGAGACGGCCGTGGTGCCGAAGCCATAGACGACCTGTTCGGAGGACAGGTAGCCACCCTTCTCTCCGAAGGGCACGGTCGCGGTGAAGCGCGTGACGACGGAAGGATCTTCCGGCTCGGGCGGGGTCGTCACCGGAATCGTCGGCGCCGGGTCGGCCGTTCCGCCGGTGACGGTGGTCGTGGGCACGGGTGGAACCAGGGCCAGGGATCCCGCACCGCCATCGCTTCCTCCTCCGCATCCGCTCGCGAGCGCGAATCCCAGAAGCATCGCGCAGGCCTTCAACAAGCGCATGCAACGCTGTCCATTCATTGATCTTCTCCCAGACATTGTTTCGACGATGGGAGCGATCCGCGATCGAGGCACGACTCGCTCCGAGTGGTGTCCGATTCGCGCATGCGGTTGTGTCGATGCGTCGCCGAGCGACGCCTGCCTCTGGTGGTGTGCGCATCTCGCCATTGCGGACCGCGCGGAGAAGCAATTCACATGCCTTTTAGAAAGGCCATGGAATCAGTCGCAATTGATCTGAATTGCCGTTCTTTTAATTAATATTCGAGCAATTGACCGGCTTCATCGACGCGCGATCCTGTGCGCCTGTTCGGCGAAGCTCAGCCGCGATCCGCGTTGTCCCAGACCGCCTCGCGCACCGCGACCGACTTCGGCAGCACACCGAGCTTGAACAGCCTGTCGGCCGTGCGCTGCTGCGAGGCGAGGATCGCGTTCGACAGCGGCACCACGTCGAAGCCCGCATTGGCGTTGACCTCGGTCACCACGTCCAGCGGCATGCCGGTGGCGGCCGCAACCGACTTCGCGACCTCGGCGGGGTTGGTCCTGGCCCAGCGGCCGGCCTCGGCCGATCCATCGATCAGCGCCTTCACATGGGCGGGCCAGGCCTTGGCGAAGCCGGTGTTGGCGAGCAGGAACGAGGCGCTGTCCTCGAGCACGTCGCCCTGCCAGGCGATCACGCGCGTCTTGTTGCGGCGGCGCGCGATGGTGAAGTACGGGTCCCAGATGGCCCAGGCATCGATGTCGCCGCCATCGAAGGCGAAGGCCGCATCGGCCGCGCCCAGGCCGATGCTGGTCACGGCCTTGATGTCCAGCCCCTGGCGCTCGAGCGCGGCCGCCACCAGGTTGTGCGAACTCGATCCCTTGGCATAGCCGATGCGGCGGCCCCGCAGGTCGGCGATGCTTCGGATCGGCGAATCCTCCTTCACGAGGATGCCTTCGGAGCGCGGCGTCGAAGGCTGCGCCGCGACATAGGCCACGCGCCCGCCCGAGGCCTGCAGGAAGATGCAGCCCACGTTGCCCGCATTGCCGAAGGCGACGTCGCCGGTGTCCATGGCCTGCAGCAGGTTGAGGCCCGAGGTGAACTCGGCCCATTCGATGCGGATGCCCAGCGGCTCGAAGCGCTTCTCGAACACCTTGAGCTGCCGCGCCACCAGCGGAATGCCGGTCTTCTGGTAGCCGAGCGTCAGGGTCGATCCCTTGAAGCCGGTGGCGGCGCTCCAGGCGGAAGGAGCGGCGGCCAGCGAGGCGGCGCCCGCTGCGAAGGTGAATTGGCGGCGGGTCAGCATGGCGTGGGTCGATTCAGCGAAAGAGGGCCAGGGTCACAGCGCACCCGCGCTCTCGGGCAGGATGCCGTTGAGCAGGTGATCGCCGACCACGGTGAACTTGTGGCGCACCGGGTCGTGCAGGGTGTGCACGCGCGCGTTACGCCAGTGGCGGTCGAAGGCATGGGGCGCCTGCGCCGCGCGCGTGCCGCAGAGTTCGAACAGCTTGCTCGAGGCATGCAGCGCGATCTCCGAGGTCAGCACCTTGGCCTCGGCCACCGCGAGCGAGGCCGCGGCGCGGCGTTCGCGGTCGGGCCGGGCGATGGCCTCGTCGAGCGCGAGGCCCGCGCGCTGCGTCATCGCCTCGGCCGCATGCAGGCGGATCTGGATCTCGCCGACCTGCGCGATCACCAGCGCATCGACGATCGCGCGCGGCGCGCCGGCCGGCTGCGCGATCGATGCATGCTCACGCAGGAAGCGCACCGTGTCGTCGAGCGCGGCCTGCGCGATGCCGAGGTCGATGCCCACATGGCTGATCTGCGAGACCGCGCCCATCGGCTGCTCGCTGTAGGCGCGGTGGATCGGCAGCACGCAGAGATCGGGCAGCAGCACGTCGTCGAGCCGCACGCGGCCGCTCGCGGTGGTGCGCTGGCCGAAGCTCTGCCAGTCGTCCTCGATCGTCAGGCCCGGCGTGCCCGCCGGAATGATCGCCACCGTCTTCTCGCCGGCCGCGTTCAGGCCGATGGCCGACACGTAGTGCGCGAACAGCGCGCCGGTGGCGTAGATCTTCTCGCCGCGCAGCAGCCAGCCTCGGGGCGTGCGCTCGATCTGCAACGGCTGCACGGCGCCGTCGCGCGGCGCATCGACGTTGGCATTGCCGAAGCGGCAGCCGCGCAGGATCTCGCCGAGGAAGAAGGCCTTCTGCGCCTCGCTGCCGATGGTCGAGAGCCAGAACACGGCGCTGTTGTGGTTCTGCTGGACCTGGCCGATCGAGGCATCGGCCGCCGACAGGATCGCGAACACCCGCGCCACGGTGGCATACGACACGGCCGCGCCACCGTGGGCGCGCGGCAGGTTCATGGCCCACAGGCCGGCGCCCGAGACCTGGTCGAGTTCGCGCTCGGGCAGCAGGCGCTGGCTGTCGCGCGCGGCCGCGCCTTCGGCCAGCGATTTGGCCACGCGCTGCGCGGCTTCGAGCACCTCGGCGTCGGAGCGCAGCCGCTGCGCCGGCTCGACGCGCCGCGCGGTCCGCGGCAGACCGCTCTGGACCTCGATCGATGCGGCCAGCGCGCTCATGGCACCGCGCGATGCCGCGGCTTGCGGCCGAAGAACGGGTGGCTGGGATCGTTGAAGCCCGGGCGCGACGAATGGCCGGTGGTCACGAGGCCATCGACAAGCGCTTCGTCCGCGTCGGTGAAGCGGTACTGCAGCGCGGGCACGTAGTCTTCCCACTGCTCGAGCGTGCGCGGCCCGGCAATGGCCGAGGTCACGAGCCGGTTGTTGAGCACCCAGGCCAGCGCGAACTGGCCCGGCGTGATGCCGCGGCCTTCCACGTGCTCCTTCACGCGCTGCGCGATCTCCAGCGATTCGGGGCGCCATTCGGTCTGCAGGATGCGCTTGTCGTCGCGGCCCGCGCGCGTGCCGGGCGGCGGCGCCTCGCCGGGCCGGTACTTGGCCGTGAGCACGCCGCGCGCGAGCGGGCTGTACGGCACCACGCCGAGCCCGTAGTACTCGGCCGCGGGCAGGTGCTCGGCCTCGATCTGCCGGTTCGCGAGGTTGTAGAGCGGCTGCGTCGCCACTGGCCGGTCGACATTGAGCGCATCGGCGGTGCGCGCGAACTCTGCGATCTTCCAGGCGCTGTGGTTCGACAGGCCCCAGCTGCGCAGCTTGCCCGCGCGGATCAGGTCGCCGAGTGCACGCACGGTTTCTTCCACCGGTGTCTGGCGGTCCTCGCGGTGCAGGTACAGCAGGTCGATGTGGTCGGTGCCCAGGCGCTTCAGGCTGGCCTCGACCGAGCGCACGATGCCGTGGCGGCCGGTGCTGCGGTTGTTCGGTCCTTCGATGTCGGGATCGGCATTGGCGAACTTGGTCGCCAGCACCCAGTGCTGCCGGTTCGGCGCGATCAGTTCGCCGACCACCGTCTCCGATTGGCCCTGGTTGTAGGCATTGGCGGTGTCGATGAAGTTCACGCCCTGCTCGCGCGCGCGGTCGGCAATGCGTTGCGAGGTCGCGCGGTCGGTCTGGCCGCCGAACATCATGGTGCCGAGGGTCAGCGGCGAGACGAGGATGCCGCTGCGGCCGAGCGGCCGGTAGTCGATGGTGCTCATGGGAGAAGGAAGAAGAGAGGTAGGAAGAGACGGCGCGCGTGACGCGCCGGAATCAGAAGCGCAGCCCGGCCTGCTTCATCAGCGGCAGGATGCGGTCGCCGAAGAATTCGAGATCGGGCTTGAAGTCGTAGAAGCTCAGCTGCAGGCCGTCGACACCCGCGCGCTTGAGCTGCACGAACTGCTCGACCACCTGCTCGGGCGTGCCGATCACTTCGATGTTGCCGCCGATGGCACGCCGCTTGGCGGCGTCGTTGCCGACCCGGCCGCGCCAGGCATGAGCGTCACTGTCGAAGCGGTTGAAGCTGGCCTGCGGATCGACGTCGGCATGCGCCACGATCGCATCGTGGTAGGCCCAGGTCTCCTTCTCGGTCGCGCGGCTGATGACCATGGGATTGAGCAGCGTGCGCACCTCGCGGCCCACGTCGCGCGCGGCCTGCTTCACGCGCGCCGTGTGCGCCGGCAGCGCCTCGATCGCGCTCGGGAAGCTCGAGCCGGCCGGGCTGGTGATGAAGACGATGTCGGAATAGCGCGCCGCGAACTCGATGCCGGCGTCGGAGCCGGTCGCGTTCACCAGCACGGGCCGCCCGAAGCGCGGCTTGGGCGACACGAAGGCACCGTCCAGCTTCCACAGCGACTCGCCCTTGAACGACCAGTTCTCGGTGTCGGCCCACAGCCGCTGCACCGCCTCGAGGAACTCGGCCGCGAGTTCGTAGCGCCGGTCGTGCTCGATGCGCTGCGAGCCGAACATCTCGTGCTCGACCGCGCGATGCCCGGTCACCACGTTGATGCCCCAGCGCCCGCCCGAGATGTGGTCGAGCGTGGCAGCGTACTTGGCCAGGTGCAGCGGATGCAACGGCCCGTAGAGCACGTGGATGGTCGAGATCAGCATGATGCGCTGCGTCACCGCGGTAAGCGCGGCCGTCGTCATGAAGGAGTCCAGCGCGTTGCCGTTGAACACCCCGCCGTAGCCGCCCTTGGGCAGCCATTGCGAGAGCGCGAACACCAGGTCGAAGCCCAGTCGCTCGGCCTGCAGCACCAGGTCGCGGTTGTAGTCGAAGCGCCAGTCGGTGGTGCGCGGCAAGGTCGACGCGCTCCAGCCCCCGGCCTGGATCGGCAGGAACAGGCCCAGCAGCACCGGCTGCTCGAAGGCGCGGGAGATCGGGCTGGCGGCGAATTCGGTCGGTGCGACGAAGCGCTCCCATCCGGCGATGGCACCGGGTCGGTGTGACAGGGACATTGGAGGATTGCTTTCTGCTGGCGCGGATTCTGGCCAGCAGGGGCGGGAATGGCACGCCCGTAATTCGCATATCGACATGCAGGGAGGCGCAATGGCGCGCCGCCGCGTTGACCGGCGCGATGATCAGCGCTGGCGGAGCCGGTTCAATCGTCGATGACGGCCAGCTCGCCGGCGAAGGCGACGCGCTGCCCCACGCTCAACGCATGAATCCTCTCGAGCTCCACGCGCACGGCCGGCTCGTTCTCGTGGATCGAACAGAAGAAGCCGAAAGGCCCGGCGAGGCTGCACACCGTACCGGTGATGGTGCAATGGGGCGACTGGTCGATCGACTGCTCGAGAGTGGGTCCGGCCGACGGCCCTTGCGGAAGGACGCTATGGACATACAGCACCTGGATATGGAGGTCGCAGGCGCTCCCCTCCACGAAGCGCTCGGCTGCGGGGTTGCCATCCTCTTGGGCCAGGGCACCGATCCAATAGATCTTCGAACCGTCGGCAACGACTTCGAGCACGCGTTCGTATCCGTTGCGGATCACGCGGCGCAACCTGCCCTTCACTTGCATGCCGAGGCAGTTCAGTTCGGGCCGCTCTTGGCGAGATAGAAGGTCACTTCGATCTGGCCTTCCACTTCGAGCGTTCCGGGTTCGAAGGTGGCGTCCTCCTCGCGGGCGCGAGCCGCGGCACCTCCGATGTGAAATTGCTCCACTTTCGGCAAGGCAAGCACGGAAAAGACGCCACCCAATCGGACACCGAACTGCCGGGCAATGGTTTCCGCCTTGCCCTTGGCATCTTCGATGGCTGCGGAAAGTGCAGCCTGGTGCGCAGCCGACTCGTCTTGCAGCTTTCGATCGATTTTCACGATCCTGTCGACGGGAATCTCCACGAGCTTTCCGATCAGTGTGTTGAAACGACCGAGATCCCTCAGCTTGAGATCGACCCGCAATTCGACCGCGAAGCCCTTGTGGTGATACTCGCCGTTTCGGTACTCTCGATGCGGCGAGATCGAAGATCGGAGGCTCGAATTTCCGATGTCACGATGCCTGCGTCCCTGGCGAGACTGATCACTCGCGACGCTCTCGCATCGACATTCGCCTTTGCCTGTGCCGCCGTTTCGTCGATTCTGGAGATGGCGACCCCGATTTCCACGATGCTGGGAACGAACTCCAGCTTGGCCTCGCCAATGACGGTGAGATGTTCGGTATTCGGTGCTCTGGAGCTTCGGTTTTCAAACATGGGGTCCTCCTAGAAATTCAATGGCTTTGCCTGGAATGAAGAAGCCTGTGGCCCGCGCTTGCATCCGCAAGATCTCATCGGGCCGGATCGGTCAGTCGCTGCTGCTGGTCGGCTGTTCGTGAGGGGGCTCCAGCCGAATGCCTCGAAAGGCAATGACGCGTCGCCAGCTCTTTGTCCGAGCCAGAAAGCAGTGGATCTCATCCGTGGAGGAGACCGTTCCCAGAATAACCGGATCGCCCTTCGCCCCCATGACGATGACATCCCGCGCGAAGGCCGCCACAACGAACTCCGGACGCGTGCAGTTCTGCCCTTGCTCGGGGAAGACGATGATCTCGCCGAACCTGAAGTCCGGAGGAAGTGGAAACCGTGCATTGGGAAACCAGTCCTCCTGAGCCGCAACGATCCACCACTCCTTGAAGGAGACATCCTCCACGCTCGGGGCGCCGAGGACTCGCGCGCCGTCGACCAGCTGCTCGACGATGTTGCGCGCGGTGGCCTTCCCATCGCGGAAGAACATCTCGGGATGCATCCGGGCCCATTCCGTGACGGGGATCGTGAGGACGGTGATGCTCATGGATTCCGATCTCCGGTTGTTCTCGACGGACAGTCGTTTGCATCTTAGGTCGGGATGCGGACGTCCCGGCATCGCGAAGCTACCTTGCCAATCGAGGCTACCGCCCCGTTCCCGGAAATCCGTAGTCGCGAGTCCGCGAAACTTCGCTATCTTCCCGCGCAGGCGCTCGCAGAAGCGCCTCACTGCAACCCACGCTCAGGAAGACACCGCATGCCACCCACCCACACCCCCACCCCACCGCCCTACTACCACGGCACCAAGGCCGACCTGAACCTGGGCGACCTGATCGAGGCCGGCTACAGCTCCAACTACGGCCAGCGCAGGAAGGCGGCGTATGTGTACCTGAGCGCCACGCTCGAGGCCGCGACCTGGGGCGCCGAGTTGGCCGTCGGCGAGGGCCGTGGCCGGATCTACGTGGTGGAGCCGACCGGCGCCATCGAGGACGACCCCAACCTGACCGACAAGAAATTCCCCGGTAACCCGACGAAGTCCTACCGCACGCGGCAGCCGCTGCGGATCACGGGCGAGGTGAAGGATTGGCAGGGCCATGCGCCCGAGCAGCTGCAGGCGATGCGCGAGCGCCTGGAGGAACTCAGGCGCGCGGGCATCGAGGCAATCGAGGACTGAACGCCCCCACCTTGTCAGAATACTTTTCCCTCTTCGAGATGCGTGGTCGTGCCGTTCAGATGGTGGTCGCCGATCACGCGTGCCTTCTGCTGCAGCGGGTTGTGATTGAAGATGGTGCGCAGGTTGCGCCAGTGGCGGTCGAAGTTGTGGCGGCGCGAGGTGGCGGAGGCGCCACCGGCCTCGAAGATCCGCTCGGCCGCCTGCAGCGCGATGCGGCTCACCGCGAGCTGGGTCTTCGCGGTGGCGAGCGCGCCTTCGAGCACGAGCTGGCGCGTGCGTTCGCTCTCCTGGTCCGTTGCGGCATCGTGCCGCAGCGCCTGCGCCGAGCGATCGAGGCGCCGCGCGTTGTCCGCGACCAGCGCATCGACCGCATGCGTGGCGGTCGCGAGGTCGCCGACCACCCATTGCGTGAAGTGGTCCTGCGCCGCGCTGTCGGCCGGGCTGTGCGCGGCCGGCCGCGCATGGTGGCGCACGTAGTCGAGTGCGTCGGCAAAGATGTTGCGCACGATGCCGGCGGCCACGGCCACCAGGTAGAGCTGGCGCAGTGACGATGCATGGCGGCGCTGCAGGGTCTTGGGGCTGCCGTACACCAACTCGTCGGCATGCACCTCGAGGCCCTCGAACTCCAGGCTGCCGCTCGCGGTCAGGCGCTGGCCCATGCCGTCCCAGTCGTCTATCACGTGCAGGCCTTCGCGCCGGGTGGGCACGACGATGGCAACGTCGCGGCCCTCGGGGTCGCGCACCGCGATGCTCGCGTAGTCCGAGAAGGCGGTGCCGGTGGCGTAGTACTTGCGGCCATTGAGCACCAGGCGATCGCCGTCGCGCTCGAGCGCGGTGGTCACGGTACCCGACTTGGGCGTGCCGAGCTCGGTGAAGGCGCCGCCGAACAGTGCGCCCTCGCGCACGCGCGCCAGCTGCAGCTCGCTGTTCGCATCGGGTGGCGCGGTGGTCCAGAGCTCGATCGCGTTGTAGTGGATGCGCAGCGCATGCGCGACGTTGGAGTCGGCGGCGGCGAGCGTCGCGACCACCTCGATCAGGTCCTCGACCGAGCCGCCGGGACCGCCGCGCTCGGGCGGCACGCGCAGCGCGCCGAGGCCCGAGGCGCGGAACAGCGCGAAGGCCTCGAAGGGCAGCACGCGGTCGCGTTCGCGCTGCGAGGCGCCTTGTGCAATGGCGGCTGCCAGCGCGGGCAGGCGATCGAGCAGGGTCTGGAGGTCGGGCGCCAGCGCGGCGCGGTCGGGTGCGTTCATCGGTGAGTGTGCGGGCAGCGAGCGGTCGAGGATGAACGCAGTATGGGCGCGCGGCATGGCCGTTTCCCGCATAAGAAAACTCGCATTCCTGCAATGGGGAACGGGCCCGGATCGCGTGGAGCACGGCGCATTTCCAAACGCGAAAAGATGCTAAGCGCGCGCTTGGATTTCGCGGGGATATCCAGACCATCGGCGGCCCAACCGCTAACCAGTCAGAGAATGAAATTCGATCGATGGGCACTGCGCGTCGCCCTCGCCGCGGCAGTGGCCGCCGCGCTCCCGGGCGCCTTCGCGCAGGGTACCGCACCCTCCCCCCAACCCATCGACGGCGGCACGCTGACCATCGCGGTATCGCAGGAGCCGACCTCGCTGGTGTCCTTCCTCGACACCAAGACCGACAACCGCAACATCAGTGCGAAGATCACCGAGGGCCTGCTGCGCTACGACGCGCAGTTCCGCGCGCAGCCGCTGCTCGCCACGTCGTGGCAGGTCAGCGCCGATGGCCTGAAGTACACCTTCAAGCTGCGCCCCGGCGTGAAGTGGCACGACGGCCGCGACTTCAGCGCGGAGGACGTGCGCTATTCGATCCTCACGCAGAAGAAGCAGGGACCGCGCGGGCGCATCACGCTCGCGAACGTGGAACGCGTCGACGCGCCGATCCGCTGACCGCGGTGATCGTGCTGTCGAAGCCCGCGCCCTTCCTGCTGAAGTCGCTGTCTTCGGCCGAACTGCCCATCGTGCCCTCGCACCGCTACGCCGACGGCGAGCCGCTGGGCAATCCCAACGTCACGGCACCGGTGGGCACCGGTCCCTTCGTGTTCGACCAGTGGGTGCGCGGCAGCCACCTGGTGCTCAAGAAGAATCCGAACTACTGGCGCAAGGGCTATCCGCACCTCGACCGCGTGATCGTGAAGTTCGTGCGCGATCCGGCCGCGATCTCCACCGCGGTCGAGACCGGCGAGGTCGACGCGGCGCTCGGCGTGGGCCTGGCCGACCTCGAACGGCTCGAGAAGAACCCGAAGCTCAAGGTCGACGCCACCTACGACGCCTTCCTCAACAACGCCTCGTTCCTCGAGTTCAACCTGGAGAACCCGGTGCTCGCGAACCCGAAGGTGCGGCATGCGATCGCGCAGGCGATCGACCGCAACTTCATCCGCGACACCATCTACTACAAGCGCGTGGAAGTGGTGAACTCGCCGATCCCGCGCGTGCTGGCCGACTACTACGACGACAGCACCTTCCGCTATCCCTTCGACGTGACCGCGGCCAACCGCCTGCTCGACGAGGCCGGCCAGCCGCGCGGCGCGGGCGGCACGCGCTTCTCGCTGCGGCTGAGCTACATCCCGGGCGCGGAATTCAAGCGCACCAGCGACTACCTGCGCGCGGCCTTCTCGCGCATCGGCGTCAAGGTCGAGATCGTCGACGGCGACCTGCCGACCTTCCTCAAGCGCGTCTACAGCACGCGCGACTTCGACATCAACCTCAACGGCCTGGGCCGGCTGTTCGATCCGACGGTGGGCGTGCAGCGCATCTACTGGGGCGACGGGGTGCGCAATCCGCTGATCTGGATCAATGCCTCGCACTACGACAACCCGCAGGTCGACGAGCTGTTCCGCCAGGCCGCGGTCGAGCTCGACGGCGCGAAGCGCGCGACCCAGTTCCGCCAGATCCAGCAGATCGTGGGCCGCGAACTGCCGGTGGTGCCGCTGGTCACGGTGCATTCCGGCGCTGCAGGTCTACAGCACCCGCGTGCACGCACTCAACAACAGCATCGACCTGACGGCCGGCGACTTCGCCGATGCCTGGATCGAACCCCGCAAGTAAGACAGAAAAGACAGAGACGGACGGAACGCCATGAGCCTCCAGGACATCACGAACGACCAACTGCACGCGCTGAGTTTCGCGAGCGCCGGCGAACAGGCCCGCGCGCTGGCCGAGGGCCGCGTCAGCGCGGTGGCGCTGCTCGAGCACCTGCTCGCGCGCATCGACCGCTTCGACGGCGCGATCAACGCGGTGCCCGTGCGCGACGACGAGCGCGCCCGCGCCGCGGCACGCGAGGCCGATGCGGCGCTCGCGCGCGGCGAGCGCCGGCCGCTGCTGGGCGTGCCGGTCACGGTGAAGGAATCCTTCGACGTGGCGGGCCTGGTCACGAGCAGCGGCAACCCGGCCTTCGCCGACAACGTGGCGCGCGAGGACTCGCTCGCGGTGGCCGCGCTGCGCGAGGCCGGCGCGGTGATCGTCGGCAAGAGCAACGTGCCGCTGGGCCTGGCCGACCTGCAGAGCTACAACGCGGTCTACGGCATCAGCAACAACCCCTGGGACCCGGCGCGCACGCCGGGCGGATCCTCGGGCGGCTCGGCCGCGGCGCTGGCCGCGGGCTACGTGGCGCTGGAGATCGGCACCGACATCGGCGGCTCGATCCGCATTCCCGCGCACTTCAACGGCGTGTACGGCCACAAGCCGACCGCGGGCCTGGTGGCGCTGCGCGGCACCGGCGTGCCCTCGGGCCGCCATGCCGAGCGCGACCTGGTGGTGGCCGGGCCGCTCGCGCGCACGGCGTCCGATCTGGAGCTCGCCCTCGGCCTGCTGATCAACCGCGACCCGCTGCTGGCCAAGGGCTGGAAGGCGAGCCTGCCGCCGGCACGCCATGCGCGGCTGTCCGATTTCCGCGTGCTGGTGATCGACCAGTGGCCCGGCAGCGAGCGCAGCGTGCACGAGCGCCAGGTGAGCGAGCGCGTGGTCGACCGGCTTCGCACGCAGGGCGTGCAGGTGAGCCGGCCGGCCGACCTGCCGCCGGGTCTGCTGCCCGACCTGGTGCGCTCGCACCGCGTCTACCGCAGCCTGCTGGGCTCCTCGCTGGCCGCGCCGCCGGCGCTCAGCGAGGCCGCGCAGCAGCGGCTGGAAGCACTCTCGCCCGAGGACGACAGCGCCGACGCGGCCTGGCTGCGCGCCTCCACGCTGCGCCACAGCCAGTGGCTGCAGGACCACGAGGCGCGCGTGGCGCTGCGCCACCAGTGGGAACGCTTCTTCGCGCAGTTCGACGTGGTGGTGACGCCGGTGGCGCCGCTGCCGGCCTTCCGCCACAACCACGACGAGCCCAAGGATGCGCGCACCTATCCCGTGGCCTTCGAGGACGGCACGCGCGAGGTGCGCTTCCTCGACCTGTTCGCCTGGGCCGGGCTGCCGGTGCTGCCGGGCCTGCCGGCCACCAGCTTCCCGATCGGGCTCGACGACGAGGGCCTGCCGGTGAGCGCGCAGGCGGTCGGCGCCTACCTCGAGGACCGCACCACCATCGCCTTCGCGCGGTTGCTCGAGGAGGCCTATGGCGGCTTCATCGCGCCGCCGGGCTACGAGGACAACGTGGCCGTGGCGACGCCCGCGACGCCTGCCGCCCCGACCGCGCCCGCCGCATGACACCGACGCCGCCGATCAGCCGCCGGCATTTCCACCGGCGGCTCGCGGGGCTGCCGCTCGCGCTGGCCGCGGTGCCGGCCGCCGCGGCCAATGCCGCGCCCCATACCGAGCCGGACACCGCGCCGCGCCATAAGCCCGGCAGCGTCGTCACCCTGCTCACCGCGCTCGAGCCGCCCACGCTGGTGGGACTGGTCAACTCCGCGGCCGGCACCTTCCTGGTGTCGCCGAAGGCGGTCGAGGGCCTGCTGAGCTACGACTTCGACCTGCGCCCGCGTCCGCAACTCGCCGTGGCCTGGGAAGTGCAGCCCGATGGCCTGCAATACACCTTCAGGCTGCGCCGCGGCGTGAAGTGGCACGACGGCCGTCCCTTCACCTCGGCCGACGTGGCCTTCTCGATCCTCGCGCTCAAGCAGTCGCATCCGCGCGGGCGCGTCACCTTCGCGAGCGTCAGCGAGGTGCGCACGCCCGATGCCCACACCGCGGTGCTGGTGCTCAGCAAGCCCGCGCCCTTCCTGCTGACCGCGCTGGCGGCCGCCGAGTCGCCGATCGTGCCGCGCCATGTCTACGAAGGCCGCGACCTCGCGAGCCATCCGGCCAACAACGCACCGATCGGCACCGGACCGTTCGTGTTCAAGGAGTGGCAGCGCGGCAGCCACATCATCTACGAGCGCAATCCCGACTACTGGGATGCCGGCAAGCCCTACGTCGACCGGCTGGTGGTGCGCTTCGTGCCCGACCCCGCGGCGGCCGCGGCCGCGCTCGAGAGCGGCACGGTCGACCTGGCCGGCGCGACACCGGTGCCGATCCCCGACCTCGATCGGCTCAAGGCGCTGCCGCACCTGAGCCTGGACACGCGCGGCAACGAGTACTTCAACAACTCGACCACGCGCATCGAGTTCAACCTCGACAACCCCTACTTCCGCCACGCCAAGGTGCGCCAGGCGGTGGCGCATGCGATGGACCGCGAGGTGATCCTCAAGACCGTGTGGTACGGCTACGGCCTGGCCGCGCCGGGCCCGATCTCGCCGGTGCTGCGCGCCTTCTACGAGCCCGCGGCAGGCGTGCCGGGTTTCGACCGCAAGCGCGCCGAGGCGCTGCTCGACGAGGCCGGCTTTGCGCGCGGCGCCGACGGCGTGCGCTTTCGCGTGAGCCACGACGTGTTCGACGGCGGGGGCAACCGCGTGGGCCAGTACATCCGCCAGGCGCTCGCGCGCGTGGGCATCGACGTGACGGTGCGCACGCAGGAGTTCGGCGCCTACATCAAGCGCGTCTACACCGACCGCGACTTCGACTTCAACAACCAGGGCATGAGCCAGATGTTC
Organism: Variovorax sp. UC122_21; assembly: GCF_044056785.1. Classification (NCBI taxonomy): domain Bacteria; kingdom Pseudomonadati; phylum Pseudomonadota; class Betaproteobacteria; order Burkholderiales; family Comamonadaceae; genus Variovorax; species Variovorax sp. UC122_21. The sequence continues at coordinate 2,151,310 of NZ_CP172003.1, read as the reverse complement.
GACCCCGCGGTCGGCATCCAGCGCTTCTACTGGTCGAAGAACTTCCGCCCGGGCGTGCCCTTTTCGAACGGCGCGCACTACGACAACCCCGAGGTCGACCGGCTGCTCGAGGCGGCGGCGGTGGAGAACGATGCCGCGAAGCGGCGCGCGCTCTACGCCGAGTTCCAGCGCGTGATCGCACGCGAGCTGCCGACCATCGGCCTGGTGGCGGTGGCCCAGGTCACGGTGGCGAATCGCCGCATCGGCGGCCACACGGTCGGCGCCGAGGGCCTGTCGGGCAACTTCGCCGATCTTCACCTCAAGGGATGAGCATGCAGGACTGGAACATGGAGCGCCGCGCCTGGCTTCAGGCCGGCGCGGGACTCGGGCTCGCGGGCCTGGCCTCGCCGTTCGCGGCGGTGTCCGCGCTCGCGCAGGGCCGCGACGCGGGCACGCCGGTGCGCGGCGGCACGCTGACCGTGCTGATCGATCCCGAGCCGCCCACGCTCACCACCATCGCGCATTCGGCCGGCGCTTCGGTGCTGATCTCGGCCAAGACCACCGAGGGCCTGCTGAGCTACGGCTTCGACCTCTCGCCGCAGCCGCAGCTCGCGACCGCCTGGAGCGTGAGCGCCGACGGGCTGCAGTACAGCTTCACCCTGCGCCGCGGCGTGAAGTGGCACGACGGCCGGCCCTTCACCTCGGCCGACGTCGCGCATTCGATCGGCCTGCTCAAGCAATACCACCCGCGCGGGCGCGCCACCTTCTCGAGCGTGTCGGAGGTGCGCACGCCCGATGCGCACACCGCGATCCTGGTGCTGTCGAAGCCGGTGCCCTACCTGATCACCGCGCTGTCGGCGGCCGAGTCGCCGATCGTGCCGAAGCACCTCTACGAGAACGGCAAGGCCGATGCCAACCCGGCCAACAACGCGCCCGTGGGCACCGGCCCCTTCGTCTTCAAGGAATGGGTGCGCGGCAGCCACGTGAGCTACGAGCGCAACCCCGACTACTGGGACAACCCCAGGCCTACGTCGACCGGCTGATCGTGCGCTTCATCCCCGACGCCGCCGCGCGCGCGGCCGCGATCGAGAAGGGCGAGGTGCACCTGAGCCCGGGCACGCCGGTGCCGCTGGGCGACGTGGAGCGGCTGCGCGCCAGGCCGAACCTGGTGTTCGAGCCGAACGGCTACCAGTACATCAACAACGTCTCGCGCGTGGAGTTCAACCTCGAGAACCCCGCGCTGCAGGACCTGCGCGTGCGCCAGGCGATCGCGCACGCGATCAACCGGCAGGTGGTGCAGAAGACCGTGTGGTACGGCCAGGGCCGGCTGATCCCGGGGCCGGTGCATCCGGCGCTCGCGAAGTTCTACGTGCCCGACCTGCCGGTGCTGCCGCACGATCCGAAGCAGGCCGAGGCCTTGCTCGACGCGGCGGGCCTCGCGCGCGGCAAGGCCGGCCCCAACCTGCGGCTCAAGCTCGCGCTGACGCCCATTCCCAACGAGGGCGGCCAGCGCACCGCCGAGTACCTGAAGCAGAGCCTCGGGCGCATCGGCATCGAGGTCACGATCAACGCGACCGACTTCGCGACCTACGTGCGCCGCATCTATGCCGACCGCGCCTTCGACCTGCACGTGAGCGTGATGAGCAACACCTTCGACCCCACCGTGGGCATCCAGCGCCTGTACTGGTCGAAGAACTTCAAGAAGGGCCTGCCGTTCTCCAACGGCTCGGGCTACAACAACCCCGAGGTCGACCGGCTGCTCGAGGCGGCCGCCATCGAGACCGACGAGGCGCGCCGGCGCCAGGCCTTCGCCGAGTTCCAGCGCCACATCGTGCGCGACCTGCCCGACATCACGCTGCTCGCGCTCGACAACTACACCATCGCCGACCGCCGCGTGCGCGGCCACACGGTCAGCGCCGACGGCATCGCCGGCAACCTGGCCGGTGCGTGGATCGGCACCTGATCGACAGTGAAAGGAAACCTCTCCATGACCACCGCCACCACCGACACCACCGACCGCCCCGACGTGCTCTGGTACACGCGCTGCCCCGTGCCCTCGCCGCTGGGCATCGCCGCGCGCCAGGGCTGGCTCGCCCAGACCTTCGCCGAGGAAGGCATCGCGATCGAATCGATCATCGACTCGAAGGACCGCAGCATCCGCGAGAGCCACTTCGACCACCACCTGGCCTGGTCCTTCCGCCAGGGCGGCAACATCCCGCCGATCTGGGCCCGCGCCAACGGCCGCGCCACGCGGCTGGTGGCGATCACCTGGACCGACGAGTTCCAGGCCATCGTGACCCTGCCGGGGCGCGGCATCGCGTCGATCGAACAGCTCGCGGGCCGGCGCTTCGCGGTGCCGCACCGCGTCAACGACCTGATCGACTTCCACCGCGCCACCGCGCTCAAGGGCGTGGTGTCGGCGCTGTCGCTGGCCGGCCTCACGACCGAGGACCTCACGCTGGTGCAGCTGCCGATCGAGGAGTCGGTGATCCTCGCGCAGGGCGAGCCCAGCCTGTTCGGGCTGCGCCGGCGCCATCCCTATTTCCGCGAGGTCGAGGCGCTGGTGCGCGGCGAGGTCGACGCGATCTTCGTCAAGGGCGCCGAGGGCCTGGTGGTCGCGAACCTGATCGGCGCCCAGGTGGTGTCCGAGTTCGGCAGCCATCCCGATCCGAAGATCCGCATCAACAACGGCACGCCGCGCGTGCTGACGGTCGACGCGGCGCTGTCCGAGCGGCGGCCCGACCTGGTGCTGCGCCTGCTCGAGGTGGTGGAGCGCGCGGGCCGCTGGGCCGAGCAGCATCCCGACGAGACGGTGCGCTTCGTGGCGCGCGAGATCGCCACCAGCGAGGAGGCGGTGCTGGCCTCGAACGGGCCCGAGGTGCACCGGCACCTGGGCATCGGTCTCGACGCGCCGCTGGTCGAGGCGATCGGGCATTTCAAGGACTTCCTGCTGCAGTGGGGCTTCCTGCCGGGCGACTTCGACCTCGGCGAGTGGGTCGATGCCGAGCCCTTGCGCGCGTTGCGTGCCGGCAAGGCGGCCGCGCCCGAAGCCGCGGTGCTCGCCGCCGCATGAGCGCCGCGAACTCCAACCCGGCGCCGCGCATCCTCGTGACCGGTGCCACCGGCCGACTCGGCCGCCTGCTGGTGCCGCGGCTGCGCGAGCGCGGCGCGGTGGTGCGCGCCTTCACGCGGCAGGTGGCGAATGCCGCGGCGCTGGCCGACCAGAGCCGGCACGAGCGCGCACCCTTCGAGGTGGCGGTGGGCGACCTCGAGGACCGGGCCTCGCTCCGGCGCGCCTTCGAGGGCGTCTCGCACCTGTTCCTGCTGTCGCCGATCGTGCCCGCGCTGGCCGCGCAGCAGATTGCGGCCATCGAGGCCGCGGCCGAGGCCGGCGTGCGCCGCATCGTCAAGCTCTCGGGCTCGCACTGGACCATCGAGCCGCCGGGCCGGTCGCTGTCGGGCGACGCGCATGCGCGCATCGAGGCCGCGCTCGCCGCATCCGGCATCGCACACCGCGTGCTGCGCCCCAATGCCTGGACGCAGGTGGTGCTCGCGCGGCTGGCGGCCGAGCTGGCCGCGGGCGATGTGCTGCACGCGCCGCCGGGCCTGCCGCGCGTGGCCTACATCGACGCGCGCGACATCGCCGACGTGGCGGTCGAGGCGCTGCTGAACGACGCGGACGACGCGCCGCCCGGCCCCTGGGTGCTGACCGGCGCGCGCGCCGTCGACCATGGCGAGCTCGCGCGCATCGCCGCCGGCCTCAGCGGCCGGCCGGTGGTGGCCGAACCGCTGTCGCCGCAGGAACTCGCGGCGCGCCAGGCCCAGGCGCCCTCGCCCTACATCGCGCAGGTGCATGCGCAGTTCGCCGCGCTGATCGGCGCCGGCGAGGCGGCCACCGTCACCGACACGGTGGAACGCGTGCTGGGCCGGCCACCACGACGCATCGAGGATTTCGTGGCCGAATCGCTCGCGGCCTGAACCGCATTTGCTTATGCGGAAGGCTTCGTAGTCGCGCGCGACGGCGGCCGCTAAGGTGCCGCCGGTTTTCACCGTCCCCATCCCATGTCCTCACTCGCCGATTCCGCGGCGCCCGCCACCGGCGCGGCGCCCTCCTTCTCCTCTTCCTCCCCCGAACGCGTGCCCGCCATCGATGCAGCCACCCTGCAGCGCTGGCTGCAGGACGGCGACGAGCTCGCGCTGCTCGACATCCGCGAGCACGGCCAGTACGGCGAGGGCCATCCCTTCTTCGCGGTGCATGCGGCCTACAGCCGGCTCGAGCCCGAGGTGGCGCGGCTGGTGCCGCGCCGCGCGACCCGCACCGTGCTGTTCGACGACGGCATCGACGGCGATGCGCTGGCCCGGCGCGCGGCCGTGCGGCTGGCCGCGCTCGGCTGGTCCGGCGTCTCGGTGCTGGCCGGCGGCGCGCCGGCCTGGGAAGGCGCGGGCCGCACGCTGTTCAAGGGCGTGAACCTGCCTTCGAAGACCTTCGGCGAGGTCGCGGAGCATGCCTTCAAGGTGCCGCACATCGACGCGCCCACGCTGGCGCGCTGGCAGCGCGAGGCCGAGCCCTTCGTGCTGCTCGACGGCCGCACGCTCGAGGAACATCGCAAGATGACGCTGCCAGGCGCCATTCCCGTGCCCAACGGCGAACTGGCGCTGCGCTGGCGCACCCAGGTGAGCGACGAGCGCACGCCGATCGTGGTGCACTGCGCGGGCCGCACCCGCAGCATCGTCGGCGCGCAGATCCTGCGCGACCTCGGCGTGCCCCAACCCGGTGTTCGCGCTCGAGAACGGCACCCAGGGCTGGGCGCTGGCCGGCCTCGAGCTCGAACGCGGCAGCCGCCGCGCGCTGCCGGCCGCGCCCGATGCGGCGCAGCGCGAAGCCGCGCGCGCCAGTGCCGAGGCCGCCGCGCGGCGCTTCGGCGTGCCGGTGCTGTCGCGTGCCGCGGCGCAGGCCTGGCTCGACGACGCCAGCCGCACCGCCTTCGTGTTCGACGTGCGCACGGCCGAGGAATTCGCGGCCGGCAGCCTGCCCGGCGCGCGCCATGCGCCGGGCGGCCAGTTGCTGCAGGCCACCGACCTGCAGATCGGCGTGCGGCATGCGCGCGTGCTGGTGCTCGACGACGATGGCGTGCGCGCGCCGGTCATCGCGCTATGGCTGCGCCGGCTGGGCCTCGAGGCCGCGCTGGTCGAAGGCGGCCTCGCGAGCGGGCTGCGCGTGCCCGAGGGCGCGGCGCCGGCGCTGGGTCCGGTGCCCGCTTCGGCCTCGGCCGAACGACTGGCCGCGCTGCCCGAGGGCACGGTGCTGCTCGACCTGCGCCCGTCGCCGGCCTACCGCCAGGCCCATGTGCGCGGCGCGCGCTGGTCGATCCGCCCGCGCCTGCTGGCCGATGCGCGCACCGCCGCCGGCGGCGACACGCGCCGTCCGCTGCTGCTGATCGCGCCCGACGCGCTGGTGGCACGGCTCGCCGCCGCCGACCTGCGCGATGCCGGCTGGCCCGCGCCCACCTGGACCACGCACGAGGCGCTCGCGGCCGCGGGCCACGGCGTCGAGGCCACGCCCGCGTCGCCCGGCGATGCCGAGGCCATCGACTACCTGTTCTTCGTGCACGACCGGCACGACGGCAACCTCGAGGCGGCGCGCCGCTACCTCGACTGGGAGCTGGGCCTGATCGCGCAATGCGCGAGCGACGAGCTGGCCGTGTTCCGGCCGCACGGCGAAGCGACCCGAGGCTTGCACGGAAAAGCGCATATCGATAGTTGAAGGCCTTCGTTGCGACGGCAGGCGCGGCCTCGGAAGATCGCCGCCTGCCCTGCTTCGCCCCTTTCATTCGATGACTTCCCGTCCGCGTTCGCGTTTCTCCCCCTCTTCCTCCCGATTCGCCGCCGCGGCGCTCGCCACCCTGCTCGGCCTCGCCGGCGCGGCCCATGCCGACGCCACGCTCGACCGCATCAAGCAGCGCGGCAAGGTCGCGATCGGCGTGGTGGTCAACGGCGGGCCCTTCGGCTCGATCGACCCAGCCACCCAGCAGCTCGTGGGCTGGAACCCCGACCTCGCGCGCGACCTCGCCAAGCAGCTCGGCGCCGAGGTCGAGCTGGTGCAGGTGCAGCCGGCCAACCGGGTGCAGTTCCTGCAGTCGGGCAAGGTCGACCTGCTGATCGCCTCGATGGAATACAACGCCGACCGCGGCGAGATCCTCGGCTATGCGCCGACGCCCTTCTACCGCGTGGGCGGCACGGCCGCCGTGCTCAAGACCAGCGGCATCGCCAAGTGGGAGGACCTGCGCGGCAAGACCGTGTGCGCCTCGCAGGGCAGCAGCTTCGTGAAGCCGCTGCAGGAACAGTACGGCGCCCAGGTGCGCGGCTTCAAGACCGCGCAGGAATCGCTGCTGGCGCTGCGCGGCGGCAACTGCGTGGCCGCCGTGCACGACGCCACGCTGATCCAGCCGCTGCTGCGCAGCAATCCCGAATGGGCCGCCTACGCCGCGCCGATCCGCGACGAGATCCTGCCCGCGCCCTCGGTGGTCTGGGCCCGCAAGGGCGAGGCCGACACCATCGCCGCCGTCGACAAGGTGGTCAAGCAGTGGCACCGCAGCGGCTGGCTGATCGAGACCGAGAAGCGCAACGGCATCGAGCCGCCGCAGCCGCTGCTGCCCGAACTGCAGGCCAAGCTGCGCGCCGCACCCTGAACCCACGGCCCGGCCGCATCGCATCCTTCCGTTCGCCGTGAGCGGCGCCCTTGAACCGGCGCCGCGCCCGGCCCTTTCCGTTCGCGCCATGAAGCCACGCTCCTCCACCGACACGCCATCGTCGGCGCGCCAGCCATGAACGACGCCGGACTGCTCGCGCAGGCCGTGGCCGCGCTCAAGACCCTGGGCCTCAACTACGCCTTCGTGCTCGACGCGGGCGAGCGCCAGGCCTTCCTGCGCGGGCTGCTCGTCACCTTCGAGCTCTGCGTGCTGACCGTGCCCTGCAGCCTCGCGGCCGGCGTGGCGATCGCGGCCGCGCTGACCTCGCCGCGGCGCTGGGTCGCGTTGCCGGCGCGCGCCTTCGTGGAGCTCACGCGCAACACGCCCACGCTGGTGCAGCTCTATTGCGCCTTCCTCGTGCTCAACATGCTGATCACGCAGCAGCTCCAGGGCCTGGGCGGCAATCCGCTGACGCCCTTCGTTTGGGTGGTGATCGTGGTGGCGCTGCACAAGGGCGTGTTCCATGCCGAGGCGCTGCGCGCGGGCATCGAGGCGGTGCCGCGCGTCACGCTCGAGGCCGCGCGCTCGCTGGGCTTCTCGCAGCGCCAGCTGCTGTGGCGCGTCGAGCTGCCGCTGGCGCTGCGCTTCGCGCTGCCCTCGCTGGTCAACAACCTGGTCGACCTGGTGAAGATGACCGCGGTGGCCTCGGCCATCGCCGTGGGCGACGTGACCTACGAGTCGATCATGATCTGGACGCAGCGCGACAACGTGCTCGAGCTGCTGCTGTTGATCCTGCTGTACTTCGGCCTGCTGACCTGGCTCGTGAGCCTGGCCGGGCGCTGGCTCGAGACGCGCTGGCGGATGCCCGGCTATGGCCAGTGAGATCGCCGCGGCACCGGCCGCTCCCCCGCTCGGCGCCGAAGCCGGTACCAGCCTCGTCGCGCACCTCGATCCGCGCCGCCATCCCTGGCTCGCCGCGCTGGCCGCCGTGCTGCTGCTGGTCGCGGCCTGGAGCGCCACCGGCACCACGCCCGTCGCGCTGCGCCACCTGTGGCAATGGTCGCCCACGCTGCTGCTGGGCCTGCTCACCAACGTCCAGATCAGCGTGCTCGCGATGGCCATCGGCACCGCCGTGGGCCTGCTGGTGGGCGCGCTGTCGTTCTCGCCGTTCGCGCCGGTGCGCGGGGCCACGCGCTGGTACGTGCAGTTCTTCCGCAACGCACCGGTGCTGGTGCTGATCTATTTCACCACCTACGTGTTTCCGTTCGAGCTGCGGCTGGTGGCCTGGACCGTGCCCTTCCCCGACTGGCTCAAGGTGGTGCTGGGCCTCGCGCTGCCCACCAGCGCGGTGGTGGCCGAGATCTTCCGCGGCGCGATCCAGTCGATCCCGAGCGCGCAATGGGAGGCGGCGCAGTCGCTGGCCTTCCGCCGCGGCGAGATCTTCCGGCTGATCGTGCTGCCGCAGTGCCTGCGCCGCATGCTGCCGCCGTGGATGAACCTCTACGCGAGCATCACGATGAGCACCGCGCTGTCCTCGCTGGTCGGCGCGCACGACGTGGTCGACGCGGCCCAGGTCGCGAGCAACACGGTGGCGCGCACCGACTTCACGGTGCTGGTCTATTTCACGCTGCTCGCCGTGTTCTTCGCCTACTGCTACCCGATCGCCCGCGCCACGCGCGCGCTGGAACGCCGCCATGCCCGCCACTGAGACCGCATCCTCCATTTCCAACACGCCCCTGGTCGCCCTGCGCAACGTGGAGCTCGCCTTCGGCGCCAACGCGGTGCTGCGCGGCATCTCGCTCGAGGTGCAGCGCGGCCAGGCGGTATCGATCATCGGGCCCTCGGGCTCGGGCAAGTCGACCATCCTGCGCTGCATCACCGGTCTGTTGCGCCCGCAGCGCGGCGAGATCCGCGTCGGCGACACGCGCGTGGACGCGCTGCGCGCCGAGGCCGAGTTCATCGCGCTGCGCAAGCGCGTGGGCTTCGTGTTCCAGCAGTACAACCTGTTCCCGCACCTCACGGTGCTCGAGAACCTCGTGATCGCCCCCACGCGCGTGGCCGGCCGCGAGCGCGCCGCCGCCGAGCGCGAGGCGCGCGAGCTGCTCGACAAGGTGCGGCTCTCGCACAAGGCCGCGGCCTATCCGGGCGAGCTCTCGGGCGGCCAGCAGCAGCGCGTGGCGATCGCGCGCGCGCTCGCGATGCGGCCCGAGCTGATGCTGTTCGACGAGGTGACCTCGGCGCTCGACCCCGAGACCGTGGGCGAGGTGCTGACCGTGATCCGCGACCTGGTGCGCGAGGGCCTGACCTGCGTGCTGGTGACGCACGAGATGCGCTTCGCCGAGGAGATCAGCGACACCGTCTACTTCACCGAGGCCGGCGTGATCGTCGAGCACGGCCCGCCCGCGCGCGTCTTCCGCGCGCCCGCGAGCGATCGCACACGCGCGTTCCTGCATCGCGCGCTCGGCGACGGCGCGCGCGACCCGTCGGACGACAGCGTGCCCGCGCGCCGGCCCGCCCCCTTCCCCGAAACGCCGCCCTTCGACCGGCTGCGCTTCGCCCTCTGACCCACCGAGGCTCCCCATGACCACTTCCCAGAACGACACGACCGCCATCGCGGCGCAGCGCCGCATCGCCGTCGACCAGGCCCTGGCCGACATCCGCGCCATCGCCACCGCCCAGCCACTCGACCGCGCGGTGCTCGCGCGCATCACGGCGCGGCTCGAGAAGCTCGCGGCCCACGCCGCCCTGTTCACGCGCGAGGACTTCCCGCCACCGGCCGCGAGCGAGGGCGTGGGCGCCTCCACGCGCTACCGGCTCAACCCCGGGGACGGCGACGACGACGTGGCGCTCTACCTGAACTCGATCAACCCCGGCAAGACCTCGATCCCGCACAACCACACGACCTGGGCCACCATCGTGGCGGTCGAGGGCCAGGAGGAGAACCGCGTCTACCGCCGCACCGACGACGGCAGCGATCCCGCGCAGGCGCGGCTCGAACTCGAACGCGAGGTCACGGTGCAGCCCGGCACCTCGATCGCCTTCCTGCCCGAGGACCTGCACAGCATCCACGTGATCGGCGATCGGCCGACGCTGCATTTCCATCTCTACGGCCAGCCGCTCGAGACGCTGTCGCGCCGCATCGGCGTGAACCTCGAGACCGGCGCGATCGTCAACTACAACGCGACGCAGCTGCAGCCGAGCAAGGCGGTGGCATGAGCGCCGCGCCGGGCCGCCCCAAGCAAGCTCGCACCGCAGTGCGAAGCACGAAGGTACTCCGATGAGCGCGGGCAACGGCTTGCACGACGCGACGCGGCTGCTGCATGCGGGCGCGCCGCAACTGCGCGCCGGCTCGGGCCCGGTCAACGTGCCCGTGGTGCGCACGAGCACCGTGCGCTTCGAGAACACTGCCGCCCATGCCGATCATCACCACCGCCGCGCCGCGGGCGAGCGCGTGGCCTCCTACGGCCGCCATGGCCTCGACACGCACCGCGCGCTCGAGGATGCGGTGACCGCGCTCGAGGGCGGGCACCGCGCCTTCCTCACGCCTTCGGGCCTGTCGGCGATCACGCTGGTGCTGCTCGCGCTGCTGTCGCCCGGCGACCATGCGCTGGTGGCCGACGGCGTGTATGCGCCGCTGCGGCGCGTCGACAGCACGCTGCTCAAGCGGCTGAACATCACGGTCGAGTACTTCTCGCCCGCGCACGACGACCTCGCGAGCCTGCTGCGGCCCAACACGCGGCTGCTGTACCTCGAGTCGCCGACCTCGCTGCTCTACGAGGTGCTCGACCTGCCCGCGCTCAGCAAGATCGCGCGCGAGCGCGGCGTGACCGTGGCCACCGACAACACCTGGAGCGGCGGCTGGTTCTACAAGCCGCTAGCGCTCGGCGCCAACATCTCGATCCAGGCCGCCACCAAGTACATCTCGGGCCATTCCGACCTGATGCAGGGCATCGTGGTGGTCGACAGCCCCGCGCTGGCCGCGAAGCTGCTGAGCGCGCACGAGGCGCTGGGCCTGACCATCGGTGCCGACGACGCCTACCTGGCGCTGCGCGGCCTGCGCACGTTGCCGGTGCGGCTGGCGCAGCACCAGCGCAATGCCACCGAGGTCGCGCGCTTCCTGCAGCAGCAGCCGCAGGTCGGCCGCGTGTATTACCCGGCGCTGCCGGAGGACCCGGGCCATGCGCTGTGGCGGCGCGACTTCAGCGGCGCGAGCGGCCTGGTGTCCTTCGCGTTCCGCGATGCCACCGCCGCCGAGGCCGATGCCTTTGTCGACGCGCTCACGCTGTTCGGCATCGGCGCCTCGTGGGGCGGCTACGAGAGCCTGGCGCTCGCGGCCCAGCCCGAGCGGCTGCGCGAGCACCGCCAATGGCAGGGCAACGCGCCGGTGGTGCGGCTGCATGTCGGCCTCGAGGACCCGGGCGACCTGCTGGCCGATCTGGCGCGGGCCTTGGCGAAGGCGACGCCGACAGCAACCGCTCCCGCACCCGCGCCGGCACCCGCCGCGGCGCCGTTCCGTGAATTGAGCGCAGGCGCGCACCTGCTCTGAGCCTTTCCTTCCTCTCCCGTTTTTCCCGTACCGTCCCCATGTCCTCGCACTCTTCCTCTTCCACCGTCCCCGTCATCGACCCCCGCGTGCGCGTGGCGGTCGACGTCGGCGGCACCTTCACCGACATCGTGCTGCTGCGCGGCGAGCGCAAGCACACCGTGAAAGTGCTCACCACGCCGGCCGCGCCCGAACAGGCCGTGTTCGACGGCGTGGCGGAAGTGCTGCAGCAGGCCGGCGCGGCCTGGGCCGACGTCGACCTGCTGATCCTCGGCACCACGCTGGCCACCAATGCGCTGATCGAGCGCAAGGGCGCACCCACCGCACTGCTGACCACGCACGGCTTCCGCGACCTGGTCGAGATCGGGCTGGAGGACCGCTTCGCGCAGTACGACGTGTTCCTCGACAAGCCGGCGCCGCTGGTGCCGCGCCACTGGCGCCACGGCGTGGTCGAGCGCACCGACGCGGCCGGCCGCGTGGTCACGCCGCTCGACGAGGCCCAGGTGGCCGTGCTCGCGCGCCAGCTCGTGGCCGACGGCATCGAGAGCGTGGCCGTGTGCTTCCTGCACGGCTATGCGAACCCCGTCCATGAGCGCCGCGTGCGCGAACTGCTGCGCGAGCATGCGCCGCAGCTGTGGGTGTCGCTGGCCTCCGACGTCTGCCCCGAGATCCGCGAGTACGAGCGGCTCTCGACCGTCAGCGCCAATGCCTACGTGCAGCCGCAGGTGGCCGGCTACCTGCGCCGGCTGCAGGAAGGCGCGCGCGAACGCGGCCTGAAGGCCGAGCCCTTCCTCATGACCTCGGGCGGCGCCATCACCACGCTGCAGGCCGGCATCGACGAGCCGGTGCGGCTGGTCGAGTCCGGCCCCGCGGGCGGCGCGGTGCTCGCGCGCCAGGTGGCCGAGCAGATCGGCGCCACGCGCGCGCTCTCGTTCGACATGGGCGGCACCACGGCCAAGATCTGCTTCATCGACGACTACCAGCCGCAGCTGAGCCGCAGCTTCGAATTCGGCCGCGTGCACCGGCACCTCAAGGGCTCGGGCCTGCCGATCCGCATCCCGGTGATCGAGATGGTGGAGATCGGCGCGGGGGGCGGCTCGATCGCGCGCGTCAACCACCTGGGCGTGGTGCAGGTCGGCCCCGACAGCGCGGGCTCCTCGCCCGGCCCGGCCGCCTACGGCCTGGGCGGCGAGCAGCCGACCGTGACCGACGCGCATGCCGCGCTCGGCGCGATCGACCCGGCGCGCTTCGCGGTCGGCAAGGTGCGGCTCGATCCGCAGCGCGCGCGCGCCGCGCTGCTGCAGGGCGTGGCGGCGCAGACCGGGCTCGAGGTCGAGGCGGCCGCGCAGGCGGTGGTCGAGATCGTGACCGAGAACATGGCCAACGCGGCGCGCGTGCATGCCTCGGAACTCGGCAAGGTGGCCGAGGAGAGCACGCTGATCGCCTTCGGCGGCGCGGCGCCGCTGCATGCAGCACTGCTGGCGCGCAAGCTCGGCATCGCGCGGCTGGTGATCCCGAACTCGGCCGGCGTGGGCTCGGCGCTGGGCTTCCTCTGGGCGCCGGTGGCCTACCAGACGGTGCGCAGCCTGCACCAGCGGCTCGACCGCATCGACCATGCGGCCGTGGGCCGGCTGCTCGACGAGCTCACCGCCACCGCCGACGACGTGGTGCTGCGCGCCGCGCCCGGCGCGCCGCTGGTGCGCCAGCGCGTGGTGTTCATGCGCTACGCGGGCCAGGGCCACGAGATTCCGGTCGAGCTGCCCGAGGGCGCGTTCGACGCGGCCGCCAGCGCCGCGCTGCACCAGCGCTTCGAGGCGCGCTATGCCGCGCTCTACGGCCGCAGCCTGCCGCACATCGCGGCCGAGGCCGTGAGCTGGTCGGTCGCGGTGGAAGCCGGCGGCCGTGCCGCGCCCGAGGCCGACGGGCTCTTGGCCGACGAGGGCCGCGCCACGGCTTCGGCCACGCGCGAGCTCTACGACGCCGAGACCGGCCGCTGGCAGGCGGTGCCGGTGTACGAGCGCGCCGCGCTGCGGCCCGGCCTGTGGGTCGAGGGCCCGGCGCTGGTCGTCGAGGACGAGACCACCACGCAGCTGATCGCGGGCTTCGAGGCACGCGTGAGCCGGCTCGGCGCGCTGGTGCTCGACGACACCACCGCCGTGCGGCACGAGGAGGAAGCGCACGCGGCGGCGGTGGCGGCATGAGTGCTGCCAGCGCGGCCAACACCGCCAGCACCGCCAATGGGCGCCAGGCGCTGCGCCAGCAGCTCGTGTGGAGCCGCCTGCTCGCCGTGGTCGAGGAGCAGGCGCAGGCGCTGATCCGCACCGCCTTCGGCACGCCGACGCGCGAGGCCGGCGACCTGTCGGCCGGCGTGTTCCTGCCCGACGGCCGCATGGTGGCGCAGGCCGTGACCGGCACGCCGGGCCACGTCAACTCGATGGCCGACTCGGTGCTGCATTTCCTGCGCGCCTTTCCGGCCCCCACCATGCGCGACGGCGACGTGTTCGTCACCAACGATCCGTGGAAGGGCACGGGCCACCTGTTCGACGTGGTGATGGTCACGCCGGTGTTCCACGGCGGCCGGCTGGTGGCGCTGTTCGCCTCGACCGTGCACGTGGTCGACATCGGCGGCGTGAATGCCGGCCCCGATGCGCTCGAGATCTACCACGAGGGCCTGTTCCTGCCGCCGCTGCGCTTCGCGAGCGACGGCGTGCTCGACGAGTCGGTGCTGGCCATCGTGCGCGCCAACGTGCGCGAGCCCGAGCAGGTCGAGGGCGACCTGCATGCGCTGGTGGCCTGCAACGCGGTGGGCGCGACGCGACTGCAGCGGCTGCTGCGCGAGTTCGGCCTGGACGACCTGCGGGCGCAGGGCGACTACGTGATCGAGCGCTCGGCCCAGGCCATGCGCGCCGCGCTGGCCGACTGGCCGCGCGGCACCTGGCGCAACCACATGACCGTGGACGGCTACGACACGCCGGTCGAGCTGCATGCGGCGGTCACGATCTCCGACGACGGCATCCTGGTCGACTTCGCGGGCACCTCGGGCACGGTGGCGCGCGGCATCAACGTGCCCAAGGCCTACACCGACGCCTACACCTCCTTCGGCATCCGCTGCCTGATCGGCGCGGACGTGCCGAACAACTCGGGCTCGCTGGCACCGATCCGCGTGGTCGCGCCCGAGGGCTCGATCGTCCATGCGCTGCCGCCGGCGGCCGTTGCCACGCGCGCGGCCATCGGCCAGATGCTGCCCGACCTGGTGTTCGGCGCGCTGCGCCAGGCCCGGCCCGACCGGGTGCCGGCCGAGGGCGCCTCGTCGCTGTGGAACATCCGCCTGTACGGCGGCCAGCCGATCGAGGGCGGGCCCAACAACGCGCTGCGGCGCGCGCGCCGCTTCAACATCGTGAGCTTCAGCACCGGCGGCACCGGCGCAAGGCCCGGCAAGGACGGCCTCTCGGCCACCGCCTACCCGAGCGGCGTGCGCAACGTCTCGCTCGAGATCCTCGAGACCCAGGCGCCGCTGCTGTTCCGGCGCAAGGAATACCGGCCCGATTCGGGCGGCGCGGGCAGCTCGCGCGGTGGGCTGGGCCAGGTGATCGAGGTCGAGAACGCCGATGGCGACCCGATGGTGCTGTCGGCCACCTGGGACCGCGTGCGCTTTCCGGCGCGCGGCGCGCTCGGCGGCGGCGACGGCGCGCCGGGCACCGCGCGGCTCAAGCATGCGGGCACGACCTTGCGCGGCAAGGGGCGCCAGCTCGTGCCGGCCGGCGAGGTGCTGGTGGTCGAGACGCCCGGCGGTGCCGGCCTCGGCGATCCCTCGGAGCGCGATCCGGCGCTGATCGCGCGCGACCTCGAAGCCGGGCTGATCAGCCATGCAGCCGCGGCTTCCCTTCCTTCTTCTTCGTCTTCCTTCGCCCCCGAACTTTCGGACCACCACGCATGAGTTCCACACCCAAGCCCGCGGCCCCCGCCGGCCGCCAACTGATCCGCCACCAGCTCGCCTGGAACCGCCTGCTCTCGGTGGTCGAGGAGCAGGCCCAGACGCTGATCCGCACCGCCTTCGGCACCTCCACGCGCGAAGCCGGCGACCTGTCGGCCGGCGTGTTCCTGCCCGACGGCCGCATGATCGCGCAGGCCGTGACCGGCACGCCGGGCCACGTCAACTCGATGGCCGAGTCGGTCAAGCACTTCCTGCGCCGCTTTCCGATCGAGACCATGGAAGACGGCGACGTGTTCCTCACCAACGACCCGTGGAAGGGCACCGGCCACCTGTTCGACATGACCATGGTCACGCCGGTGTTCCATGGCGAGGGCGAGGCGCGACGCGCGGTCGCGCTGTTCGCCTCCACGCTGCACGTGGTAGACATCGGCGGCATCGGCTCGAGTCCCGACGGGCTGGAGATCTATCACGAGGGCCTGTTCCTGCCGATCCTGCGCTTCGTGCGCCGCGGCACGGTCGACCCGGCGGTGCACGCCATCATCCGCGCCAACGTGCGCGATCCCGAGCAGGTCGAGGGCGACCTGTTCGCGCTGGTGGCCTGCAACGAGGTCGGCGGCCGGCGGCTGCGCACCCTGCTGCGCGAGTTCGGCCTGGCCGACCTCGAGGCGCTCGGCGACTTCGTCATCGCGCGCTCGGCGCAGGCCATGCGCGAGGCGCTGGCCGAATGGCCGCGCGGCACCTGGCACCACACGCTGGTGGCCGACGGCTACGACGCGCCGATCACGCTGCAGGTGGCCGTGACCATCGGCGACGACGGCATCGACGTGGACTTCGCCGGCACCTCGGGCACGGTGGCGCGCGGCATCAACGTGCCCAAGGCCTACACCGACGCCTACACCTCCTTCGGCATCCGCTGCCTGGTGGGCGCCGACGTGCCCAACAACGCGGGCTCGCTCGCGCCGATCCGCGTCGCCGCGCCCGAGGGCTGCATCCTGCATGCGCTGCATCCCGCGGCCGTGACCGCGCGCCACGTCATCGGCCAGCTGCTGCCCGACGCCGTCTTCGGCGCGCTGCGCCAGGCCCGGCCCGACCGCGTGCCGGCCGAGGGCTCGTCGTCGCTGTGGAACCTGCAGCTCGTGGGCGGCGAGGTGCTGGCCGGCACCGCGCCGGCCGATGCCGAGGCGGTGCGCCGCGGCCCGCGCTTCAACGTGATCAGCTTCAGCACCGGCGGCACCGGCGCGCGGCCCGGCAAGGACGGCCTCTCGGTCACCGCCTACCCGAGCGGCGTGCGCAACGTCTCGCTCGAGATCCTCGAGACCCAGGCGCCGCTGCTGTTCGAGCGCAAGGAGTTCCGCGTCGACTCGGGCGGTGCCGGCACGGTGCGCGGCGGCCTGGGCCAGGTGATCGAGGTGCGCCATGCACAGCCCGACGCGGCCTTCCTGATCGCCGCCGCCTTCGACCGTGTCGATCATCCGGCGCGCGGCGCGCTCGGCGGCAGCGACGGCGCGCCGGGCCGGCTGCGGCTGGCCTCGGGCCGGGCGCTGCGCGCCAAGGGGCGCCAGCTCATTCCGGCCGGCGACAAGCTGGTGGTCGAGACGCCCGGCGGCGGTGGCCTCGGCGATGCCGCACAGCGTGCCGAAGCCGCCATCGCGCGCGACCTGCGCGAAGGGCTGGTGACGGCCGCGCCGGTTCCCGCGACCGATGCCGCCGTTGCCTGATTTCTTTCCTCTTCTTCTTTCCGTTCTCGCTCCTCCCACCATGTCTTCCCTGCTCCGCCCCCCGCACCTCCGCCGCGCCACCGTCGCGCTGCTGCTCGCCGCCGGCCTCGCCGCCGCCACGCAGGCCGCGCCGCCCAACCACAGCGGCACCCTGACCCTGCTGTCGACCAGCGAGCCGACCGCGCTCGTCACCATCGGCAATGTCGCCACGCCGATCCTCAGCGTCAGCGCCAAGGTCACCGAGGGCCTGCTCAAGTACGACTACGACGTCAATCCGCAGCCGCAGCTGGCGACCAAGTGGGTCATCAGCCCCGACGGCCTGACCTACACCTTCACGCTGCGCCAGGGCGTGAAGTGGCACGACGGCAAGGACTTCACCTCGGCCGACGTCGCCTACTCGATCGAGCTGCTGAAGAAGATCCATCCGCGCGGCCGCAACACTTTTGCCAACCTCACGGCCATCGACACGCCCGACAAGTACACCGCGATCCTGCGGCTGTCGAAGCCCGCGCCCTACCTGATCCGCGCGCTGGTCGCGACCGAGACGCCGATCGTGCCCAAGCATGTCTACGAGGGCACCGACCCCGCGAACAATCCGAACAACAACGCGCCGATCGGCACCGGCCCGTTCAGGTTCAAGGAGTGGGTGCGTGGCAGCCACATCGTGTACGAGCGCAATCCCGAGTACTGGGACAAGCCCAAGCCCTTCATCGACCAGCTGATCGTGCGTTTCGTGACCGACCCGGCGGCAGCCGCCGTGGCCTTCGAGACCGGCACCGTCGACCTCGGCTATCGCACGCCGGTGCCGCTCGCGGATCTCGAGCGGCTCAAGAAGGTGCCCGCGCTGCGCTTCGAGACGAAGGGCAACAGCTACTCGTCGAACGTGACCCGGCTCGAGTTCAACCTCGACAACGAGTACTTCAAGAACGAGAAGGTGCGCCAGGCCGTGGCCCATGCCGTCGACCGCGGCGTGATCGTGAAGGTGGTGAACTACGGCTACGGCCAGGTCAGCTATTCGCCGATCGCGCCCGGCCTCAAGGCCTTCCACGATCCCGCGCCCTCGCCCTATGCCTTCGACCTCAAGAAGGCCAACGCCCTACTGGACGAGGCCGGTTATCCGCGCAAGGCCGGCGGCGTGCGCTTCAGCGTGCCGCTGGACTTCAACCCGATCGGCGCCGACGGTCCGCGCCTGGCCGACTACCTGCGCTCGACCCTGGCGCGCATCGGCATCGCGGTGACGGTGCGGGCGCAGGACCCGAGCGCCTTCATCAAGCGCATCTACACGGACCGAGATTTCGCGTTCACGCACAACGGGGCGAGCAATTTGTTCGATCCGACCGTGGGGGTGCAGCGGTTGTACTGGTCGAAGAACTTCATCAAGGGCGTGCCGTTCTCGAATGGCACGCACTATCAGAGTCCGGTGGTGGACAAGCTGCTCGAGGATGCGGCGGTGGAGAACGATCCTGCGCGGCGGTTGAAGCTGTTCAGGGAGTTTCAGGATACGGTGGCGCGGGATGTGCCGGATTTGAATCTCTATCAGCCTGTGTTCATCACCATTGCGAATCAGCGGGTGCATGACCATTCGTTGACTGCGGATAGGGTGGAGTCGAATTTGGCTGATGTCTACGTTGACGAGGCTAAGAAATAGTTCTTTTTTTTAGGCTGTTGGCCGGGTCTCGCCCCGGCGGGCGAGTCACTTTCTCTTGTCTCGCCAAGAGAAAGTAACCAAAGAGAAGGCGACCCCGCTGTCTGTGTCCCTCCGCTTCGCTACGGGCAACCTGCGGTGCTCGGAGAAGCGGGGTCCGCAGAACTCGCTCCACTGCGTTGCGCTCAGACAGCTGCGGCCCTTATCCCGCTTTCTCCTGCGCTCCTCGGCACAGCCAGAGGGGACTAGGGTCAACGCGCCGTGGCGCGTCCTTGTGTGGTGTGTAGCGAATGTTCAGGCCCTGGATCTTTCACTGAGGCCGAGCAACGCGAAGGCCCGTTGGGTATGCGCGGCCGAGCGCAGCGATGGCCCGAACCACTCCCCTCTGGCTGCGCCGAGGAGCGCAGCGTTTCGCGGATCAGGGCTCGCAGCTGTTTGAGCGAAGCGAGTTCTGCGAGACCCCGCGAAACGCGAGCACCGCAGGTTGCCCGTAGCGAAGCGGAGGGTCGCAGACAGTGGGGTCGCCTTTCTTTGCTTACTTTCTTTGGCGAGATGTATGGACCGGGCACATGGTGGACAGGTGTGCGAGGACATGGTGGACACCATTGGGTATATCGCCCGATCGGAAGACGACCATGCCCTGGAGCACCCGAGACACCATGAGCCTGAGAGAAGAGTTCGTTGCCCTGGCACGCCAGGAAGGTGCCAACCGGCGCGAGCTGTGTCGGCGCTTCGGCATCAGCCCGCAGACCGGCTACAAATGGCTCGCACGCAGCGCCACGTTGGGTGCCGCCGGCCTGGGCGATGCCAGTCGACGCCCGCACCACAGTCCTGGCGAGACCTCGCCCGAGCTTCAACAATCCATCGTCTCGCTGCGCCAGCAGCACCCCGCCTGGGGCGCACGCAAGCTCGCACGGCGACTGAGTGACCTCGGACAGGGTTGCGTGGCTCCGAGCACCGTCAACTCCATCCTCAAGCGCCACGGCCTCATCAGCGCCCAGGCCAGCAGTGCGGCCACCGCTTGGCAGCGCTTCGAGCACGAGGCGCCCAACAGCCTTTGGCAGATCGACTTCAAGGGCTACGTGTCCACCGCAGCAGGGCGCTGCCACCCGCTGACGCTGCTGGACGACCATTCCCGCTACAACCTGGCCCTGCGCGCCTGTGCCCGTCAGCAAACGGCCAGCGTGAAGGAGCAACTGCAGGATGTCTTCTCCCGCTACGGCTTGCCGGTGCGAATCAATGCGGACAACGGCGCGCCCTGGGGGCAGTCCGCGCGAGCCGGGCCAACTCAGCGAACTCGCGCTGTGGCTGATCCGCCTGGGCGTGCGGGTGAGCTTCAGCAGCCCCTATCACCCGCAGACCAATGGCAAGGACGAGCGCTTCCATCGCAGCCTGAAGGCGGAGTTGCTGGCCGGGCGCAGCTTCCAGGATCTGGCGCAGGCGCAGCAGCAGTTCGATCGCTGGAGGCATGTCTACAACCATGAGCGCCCGCACCAGGCGCTGGGCATGAACACCCCGGCGAGCCGGTATCGCGCTAGCGAGAGGGCCTATCCGAGAACGCTGCCGCCGCTCGAGTACGGCCCGAACGACACGGTGGTGAAGGTCGGCTGGCTGGGGGGAGGTGCGCTTCAAGAGCAAGCGCTTCAAGGTGTCTGCAGCACTCAAGGACCACGAGATCGCGCTGCGCGAGCAGCCCGGCAGACAGGGCTGCTATGACGTCTACTTCGTGCACCACAAGCTGCGCGAGATCGACCTGCGCGAGGCCTGAACCACCATGCAGAATGTGTCCACCATGTCCTCGCACATGTGTCACCCATGTCTCCGGTCCATACAGCGAGACAAAGAAAGTGAGCCGCCCGCCGGGGCGGGACCCGGCCTACGCCCTCAAGAAAGACAAAACACCCAAGAAACTAAGCAGCCTTCCTCTGCTCAGCCCCAGGCACAGCAGCAATCAAGCTCCGCGTATACGCATGCTGCGGCCGATCCCAAATATCCTGATACCCCCCCGTCTCCACGATCTTCCCCTTGTTCATCACCATCACCCGATCCGCGATGTACCGCACCACCGACAGATCGTGCGAGATGAACAGGTAGGACAGCCCGAAGTCCTCCTTCAGCTCCACCAGCAGGTTCAGGATCTGCGCCTGCACCGACACGTCGAGCGCCGACACCGGCTCGTCGAGCACCACCAGCGACGGCCGCAGCACGAGCGCTCGCGCGATGCCGATGCGCCTGGCGCTGCCCGCCCGAGAACTCGTTGGGAAAGCGCCGTGCCGCGTCGGCCGGCAGGCCCACGCGCTCGAGGATGGCGGCGATGCGGTTGCGCCGCTCGGCGCGGTCGTCCACGCCGTGCACCTTGAGCACCGACTCGAGGATGTCGAACACGCTGCGCCGCGGGTTCAGCGACGCATAGGGATCCTGGAACACCATCTGCACGCGCCGCCGCCAGGGCTTGAGTGCTTTCTCGGACAGCGAAGCGATGTCGGTGCCGTCGAACACGATGCGCCCGCCCGCCGGGTCCACCAGCCGCAACAGCGTGCGCGAGAGCGTGGACTTGCCGCAGCCCGATTCGCCGACCAGGCCCACGGTCTCGCCCGCGCGGATGTCGAAGGACACACCGTCGACGGCATGCAGCACGCCGCCGCCACGCGTCGGGTAGTCGGTGCGCAGGTCCTGCACCGACAGCAGCGGCTCGCCCGCCGCGGCGCGCACGGGCAAGGCACGCACCTTCGTGTTCGGCTGCGGCACATGCAGCGCGAAGTCGCGCACGCCGGTCGCGGGATCGAGCCGGGTCTGGATCTCGGGCAGGCGCGCATCGGCGTAGTGCAGCGCGCTGCCGGCATGCAGCGAGGCGCCGAGCAGGCCGCGGGTGTAGGCATGCGAAGGAGCGGCGAAGAGCTTCGAGGTCGGCGCCTCCTCGACCTTCTCGCCGCCATACATCACGGCCACGCGATCGGCCCATTGGGCCACCAGGCCCAGGTCGTGGGTGATCAGCAGCAGCGCCATGTCGAGCTCGCGGCGCAGGCCGTCGAGCAGTTCGAGGATCTGCGCCTGGATGGTCACGTCGAGCGCGGTGGTGGGCTCGTCGGCCACCAGCAGGCGCGGCTTGCAGGCCACGGCCATCGCGATCATCACGCGCTGGCGCTGGCCGCCCGAGAGGTTGTGCGGATGGTCGTCGATGCGCCGCTGCGGTTCGGGAATGCGCACCAGGTCGAGCAGCTCGATGGCACGCCGGCGCGCCGCGGCGGCCGAGAGCTTCTCGTGGCGGCGCAGCGTCTCCTGATCTGCGCGCCGATGGTGTGCACCGGGTTCAGCGAGGTCATCGGCTCCTGGAAGATCATCGCGATCTCGCGCCCGCGCACCTCGCGCAGCGCGGCCGGCGACAGCGCGCAGGATGTCGCGCCCGTCGAAATGGATGCTGCCGCGCAGCGCGGTGCCGGGCGCGAGCAGGCGCAGCAGCGCCAGCGCGGTGGTCGACTTGCCGCAGCCCGATTCGCCGACCAGCGCCAGCGTCTCGCCGCGCTGCAAGGTCAGGTCCAGCCCGCGCACGGCCTGGATCGGGCCGTTCGAGCCGTGGAAGAAGACATCGAGGCCGCGCACGTCCAGCAGCGGCGGCGCGATCGTCACTTGTTCGAGCGTCATCTCAACGGCCCCTCAAACGCGGGTTGAAGGCATCGTTGAGGCCGTCGCCCACGAGGTTGAGCGCCAGCACGGTGAAGACGATGGCCGCCCCCGGCAGCGCCGTGAGGTACCAGGCGGTGCGCAACAACTCGCGGCCCTGGCCGATCATGCTGCCCCACGACACCGCATTGGGGTCGCCCATGCCGAGGAAGGACAGCGCCGACTCGATCAGGATCGCGCTGGCCACCAGCACCGAGGTGGTGACGATGACCGGCGGCAGCGCGTTCGGCAGCATCTCCTGGAAGATGATGCGCGCATGACCGAAGCCCTGGCTGCGCGCGGCGAGCACGAACTCGGTCTCGCGCAGCGCGCGGAACTCGGCGCGCACCAGCCGCGCGATCACGGGCCAGGAGGCCAGGCCGATCGCGAACACGATCACCGGCACCGAGGGCTGGCCGATCGCCACCACCACGATCACGAACAGGAACGAGGGCATGGTCTGGAACAGCTCGGTGATGCGCACCAGCACGTCGTCGATGCGGCCGCCGAAGTAGCCCGCGGTGGCGCCCACGAGGATGCCGATCGCGAGGCTCAGCACGGCCGCGACCACGCCCACCGCGAGCGAGATGCGCGCACCGTGCGCAATGCCGGCGGCGACGTCGCGCCCGAGCGAATCGCTGCCCAGCGGATAGGCCGCGTCCTGGCCGGGCCACAGCAGCGGCTGCGCGACCATGTCGAGCGGATCGCCCGGATAGAGCAACGGCGCGAGCAGGGCCAGCACCAGCATGGCCAGCAGCAGCACCACGCCCGCCACGGCGGAGGGGTTGCGCACGAAGGCGCGCAGCGCGGCGCGGGCGCGCCGAGACCGGGCGGGCGTCGACGGCGGCGACAACGACGGAAGCGGCCGGCGTCGGCGGCGCGGGCGGTTCCGCGCGGCGGGGCGCCGTTGCCGGCGCGGGCGCTTGCGCGAGGTTGGAGTCGAGCAGGAAGGGAGTGGACATCGGTGAGGAACGAGAAGAGCGTGAAGCGGTGCGCGCGCGGAACTCAGCGCACCTGGATGCGCGGGTCGAGCAGCGCGTGCAGCAGGTCGACCAGCATGTTGGCCACGATCACCAGCAGCGAGGACATCAGCAGCACGCCGAGCAGCACCGTGTAGTCGCGCCCGGCCACCGAGTCGAAGGCCAGCCGGCCGAGACCGGGCCAGCTGAAGACGGTCTCGACCACCACCGCGCCGCCGAGCAGGGTGCCCAGGTGCATGCCGGCCACGGTGGTGACCGGGATCAGCGCGTTGCGCAGAACGTGGCGCATCGTGACGGTCCACGGATGCAGGCCCTTGGCCTCGGCGGTGCGCACGAAGTCCTGGCGCGACACCTCGAGCATGGCCGCGCGCGTGAGCCGCGAGAAGATGGCGATGTAGAAGCCCGCGAGCGCGAGCGCCGGCAGCACCAGGTGGCGCGCCACGTCGACCGCGCGCTTCAGCCCGGTGTAGCCCGCGCCGATGGTCTCGCTGCCGCCGGTGGGCAGCCAGCCCAGGTGCACCGAGAACAGCACGATCGCCATCAGCCCGAGCCAGAAGCCCGGCGTGGAGTACAGCAGCAGCGCCAGCACCGAGAGCGTGCGGTCCTGCCAGCGGCCCACGCGCGTGGCCATGATGGTGCCCAGCGCGATGCCGATGGCGAGCGCGAAGCCCAGCGCGGTGAGCATCAAGAGCAGCGTGTTGCCCAGCCGCGCGCCGATCAGCGCCACCACCGGCATGTTGTAGCGCGGCGAAACGCCGAGGCTGCCGTGCGAGAGGTTGTAGAGGTAGCTGCCGAGCTGCTGCAGCACCGGCAGGTCGAGGCCGAAGTGGGCGCGCAGCTGCGCCATGCTCTCGGCCGTGGCCGAGCCCGATTCGGCCGCCACCACGTCGGCGGCGTCGCCCGGGATCAGCTGCATCAGCACGAAGTTCAGCAGGATGACGCCGATCACGGTCGGTACGGCCTGCCAGGCCGTGCGCACCAGGGTTCGGCCGGCGCTTCGCAGGTTCATGGCGCCACCGCCGCGTCGGCCGTGGCGGGCGCGACCAGCCGGATGCCCACGTCGCCTTCGCGCTCGAGCTGGGCCACGAGGCCGATCTCCCAGTCGAGGTACTGCTGGAAGCCGGCATTGCGCGCCGCCAGGTCGGCATGCGCGTAGGGGCTGTACCAGTGGTCGTCGTCGCCGGTCAGCACGCCCTCGCCGCCCTGGCCGGCGGGCAGGCCGGCCGCGACCCAGGCCTGGGTGCCGCCCGAGAGCGCGAGCACCTCGCGCGCGCTGCCGTCGCGGGCCAGGCGCGCGATGAGTTCGGCCGCGACCGCGCCGGCCAGCACGCCGTCGGACGAGACCAGCACCACGCGCTGCGCGGCGGGCAGGCCGGCGATGAATTCCTCGAGCCGGTCGGGCACCGCGAAGCGCGCGCCCGCGACATGGCGGCGCTCGTAGGCGGCGCGGCGCTCGATGTCGAACACCGCGACGCTGCCGGCGTCCAGCGCCGATGCGAGTTCCCGCACCGCGATGCGCGGCGCGCGCGCATGCAGCGGCAGCAGCTTCACGGGCTCGGGGCCGAGCACCAGCACCGGCAGCGGCGCCGGTGCATGCACGAAGACCTCGTGGCCGCCGAGCTGCGCGAGCCAGGCCGCGGTGGTCAGCGCGCGCACGCCGTCCCAGTCGGCCAGCACGATGCGCGCGCGGCGCACGCCGACGTACTCGTCGGTGGCCTGCACCAGCTGGCCGCCGGGCGCCCAGCGCCAGCCCTCGAGATGGCCGGCCTCGTATTCCTGGCGCGTGCGCACGTCGAAGCGGTAGAGCGAGCGTTCGCCGGCCTCGGCCTCGAGCCGTGCCAGGCCCGCGGCGTCGATGCGGCGCACGCCGGCGCGCCGGGCCACGTCCTCGGCGCGCGCGCGCGCCTGCTCGAGGCCGGCGGCCTCGGGCTCGGGCAGCGGCGCGCTGCGGCCGTGCGACAGCGTGCGCCCGGCCAGCAACCAGGCCATGGTGCCGTCCTTGAGCGAGACCACGGGGTTCGGGATGCCCGCGTCGATCAGCGTCTGCGCGCCGACGATGCTGCGCGTGCGGCCGGCACAGTTCACCACCACCAGCGTCTCGGGACGCGGCGCGAATTCATGGATGCGGTAGACCAGCTCGGCGCCCGGCAGGCTGTGGGCGAACGGCAGGCTGAAGTCGGCGAACTCCTCGGGCGTGCGGCTGTCGACCACCACGATGTCGTCGCCGCGTTCCACGCGCTGATGCAGCTCGTCGACCGAGATCCACGGCGTGTGCTTGCGGTGCTCGATGACCTCGCCGAAAGCCTTGCTCGGCACGTTGCTGCCGCTGAACAGCTCGTAGCCCGCCGCGGCCCAGCCCGCGGTGCCGCCGGCCAGCACCGACACGTTGCGCCAGCCCAGGCGCACCAGCTTGCCTGCCGCCTGGTGGGCCAGCGACTCGTCGGCGTCGGTCAGCACGATGCGGGTGTCGCGGCGCGGCACCAGGCGGTCGATCAAGAGCTCCAGCCGCCACAGCGGCGCCGAGGCGGCCAGCAGGATGTGGCTGCGCACGAAGACGCCGGTCTCGCGCACGTCGAGCAGCGCGATCTCCTCGCCATCGGACAGCGCGGCCTTGAGCGCCGCTGGCGCGATCGCCGGATGGCGGACGTTGCGCGGCGGCCCGAACTGGCGGTAGCTGCCGCCGGCCGTGCCTTCGAACACCACGCGATGCTCGAGCCGCTCGAGCGCGCGGCCGTAGAAGTGCAGGTGCCGGCCGTCGAGGCCGTCGACCAGCTCGATGGTGTGGACGTCGGTCGGCGTCAGCACCACCGCGCTGCCCGCGGCCACGTCGACCACGCGCGTCTGCACGAGGTCGTCGCGCGCGGGATCGGCGGTCTTCTCGCGGCGGTAGAGCACGTTGCGCTCGTTGCCTTCGACGCCCGCGATGATCGCCCAGGTCGTGTGGTCGTGCGGCGGCTGGGCCTTGCCGGCCAGGCCCGCGGAGAGGTAGAGCGCGAAGCCGCCATCGGCGTCCTCGGCCAGCCGGTAGACCTGCGCGGGGCGCTCGGCATCGATCGGGAAATGGGCGGCCGGGAACAGGTCGGCGCGCCGGCCCAGCGCGATCAGCGCGTCGGCCACGGGCTGCAGCCGGGCGTGGCCCTCGCCGGGGCCGGCGGCCAGCAGGCCGCGCCCCTGCGCGAGAAAGGCGTCGATGGCGCGCGCACGCTCGCTCGCGAGGTCGTTGCCCGAGGTTTCGACGGGGAGTTCGGAGAGGCTCATGGGGACTTTCGAGGGGAATGCGGGGAAGACCGGGAAGACGGAAGCACGGCACGGGGCCGCGGTGTGGGCAGGGTATGCGGCGGACCGGGCCGGCCGAACGAAGTTTTTCTTCTACGCATATCCGGTTTGCTTCGTTGGACGCGCGCGCGCCCGCGCCTACGGTCGGCACATCCTCGAACGAGACACCCAATGACCTCCCTGCCCTCCCCGACCCGCGGCGCGCGCCGCGCCCTGCTGCGCGCCACCTTGGCCGCTCCCGTCCTGCTCGCCGCCCTCACGGCGTCCGCCCGCGCCGCCACCGACGAGGCGGCCGGTTTCCCCTCGAAGCCGGTCCACATCGTGGTGCCGGTGGCCGCCGGCGGCAGCGCCGACAAGCTCACCCGCCTGATCGCCGAGCGCCTGACCGAGCGCTGGGGCCAGTCGGTGGTGGTCGAGAACCTCGGCGGCGCCAGCGGCACCATTGGCGCCGCGCGCGTGGCCAAGTCGCCGGCCGACGGCTATACGCTGCTGCAGCAGGGCGAGGGCCTGACGCTCAACGGCATCCTGTTCGACCGCCTGCCCTACGACGGCCAGAAGGCCTTCACGCCGGTGATCAAGGCGGTGGTCAATCCGCAGATCCTGGTGGTCAATCCGAAGACCGGCATCGGCGACTTCCGCGCCTACCTCGCGCGCGCCAAGGCGCGGCCGCACTCGATCAGCCTGGGCCTGCCGGGCAACGGCGGCATCGCCCACGTGGCGCACGAGATGATCGGCCAGGAGACCGGCGCGCAGGTCAACTACATCCCCTACTCGGGCGGCGGGCCGGCCACGCTCGACGTGCTCGCGGGCCACGTCGACGCCACCTTGATCACGCTGGCCGCCGTGACCGACCACGTGCGCGCCGGCAAGCTGCGCGCGCTCGCGGTCACCACCGACTACCGCTCGGGCGCGCTGCCCGAGGTGCCGACCATGGCCGAGGCCGGGCTGCCGGGCTTCGCGGTCGAGAGCTGGCAGGGCTATTTCGCGCCGGCCGGCACGCCGCCGGCCGTGGTCGCGAAGATCAACCGCGACATCCAGGCCGTGATCGCCGCGCCCGAAACGCGCGCCAAGCTCGAGGACATGGGCTTCAAGGTGACCGGCGGCTCGCCGGCCGACCTGGGGCGCACGCTGGCGGCGGAGCGCATCCGCTATGCGAAGACCATTCAGACGGCGGGGATCTCGCTGCGCTGAAATAAATAAAAAACGGACAGCCGGACGCAGAGGACGCGAAGGATTCGCGAAGAGCGCGAAAAAAGAAATTCGAAATTTCTTCTTCTGGCTTCCTTTTGTGTCCTTCGCGGAACCTTCGCGTCCTCTGCGTCCGGAGTTCCGCTCCCGTTTTCTCAGGCCGCCTGCAGCCGCGCCTCGCCCTGCCACAGCGCGCCCGCATACGAACTCCGGCCCGAAGTCCGGTGGCACCTCGGCGCGCGTGCGTGCCTCGTGCAGCGGCAGGTCGGCCAGCAGCAGGTCCTCGCTGATGCGGCGCACGATGGCCGGCACGTAGCCGCGCATGCCGGGCACGTCGCCCAGCGGCAGGCCGGTGCTCGCGAAGCCTCCCGGGTTGTAGACATGGATGTCGCGCAGCCACGGCGCCGTGCCCGCCGTCTTCTCGACCAGCTCGAGGCCCGTGCCCAGGTAGGGCGCGGCCGCGAGCTCGTCGTCGCGCTCGTTCGCTGGCGCCTCGAAGCGATCGCGCCAGCGCAGCACCAGGTCGGCGATGCCGGTCAGCTCGGG
This sequence comes from Variovorax sp. UC122_21, assembly GCF_044056785.1. Lineage (NCBI taxonomy): Bacteria > Pseudomonadati > Pseudomonadota > Betaproteobacteria > Burkholderiales > Comamonadaceae > Variovorax > Variovorax sp. UC122_21. The sequence continues at coordinate 2,123,152 of NZ_CP172003.1, read as the reverse complement.
GCGTTCGCTCAACTCGTGGCTGTAGCCGGTGCCGGCGATCGCGAAGTCGAAGTGGAAATGCTCGTCGTGCACGTGGGCCACGAGCTGGTTGCCGTTCTGCGTGACGCCGCGCCACGGCGCGCCCAGGTGCAGGTGGAAGTTGGGAAAGGCCAGCACGCGCTGCACCGAGTCGGGCGGCGGCGTGGTGCCCAGGCGCCGGTAGCGCGCCGCATGATGCCAGCGCGTGGCATCGGGCAGCGCGAAGTAGTTGTCGTACAGGCCCGGATAGCCACGCACGCGCGCCACCGGCGTGGCCGCGAGATGGTCGCGGCGCGCGAACAGATGGACGGCGGCCGCGCCATGCTCGAGCGCCACCGCGGCCGCGTCGAAGGCCGAGGCCGCGGCGCCGATCACGGCCACGCGCTTGCCTGCTAGCGCCGCGAAATCGATCGCATGGCCGGTGTGGGCCGCGAGCCCGCTGGCCACCGCGTTCGCGAGCAGTTCGGGCACGAAGGGCGCGCCGCTGCCGGCCACGCCGTTGGCGAAGATCAGCTTGCGCGCGGTCTCGATGCGCTCCTGGCCGTCGACCTCGAGCCGCACGCGGAAGTGCGGCACCGCGCCCTGCCCGGCCGCCTCGAAGCCGACCAGCCGCGTGCCGTAACGCACCCCGGTGGCGGTGATGTGGCGGAACCAGTCGAGGTAGGCGGCCCAGTCGGTGCGCGGAATGCGGTCGAGCGCCGCATAGGGCTCGAGGCCATGGCGCGATTCATACCAGGCCTGGAAGCCCAGCGCGCTCACCGGGCCCTCGGGGCCGACCAGGTTCTTGAGCGTGCGCAGCTTGTGCATGCGCGCGCGCGTGAGCCACACGCCCGCGCGCTGCGCATCGGGCGCGGCATCGATCACGCTGACTTCGGCGATGCCCGCGCGGCGCAGCGCGAACGAGAGCGCGGCACCGCTCTGGCCGCCGCCGACGACGAGCACGTCGTGGTCGATGCCATCGTGGCGCGGCACCCAGTTGGCGGGCGCGGGGCCGAGCAGGCGCAGGGCCTCGTGGGCGAAGCGGTCGCGCGGGTCGTTCGGTTCGAGGGACGTGGAGGGGTCGTTGCTCATGAGGTGATCGACAGGAGTGGCGCGGTGGATGCCGCGAAAAAAACGGGCCCCGAGGGGCCCGTTGAAACTGCGTCGCCGTAGCGACCAGGAGACACTCACCCTCGAAGGCAAGAGCCCTCATTCTTCAAGAGAGCGCGGCCTTCGCGAAGCACGTATTCCGCATACGTTGATCCGTTTTTGTTCTTTGCCGCGAGACCCCGCCGCGCGATAGCCTGCATGCACTCCCACCGAGTGCGCGCCCGGAAGGCGCATGCCCCAGCCAGAGACAAGCCTCTTCCCGTCGCCATGAACTTCCAGCAACTGCGATCCGTGCGCGAGACCGTGCGCTGCGGCTTCAACCTCAGCGAAGCCGCCGTGGTGCTCGAGGCCTCGCAGTCCGGCGTGAGCCGGCAGATCCGCGACCTCGAGAACGAGCTCGGCATCCTGCTGTTCAAGCGCTCGGGCAAGCGGCTCACCGGCCTCACCTCGCCCGGCGACCACCTGCTGCCGATCATCGAGCGCGTGCTCGACGACAGCCTGAACCTGCGCCAGGCCGGCCAGGATTTCCTGGCGCGCGAAGAAGGCCTGCTGTCGATCGCGGCCACGCATTCGCAGGCGCGCTATGCGCTGCCGGCCGCGGTGCAGGAGTTCCGCCTGCGCTTTCCCGGCGTGCGACTGCACCTGCACCAGGGCACGCCGCGCCAGATCGCGCAGATGCTGCTCGACGGCGAGGTCGACGTGGGCATCGCCACCGAGTTGCCGCAGAACCATCCGCAGCTCGCGGCCATCTCGTGTCGCTGCTGGACGCACCTGGTGGTGGCGCCCGCGGGCCATCCGCTGCTGACCGAGACGCCGCTCACCATCGAGAAGCTCGCGCGCCATCCGCTCATCACCTACGACAGCGGCCTCACGGGCCGCTCGCGCATCGACGAGGCCTTCGCGCGCCATGGCCTCTCGCCCGACATCGTGCTGGCCGCGATGGATGCGGACGTGATCAAGACCTATGTGGAACTGGGCGTGGGCGTGGGCATCGTCGCCGACCTGGCCTACGACGCGGTGCGCGACCGGCGCCTGCGCGCGCTGGAAGCCGGCCACCTGTTCGGCGAGAACCGCACCCAGCTCGCGGTGCGCCGCGGCGGGCATCTGCGCGGCTACATCCACGCCTTCATCGATGCCTTCGCGCCCGGCATGGCGCGCGAGGCGATCGCGCGCGCCAGCGCGGAGGCGCCGCCCGACGACGGCGGCTGAACGTCAGGGTTGTTGCGGCTCGCCCAGCGAGAGCATCAACCGGTTCGCCCAGTTGAAGAAAGCGGCGCCGTGGATCACGTCGGCAATCGCGAGGTCGTCCAGGCCCTGCGCGCGCAATGCCTCGATGTGCTCGGTGCCGAAGTTCGACGGCGTGGACGACAGCGCCACCGAAGCCGCGACGATCGCATCCCAGCGCTCGCCGAGCGCGGCCGTCGTGCCCTCGTCGAGCAGCCGCTGCACGTCGTCCGCACGCTGCGAGAAATGCGTGGCGAAGCGCGCATGCACCGAGGCGCAGTAGATGCAGCCGTTGTGGCGCGAGGCCGCGGCCGCGGCCAGTTCGCGCTCGGCGCGCGGCAGGCCGGCCTCGGGGTTGTAGAAGATGTCCTTGTCGGTGCGCGTGCGCGCGCCGAGGATGTCGGGATCGCGCGCGAGCAGCCGGAAGTACGGCGACTTGGCGCGCGAGGCATCGACCAGGCCCGCGAAATGGCGCTCGGTGAGCTCGGCTTCGGGCAGCGGCTCGAGCCAGGGCAGCCATTCGAGCTGCGCCTGCGTGAAGCGCGTGGGGTGCGCGTTGTCCGGATAGCTCAGGGTCGATTCGGTGGCCATGGCGTTCAGTCGACGGAAGTGATGGGATGGCGCGCCAGCGTGCGCAGGCCCGCGACGACGCGGACCTGGAACGCGAGGAAGGCCACGAGCTGCGACAGGGTCACGATGCCGGTGGACGACCAGCCGGCATCGAGCAAGGCCTGCAGCGCGGTGGGGCTCGCATCGCGCGGATGGAACACCAGAAGCTGTGCGTGCACGAGCGCGGCCGACAGGCGCGGGCCCAGCGCTTCGCGGTTCGAATCGGCGACCGCGTAGGAAGGGCCTTCCTTATCCTCGGCGCTCAGCGGGCCCGCGGGATAGCGGCCGTACGGGCCCTTGGCGGCGGCGCGTTTCGCTTCGTCCGCGACCGCCTCGGCCAGGCCCGCGCGGGCGCGCTGCGCGGCCAGGCGCTGCGCATAGAAGCGCGCGACCTCGGGCTGCTCGTGCAGCGCGGTCACGAAGGCCGCGATGGCGAAGCGGTCCGCGATGTCGAACCCTTCGGGCACGGGCGGCGTGGGCGCGAACAGCGCGAGGTAGCTCTGCTGCGCGTTGAGGCGCGCCTGTTCGCGCTGCGCGCGCAGGCGGTCGAGCGGATCGCCGGGCGCGATGCCGACCAGCTGGTCGATCACGTCGGCGACGGGAGGGGTGGTGGCGGTCATGAGGTCTGGAGGGAAGGAAGGTCGGTGGGTGCCGCAGCCGTGTCCCGCTGCCAGCCGAGCGCCGGCGCGACCTCGGTGGCGACGAGTTCGATCGAGCGCAGGATCGCCGCATGCGGCGGATCGACCGAGTGCACCTGGCACACGAGGTCGGTGACGCGCGCGAGCGTGCTGTCGGCGGAGAGCGAGGCGATCACGTCCTCGGGCGTGCCCACGTGCACGTCGTAGGCCGCGATCAGTTGTTCGAGCGTGGCCTCGGGGCCCGCGCGGTCCGCGAGGCCACCGCCGCCCGAGGCCGCGAAGCGCGCGGCCGAGCGGCGCAGGCCGATCTCGGCCAGACGCAGCGCCTCGACGCGCGTGTCGGCCACGAAGACGCTGCGCGATCCCACGATGCGCGGCGTGGCGCCGGCGGGCAGCGCGGCCAGGTAGGCATCGACGATCGGGTCCTGCAGCTCGGCCAGCGTCGCATCGGGTGCTTCGAGCGTGCGCGGCTGGGTGCGCGAGAGCATCAGGCCGTCGCCGGCCTGGCCCGCGCGCGTGCCGCCACTGACGGAGAAAGTCGCCTGCCAGATCCGGCCCAGCAGTTGCGCGCCCGCGGGATACAGCGTGTCGCCGCCCGCGAGCGGCCGGCCGGCCCAGGCCGCGCGCACGGCGGCGAGCTGCCGCGCGAACAGCGCCGGCCGCTCGGCCGCATCGAGGCCGAAGGCGGCGAAGGCCTCGGGCGTGCCGCCCGTGCCCACGCCGAGCTCGAGCCGGCCGCCCGCGAGCAGGTCCAGCACGATGGCGTCCTCGGCCACGCGCAGCGCGTTCTCGAGCGGCAGGGTCACGATGCCGGTGCCCAGGCGGATGCGGCGCGTGCGCGCGGCCACGTGGGCCAGAAACACGAAGGGCGACGGCAGGCCGCCCTCGTGTTCGTGGAAGTGGTGCTGCGCGACCCAGGCCGAGTCGAAGCCGAAGGCCTCGGCATGCGCGATCTGCGCGGCCACCAGGCGATAGCGCTCGGCCGCGGGGGCGTCGTCGAGCAGCCGGCTGAAGAAGCCGAGGCGCTTGCGCACCGTCGGTCGTTGTGCGGAGGGTGCGTGCGAAGGCTCGGGCATGAAGCGGAAATTGTGGCGGCCTCGACGTGCGCCGGCTGCGAAGAAAAAGTCGCATGCATATGCGCAAACCGAGGCTGCGCGATCGAGCTTTCCTTTGCCAAATGCAGTGCGCGCCTAAGGAAGTGCGAATCCCTTCTTTCCGCGCGAGCGGGCACCGACTTAACCTGCCGCCGCACTTTCGCGCACACCCTCCGACCACGAGTTCCCATGGCCACTTCCTCCCGCCAGATCAAGCTGGGCGCCTTTCTCATGCAGACCGGCCACCACATCGCCGCCTGGCGCCATCCACAGGCCCAGGCCGACGCGGGCAGCAACTTCCGCCACTACGTCGAACTCGCGAAGCTGGCCGAGGCCGCGAAGTTCGATGCCGTCTTCCTGGCCGACTCGGTGGGCGTGCGCAGCAGCGAACTCGCCTCGCTCTCGCGCACCGCGCGCAGCGACCACTTCGAGCCGCTGACCCTGCTGTCGGCGCTGGCCGCGGTCACCGAACGCATCGGCCTGATCGCCACCGTGTCGACCAGCTTCAACGAGCCCTTCAACGTGGCGCGCAAGTTCGCCTCGCTCGACCAGATCAGCGGCGGGCGCTCGGGCTGGAACCTCGTGACCTCGAGCGGCACCGGCGAGGCGCAGAACTTCAACCGCGACGAGCACTTCGAGCATGCGCTGCGCTACGAGCGCGCGGCCGAATTCCACGACGTGGTGACCGGCCTGTGGGACAGCTGGGAGGACGACAGCTTCGTGCGCGACAAGGACAGCGGCCAGTACTTCCACGCGGACAAGCTGCACGTGCTGCATCACAAGGGCAAGCATTTCTCGGTGCGCGGGCCGCTCAACGTCTCGCGTTCGCCGCAGGGCCGGCCGGTGGTGGTGCAGGCCGGCGCCTCGGAGGCCGGCCGCGACCTCGCGGCGCGCACGGCCGAGGTGATCTTCGTCGCGCACCAGACCTTCGACGAGGCGAAGAGCTTCTACCGCGACATCAAGGACCGCGCCCAGGCCTACGACCGCGAGCCCGAGTCGATCAAGATCATGCCGGGCATCTTCCCGGTGGTCGGCCGCACGCAGGAAGAGGCCGAAGAGAAGTTCGCGCTGCTGCAGGACCTCGTGCACCCGGTGGTCGGTGTCTCGCTGCTGTCGAACGTGATCGGCGGCTTCGACTTCTCGGGCCTGCCGGTCGACGGCCCCGTGCCCGAGCTGCCCGAGACCAACGGCCCCAAGAGCCGGCAGCGCCTGCTGCTCGACCTCGCGCGGCGCGAGAACCTCAGCATCCGCGATCTCTACCTGCGCATCGCGGGCGCGCGCGGCCACCAGCAGGTGGTGGGCACGCCGCAGAGCATCGCCGACCAGCTGCAGCAGTGGTTCGAGGAAGGCGGCGCCGACGGCTTCAACATCATGTCGCCCTGGTTCCCGGGCGGCCTGCAGGACTTCATCGAGCTGGTGCTGCCCGAGCTGCGCCGGCGCGGCCTGGTGCGCACCGAGTACGAGGGGAGTACCTTGCGCGAGCACCTGGGGCTGCAGCGGCCGCGGCATGGGCAGCGCCGGGCCGCGGTGGGCGCCGCCGCATAGCTGCGCGCGACCGTCCGATCAGCCGATCGGACGCATGCGCTCGGCGATCTCGGCATGGCCGCGCGCGGCCAGCGCCTCGGACGCGCCCGCGCGGTCGCGCGTCTCCTTGTTCTGGCTCAGCTTCGACTTGCCGACCAGCGAGGTGAGCGCGATCTCGATGCCGACGATGTGGCCCAGCAGGCCGTCGATGAATTCGGGCGCCGAGTCGCCCATCTTCCAGGGCCTGGGCTCGGCCGCCTCGTGGCGGCGCGTGAGGCGCGCGACGATGCCGCGCACGAAGCGCTCGTCGTCGCGCACGGTGATCGTGCCGTGCGCATGCACCACCTCGTAGTTCCAGGTCGGCACCTGCCGGTGCAGCTCGTGCTTGCTCGGATACCAGCTCGGCGAGATGTAGGCCTGCGCGGCGCGAAAGACCACCATGACCTCGGTGCCGGTCGGGCAGCGCTGCCAGACGTCGTTGGCGCGCGCGACGTGGGCCGAGAGCAGGCCGTGGGTGCCGACCTCGGGATCGAACTCGAAGGGCAGGTGATCGGCGTCCAGCCCCGCGGGGCCGTGCGTGACCAGCATGCCGAGCGGATGCTCGCGGATGACGCGCTGCAGCGCGGCGGGATCGGTGACGGCGAAATGCGCGGGGATGTACATCGGGCGTGGCTCTGAAAGCGTGTGGGGTGCCTCACTGTCGCTTCGAACCGGCACAATGCGAAGAACCAGTTTGGACCTTTTTGCATGGACCAGTTGTCGCTTCCTCCGGGCCAGGGCGCGGGGCGCCGCATCTACGCGCTGCTGCGCGACCAGATCGCCGACGGCACCCTGCCCGCCGGCGCGCCTGCCCCGTCGACCCGGGCCTTGGCGGCCGAGCTCGGTGTCTCGCGCACCACGGTGACCGCGGTCTACGAGCAGCTCGCCGCCGAGGGCTACCTGCTCACGTCGGCCGGACGCACGGCGCGCGTGGCGAGCCCGCCGTCTGCCGCCGTGGCACGGCCGGCGGCCGCCTCCCGCCGCGCCCGGCCCGCGCCCACGCTGTCGGCCTACGGCCGCCGCATCGCCGCGATGGCGCCACCAGCGACCGCACCGAGCGAGCCGGCGCACATCGACTTCCTCTATGGCGCGGTCGCCTCGCGCGACTTCCCCGCGCTGGCCTGGCGGCGCGCCTACCAGGCCGAGCTGCTGCGCCAGCAGCGCAGCCTGAGCTACGCCGCGCCCGAAGGCGACGAAGGATTGAGGCGCGCGCTGCAGGGCTATCTGCGGCGCGCGCGCGGGCTGGTCTGCGACGCGGAACAGATCGTCGTGGTGCAGGGCTCGCAGCAGGGCATCGACCTGTGCGCGCGGCTGCTGCTCGATCCCGCCGACGCCTTCGTGTTCGAGAACCCCGGCTACCTGATGGCGCGGCGCTGCTTCGAGGCCACGGGAGCGGCGCTGCTGCCGGTGCCTGTCGATGCGCAGGGCCTGGACACGGCCGCGCTGCCGCGCGACGGCCGCGCGCGCCTGGCCTACGTCACGCCCTCGCACCAGTTCCCGCTCGGCGGCGTGCTCGCCATCGGCCGGCGCCTCGAGCTGCTGCAATGGGCGCGGCAGCAGCGCGCCTGGATCGTGGAAGACGACTACGACGGCGAGTTCCGCTACGGCCAGCGCCCGATCGACGCGCTGCGCGCGGTCGATGCCGACGGGCGCGTGCTCTATGTGGGCACCTTCTCGAAGGCGCTGTCGCCGCAGATGCGGCTCGGCTACCTGGTACTGCCGCCCGAGCTGGTGCCGGTGTTCCGCCAGGCCAAGCGCATGGCCGACCGCCATGCGCCGCTGCTCGAGCAGCGGGTGCTGGCGGCGCTGATCGACAGCGGCGCCTACGAGCGTCACGTGCGCCGCGTGCGGCGCGAGAACGAGCGCCGCCGCACGGCGCTGCTCGACGCGATCGCGCGCCATCTGCCGGCCGAGGCGCAGGTCGCGGGCACGGCGGCCGGGCTGCACGTGGTGCTGTGGCTGCCCTGGCTGCGGCCGCGCGACGAAGCCGCGCTGGTCGCCGCCGCGCGGCTGCGTGGCGTGGGTGTGTATCCGGTGTCGCCGCTCTACGCGGGCAAGGCCACCGGCAACCGTTGCGGCGGCCTGATCCTCGGCTATGCGAGCCTCACGGTCGAGCAGATCGACCAGGGCGTGCGGCTGCTGGCCGCGATGCTTCAGGTGTAGCGCTGCTCCAGCGCGTCCCACTCGGGCTTGCCCACGAGCCGCTGGCGCTCGGCGAAGGGCGTGACCAGGCCACTGGATTCGCGCACTTCCTTCTCGTCGCGCAGCACCGTCAGCGCCTTCTGCATCCCGGCCACCGCGCCCTGCAGCGCGGCATTGGCATAGAGCACGATGCCGTAGCCGAGCTCGCCGAGTTCGGTCGCGTTGAAGATCGGCGTCTTGCCGCCGATCACCATGTTCATGAGCTGCGGCCGGTCCAACCGCTTCGGCAGCGCGCGAACCTCCTCGGCGCTGGTCACGGCCTCGACGAACAGGATGTCGGCGCCGGCCTCGGCGAAGCGCTGCGCGCGCTCGACCGCGGCCTCGAAGCCATGGATCGCGGCCGCGTCGGTGCGCGCCATGATCAGCAGGTCGGGATCGCGGCGCGCATCGACGGCCGCCTTGATCTTGCTCACGGCCTCCTCGGTCGAGATCACCTCCTTGCCCGAGAAATGACCGCAGCGCTTGGGCGCGACCTGGTCCTCGAACTGGATGCAGTCGGCGCCCGCGCGCTCGAGCGTGCGCACGGTGTGGCGCACGTTGAGCGCGTTGCCGAAGCCGGTGTCGGCATCGACGATCAGCGGCACCGACACGGCATCGCGGATGCGCGCCGTGTGGTCGGCGATCTCCGACAGGCCCATGAAGCCCTGGTCGGGCATGCCGAACCACATGTTGGTGACGCCGGCGCCGGTGACGTAGATGGCCTGAAAGCCGAGGTCTTCCACGACGCGGGCGGAGAGCGCATTGAAGGCGCCCGGAACGATCAGGCCGCGGCGGGCCTCGGCGAGGGATTTGAGTTGCTTGCGGGTGGACATCAGGGGATCCGTTCTCAGAAACTGTCGCCGGGCACGCGCACCCAGCCTTCCATCAACACGCGCGCGCTGCGGCTCATCAGGGCTTTGGTCACGACCCATTGGCCGTCGACCGCGCGCGCCCTCGGCGCCGACGCGCAAGGTGCCAGAGGGATGGCCGAAGCGCACCGCCTGGCGTTCGCCGCCGCCGGCCGCGAGGTTCACCAGCGTGCCGGGGATCGCGGCCGCGGTGCCGATGGCGACCGCGGCCGTGCCCATCATGGCGTGGTGCAGCTTGCCCATCGACAGTGCGCGCACCAGCAGGTCGACGTCGGCGGCGCGCACCGGCTTGCCGCTGGACGCGACGTAGTCCTTCGGCGGCGCGACGAATGCGACCTTGGGCGTGTGCTGGCGCTTCGCGGCCTCGGCGATGTCCTGGATCAGGCCCATCTTCACGGCGCCGTGCGCACGGATGGTCTCGAACATCGCGAGTGCCTTAGGGTCGCCGTTGATCGCATCCTGCAGCTCGGTGCCGCTGTAGCCGATGTCGGCGGCGTTGACGAAGATGGTGGGAATGCCCGCGTTGATCAGCGTGGCCTTGAAGGTGCCGACGCCGGGCACCTCAAGGTCGTCGACGAGCTTGCCGGTGGGGAACATCGCGCCGCCGCCATCGCCCTCCCCCTCGTCGGCCGGATCGATGAACTCCAGCGGCACCTCGGCCGCCGCGAAGGTCACGCCGTCGAGCTCGAAGTCGCCGGTCTCCTGCACCTGGCCGAGCGAGATCGGCACATGGGCCACGATGGTCTTGCCGATGTTGGCCTGCCAGATGCGCACGGTGCACACGCCGTCGGGCGGCACGCGGGCCGGATCGACCAGGCCCTGCGCGATCGCGAACGGACCCACGGCGGCCGACAGGTTGCCGCAGTTGCCCGACCAGTCGACGAAAGCGCTGTCGATGGAGATCTGGCCGAACAGGTAATCGACGTCGTGGTCGGGCCGCGTCGAGCGCGAGAGGATCACGGTCTTCGAGGTCGACGAGGTGGCGCCGCCCATGCCGTCGATCTGCTTGGCATAGGGGTCGGGGCTGCCGATCACGCGCAGCAGCAGCGCGTCGCGCGCCGGGCCCGGCTGTTGCGCGGCCGGCGGCAGGTCGTGCAGGCGGAAGAACACGCCCTTGCTGGTGCCGCCGCGCATGTAGACGGCGGGAATCTTGATCTGGGGAATGGATGCCATGGCGATGGGTTTCTCAAGCAGCCGCGGTGCTCGCGGCCAGGAAGTCTTGCGCAAAACGCTGCAGCACGCCGCCGGCCTCGTAAATGGACACTTCCTCGGCAGTGTCGAGGCGGCAGGTGACCGGCACGCGCAGCGCCTCGCCATCGCGGCGATGCACGATCAGCGCGAGGTCGGCGCGCGGGGCGGGTTCGCCGGCCACGTCGTAGGTCTCGGTGCCGTCCAGCCCCAGCGTGAGCCGCGTGGTGCCGGGCTTGAACTCGAGCGGCAGCACGCCCATGCCGAGCAGGTTGGTGCGGTGGATGCGCTCGAAGCCCTCGGCCACCACCGTCTCGACGCCGGCCAGGCGCACGCCCTTGGCGGCCCAGTCGCGCGAGGAGCCCTGGCCGTAGTCGGCACCGGCCACGATGATCAGCGGCTGGCGGCGGTTCAGGTAGGTCTCGATCGCCTCCCACATGCGCACCACGCGGCCCTCGGGCTCGATGCGCGCGAGCGAACCCTTCTTCGGCACGCCGTCGACCACCGCCATCTCGTTGACGAGCTGCGGGTTGGCGAAGGTGGCGCGCATGGCCGTCAGGTGGTCGCCGCGGTGGGTGGCGTAGGAATTGAAGTCCTCTTCCGGCAGGCCCATCTTCGCGAGGTACTCGCCGGCGGCGCTGTCGCGCAGGATCGCGTTCGACGGCGACAGGTGGTCGGTCGTGATGTTGTCGGGCAAGAGGGCCAGCGGCCGCATGCCGCGCAGGGTGCGCGGATTGGCCGCGAGCGCGCCGACGCCCTCGCTGTCCCAGTAGGGCGGACGGCGGATGTAGGTGGACTGCGGACGCCAGTCGTACTGCGGGCTGGCCTTCTCGCCGTGGTCGGCATGGATCGCGAACATCGGCTCGTAGACCTGGCGGAACATCTCGGGCCGCACCGAGGCGGCGACGATCGCGTCGATCTCCTCGTCGGCGGGCCAGAGGTCGGCCAGGCGGATCTCCTTGCCGTCGACCACGTCGAGGATGTCGCGCTCGATGTCGAAACGCATGGTGCCCGCGATCGCATAGGCCACCACCAGCGGCGGCGAGGCCAGGAAGGCCTGCTTGGCATAGGGGTGGATGCGGCCGTCGAAGTTGCGGTTGCCCGAGAGCACGGCGGTGGCGTAGAGGTCGCGCGCGACGATCTCCTGCTGGATCTTCGGATCGAGCGCGCCCGACATGCCGTTGCAGGTGGTGCAGGCGAAGGCGACGATGCCGAAGCCCAGCTGCTCGAGTTCGGCGAGCAGGCCGGCGTCGCGCAGGTAGAGCTCGACGGCCTTCGAGCCCGGTGCCAGCGAGGACTTGACCCAGGGCTTGCGCACCAGGCCCAGCCGGTTGGCGTTGCGCGCCAGCAGCCCGGCCGCGATCACGTTGCGCGGGTTCGAGGTGTTGGTGCACGAGGTGATGGCCGCGATGATCACGGCGCCGTCGGGCATCAGGCCCGCGGCCTCCTGCTGGCGCGCCTCGTGCAGGCCGATGGCGATCTCGCGCTCGGCCAGCTGCGAGGTCGGCAGGCGGCGGTGCGGGTTCGACGGGCCCGCCATGTTGCGCACCACGCTGGAGAGGTCGAAGCTCAGCACGCGCTCGTAGGTGGCGGATGCCAGCGCGTCGGCCCAGAAGCCCGCGGTCTTCGCATAGGTCTCGACCAGCGCGACCTGCGCGTCCTCGCGGCCGGTGAGCCGCAGGTAGGCCAGCGTCTGTTCGTCGATGTGGAACAGCGCGGCGGTGGCGCCGTACTCGGGGCACATGTTGGAAATGGTCGCGCGGTCGCCGATGGTGAGGCTGCGCGCGCCCTCGCCGTAAAACTCGAGGTAGGCGCCGACCACCTTCTCCTTGCGCAGGAACTCGGTCAGCGCCAGCACGATGTCGGTGGCGGTGATGCCCGGCTGGCGGCGGCCCGTGAGCGCCACGCCGACGATCTCGGGCAGCCGCATCCACGAGGCGCGGCCGAGCATCACGTTCTCGGCCTCGAGCCCGCCCACGCCGACCGCGATCACGCCCAGCGCGTCGACGTGCGGCGTGTGGCTGTCGGTGCCCACGCAGGTGTCGGGGAAGGCCAGGCCGTCCTGCACGTAGACCACGGGCGACATCTTCTCGAGGTTGATCTGATGCATGATCCCGTTCCCCGCGGGGATCACCTCCATGTTGGCGAAGGCGCGCTTCGTCCACTCGATGAAATGGAAGCGGTCCTCGTTGCGCCGGTCCTCGATCTCGCGGTTCTTCTCGAAGGCCCGCGGATCGAAGCCGCCGCACTCCACGGCCAGCGAGTGGTCGACGATCAATTGGACCGGCACCACCGGATTCACCTGCGCCGGATCGCCGCCCTCGGCCGCGATCGCATCGCGCAGGCCCGCGAGATCGACCAGCGCGGTCTGGCCCAGGATGTCGTGGCAGACCACGCGCACCGGAAACCACGGGAAGTCGCGATCGCGCCGGCGCTCGGCGATCTGCAGCAGGCAGTCGTCGAGGATCGCGGGATCGCAGCGGCGCACGAGGTTCTCGGCATGCACGCGCGCGGTGTAGGACAGCGTGTCCCAGGCGCCGGGGCGCAGCGCTTCGATGGCGGCGCGCGCGTCGATGTAGTCGAGCGCCGTGCCGGGGAGTTTTTTTCTGTGGCTTGAAGTCATCGTGGGAAGCGGGCAGGAAAGCGATGCGGCCCCGCTGCGAGGGGCCGCGCGGGGTTCATTCGGAGCGGATGTCGTTGTCCTTCACGACCTTGGCATAGCGCGGGATCTCGGTGCCGATCAGCGCGCCGAACTGCTCGGCGCTGCCGCCGGCCGGCGACACGCCGGTGGGATCGAGCTTCGCGACCAGTTCGGCCGCCTTGAGACCGGCGTCGAGCGCGCCGTTGAGCTTGGCGAGCACCGACGGCGGCACGCCCCGGGGCGCGATCAGGCCATGCCAGGCCACCACGTCGTATTCGGGCAGGCCGCCGCTCTCGGCGATCGAGGGAATGTCGGGATAGGCCTGCAGCCGCTTGGCCGTGGTGACGGCGAAGGCGCGCAGCCGGCCCGACTGCACGTGCGGCATCAGCGCCTCGGTGCCCGCGATCAGCATGTCGACGTTGCCCGCCACCAGGTCGGTGACGGCCGGCCCGGTGCCGCGGTACGGCACGTGCGTGGCCTTGACCTTCGCCATGCCGAACAGGTACTCGCTCACGATGTGCAGGTGGCTGCCGTTGCCGGCCGAGGCGAAGGTGAGCTTGCCGGGGTTCCGGCGCGCGAAGGCCAGCAGTTCCTGCAGGTTCTTCGCGGGCACCTTCGACGGATTGACGCACAGCACGTAGGCGCCCTTGGAGAGCTGGATCACCGGCGTCATCTCGGCCACCGGATCGAAGCGCAGCTTGTAGAGCGAGGGATTGACGGTGTAGCTGCCCGCGATCAGCAGCAGCGTGTAGCCGTCGGGCGGCGTGTGCAGCGCGTACTCGGTGCCGATGGTGCCGCCGGCACCGGGCCGGTTGTCCACCACCACCGACTGGCCCAGCTGCTGGGTCAGCACGTTGGCCGCCACGCGCGCGATGAAGTCGGAGCCGCCGCCCGGTGCGAAGGGGCAGACGATGCGCAAAGGCTTGGCCGGGAAGGCCTCCTGGGCCCGGAGGGTGGCGGCGGGCAGGGTCAGGCCCGCCAGGGCGGCGGCCGAGAAGGCGCGGCGATTCAGCGTCATGGTCTTGTCTCCAGTGTTGTCGTTCGATGTGGGAGCGCGCCGCCCCGCGGGGCGGCACCGCGGAGTGTGCTCCGAGCGACATCGACCTGGAAGGACTTCACCGCGCCCCTGCCTCCGGCCTCAGGCGCGCGCCTCGATCGGCACGAACGCCAGGTCCTCGGGACCGGTGTAGTTCGCGCTCGGGCGGATGATCTTGTTGTCCACGCGCTGCTCGATGACGTGCGCGGCCCAGCCGCTGGTGCGCGCGATCACGAACAGCGGCGTGAACATGGCGGTCGGCACGCCCATCATGTGGTAGCTCACGGCGCTGAACCAGTCGAGGTTGGGGAACATCTTCTTGACCTCCCACATCACCGACTCGAGCCGCTCGGCGATGTCGTACATCTTGGTCGAGCCGGCCTCTTCGGACAGCCGCCGGGCCACGCCCTTGATCACCACGTTGCGCGGGTCGCTCACGGTGTAGACCGGGTGGCCGAAGCCGATCACGACTTCCCTGGCCTCCACGCGGCGGCGGATGTCGGCCTCGGCCTCGGCCGGGCTGTCGTAGCGCTTCTGGATCTCGAACGCGACCTCGTTGGCGCCGCCATGCTTGGGGCCGCGCAGCGCGCCGATCGCGCCGGCGATGGCCGAGTGCATGTCGCTGCCGGTGCCCGCGATCACGCGCGCGGTGAAGGTGCTGGCGTTGAACTCGTGCTCGGCGTAGAGATTGAGCGAGGTGTGCATCGCGCGCACCCAGGCCTCGGAGGGCTTCCGGCCATGCAGCAGGTGCAGGAAGTGGCCGCCGATCGAGTCGTCGTCGGTCTCCACGTCGATGCGCTTGCCCTGCGTGCTCCAGTGGTACCAGTACAGCAGCATCGAGCCGAGCGAGGCCATCAGGCGGTCGGCGATGTCGCGCGCGCCCGGCAGGTTGTGGTCGTCCTTCTCGGGCAGCACGCAGCCCAGCGCCGACACGCCGGTGCGCATCACGTCCATCGGGTGGGCGCCGGCCGGCAGGCTCTCGAGCGCTTCCTTCACGCTCGCGGGCAGGCCGCGCAGCGCCTTGAGCCGCGCCTTGTAGGCCTTGAGCTCGGCGCGCGTGGGCAGCTTGCCGTGCACCAGCAGGTGCGCGATCTCCTCGAACTCGCAGACCTCGGCGATGTCGAGGATGTCGTAGCCGCGGTAGTGCAGGTCGTTGCCGGTGCGGCCCACGGTGCACAGCGCGGTGTTGCCCGCGGTCACGCCCGAGAGGGCAACGGATTTCTTGGGGCGGAAGCCCGCGGGTGCGGTGGTTTCGGTCATGGGGTTGGTTGCGTTCATGCGGTTTGTTCGTCGAGGTAGGCGCGATCGATGGCGGCGGGACGACCGGCGGCGTCGACCGCCACCATCTCGAACACGCCCTTGAGGACTTCTTCGGCCGGCGCGCCCGGCAAATCGGCCAGGCCGGTCACGCACACGGTCATCGAGCTGCGGCCGATGCGGCTGACCCAGCCGCGCAGCAGCAGCTGGTGGCCCACCGGCACCGGCGCGAGGAAGTCGACGCCGGTCACGCCGGCCATCACTACCTCGCGCTGCGCCAGGCCGCGCGCGGTTAGGAAGGCGGCCTTGGTCATCAGTTGCAGGCCCTGCCCGGCGAACAGCGTGCCGCGGTGGTTGGCATGCACCGGCAGCACCAGTTCGCGCAGTTCGGTCGTTCCGGCGGGTGTTGTCATGCTTCGCAATCTACGCAGAGAATGCGGTTTGCAGAAGGACTGAAAAGGCGAATTCTTGCGAACCCCAATCCTCCAATTTGCAAATTTTGCGAATTTCCCCGCATTCGCAGCGAAGGCGAAACGATGAAGAAGACATTCATGGGCGTGCGCCTGCGCAGCCTGCGCGCGGAGCGCGGCCTGTCGCAGGTGGCGCTGGCCAACGCGCTGGAGCTGTCGCCCAGCTACCTCAACCAGCTCGAGCAGAACCAGCGGCCGCTGACGGTGGCGGTGCTGCTCAAGATCAGCCGCGCGCTCGGCGTCGACATCCAGCAGTTCTCCGAGGACGAGGAGGCGCGGCTGGTCGCCGGCATGCGCGAGGCGCTGGCCGATGCCGCCGAGCCGGTGGCGCTGCCCGAACTGCAGGAGGTGGCGGCGCAGATGCCCGCGCTGGGCCGCGCGCTGCTGGCGCTGCACCGCCGCAACCTCGAGGCGATGGAGCAGCTCGAGACCATGGCGCTGCGCCTGGGCGACGAGCGATCGGGCCTGGCCGCGCCGCGCGCCATGCCCTTCGAGGTGGTGCGCGACTTCTTTCTTCGCGCACCAGAACCACTTCGACACCCTCGACCGCGCGGCCGAGGCGCTGGCGCGCGAGGCGCAGCAGGCGCAGGCCGCGCCGGGCGCGCGCGACCACGGCGGCCATCTCGCCGAATGGCTGGTCGAGCGGCTGCGCCAACGCCACGGCGTGCGCGTGCTGCTGACCGACGACACCGAGGTCAGCAAGCGCCGCTACGACGCCGCGCAGCGCAGCCTGCGGCTGTCGCCGGCGCTCGAGCCGGGCCAGCAGGCCTTTCAGCTCGGCACCCAGCTCGCGCTGCTCGAGCTCGGCGCGGCGATCGACGCGCTGGTCGACGCGCCGCCCTTCACCGAGGACCCGGCCTCGCGCAAGCTCGCGCGCATCGGCCTGGCCAACTACTTCGCGGGCGCCCTGCTGCTGCCCTACGGCGCCTTCCTCGAGGCCGCGGAATCGCTGCGCTACGACATCGACCTGCTCGGCCAGCGCTTCGGCGTCGGCTTCGAGACCGTGTGCCACCGGCTCAGCACGCTGCAACGGGTGGGCGCGCCCGGCGTGCCCTTCTTCTTCGTGCGCGTGGACAAGGCCGGCAACATCTCCAAGCGCCAGTCGGCCACGCACTTCCACTTCAGCCGCACCGGCGGCACCTGCCCGCTGTGGAACGTGTACGAGGCCTTCGCGCAGCCCGAGCGCATCCTGCCGCAGCTCGCGCGCGATGCCCGACGGGCGGCGCTACCTGTGGATCGCGCGCTCGGTCTCGCGCGGGCAGCGCGGCTATGGTTCGCCGCGCAAGACCTTCTCGATCGGGCTGGGCTGCGACATCCGCCATGCGCCGCGGCTGGTGTATGCCAAGGGGCTCGACCTGCAGGACCCCGAGGCCGCCACGCCGATCGGCATGGGCTGCAAGGTCTGCGAGCGCGAGCGCTGCCCGCAGCGCGCCTTTCCGTTCATCGGCGAGGCGCTGGACGTGGACGAGAACCAGAGCCGGTTCGCGCCCTATGGGTTCGAGCGCTAGCGACGATCGCGTGCGCCGCGATCGTCGTGCCCCGGGTCACTTGTCGAAATAGCCGGCCTTGATGGTCGAGCCGATGAGATTCACGATGAGACGACCGGCCGTGACCAGCGTCAGCTTGCTTGCGTTGTCCTTGGAGGGCTGGATCTCCACGATGTCCATGCCCACGACGCGACCCTTCCTGACGAGGCCATGGATCAACTTTCGCGCCTGCAGGAAGTCCATGCCCCCGGGGGCCGGTCCATCGACGGCGGGCATGATCGTCGGGTCCATGCCGTCGGCGTCGATCGACAGGTAGTAGTTGCCGCCGTCGGGAATGCGCGCCAGCACGGCGTCGATGCCGATGTCGTGCAATTCGTAGGCGCTGATGAGCTCGGCCCCGTAGCGGCGCGCGGTCTCGTAGTCCTCGGGGCGACCGCTGCCTTGCGCGCGCAATCCGATCTGCACGATGCGCACCACGTGCTTCATTTCCGATGCCCGGCGGATCGGGCTGGACAACCCGTCCTTGACGCCGTTGACGTCGTCGCGCCAGTCCAGGTGCGCATCCACGTGCACCAGCGTGATCGGCCCGCTCTCGCTGTAGGCGCGCAGCACCGGCGTGGTGATGCCGTGGTCGCCGCCGAGCACGATCGGAAGGCCTCCGCCCTTGAGGATCTGGCGCACCGCCAGTTCCACGCGCCGATAGTGGTCGCCGGGCTTGCCGAGGTCGGGGATCACGTCGCCGCAGTCCACGAAGCGGATGTCGGAGCGTCCTTGCAGCAAGGGCCCGTCGATGTCGAAGTCGAAGTGGCCGGGCGCGCGAACGATCCGGTCGGTGACATCGCGAATGGCCTGAGGTGCATTCGTCTGGTCGTTGGTGAAGGACCGCGCGCCATAGGCCGAGCCGAAGGGCATGCCGATCACGGCGATGTCGGCCTTCAGGTCGTCCAGGTCCGTCACCAGCTCGGAATAGAGCAGGGTCGCGTGTCCGGTGCGCGGGGGAACGGTCAGTTTTTCCATCGGTATCTCCAGGGTGAGTCGGTGTGTTGTTGCAATTCGGGACGCGTGTCAGCGATGGCTCCAGCGGCGCACTCGCGCTTCCATCGCATGGCCGAGCGTTTCCATGAGGACGCTGCAGCCCCAATAGATCAGCGCCGTGGTACCGAGCACTTCCAGGTACGCGAAGGTGTCGGCGGTCTTCAGGTTGCTTTGGTAGGTCAGCTCCGGAAGACTCATCACCGAGAAGACGGCGGAGTCCTTGAACATCATGATCGTGAGACTCACCGTCGGCGGAAGCAGGAAGCCGAAGATCTGCGGCACCACGATGAGCCGCTGTACATGCCAGGTGCTCATGCCCAGCGCTTTCGCCGCTCGAAGCTGCCCCGCCGGAACACTGCGCAAAGCGGCCCGAAGGATTTCGCAGAAATAGCCGCCGGTGTAGAAGGCCGTCGTGCCGATCGCGATGTAGAAGGCGGAGGCCAGCAGGCCGAGCTTCGGCAGTCCGAAGAACGACAGGTACACCAGGATCAGAAACGGGATGTTGCGCACCAGCTCGACGTAGCCGAGCGCCACGGCGCGCAGGGCTCGGTGGCCCGAATCCGCCATGTAGGCGGCGACGACACCCAGTGCAATGCCCAGCGGGATGCCGGCGCCGCTGACCTGGGCCGTCACCTTCAGCCCCTGCCAGAGGGCGGGAGCCGATTCTCGAACGATGCCGAAGTCAATGGACATTGGGAAGCATCCTGGCGAAGCGCCGCTCGATGCCGCGAGACAACGATGAGGCGCACAGCAGCATGAGGAAATAGACCACCGCGGTCGCGGCGAACACCTGCAGCGGCAGGTCGCTCTGCAAGGTGGCGTTGCGCGCGACCGTTGCCAGGTCGTTGACCGCGATGATCGAAAGCAGCGAGGACGCCTTGAGCAGTACCGTGAACTCGTTCGTCAGCGGCGGGATCGAGCGATGCAGCATCTGCGGCAGCAAGACCTGCATCCAGACGTGCCAGGGCTGCATGCCCAGGGCCTGGGCCGCGGCGGTCTGGCCGCGTGGAATGGTCGACAGCGCGGCCCGCATGATCTCGCTGCCATACGCGGCCGTGTTCAACGCCAAGGCCAGGATGCCGGCCGCGATCGGCGAGATGGTCACGTCGAGCAGGCCCGGAATGACGTAGTAGGCGATGAGCAGCTGAATCAGCAGCGGCGTGCCGCGGATGGCGCTCACGTAGGTTGCCACCGCCCATCGGGCGACGGCGCCACCCCCGACACGGAGCACGAGCAGCGCAAGGCCGATGGCGACGCCTGCGGCAAAAGCGAGGGTGCTGCACAAAAGCGTGACGCCCGCACCCTGGAGCACGCCGTCATAGAGCGGGCGCAGCGCGCCGCCCGCGGTCAGCCAGTCGATCATCGAGCGGCTCGCTTACAGCGCGCCCTTGGGCAGGTAGTCGGATGTCGGCAGCGTCAAGGTTTCTCCGAACCACTTCTTCTGCAGTTCGCCGAGCTTTCCGTTCGCGCGCATCTCTTCCAGCGTGGTGTTGATAAAGCCGCGGATCTCCTCGTCCTTGGGGTTGGCGACCCAGGCCAGCAATCGGGGCGAGCCGATCTCACCGACCGACCTGAAGGCGTTCGGCTGGCGGCGCATCTGCACGCCGAGGACGTTCGAGGGTAAGACGCCTACGTCGAGCGTGCCGTTGCCGAGTGCGACGCTGACGTCGGGATACGCCTGGAGCAGCTTCAGCTCGGCATAGCCCTTGCCATGCTTCTCCTTGAGCTGCCGATCGAATTCCTGGGCCACCGGTTGTGCCTGCGATCCCATCTGCGTGCCGACGATCTTGCCCGCCAGGTCTTCCGGGCGATTCACGCCCTTGCTGGTGTTGCTCACCACGAGCATCGAACGGACGATGCCGATCGGACGGCTGAAGGCGAAGCGCTTCGCACGCTCTTCCGTGATGCCTACGCTCGTCGCGACGAAGTCGAAGCGGCGCGACATCAAGCCCGGCAGCAGCCCCTGAAACGGCAGATTGAGCTGAACCAGCTTGACGCCCAACTTGGCCGCCATGTAGTCCAGCACATCGCGGCCATAGCCCACCACGACGCCGTTCTCGACGAATTCATACGGTTCATACGCCGCTTCCGTTCCGACCGTCAGTTGGCCGCGTGCCTTGATTTCGGCGAGGCTTCCGCCTTCGGCCAGCGCGGCGGTGGACATGCAGGCCAGCACCGTGGCCACGGCCAGGGTCTTCAAAGAATTTCTTCGGATCGAATCGATCATGGTGCCAGCTCCAGGTGGGGGTGATTGGGTCTGGAGCGGAATCTATCGATCGTTCAGCGCGATGAAAAATGATTCTTTTGATATCAAGGTTTCGAGAATCGATACCTTGAGCGGGTGAACGGGCTCGATCCGCTGGATCGAATCGGACCTTCGATGGCCGGTTCAGGCGTCCGTGGCTCCGGCATGGAGTCCCCGCAACACCTCGAGAAACAGTTTCGCGCGTTGTGTGAGTGGACGAGAGGCTTCGGTGATCGCGCAGATCGTGTTCTCGAATACGGGCCCCGAGGTCAATGCGACGAGCGAATGTCGCTTCGCCACCAGCTTCGCGTAGTGTTCGGGAAGCAACCCGGCATAGTTGCCCGTCGCCACCAACACGCCGATAGCCTCCAGTCCACCGACGTCGGGCCCGCGCTCGAAGCCATGCTCCGCAATGGCCTGCTCCACGAAGGGATGGGGGCGGTACACGAGCGGGAGCAGGCGCCTGCGTCCCCGTGCGCCTTCCTTGCTGACATAGACGCGGTGCACCTCGACGAAAAGCTTCTGGTAGTCGAACACCCGGTCCTTCTTGTACATGCCCCGGATCGCCACTTCGACCCGTCGCTCTCGCAAGGCATCGTTCAACTGGGCGAAGTTCATTACCGTCAGCTCCGGCTGGACGCCCGACGCGCGTCGTCGCAGCGTGGCCAGTGCTTCGGGGATGCGGCAGTGATCGTGAGTGATGACGTGCTCGGTCATTCCGATCGACAAGGTACCTGACAGCACGCCCCTCACCGCGTCGATCTCGGGGCGGATGCGCTCCAGCGACTTGAGCGCGTTGGAGGCGAGATCCACCGCCACGATCCCGGCTGCGCTGAGTTTGAAGCCGCCTGGCCCGCGCTCGCAAAGCCGCACGCCCAAGCGCTCCTCGACCTCGCGGACGTGGCGACTGATCGAGGCCTTCGACAGATTCAGCCGGTGTTCGGCGGCAGCAAAGCCGCCTGCCTCCGCCACGGCGCAAAAGATGCGCAGCGAGCGCAGATCTCGTTCATTGAAGTCAAGGTAGGGCATTCAGAAAGTATCACTTTCCGGAACCATCACGTCAAAAGAATCGTTTTTCTAACGACAGGCCGATGACTAGAGTCCCGCCCATTCCCACCTCGCCCGAGGCAAAACCATGATGAACACCTGTAGACGCACCGAGAGGGAAACCTCGTTCGCGGCATCCATTGCCGCTGATTCCTCGCCGCGGATCGACTCGACCGCCAAGCCGCTCATTCGCTTCGAAGGCGTGGAGAAGCGATACGGGACGTCGGTGGTACTGGACGACCTGAATCTGGACGTTCACGAGGGTGAAAAGCTGTCGCTGATCGGCCCCAGCGGTTCGGGCAAGACGACGATCCTGCGCATCTTGATGACGCTCGAGAAGATCGAAGGCGGCCATGTCTGGATCGACGGCGCGCCGCTGTGGCACATGCCGAGGAACGGCCAGCTCGTCCCTGCCGATGAGCGGCACCTCGGGCGCATGCGCGCGTCGATCGGGATGGTCTTTCAGCACTTCAACCTGTTCCCGCACATGACCGCGGGACAGAACGTCTCCCGGCCTCAACAGATTGTGAAAGGCCTGGACAAGACGAGCGCGGATCGAGTGGCTCGGGAGCTTCTCGATCGGGTGGGCCTCGCAGCCAAGGCCGACAGCTATCCGTCCATGCTCTCGGGCGGTCAGAAGCAGCGGGTCGCGATCGCGCGCGCACTCGCCATGGAGCCGCGAATCATGCTGTTCGACGAGGTGACGTCGGCACTCGATCCGGAGGTGGTGGACGAAGTCCTGCAGGTGCTCCGGAACATTTCATCGGAAAGCCGCATGACGATGCTCATGGTGACCCATGAAATGAACTTCGCGCGGGAGTTCTCCGACCGCGTCCTCTTCTCGATGGCGGAAGGATCGTCGAGCAGGGTCCTCCGGACCAACTCTTCCACGCGCCCCGCGAACCCCGTACCAAGTCCTTTCTCAAGAAGATCGCAGCCGCCGGACAGCGTGTCGACTAATTTTCATGGAGTTGCTCAAATGCTGAAGTTCATTGCTCTTGCGCTCACGGCGCTCGTCTCCTTCTCGCCGTCGTGGGTGACGGCACAGGCACAGCCCAAGGTGAAGGAAAAGGTCGTCGTGGGCCTTGCCCACGAACCGCCGTACACCAACTTTCAAGCTGGCGGAACACTCAGTGGCGCAGCACCCGATCTCCTCTTTCGAATCATGAAAGATTTCGGCGTGAAGGAGCTCGACCCGAAGGTCCTGGAATTCGGCGCGATGATTCCGAGTCTGCAGGCCGGCCGCGTGGACGTCATCTCCACTGGCTTGTACATCAATCCGATGCGATGCAAGGCGGTGTTGTTCTCCGAGCCTGATCTATGCACGGCCGAGGGATTCATCGTGCCGAAGGGAAATCCGAAGGCTCTCAACTCGTTTTCGGATGTGGCGGCCAACGACAACATTCGCTATGGAGTCTGCGGAGGTTGCTCCGCCGAGAAGCGCGCCACCGAACTCGGCGTTCCGAGAAGCCGCATCACGATCGCGCCCGATCATCAAAGCGGAATCAAGATGCTCCTGGACGGTCGGATCGATGTCTACGCCGCGCCCGACCTGGCACTGCGTTCCGCTGCCGAGGCCATGGGCGTGACAGACCGATTCGAGGTCCGGCCGGTTGCAGGCGAACCGGCCAAGTGCTCGGGCATCGCGTTCAGAAACGATCAGCGGGAACTGCGTGATCTGGTGGATAGGAAGCTGGAGGCGCTCAAGCAGTCTGGCGAGTACGACAAGATCGTTTCGAAGTACGGGTTCGATCCGAAGCTGGCCAGGATGGCCAAGCGCGCGGACCTGTGTGGCGGGGCCAACTAGGGAGCTGGCGGCATGGAGCCACAAAGCGCCATCGATATCGTTGGGAAGTTCGCGCAAGCGACCTTCGTGACTGTCCAGATCACCTTGGGCGCCGGCCTCGTTGCATGGCTGGTGGCGTTCGCCGCAGGGTTGTGCAAGCTCTCGGAATCTCGCCTCGTCAATTGGCCGGTCACGGCTATCGTGGAAGCGGTGCGTGGCACCTCGTGCTATGTGCAACTGTTCTGGCTGTATTTCGTCTTGCCTTTCATGGGAGTCGAGATCGGCGCGATGACCGTCGCCATACTGGCCATCGGCTTGAACGTCGGCTGCTACGGTTCCGAGGTGGTGAGGAGCTCCATCCTGGCCGTGCCCCGCGGGCTGCGGGAGGCGGCGCGGGCGCTGAACATGAGCCGCACGCAGACGATGGTGAACGTCGTTCTGCCCGACGCGTTTCCGCGAATGCTTCCTCCCATGTGCAACCTCATGGTCGATCTCTTGAAGATCACGCCGCTGGTTTCGCTCGTGACCATCGCCGACCTCACCTTCCTGGGACAGATCTACCGGCAGGAAACCGGAAGCCCGCTCCAGGCCTTCGGCATTCTCCTGGTCATCTACTTCTTGCTGTCGTCCTTGATCATCCACGGCTTCAGACGCGCCGAGATCTGGGCCAGCAAGGGCTTCGAAGGGACGCGCGGATGATGCTCTGGGATCCACAAACCGCCGCCGAGGTGGTGCCGAGGCTTCTGCGGGGTCTTGCCGTGACGGGACAGGTGACCTTCCTGGCCACGATCCTGGCGCTGTGCGTGGGCCTTGCCTTGGCGGTTGCCTCGCGCATGCCTTCTTATCCCGTGCGCAAACTCGCTCATGGGTTCATGGAAGCCACGCGACGTACGCCGCTGTTGATTCAACTCTTCTTTGCGTTCTATGTACTGCCTGAAGTCGGACTCCGCCTCGATGCAGTCGTTTGCGGCGTGCTCGTTCTCGGCCTGCACGTCGGCTGCTACATGGCGGAGGTCTACCGGGCTGGAATCGACGGGGTGAGCCGCGGGCAATGGGAGGCGGCCCGGGCTCTCAACTACCCGATGTACCGGCAGTGGACGGAAGTGGTCTTGCCGCAAGCCATACCGCCGATGATTCCCGCCTTGGGAAATTATCTGATCCTGATGTTCAAGGAAAGCGCCTTGCTCTCGGCAATCGCCGTGCTCGATCTGATGGGGGGAGGCACGTGTCTTCTCGAACGAGAGTTATCGCTACGTCGAACCGATGACATTGGTCGGCGTCTTCTATCTCGCGATCAGCATCTCGAGCGCGATTGCGATTCGGTACCTCGAGTACAGGATATCCCCGTCAAGAAAACTCTCCTGACAAGGAGCGACTCATGTTTGATTCCTACAGCCACGCCCATGAACTCCTGGCGCACGCGGGCGTCGTCGAGACCCACTACCATGTCGGCCCCGAGCTCGTTGCCCGTCGTTACGACGTCCAATCGCTTGCAGAGGCTGCTCGTCCGTTCGGCGCCGTACTGGTACTGAAGAACCACACCTTCTCCACCACGCCACTGGCGTCACTCGCACGCGCTCGCCATGGAGTGAGGTTCTACGGTGGCGTTGTTCTCAACAGCTACGTCGGAGGACTCAACCCGGCCGCCATATCAGGGGCGGTTTCAGGCAACAAGGCGGAGGTCCGGAACGCGCAGCCGGACAACGCACCGATCGTCGTGTGGATGCCGACCGTGGACTCCGTCTCCCACGTCAAGACCCACGGCTTCGGATTCGATCCGAATTGGTCGGGCTGCTGCGGGTCACAGCCCTCCGCGCTCTCGACGGATGATCTTGGCGGACGTGAACTCGTCGTTGCGTTCACCGAAGACCTGCGTCCCACACCCGGGCTCCTGGCGGTGCTGGGCACCATTGCCCGGCACGGCTGCGTGCTGGCGACGGGTCATCTTTGCGCGGCGGAGATCATGGAGCTGGTGCCGCTGGCCATTTCATTGGGTGTCAAGAAGATCATCGTCACGCACCCGCACTATCCGGCCGTTGGCCTGACGGACGAGCAACTCTGCTCGCTCGTTCAGTACGACGGGGTCTACGTGGAGCATTGTTTTGCCATCCACACACAAGACGGGGTGGACCTGAACAGGTTTGCCGATTCGATCCGTGCCACCGGTCCAGGCAGGGTGCTGCTTTCCACGGATTTCGGACAGGTGAACAGCGACGCATTTCCAGCCGGCACCGTGATCTACGCCTTGGAGCTCGGAAAGCTCTTGCGCGATTCCATGAGCCTCTCGGATTTCATGTCGATGTTCTCCTCGAACGGTCACGCCGCATTGGGCATTTCCTCGTTCGCCGCTTGACGATCGAGCAAACCCGGACCGAGTTTTCCGGCCGTCGTCAGGTGGACGCCAGATGTCCAGACGGTCTCGCGCAGGCGCCGTCCGACGGCTTTTCGGGACATGCGCCTGCGCCGTTGCATCCCCCCAAACCCGCTCGACGTTCCGCGGAAAAAACGCCGCACGTTACGTAACGCGCGGCGAAATGCGGTGTTACGGATGTTCCCGCCGCGTGTTACCCCAAAAGAAAAAAGCCTTTTGAATCAACGAGATAAGGCGGTCGCGGTGCCGTAACAGAGGCCCGCCATGGCGGCGGCGCGGAGGCGGCACGCATGTTGCCCCTGTAGGCCATATCTTTGTCACAGAGGCCGCCATGACTACAACAGAATCATCGACTCCGACGCCCCTCGGCACCACCGCAAACGGTGGGGCGCCCGTGGTGCTCGCTCAAGCCACCGCCTCGCCGATCGCCCCGATGGGCGCGACCGCGGCGGTGCCGCCCTCGGCGCCCGCCAGCATCGGATCGCTATCGAATGCGACGCCCGGCACGACCGTGGTACGCGACGGTGTGAGCATCCCGGTGAACGGCAACCAGTCGCTGATCGCCGGCGACCGCGTGATCGTTCCCGATGGCGGCCAGGCCAATGTGCTGTTCCCCGGCTCGGCCACCAACAAGGCGCCGCTGGCCGGCGTCTTCGCGGGCGGCACCGATGCCACCGTGACGTCGACCAAGCTCCCGGGCGGCCTCGAGCAGGTGAATGTCGACGTGGCCTCGGGCGACCTCGCGGTCACCCCGCCCGATGCCGACGCCGATGCGGCGGCGCTGGCCGTCACCAAGAAGCTCGCCACCGGCGGTGGCCTCGGCATCGGCGAGTTCGCACTCGGCGCGCTGGGCGGCATCGCGCTGGCCGCGGCCCTGGGTGGCGGCGGCGGCGATTCGAGCGTTCCCTTCTTCATTCCCGGTGTCGGCGATTCCGACGCGGATGCCGACGCGGACGCGGATGCGGATGCCGATGCGGACGGTGATGCCGATGCGGACGCCGATGCGGACGCGGACGCGGACGCGGACGCGGATGCAGATGCAGATGCAGATGCAGATGCAGATGCCGACGCGGATGCAGACGCCGATGCCGATGCGGATGCCGACGCAGATGCCGACGCTGACGCCGATGCGGACGCCGATGCCGACCACCTGCTGGATCCGGGCGACAGCGCCGTCGGCCATGTGGTCGATGCCGTGGACAACACCCTGGGCCTGGGCGGCGCGCTGCAGACCGTGAAGCCCATCGTCAACAGCGTCACCGACGTGATCGACGACGTGCTCGCGCCGATCGCCGGCAACGAGTTCACGCCCAACGATCCCAACGAATTCGATCCCGTGGACAACGTGGTCGACCATGTCACGACCAATCTCGGCGGCGTGCTGTCGCCCGTGGTCGACGGCCTGCTGGGCGGCGGCACCACCGGCGCGATCATCGACACGGTCAACGCCCAGGTCGATTACCTGACCGACGCACTGAACAACATCCTCGAGAACGTGCTGGGCAGCGACGGCCTGCTGGGCGGCGTGACCACCGGCCTGGGCGTCGATGGCCTGGTCGATGGCCTGCTGGGCGACGACGGCGTGGTCGGCCAGGTGCTCGACGGCCTGCTCGGCGAACACAGCCTGCTGGGCGGCCTGCTCGGCGAGGACGGTCTGGTCGGCGGCCTGCTGGGCGACGACGGCCTGCTCGGCGGCGTGATCGGCGAAGGCACCGCGGTCGGCAGCCTGCTCGACACCCTGCTCGGTGACGGTGGCCTGCTCGGCGGCCTGGGCGGCGAGGACGGCCTGCTCGGCGGCCTGCTGGGCCCGGCGCTCGGCGAAGACGGCCTGCTCGGTGGCCTGCTGGGCGACGACGGCGCCATCGGCGGCCTGCTCGGTGAAGACGGTCTCGTGGGCGGCCTGCTCGGCGACGACGGCCTGCTGGGCAACCTGCTCGGCAGCGAGGGCCTGAGCGGCGGCCTGCTCGGACCCGATGGTCTGGTCGGCAGCCTGCTGGGCCCGGATGGCGTGGTCGGCAACCTGCTGGCCGACGGCCCGCTCGGTGGCCTGCTCGGCGGTGAAGACGGCCTGCTCGGCGGCGTGCTCGGTGACGACGGCCTCGTCGGCGGTCTGCTCGGCGAGGACGGACTGCTGGGTGGCGTGCTCGGCGAAGACGGCATCCTCGGTGCCGGCGGTCCCCTGGGCGGCCTGCTGAGCGACGATGGTCTGCTCGGTGGCCTGCTGGGCGATGAGGGCTTGGTCGGCGGCCTGCTCGGTGACGACGGCCTGCTCGGCGGCGTGCTGGCCGACGACGGACTGCTCGGTGGCCTGATCGGCGGCGACGGCCTCGTGGGCGGTCTGCTCGGCGACGACGGCCTGGTCGGTGGCCTGCTGGGCGACGATGGCCTGGTGGGTGGCCTGCTCGGCGAAGGCGGCATCCTCGGCGGCGTGCTCGGCGAAGACGGTCTGGTCCCGAGCCTGCTCGGCGACGACGGCCTGGTCGGCGGCCTGCTGGGTGGCGACGGCCTCGTGGGCGGCCTGCTCGGCGAAGACGGACTGGTCGGTGGCTTGCTGGGCGGCCTGCTCGACGGCATCGGCGGCGGCGGCGGCGGCACGGGTGCGCAACTGCTCGACCCGACCGACAGCATCGTCGGTGGCCTGGTCGAAGGCCTCAACGACGGCCTGCTCGGCGAGCTCGGCCTGGGCGACGTGCTCGCTCCGGTGGTCGGCCTGACCGACAGCCTGACCGACACCGTGAGCGGCCTGCTGGGCCCGGTGCTCGGCGACAGCTTCACGCCGAACGACCCGAACGTGCTGGATCCGGTGGACGACCTCGTGGGTCAGGTCACCGACGGCGTGGGCGGCCTGCTGAGCCCGCTGACCGACCAGCTGCTGGGGGCGGGAACCACCGACGCGCTGCTGGGCGCGGTGGGCACGCAGGTCGACTTCCTGACCGATGGCGTGGCGAATCTGATCGGCGGCGATGGCCTGCTGGGTGGCGTGCTGGGTGACGACGGCCTGCTGGGCGGCGTGCTCGGCGGCGACGGTGGTCTGCTCGGCGGTGTCTTGGGCGACGACGGTCTGCTGGGCGGTCTGCTTGGCGGCGACGGCGGCCTCCTCGGTGGCGTGCTGGGTGACGACGGTCTGCTGGGCGGTCTGCTCGGCGGCGACGGTGGTCTCCTCGGTGGCGTGCTGGGTGATGACGGCCTGCTGGGCGGTCTGCTCGGCGGTGACGGTGGTCTTCTGGGCGGCGTGCTGGGTGACGACGGCCTGCTGGGCGGTTTGCTTGGCGGCGACGGCGGCCTGCTCGGCGGCGTCCTTGGCGATGACGGCCTCCTCGGCGGTCTGCTGGGTGGCGACGGCGGCCTCCTGGGTGGTGTCCTTGGTGACGACGGCCTGCTGGGTGGTCTGCTCGGCGGCGACGGTGGCCTTCTGGGCGGTGTCCTTGGAGACGACGGCCTGCTGGGCGGTGTGCTCGGCGGCGACGGCGGCCTCCTGGGTGGCGTGCTCGGCGATGACGGCCTGCTCGGCGGCATCCTCGGTGACGATGGCCTCCTGGGCGGCGTCCTCGGTGGCGAAGGCGGCCTGCTTGGCGGCGTCCTCGGCGACGACGGCCTTCTCGGCGGTCTGCTGGGTGGCCTGCTCGGTGGTGGTGCCGATGCCGGCGCCTCGGCCAGCCTGATGGTCGCGGCCGATGCGCCTGCCGGCGGCGGCCTGTTCGGCGGTCTGTTGGGTGGCGAAGGCGGTCTGCTCGGCGGCCTCCTCGGCGACGACGGCCTGCTCGGCGGTGCGCTCGGCGGCAACGGCGGCTTCCTGTTCGGCAGCGGCGGCCTCCTGGGTGACGATGGCCTTCTGGGCGGCGTGCTCGGCGGCGGCGAAGGCGGCCTGCTCGGCAGCATCCTGGGCGACGACGGCCTGCTGGGCGGCGTGCTCGGTGGCGAAGGCGGCCTGCTCGGCGGCATCCTGGGTGACGACGGCCTCGTGGGCGGCGTGCTCGGTGGCGAAGGCGGTCTGCTCGGCGGCATCCTGGGCGACGATGGCCTCGTGGGCGGCGTACTCGGCGGCGAAGGCGGCCTGCTCGGCGGCATCCTGGGCGACGATGGCCTGCTGGGTGGCGTGCTCGGCGGCGAAGGTGGCCTGCTCGGCGGCATCCTGGGCGACGACGGCCTGCTGGGCGGCGTGCTCGGCGGTGACGGCGGCCTGCTCGGCGGCGTGCTGGGCGATGACGGCCTGCTGGGCGGCGTGCTCGGCGGTGACGGCGGTCTGCTCGGCGGCGTGCTGGGCGATGACGGCCTGCTGGGTGGCGTGCTCGGCGGCGGCGAAGGCGGCCTGGTCGGTGGGCTGCTCGGCAGCGACGGCCTCGTCGGTGGCCTGCTCGGCAACGATGGCCTGGTCGGCAACCTCCTGGGCAACGACGGCCTGGTGGGCGGCCTGCTCGGCAACGACGGCCTCGTCGGCAGCCTGCTCGGCGCGCTGGGTGGCGACGGCCCGGTGGCCAACATCCTGCAGCCGGTGACCGAGATCGCCAGCGGCCTGAGCGACACCCTCGCTCCGGTGGTGGACACCCTGACCAGCGCCGGTTCCGGTGCCCTGGCTCCGGTGACCGACATCCTGGCCGGCGCGACCGCGGCGGCGGCGCCGGTGGTCGAGACCGTGTCCAACGTGGTCGAGAACGTCGATCACTCGGTGGGCTCGGTGGTCACCGACGTGGTGACCCCGATCACCAGCCAGGTCGAACACACGGTGGGCAACGTGGTGACCCCGGTCGCCAACATCCTGCACGGCCTGCTGGGCTGATCGAACACCGCGGCTTGCGCCGCGGACTCGACGAAGAAGAGCGGGCCGGCGACGGCCCGCTTTTTTTCATGGTGCCGGCGCCGCTCAGCGCAGCGACCGGTCGTCCCTCACGGCCTCGAACCCGCCCCGCAGGAACTTCGCGAGCCGCTCGATGATGTAGTGCGTGTCGGGGCTGTCGGGCCGCTCCTTCGCGAGGGTCCGGATGCGCCCCGTCGGCGAGATCGCGGCGACCATCGAGCCGACCGCGAACAGGTAGCACCACGCGAGCGTGTGGGGATCCATCTCGGGCAGCACGGTCGCGAGCACCCGGATCGTCTGCCGCGCGATCGGGTCCGCATACTCGCGCGACGCCTGCCGCGCATGAGGCTGCGGGTCGTTGATGATCTGCCCGATCAGCTGCGCGTACTGGGGACCGCCGCGCGCCGTGTCCCGCGAGAACAGCACCGTCGGTTCGACGAAGGCACGCAGCACGTCCTCGAGCGAGGGCTTCGCCGCGCCGGACTCCGGATGCTCGAGCCGATCGAGCCGCGCGAGCCGCTCGTGATTGATCACCGAGATGCGCCGGCCGAGCACGGCGCCGAACAGGTCTTCCTTCGTCTTGTAGTGGTACTGCACCAGCGAGACCACGATGCCCGCGGCATCGGCGATCTGCCGCAGGGAGACGCCGTGGTAGCCCTTGGCGGCGAACAGTTCCTCCGCCGCATTGAGGATCTTCTCGGGCGCGTCACTGCGGCTCATCGGCTCGTCTCCAGGGTGTTTCGGGCATCCGTCCTACTTTATCCGACGCGGCGGCGGGCCCTCCCAGTCCGCACAAGGGTTTGCCCCATGCGTGCCGCTCTTTATGAATTAGTACAGTTGACCAATTCAGGAAGGACCATGCACGACATCAACGAAACGCATCGCGCCGATCTGCGCAGCTGGGTAGCGCGATCGGCGCCCGGAGACACCGACTTCCCCTTGCAGAACCTGCCGTTCGGCTGCTTCTCGACGGCCGACAATGAGCGTCCCCGCCTGGGCGTGGCCATCGGGGAGCAGGTGCTCGATCTAAGACAACTGTCCAACACCGGTCTGATCGACGGACTCGGCACGAGGATGGCCGAGGCCTGCCGCGCGGACTCGCTCCTTGCCCTGATGGCCGCGCCCGCGGCCGATGCGTCGGCGCTCCGGCTTGCCCTGTCCAGGCTGCTGCGCGAAGGCGCGGCGGACACCGCGCGTACCGCGGCCTGCCTGGTGGCGGCATCGTCCGCGCGGATGCGGCTGCCGGTTCGGGTGCGGAATTTCTCCGACTTCTTCACCTCGATCCACCACGCGACGAACACCGGACGCATGAGCCGGCCGCTCGAGCCGCTGCTGTCCAACTTCCATTCGCTGCCCGTTGCCTACCATGGCCGCGCATCGAGCCTGGCGATCAGCGGAACCCCGTTTCCCAGGCCGATGGGCCAGCAGGTCCCGCCGGGACAGGCGCTGCCCATCCACGCGCCATCGGGCAAGGTCGACTTCGAGTGCGAGATCGGCGCCTATGTCGGCCAAGGCAACGCACTGGGCCGCCCGCTCTCGATCGACCGGGCCGCGGACGCCCTCTTCGGCCTGAGCCTGCTCAACGACTGGTCCGCGCGCGACCTGCAGGCCTGGGAGTCACGGCCGCTGGGGCCGTTCCTCGCGAAGAGCACGCTGAGCACCCTGTCGCCCTGGGTCGTGAGCCTCGAGGCGCTGGCGCCGTTCCGCACGCCGGCCGCGCCGCGCGCCTGCGACGCGGGTCCCGTGCTGCCCTATCTGCTGTCGGAGCGCGACCAGCTGCAAGGCGGCCTCGACATCCGCATGCAGGTGCTGCTCTCGACGCGGCGGATGCGCGAAGACGGTCAGGCGCCGGTGCTCGTCTCCTCGCCATGCTTTCGCGACCAGTACTGGACGCTCGCGCAGATGCTGACCCACCAGACCAGCAATGGCTGCGTGGCGGAGACCGGCGACCTGATCGGATCGGGCACCGTGTCGGGCCCCCGTCCCGGCGAGCTGGGCTGCCTGCTCGAGATCACGCAGGGCGGAACGCAACCGCTGGCCCTGCCCAATGGCGAAAGCCGCCGCTACCTCGAGGACGGCGACGAGGTCGTCCTGCGCGCGCGATGCGTGGCCGAAGGCGCGGTGCCGATCGGGTTCGGCGACTGCGCTGGCAGGGTGGTGACGCCGGGCTGAACGCCGGTGTCGTTCTTCGCGCTTCACTTCACGAGGTCATCACGCATGAAATCCGGACGTTCCACCGCCTTGCTGGCGCTCCTTTGCACCCTGCCGTGGGCCCCCGCCGGGGCCCAGTCGCCGAACTTCCCTTCGCGCGCGGTCGAGGTGGTCGTGCCCTATGCCGCCGGCGGCGCCGTCGATGCCATGGCGAGGGCTTTCGCGGCCGAAGCGGCCCGGGACACCTCGCAGCCCTGGGTCGTGGGCACGCGCGAGGGCGCGGGCGGCGTCGTCGGCTTCGCCTACCTGTCGCGGGCGAACCCCGATGGCTACACCGTCGCCTTCTCCCCCGCCTCGCCGATGACCAACTCGCCCTTCCTCAACGCGAAGATGCCCTTCAGGAACAGCCAGATCGAACCGGTCTGCCAGGTGTTCGAGAACGTCTTCGCCATCGCGGTGCCGAAGAACTCGCCGATCCGGTCCTTCGCCGAACTGGCCGACGCAGCGCGCGCCAGGCCCGGTGGCCTGTCCTATGGCCACGCGGGCCTGGGCAGCGTGCCGCACCTGTCGATGGCCGCGGTCGAGCGCTCGCTCGGCCTTCGCTTCAATGCCGTGGCCTACCGGGGCGACGCTCCGCTGCTGAACGATGCGCTCGCGGGCACGGTGGATTTCAGCGCGCCCGCGATCGCTTCGCTGGCCGGGAAGAACCTGCGCGTACTGGCCGTGCTCTCCGACCGCCGGCATCCGGCCTATCCCGAGGTTCCGGCGATCCCGGAGCTGGGCGGGCCGCCGGCCATCACGCCGGGGCTCAACGGCCTGTTCGTGCCGAGCGGCACGCCCGCGCCGGTGATCGCGCGGCTGGAGCGCCTGTGCGAGCAGGTCGCCGGCTCGGCCGGATTCGTCGGCAGCGCGAGGATGCTGTCCCAGGTGCCCCGCTACCTGGGCGCACCGGCCTTCAAGGCGCGCATCGAAGAGACCTACCGGGCCAATGCCGCCCTGGTTCCCGAACTGAAGATCGAGAAGAACTGAACCACCATGTCGCACGCTTCACCACCGATCCGCCGCATCGTCACGGGCTTCGACCCGCAGGGACGCTCCGTCATCGCCGCCGATGGCGCGTCGCCCGCGCAGAAGACCGTGCCGGAGCGCCCCGGCTACCGGATCACCAACCTCTGGCGCACGAAGCCGGGCGACGATTTCGGCGTTCCCGATTCGATCGTCGGCCACCAGGGCGTGCTGCCGCCGCACGGCGGCACCGTGTTCCGGATCATCGAATGGCCGGCCGAGCCGCAGGACCCCGAGGAGCTGCGCCGCCTCATGGACGCCACCTTCCGCTCGATGTATCCCGATGCCCACCGCGACGTGCAGCAAGGACAGCATCCCGGCATGCACCAGACCGACACGGTCGACTACGCCCTGGTGCTCGAGGGCGAGGTCGTCGCCATCATGGAACAGGGCGAAACCGTGATGCGGCAGGGTGACGTGCTGATCCAGCGCGGCACCGCGCATTCCTGGGCCAACCGTTCGGGCAAGCCGGCCAAGGTGGCCTTCGTGCTGGTGGATGCGACCCCGAGCCCGCGCTAGCCGCCGCTTCAGCGCTCAGGCGCTCAGGCGCTCAGGCGCTCCCGCGCTCGATCAGCTCGAAACCCAGATCGCGCTTGCGCGCCGCCGGCGTCTCGCTGCGCAGCCGCTGCACCAGCATGCGCGCGGCCTCCTCGCCCATGCGCACGGTCGGCACCGCGATGGTCGTGAGGCCGGGGTTGAGCTCGCGCGCGATCTCGTAGTCGCCGAAGCCCATGATCGCGAGCTGCTTCGGCACCGCGATGCCCAGCCGCTGGCAGGCCAGCAGCGCGCCCGAGGCCAGCAGGTCGCTCGAGAACAGCAGCAGGTCGCTGTCGGGGAAACGCGCGCGCGCGGCCTCGAGCAGGGTGCTGCCGCTGCCCATGGTGTAGGGCAGGTTCTCCACCACCAGGCTGCGCGGCGCCTGGCCGGGATAGTGGCGCGCCATGCCGGTGGTGTAGCCGTCCAGGCGCTCGCGCGCGCGGTCGTCGCCGGGGCGCGCGGGCGCCCACGAAGGTGGGATGGCGGTAGCCGCGGCGCTGCGCATAGGCCACGGCCGCGGCCAGCGCCTCCTGGTTCGAGAAGCCGACGAGCTGGTCGATCGGCTTGCGCGTCCAGGCCCAGCTCTCGACCACGGGAATGGCGGCGCGCGCGAGCATCTCGCGCACCGCGTCGGTGTGGCGCGTACCGACGAGGAAGAAGGCGTCGGGGCGGCGGCCCAGCAGGCTGCGCACCACGGCCTCCTCGCGCTCGTGGCTGTAGTCGGTGTGGCCGATGATCACCTGGTAGCCGGCCTGCAGCAGCACGTTCGACAGGCCCTGCAGCGTCTCGGCGAAGACCGAGGCCGCGATCTGCGGGATCACGGCGGCCACCGTCATGCTGCGGTTCGAGGCCAGGTGGCTGGCCGCGAGGTTCTGCACGTAGCGGGTGCTGCGGATCGCCGCCTCCACGCGCTCGCGCGTCTGCGGCGTGCAGCCCTCGGGGTCGCGCAGCACGCGCGACACGGTCTGTGCCGACACGCCCGCCACCTGGGCCACGTCGGCCATGGTGACGGAGTTGGTGCCGAAGCGGCGGCGGCCCTGTCTTTTTTCGGGTTCTGTCATGGGTGGCCCGGATTCTGCCGCCAAGCGCGCCCGGCCACCGCCGCGCTCAAAGCCGCCCGCGCGCGGCGAGGTTGCGCATCAGCGCGCCGATGCCGAAGGTCCATGGCGCAATGCGGTCGCTGCGGCCGACGCGGTTGAACAGCGTGCCCAGCCGCTCGGCGCGGATCGCCACGCGGTCGCCCTCGTGGTGGGTGAAGCCGGCGCCGGGCGCGTCACGGTCCTGGATCGGCGCGAACATGGTGCCGCAGAACAGCAGGATGCCGTCGGGGTACTGGTGGTGCGCGCCCATGGCGTGGCGCACCAGCTCGAGCGGATCGCGGCTGATCTGCGCCATCGAGCTCGAGCCCTCGAGCACGAAGCCGTCCTCGCCCTCCACGCGCAGCTCGACCACGGTGGCGCGCAGGTCGTCGATGCCGTAGTGGGCGTCGAACAGGCGGATGAACGGGCCGATGGCGCACGAGGCGTTGTTGTCCTTGGCCTTGCCCAGCAGCAGCGCGCTGCGGCCTTCGAAGTCGCGCAGGTTGACGTCGTTGCCGAGCGCGGCACCGACGGTCCGGCCGCGGCTGTCGACGGCCAGCACGACCTCGGGCTCGGGGTTGTTCCAGGTCGAGCCCGGATGCAGGCCCACCTGCACGCCGGTGCCCACCGAGGCCAGCGGCGCGGCCTTGGTGAAGACCTCGGCGTCGGGCCCGATGCCGACCTCGAGGTACTGCGACCACAGGCCCTGCGCGAGCAGCACCTGCTTGAGCTGCATCGCCTCGGGCGAGCCCGGCACGATGCCCGAGAGGTCGTCGCCGACCACGGCCACCACCTGGCGGCGCACCGCCTCGGCGCGGCTCGCGTCGCCGCGCGCCTGCTCCTCGATCACGCGCTCGACCATGCTGGCCGCGAAGGTCACGCCGGCCGCCTTCACCACCTGCAGGTCGTTGGGCGCGAGCAGATGGCGCTGCGCGGGGTCGGGGCCGTGCGCGGCGGTGCTCGCGAGCCATTCGGCCAGCGTGCCGAGGGGCACGCCCTCGGCATCGCGCACGGCGGCGGCCGCGTCCTCGCGCTCGAGCAGCGCCGAGACCGTGGGCGCGAGCGTGCCGATGTCGATCAGCTGGCCTGCGCGCACCGTCACCAGCGTCGGGCCGCCCAGCTCGCCGGTCCCGCCCGGAAGCCAGGCGCGGCCCACGAGCAGCGCTTTCTCCGCATCGATGGGCAGCGTGGCCGCGGCATCGACCATGTCGGGGATCGCCTGCATCTCAGCGCCCCTCGAACACGGCCGGACGGCGTGCCTTGAAGGCCGCGCGGCCTTCCTTCGCGTCCTCGGTGGCGAAGCACACGGTCTGCAGGTCGCGTTCGTACTGGATCGCGGTCTCCAGCGGCATCGCATAGGCGGCGCGCAGGTTGGCCTTGGCGGTCTCGACCGCGATCGGCGGGCGGCTCGCGATGGTGGCGGCAATGGCCTGCGCGCGCGCCAGCAGCTCGGCGGCCGGCACCAGTTCGCTCACCAGGCCCCACTGCAGCGCCTGCTGCGCGCTGACGGGGTCGCCGCCCATCAGCATCAGCGCGGTGTTCGAGGCGCCGATGCTGTGCGCGAGCATGTACGACATGCCGCCGCCGCCGATCCAGCCGAGCTTGACCTCGGGCGCGCCGAAGCGTGCATGCTCGGCCGCGATGCGGATATCGCACGACATGGCGGTCTCGAGGCCGCCGCCGAGCGCATAGCCGTTGATGGCGCAGACCACGGGCTTGCGCAGCGCGCGGATCGCGTCGCAGTAGTCGGGCCGGTTACGGAAGGTCCAGGGCGTGTCGTAGCCGTCGAGCTCGGCGATGTCGCTGCCGGCGCAGAAGGCCTTCTCGCCGGCGCCCGTGATGACGACGGCGCGCACGTCGGCGCGCGCGTTGCAGTCCTTCACGTGGGCGACCAGCGCATCGGCCATCTCGGGCGTGACGGCGTTGAGCTTCTCGGGACGGTTGAGGATCAGGGTCGCGACCTGGTCGCGGACCTCGAAGAGGATGTGGTTCATGGCGGAGGTGGACTCAAAGAGGGAAGACGGACTCAGACTTCGCTGCCCGCGGGCCGGTGGGCCTGGTAGAGCGACTGCAGCCGCTCGAGCGCGGCCGGGGCCGCGAGCCGGTCGGCGAGCATCTCGCGCACCAGCGCCGAGGCCGCGGTCTGGAACGGGATGTAGCCCGGATGGCGCGGCCGCACGATCGCGGCCTCGAGCGTGGCCTCGGTCTGCGCGAAGAAGCCGTTCCAGGCGACGTTGACGCGCGCATGGCTCCACGCGCTGCGCGCGCTCGGCTGGCCGTCGGCGAAGGGAATGAAGTCCTCCTGCATCGCCGGGCTCATCAGCGCGACGAGGTGGGCGCGCAGCGCATCGCTGACCGTCGCGCGCCGGCTCACCGCGAGGCCGGTGCCGCCGAGCGTCGAGCCGAGGCCGTGCGAGCCCGCGGGCACGTCGGCGAAGTGCAGCGGCCGCGTGCCGGCCCCGGCCACCGCGTAGTTGACGTAGCCGTAGACCAGCGGGCAGTACACGGCCTGCGCATCGCGCGACATCGCATCGAGGATGCCGATCGGGTTGAGCCCGGCCCAGCCGCGGAATGCCAGCGCATGCAGCTCCGACAGCAGTTCCCAGGCCGTGGTGGCACCTTGGCCCCTGAACAGCCGGCCGGGCTCGCTGCCCGTGGGCGCGTCGCCGTGCGCGGCCGCCATGCTGAACAGCGAGAGCGCCGCATGCGGGCCGGCCAGCGACAGGCACACCGGCTGGCGCGCGGCGAGCGCGAGCACCTCGGTCCAGCTGCTCGGCAGCGCGCCCTCGAGCCGGTCGGTGCGCGCCACCGCCACCTGCGTGGCGGCATCGAGCGGCAGCGCCCAGTGCGCGCCGGCATAGCGGTAGCTGTCGAACGAACGGCCGATGCTCTGCGCGCGCCAGCGCGCGAGCTCGTCGGCCGTGAACAGCGACTCGAGCGGCTGCAGGCAGTCGCCGGCCACCGCGTCGCCGATGTGCGGATGGTCGAGCACGATCAGGTCGTAGCGCTCGGCCAGGTCCTCGATCGGATGCGACTCGAAGCCCTCGAGCGGCTGGCGCTCCCAGTGCAGGTCGAGGCCCTCGGCGCGCGCGCGCTCGGCCGCGCGCTCGAGCGCGACGTAGCCGCGCGGATGGTCCCAGGTCAGGCCCTTGATCGGCGCGCCGCTCACAGCGTCTCTTCCCCGATCACCTTGGCCGCGAGCAGGCCGTCGATGCGCTCGGTGCTCCAGCCCAGCTCGCCGAGGATCTCGCGCGTGTGCTGGCCCGCCAGCGGCGCGCCGCGGCGCACGCTCGAGGGTGTGCGCGTGAACTTGATCGGGAAGCCCGGCGTCTTCACCTTGCCCTCGGTCGGATGCTCGTACTCGACGAAGGTGCCGTTGTGGACGATCTGCGGATCGTTCATGACGTCGGCATAGCCGTACACCGGGCCGGCCCAGATGTCGGCCGCGCGGAACACCGCGAGCCACTCGGCGGTGCTGCGGTGGCGCAGCTTCTCGCGCGTGATCGAGAAGATCTCGTCGCGCCGCGCGAAGGTGTCGCGCTCGTCGTCGAAGTCGGCCAGCACCGGCGCGTCGATGGCCTGCGCGAGCGCCGCCATCTTCGGGAAGGCCAGCGCGAGGAAGCCGTCCTGCGTGGCGAACACGCCGTAGGGCGCGCGGATGTAGACGTGGGCATGGGGCTCGGCCGTGCGCTCCTGCGGCTTGCCGGCCACGCTGAACACCGACAGCTCCTGCATCTGCAGCGCGACGATGGCATCGAGCATGTTGACCTGCACCAACTGGCCCTCGCCGGTGCGCTCGCGGTGCAGCAGCGCGGCGATCACGGCCTCGAAGGCGGTCGAGGCCGTGATGGCGTCGACCAGGTACTGGCCCGCGGGCGACGGCGGCTCGCCGGCGCGGCCGGTGGAGAGCATGGCGCCGCTCATCGCCTGCAGCAGCAGGTCCTGCCCGGGCCAGAGCTTGTAGGGGCCGTCTTCCCCGTAGCCCGACATCGAGACATAGACCAGCCGCGGGTTGATCTTCGAGAGCGTGGCGTAGTCCACGCCCAGGCGCTCGGCCACGCCGGGGCGGTAGTTCTGCAGGAACACGTCGGAGCCGCGCACCAGCTCGTAGAGCGCGTCGCGGCCCTCGTCGCTCTTGAGGTCGACCGCGAGGCTGCGCTTGTTGCGGTTGAGCGAGAGGAAGGAGACGTTGATGCGGTTGCCGCGCGCGCCGCCGGCCGAGACGTGGCGCTGCCATTCGCCGGCGACCGGCTCGACCTTGATGACGTCGGCGCCCAGGTCGCCCAGGCGCTGGGCCGCGAAGGGGCCGGCCATGGCGATGGAGCAGTCGAGGACGCGGAAGCCCTCGAGGATGGCGGAGGATTTGTTCATGGAGTGTGTTGGCGATGAGGGGTGGGAAGAATTCAGTGCGTGCGCGGCGCGGCGGCGAGGTTGCGGCCGGTGGCGGCGTCGAACAGCACGGCCTGCGTGGCATCGAAACCGACCGCGACCGGGTCGCCGTTGGCGAGGTCGGTGTAGCCCGGCACCGTGACCATCAGGTCGGCGTTCGCGGCGCCTTCCTCGTCGTGCAGCGTGCGGGCGTCGGTGAGCGCGACCGCCACCAGCGACTCGGCGCCGACATGCTCGACCAGCGCGATGCGCCCGGCCAGGCCCTGGCCGCCGCGCGCCACCGTCAGCGCGTTCGGTCGCAGGCCGAGCACCACGGCGGCGCCGGGCGCGGCCAGGCCGCGCAGGTGCGCGGGCAGCGGCATCGTGGCCTCGGCGCCGAGCGCGAGCGCACTGCCGTCGGCGTTCACCGTGGCCTGCAGCAGGTTCATCGGCGGCGTGCCGATGAAGCGCGCCACGTAGAGGTTGGCCGGCGCCTCGTAGATCTCGCGCGGGCTGCCGAACTGCTGCACCACGCCGTCCTTGAGCAGCGCGATGCGCGTGCCCATGGTCATCGCCTCGACCTGGTCGTGCGTGACGTAGACGAAGGTGCCGCCCACGCGCTGGTGCAGCTTCGAGATCTCGGCGCGCATGGTGGTGCGCAGCTTGGCGTCGAGGTTCGACAGCGGCTCGTCCATCAGGAACACCTGCGGCTCGCGCACCATCGCGCGGCCGAGCGCCACGCGCTGGCGCTGGCCGCCCGAGAGCGTGCGTGGGTACTTGTCGAGCCAGTCGGTCAGCGCCAGCGTGCGCGCGGTGCGCTCCACCAGCTGCGAGACGGCCGGCGAGCGCTCGATGCGCCGCTTGGCCATGCCGCCGAGCAGCGGGATGTGGAACCACCAGCGGTGCTGCCGCATGATCAACGGAAAGGCGATGTTGCGCCGCACCGTCATGTGCGGATAGAGCGCATAGGACTGGAACACGAAGGCGATGTCGCGTTCGGTCGGCGGCAGCTCGTCGACGCGGCGCTCGTTGATGTGGATCTCGCCGCCGCTGATGCTCTCGAGCCCGGCGAGCATGCGCAGCAGGGTCGACTTGCCGCAACCGGAGGGGCCGAGCAGCACGAGGAATTCGCCGTCGGGCACGTCGATCGACACGCCCTTGACGACATGCTTGTCGGCGAAGTTCTTGGTGATGTCCTGGAGCTTGATGGAAGCCATGGCTGTGTGTTCGGTTCGATGGTTCGGGGTCAGCCCTTGACGCTGCCGGCGGTCATGCCGGAGACGACGTGGCGCTGCACGATCAGGTAGAAGATGACGGCCGGCAGCGTGTACATCACGCCCACCGCCATCACGGCATCGAGCGGCGTGCTGAGCTCGCCGATGAAGCCGGCCAGGCCGACGGAGGCCGTGTGCAGACG
The DNA here is from genome assembly GCF_044056785.1 of Variovorax sp. UC122_21. NCBI lineage: Bacteria > Pseudomonadati > Pseudomonadota > Betaproteobacteria > Burkholderiales > Comamonadaceae > Variovorax > Variovorax sp. UC122_21. The sequence goes on along the minus strand of NZ_CP172003.1, from coordinate 2,081,892 downwards.
CTCCTCGGTGATCAGCGTCTGCGCGAACACGTACTCGTTCCAGCCATGGAAGAAGGAGATCACCGCGGCCGCGGCCAGCGTGGGCGCGATCAGCGGCACCACCACGCCCAGCACGATGCCGATGCGCGAGCAGCCGTCCACCCGCGCGGCCTCCTCGACCTCGATCGGCACGCCGTCGATGGCGCCCTTGAGGATCCAGGTGATCACCGGCACGGTGAACGCGGTGTTCGCGAGGATCAGGCCGCTCAGGGTGTTGAGCAGCTGCATCTGCGCGAAGATCGCGTACAGCGGCACCACCAGCATCGCCTCGGGCAGCATCTGGGTGGCGAACAGCCCGAAGCCGATCGCGCCCTTGCCGCCGAAGCGGAAGCGCGACAGCGCATAGGCCGGGAACACCGCCAGCGCGATGCTCAGCACCGTGGTACCGATCGCGACGCAGGCGCTGTTGAAGAGCCAGCTCGCCACCGGCTTGATGGCGAACACGCTCGCATACACCGGCAGCTGCCCCAGCGACGGCAGCAGCTGCGGCCGGTCGGCGAACAGCGCCTCGGTGGGCGTGAGCGAGGTCACCAGCATCCAGTAGATGGGGAAGGCCGCGGCGCCCAGCAGCACCAGCACCGCGAGCATGCGCAGCGCCTGTCGGCTCATGGCGGCGTGCATCAGCGCTCTCCTTCGCGTTCGGCGCGCGCGGTGTAGCGGAAGTACACCAGCGTCACGGCCAGCGCGATCGCCACGCCCACCATGCCGACGGCCGCGGCCTGGCCCAGGTGGTGGTTGACGAAGGCGCGCCGGTAGAGGTCGATCACCAGCGTGTTGGTGGCGCCCACCGGCCCGCCCTGCGTGAGCAGCCAGATCAGGTCGAAGCGGCGCAGCGACCAGATGGTGGAGAACAGCGCCAGCAGCGCGACCGAGGGCCGGATGGTGGGCCACACCACGGCCTTGAACACGCTGAGCCGGTCGGCGCCGTCCATCACGGCCGCCTCGCGCAACTCGGAAGGCACGCCCTGCAGCGCCGCCAGCAGCACCACCGAGGCGAACGGGAAGATCTGCCAGATGGTCGTGATCAGCACCGCGGGCATGGCGTGCTGCATGCTGTCGAGCCAGTTCTCGCTGCCCGCGGCGATGCCGAAGAAACGCAGCGTGTGGCCGAACACGCCGTACTGGGCGTTGTAGATCCAGATGAAGATCAGCGCCACCGCGACCGGCGGCGCGGCCCACGGGATGGTGACGGCGGCGCGCGCGATGCCGCGGCCGCGGAACGGCGCGTCGAGCAGCAGCGCCGAGGCCAGGCCCAGCCCGATCGCCGAGGCCACGCAGGCCACGGTGTAGAGCAGCGTGGTGAAGATCACGCGGTGGAAGTCGGGATCGTTCCAGAGGTCGGCGTAGTTCTGCAGCCCGACCCATTCGCCCTGCGAAGCCGCGAGCAGCGAGGTCGAGGTGAAGCTCAGCACCAGTTCGCGCAACAGCGGATAGCCCTGGAACACGAGCAGGTAGAGCGTGGCCGGCAGCACCAGCGCATAGGGCGCGAGCGGGTGGCCGTCGAGGCGCGCGCGGCGGCGCGCACCCTCGCGGCGGGCCACCGCGGCGGCGGAGGACAGCGTGGCGTTCATCGTCACGGGATGTGGCGCGGGTTCAGCGCTTGAGCACGCGGCTCAGCACGGTCTGCTGCGCGTCGTTCATCGCCTTGGCGGGATCGACGCCACCTTGCAGCACCTTGATGACCTGCTCGATCACGATCTGCTGGATCTCGGGCGCCTTGACCTCGAGGCCCTGCGGCAGCGCGGGCACGCTGTTGGCGGTCTGCTGGTCGTAGACCGAGATCCAGGGCCACTTGGCGACCTCCTCGGCCGAGCGCGGCACGGCGATCGCGACGCTCGAGGCGCCGTGGATCAGCTGCAGCTCGCGCTGCGCCTCGGGCGTCAGCATCCATTGCAGGAAGGCACCGGCCGCGGCCTTGTTCTTGCTGTTGGCGTTGATGCTGATCGGCGCCAGGATCATGCCCTGCGCCTTGGTGGGGAACGGCGAGGGCGCGGCACCGAACTCGAAGCCCTTGGCCTGGGTCGCGAGGTTGGCGGCCACGCCGCCGTTGTCGACCTGCATCGCGATCTTGCCCTCGGCGAACATGCGCCGGTAGGTGGCGGCGTCGGCCCCCTTGGGGATCGCGCCGGCGTCGTAGACCTTCTTGTAGGCCGCCACGCCCTCGATCACCTTGGCGCTGTTGATGGTCGGGTTGCCCTGCTCGTCGGACCAGCGGCCGCCGAAGCCGTAGACGTAGTTGCAGAGGTCATACCAGAAGCCGCCGCGCTCGGCCATGGTGGCGCGGTAGGCGTAGCCGTAGTTGCCGGCGGCGGTCGCGGCCTTGGCGGCGGCCAGGAACTCGTCGAAGTTCGCAGGCGGCGTGCCCTTGAGCAGCGCCTTGTTGTAGACCATCGCGTAGTTGCTGACCTCGAACACCACGCCGTAGCGCTTGCCGCCGATCTTCATGTACTTGTCGGGCCCCGTGAGCGGGAAGGCGCCGTCGGCGATCACGTCGTCGATGGGCACGAGGCGCTTGGCATCGACCGCGGCATAGAACTCGGGCAGGTCGAAGCGCACGAGGTCGGGGCCGGCATTGCCGCCCATCTGCGTGAAGACGGTGCTCGCAAAGGACGAGAACGGGATCGTGACCGGCTGGATCTCGACCTTGTCCTGGCTCTGGTTGAACTTGCCGATCCAGGCGCGCATCTTCTCGCCGCGGCCGGGCTCGGCGAAGCTCGATGCGGCGAAGGTCACGACCTGCTTGCCGGCGGCCTGCGCCTGGGCGCTGCCCGCGGCGAACAGCTGCAGGGCCGGAACGATGGCGATCGCGGCGAGGGCCGCGCGGCGGCCGGTGAAAAGGCGTTGCTTCATGTGTGTCTGTCTCCGATGACGGCAGGCCCTGCCGTGGGATTCGAGGCGTCCGGCCGAAGCCGTCGCACTGCTGTTGGCGAGATTATTAGCGCTAACTGTTAGCGCTAACAAATACGACTTTAGCGTTGCAGCCCGTGGCTGCGATCACGGGATTTCCCTAGCTGGTGGTCGAGATGTCGAGTGGAAAGGCGGGGGCTTCGGCGGCTACTGCATCACCCAGCCGCCGTCGACGTTGAGCGTCTGGCCGGTGACGAAACCGCTGCCCTCGGCCGCGAAGAACAGCATCGCGTTCGCGATGTCCTCGGGCGCACCGCGGCGCTTGACCGACTGGTGCTCGAGCACGAAGCGCTCGTAGCCCTCGGGGTCGGGATGGATCTTCTCGGCATCGGTCGGAAAGGCGCCCGGCGACACCGCGTTGACCGTGATGCCGTGCGGCCCGAGCTCGCGCGCCATCGCGCGCGTCATGCCCAGCAGCGCCCCCTTGGAGGTGACGTAGGGCAGCAGCAGCGGCCAGCCGCCGTACATGGTGATGCTGACGACGTTGACGATGCGGCCGAAGCGCTGGCGCTTCATGTGCGGCAGCGCGGCCTGCACGCAGACCAGCGCCGCGTCGACGTTCACGCCCTGCACGCGGCGATGCTCCTCGATGCTGAACTCCTCGATGCTGCGCGAGGGATAAATCGCGGCGTTGTTGATCAGCACGTCGATGCCGCCCTGGGCCTCGAACAGCGCGGCCAGCTGCGCCGCGAGCGCGCCGAGGTCGGCGAGGTCGCCGGGCACGAAGCGCAGCCGCGCACGCACCTCGGCGCCCTCGCCCTCCCCGGCTGCGACCAGCCGCTCGCCCTTGGCCGGATCGATGTCCAGCGCCAGCACCTGCGCGCCCGCGCGCGCGAAAGCCCAGCAGATGCTGGTGCCGAGTCCGCCGGCGGCGCCGGTCACCAGCACCTTCTTGCCTGTCATGTCCATGGTCGTGTCGTGTCTTTTGAAGTCGTGTGAGGAAAGGAGGGATCAGGGCAGGTTCTCGCGCACCGCGATGCCGGCGCGCACCGGCTCCACGCCCGCGAGCGCATCGCGGCCCGCGCGCAGGTTGGCGAAGATGCGCACGCAGTTCATCACCTCGGTCTGCGGGTTCTGGTTGATGGCCGCGTCGAGCGTGCCGTCGATCAGCATGGCGCGGGTGTCGGGCGTGATCTCGTGGCCGATGAAGACCACCTTGCGGTCGAGGCCCGCCTCCTTGAGCGCGCGGCCGATGCCTTCGGAGGCGCCGCCGATGTTGTAGAGCGCCACCAGGTCGGCATGCTGGCGCAGCAGGGTGCGCGCCTGGCGGTAGTTCTGCGCCACGTCGTCGTGGCCTTCGCGCAGGCCCACCACGCGCAGCCCGGGGAACTGCTCGGCCAGCACCTGCAGGAAGCCGACCTCGCGCTCCTCGTGGCCGCGGTAGCTGAGGCTGCCCGCGATCAGGCCGACCTTGCCCGACTTGCGGTCGAGCATGCGGCCCATGAGATAGCCCGCGGTGCGGCCGGCCGCATGGTTGTCGATGCCCACATAGGCGGCGCGCCGCGAGCCCGGCAGGTCCGACAGCAGCGTGAGCAGGTGCACGCCCTGGTCGGCCAGCGTGGCGACGGCCTCGCGCACCGCCGGATGCTCGAGCGGCACGAAGGCGATGCCGTCGCATTGCCGGCCATGGCGCAGCAGCCGCGCGGCGAGCACCTCGGCATCGAAGCCCTCGATCTCGACGCGGCGGCAGCGCACGTTGAAGGGCTCGAGCTGCTTCTCGACGATGCCGACGTAGTCGCCGAGCATGCGGATGAACTGGTTGGTGCCGGCCGGCAGCAGGAAGATCAGCTCCATCGGCCGGGGACGCAGCACCTGGTGCAGGCTCTCGTCGGGCAGATAGCCCAGCTGGGCAGCCGCGCGCACCACGCGCTGCACCGTGGCCGAGCGCACGCCCTTGCGCGCATGCAGCGCGCGGTCGGCCGTGGCCTTCGAAACGCCGGCCACGCGCGCGACGTCGGCCAGGCGCGAGCGGCCGGGGGCCTCGGCGGAGGGCGTCGATGTCTTCGTCTTCATGTCGCCGAGTATTCCGCGCAACGAGACGCCCTGCCGCGATGTCCGCACCGGCTCGCCCATCTTCTTCTCGCCTCAGTCCCAGCGGCCGGTGATGGCCGGGTACTCGTCGGCGGGCTGCGCGCAGATGGCGCGCACGCGCTCCTCGAAGGCCGCGATCTCGCCGCGCCCGTCGAGCACCGAGAAGCGCGTGGTGTAGCGGCGCTCGTCGCCGTGCTCGAGCCAGATCAGCTCGCCGCGCTCGCGCGCGAAGGGCTTGCCCAGCACGTGGTTGGTGCTCGGCTCGATGCCCATCGCGTACTGGCCGCGCTGGTAGTTCTGCCACTGGAACTGGCACGGGAACTCGTCGCGGTTGACCTCGACCGCGAGGCCGATGCCACGGCCGCCGTCGAAGCCCTCGTTGACCAGCGCGACCGGGATGCGCCCTTGCGCATCGGCCGCCATCGCGTGCTCGTAGACCTGCTCGTGGAAGTCCGCCTGCGGTCCGGGCTGCGTGCGGTAGCCCACCGATTGCTTGCGCAATGCATCAGCATGCGCGGCCCAGGGCGTGTGGCGGATCGGCGCGATGTAGCGGCTGCCCTCGTCGAGCACCGGATGGCCGGCGTTGATGTGGTAGCAGAACATGTGCGGCGTGCGGTAGAAGCCGTGGTTGACCACGCGGTCGTGCAGCGTGAAGCCGTGATCGCCCACGCGCGCCTCGATGCGCCGCACCAGGTGCAGGTCCTCGCCGAACACGGCCGACTGCTGCACCACGCCCTCGCACCAGAGGATGCAGTCGTCGCCCTCCCAGCGCTCGCCGTAGCCGGTGAGCCGCGCGGGGAATGTTCGCGATGCGGCCGTGCAGGCCGCTGTCGACGGTCTTGCGCGGCGTGTAGTGGTAGTGGCCGGCCGGGTCGCTGTCCATGAACAGCGTGTGGTCGAGGCCGCAGGTCACGAGCAGGCCCGAGAAGGAGCGCAGCCAGCCGAGGCCGCCCTCGTCGGCGTTCTCGTGCAGCCCCGGATGCCGGAAGCCCGTGGGCGATTGCCAGCCGATGGCCGCGCCTCGGTATTCGCAGGCGCCCACGTCCATCGCGCGGTCGACCAGCACCTGGAACGCGAAGCCGGTGCCGGTGCGGAACTCGAGGCAGCGGATGCCGCGTTCCACGCCGTCGCCCAGCGTCACCAGTCGCACGCCCGCGAACTGCGCGAGCGTGCCCGCGTGTTCGCGCAACTCGCGCCGGGTCCAGTGGCGGCCGTGGAGCTGGATCACGCGCCGGCCTCCAGCAGCTTGTCGTCGAGGAAGCGCTTGGCGCGCGGTACGTCCGATTCGTCGAGGTGCTCGATGATGATCGGGATGTTGGGATGGTGCTGCGCGAGCCGCTTGAGGTAGAGGTCGTAGTTCAGCGCGCCCAGGCCCGGCGCCGGCAGTTCGATCTCGCCCACGCCGCGGAACTGGTGCGCTTCGGAGGCGTCGATGTCGGCGAACTTCTCGCTCTTGTCGTCGCCCGCGGCGCGCTTCACGTCCTTGGCATGCGCGATGCGGACCTTGTCGCCGAGCGCGTCGAACATCTGGTTGAGCACCTGGTCCATGCGGTCGATGTTGTGGGTCTCGAAGTAGTTGGTCGGGTCCATCAGCAGGCCCAGGCCCGGATGGTTGACGTCGGCGAACAGGCGCAGCGTCTCCTCGACCGAACCGATGATGTTGTTGACGTAGGTCTCGACCAGGAACACCGCGCCGTGGTCGTGCGCCTCCTGCGCGAGCTCGCGCACCACCTTCACGCAGTCGGCGTAGGCGCGCTCGCTCTTGTTGTCGGGATGCGAGGACCAGTCGCTGTCGGGATTAACGGTGCCGGTCTCGCTGATGACGTAGGGCGTGCCGCAGTCGCGCGCATGGCGCAAGGTGGCCTTGAGGTAGTCGTTGCGGCGCTTGCGCTCGCCGGCGTCGGGGTGAACGATGTTCGTGTACGCCGACATGCAGCTGATCGGCAGGTCGTGGCGGCGGAAGGTGTCGCGCACGCGGTGGCACTTCTCGCGCGTGATGGCCTCGGGCGTGGAGAAGTCGATGTCCTTGAACGCGAGGTCGAGCTGCACGGTGTTGAAGCCCTGCGCCTTGATGCGGCGCGCGGACTCCTCGAGCGCGTAGGGGAAGTAGCCGCTGAAGATGCCGACTTGGATCATGGGTTGTCTCCGATGGTTTGTGGGTGGGATGCGGGGAAAGCGCGCGGCTCAGACGCCGAACTCGGCCAGCGGCACCGCGCGCCGCTCTTCGAGCGAGCGGTAGCCGGCTTCGACCAGCGCCATGGTCTTCACGTTGTCGGCGACGTCCAGCAGCGGCGCCTCACCCTGGGCGAGTGCCCATTGCAGCTGTTCCATCACGCCCGCGAAGGCCTGCGGGAACCAGCGCGTGGACCAGCTCGGTGCGATCCACTCGCCGCCCGTGCCGTGGCGCGAGCTGTAGCGCAGCGTGCTCGGACTGCCTTCGGGATAGTCGGGCCAGCCGATCGTGCCTTCGGCCACGCCCTCGGTGCCCTCGACGCGCCACTTGATGAAGATGCCGGCATCGAAGCCCTCGCCATGCGGGCCGGTCCAGACGTCCTCCATGCTGAGCGCCATCACGCCGCTGCGAAAGCGCAGGGTCGAGCAGACGATGCCGTCGCTGTGTTCGAAGCCGGTGCGCGGATCGGGCCGCGCGGCGGTGTAGATGTCCTCGGGCTCGCCGAACAGGAAGCGCAGTACGTCGAGGTGATGCACGCTCATGTTGGCCAGCGTGAGGCGGCCGTAGCCGCGCAGGAACTCCTGCCAGTGCGGGATGGCGCGCATTTCGATGGTGGCGAGCACCGGCGTGCCGAGCTCGCCGCGGTCGAGCAGTTGCTTGAGCACGCGCATCGACTGGTCGAAGCGCATGTTCTGGTTCACCGACAGCGGCTTGCCGGCCGCGCGCGCTTCCTCGGCCAGCGCGCGCGCCGTCTCGAGGTCGAGCGCCAGCGGCTTCTGCGCGAGCACCGCCTTCACATGCGGCTGCGCGAGCGCGAGGCGGATCAGCTCGGGCTGGCGGTCGGGCGGGAAGGCGATGTCGACGATCTGCACCTGCGGGTCGCGGATCAGCGCCTCGGGCGTGTCGTGCACCGTGGGGATGTTCCAGCGCTCGGCCACATCGGCCGCCTTGGAACGGGTGCGCGAGGCGATCGCCACCACGGGGAAGCCGGCCTCGCGGTAGGCCGCGAGCTGCACGTCCGCCATGATGAAGCCGGCGCCGATGGCACCGATGCGGAAGTCGCGGCAGCGGATCGGCGCGTCGGGCTCGAAGCCGCGCGCATCGGCGGCCGGCGCGGCGGTCGCGCTCGTTGGGGTCATGGCTTGTCTCCTGTCCTGGGTCGAATCGAGGCAGTGCTTTGCTGCCTCGCGACCGAGGTTAAGGGACGCGGCGACCCGGACCAATCGACCGGGATGAGGTTTTTTCGAGGTTCCTCAGCGAGGCCTGCGGCGACGCATCAGGTGGCTTCGGCGTCGATGCCGAGCGCAAAGATGCCCGGCATGCCGACGAAGCCCGGGATCGATTTGACGCGTGCGATCCAGCGCCTGAGCGCGGGATAGCGCGTCAACGCGATGCCGCCCTCGGGCGCGAGCGCGATGTAGGGGAAGCAGGCGATGTCGGCGAGCGTGGGCGTGGCGCCGACCAGCCAGCCCTCGCCCGCGGCTTCGCGGTCGCCCAGGTGGTCCTCGATGTGCGCGAACAGCCTGTGCGCGGCCGCGCGGCAGGCCGGCGCATCGAGGTCGTAGCCGAAGGCATCGTGCAGGCGCGCGGCCGAGGCACTGCGCGTGATGTCCTCGGCCACGGTGAGCCACAGCATGACCTGGGCGCGGCGCTTCGGATCGGCGGGGAACCAGGTGCCCGTGCTGTCGTGGCGGCTCGCGAGGTAGACGAGGATGGCCTGCGCGTCACGCAGCACGAAGCCGTCGTCGTCGATCACGGGCAACTGGCCGAAGGGATTGAGCGCGAGGAATTCGGCCTGCTTGTGTTCGCGTCCGGGATGGAAGTTGACCGGCACGCGCTCGCAGGCGATGCCGAGCAGCGCCATGAAGAGCCGCAGCTTGTAGCAGTTGCCGGACAGCTGTTCGTTGTAGAGCTTGATCATCGCCAGCCCTCAGAGATCGAGCACCAGCGTCGCGGAGCGCGAACGCGAGACGCAGGGCAGCATCTGCAGGTCGGACGCCTTCTCGCCCGCGCTCAGGTACTGGTCGCGGTGGTCGGGCTGGCCGTCGATGACGGTGCACAGGCAGGTGCCGCAGACGCCCTGCTCGCAGCTGGTGTCGAGGTGGATGTCGATGGCGCGCAGCGCCTCGACGATGGTGGTGTCGCTCGCGACCTGCACGCGGCGGCCGCTGCGCGCGAGTTCGACCGTGAAGGCGGGGCCGGTGGCCTGAACGGGCGTAGCGCGGCGGAAGTATTCGAAGTGCACGCGTTCGGCGGGCCATTCGAGTTCCGCCGCGACGCGCTCGATGCACTGCATCAGCGGCGCGGGACCGCAGGCGAAGGCATGCGCATCGCCACCGGCTTGCAGTGCCTGCCGTATCCGGTCTTCGGTCTGTTGCGGCGACAGGCCCAGGTGCAGATGCAGGTTCGCGCCCAGCAGTACCTCGAGTTCGGCGCGATAGGCCGCATGCTCGGCCGAGCGGCAGAAGTAGTGGAGGGCTGGCCGCCTTCCCCTTGCCACGAGATCGCGCGCCATCGCGAGGATCGGCGTGATGCCGATGCCGCCCGCGATCAGCACCGCGCGGTCGATGCGCGGGTCGAGCCGGAAGTTGTTCTTGGGCAGTCCGATCTCGAGCTGCATGCCGGCCTGCACCGCATCGTGCAGCGCGACGGAGCCGCCGCGCGAATCGGCCTCGCGCTTGACGGCGATGGTGTAGCCCTCGTCGTCCTGGCCGCAGACCGAGTACTGGCGGATCTGGCCGTTCGGCAGGTGCACATCGAGATGCGAGCCCGCGGTGGCGCTCGGCAGCGGGCCGCGGCGTGGCGAGCGCAGCTTGAACTCGACGATGTCCTGCGCCACGGTTCGCCTGGCCGAGACATCCACCGTGAGCCGCGGCCGAGGCTCGGTGCTTTGCGCCTCGATGCCCCAGCGCAGATGGATGTCGCGCAGCCAGCGGCGAAAGGTGCTCGAGGCCGCATCGGCACGCGAAGGCACCTCGATGCGCGGATCGAGCGGCAGCTTCTTGGGGACGTGGTTCTCGAGGATCGGCTTGTCCTGCCCGAGGATGTGCTGCTGGAAGGCCATGATCTCGCCGCTCGAGCTTTGGGCATCGAACAGGCTGATCGCGAAATGCGCGATGCAGCGCTCTTCGTCGGTGGGCTGGATGAACAGGAAGATGATGTCGGCGAGCTCGGCCGAACGGCCCGCCGGGTGCTTGTAGAGCATCGGCGAGAACGGGTTGACGACACGGTAGACGTAGTCGACGTCCGCCCCGCCCTTCGCGTCCGCCGATGCCAGCGGCTGGATGAACTTGCAGTCGCGCGCCCAGAGCTCCTGGCGGGCGTCGAGCTCGACCTCGTAGCCGCGCACTTCGGTCGCTTCTTCCGATCCGAGGATGTGGGCATGGACGAAGGGGAAGTGCGCCATGTCGAGGAAGTTCTCCACCACCCGCAGCGGGCCGCTGTGGATGCCGAAGCCGCCCATGTAGAGGAAGCGGCGCGCGGGGTTCGCGAAGGCCGCCAGTTCGAACAGCGGCTTGGGCACGTCGCCGAGGCACAGCAGGATGAAGCCGCAGTGGTCGGCGGCGTGGCAAGGCCTCGCGGGTTCGGCCTCGAACCAGGCCTCGAGCGCGCCGTCGGGCTGGCGGCGCACATGCAGGTCGTGGCCCAGCAGTCGCGCTCGCCGGCTCGTGCCGGGCGCGAGGCCCAGGCTGTCGCCGATGGCGAGCCAGTCGGCCGCGATCGCGGGATCGATGGTCTCAGGCATGTTCGGTCTCCCTCGGGGTGCGGGTCGCGGCCGTCCATTGGGCGATATGGGTCTTGGTGCTTTCGATGGCCCGTTGCTTGTCGAGGCTCGATGCACCCCGCGCGACGAGCAGGTGGACGATCGAGGTGCCGGGCAACAGCGGCTGGATCAGCAGGGCCAACGCACCTTCTTGCCAGACGCAAGTGCTCTGCCCTTGCAACCAGCCCGCGCGTTCGGCCTGCAGCGCGAAGGTGTCGGCATCGAGGTCGACCGTGAAGCTGCGCGACGGCACGAGGCCCTCGCCAAGGCGCGGCGGATAGCCGGCCGGCATGCGCGCGAGGCTGGCCCAGACGATGCCGTCGCTCTCGCGGCTCGGGTAGGTGCGCGCGCAGGCGGCCGGCGGGCTGGCGTGCTTCGGCGACGAGGGCACCGACACGCAGTGGCCGTCGCGGCCGTAGCGCCAGCCGTGGTAGCGGCAGACCAGCGTTTCCCCGACGACGAAGCCGAGGCTGAGCCGCACGCCGCGGTGCGGGCAGCGGTTCTCCCACGCTTCCATCGCGCCCGAGGCCGAGCGCCAGAGGGCGAGTTCATGGCCGAGCAGCGTGGACTGCAGCACCTGTCCCGGCAGCAGGTTGCGCGAGAACTCCACGGGAAACCAGTCGGCGTAGCTTGCCGCCGCGGTGTCTGCGGTCTGGTTCATGGCCGGGCCTCAGCGCGGGATCGCGCCCTGGATGCCCTCGGCGAACCAGTTCATGCCGGCGATGTCCGCCTCGGGCAGCGCGGCACCCGGGGCCGCGCGCTGCTTGCCCGTGTTGTCCTTGAGCGGGCCGGCGAAGACCTTGAGCTTGCCGGCCACGATGTCGGCGCGCGCCTGCTTCGCCATCTGGACCACATCGGCCGGCACGCCGGGGTTCCAGTCCGCGAGGCTCACCCCGCCGTTGGCCAGGGTCGCGGCATAGGCCGTGCCCTTGAACCTGCCGTCGAGCGTGTCCTGCACGGCCTGGCGCAGGTAGGGCGTCCAGTCGTGCGTGAGCGAGGTCAGCAGCTTCTGCGGCGCCGACTTGCGATGGTCGGAGAACATGCCGATCGACCAGACGCCCTTGGCCTCGGCCGCCTGCAGCACCGCCGGGTTGTCCTGGAAGCCGGAGCCGATGACGTCGGCGCCCTGCTGCATCAAGGTGTTGGCGGCGTCGCGCTCGCTGCCGGGGTTGAACCACTCGTTGACCCAGACCACCGACACCTTGGCGGCGGGATTGCTCTTCTGCGCGCCGAGCGCGAAGGCATTGATGGTCGAGACCACGTCGGGGATCGGCAATGCGCCGACGTAGCCGAGCTTGTTCGACTTCGTGACCTTGCCCGCCACCAGGCCGGCCACATAGGCGGCCTCGTACCAGCGCGCGTTGTAGGTGCCGAAGTTGGCGGCCTGCCTGAAGCCGCTGGCGTGGACGAAGTTGACCTTGGGGTTCTCGGCGGCCGCCTTCAGGCCGTCGTTCATGTAGCCGAAGCTGCCGAGCACCATCAGCCCGGCCCCGTTGCCGACCAGCTCGCGGATCACGCGCGCGCCGTCGGGGCCGGCCTTCACGTCCTGCACCACCTGGGTCTTGATGCGGTTGCCGAATTCCTTCTCGAGCTGCTTGCGCGCGGTTTCGTGCACGGCCACCCAGCCGACGTCGGACACGGGGCTTTGGTAGACGAAGCCGATCTGCAGCGGCTCGGCCGCGAACGCGGGCGCGCCGCAGAAAAAGGCGGCGAGGGCCGCGGTAGCCAGTCGAAAGGGGGTCATGGGGTGTGGTCCTCGAGGGTGGGGATGGTGTCGGATTCCGGTTCGGTACTCTATATCGGTATACCGATTCAGTCTAATTACAATCCTGGACCATGTCTACCAAGAACGAAGAGATCAGCGACAGCATCCGCGAAGCGGTCGCCGCCCACCGCCTGCTGCCGGGCACGCAGCTGCGCGAAGTGAGCCTGGGCAAGCTCTACGGCGTGAGCCGCACGGTCGTGCGCCAGGCGCTGCAGAGCCTGGCTCGCGAAGGGCTGGTGGACCTCACGCCCGGCAAGATCGCCTCGGTGGCCAAGCCCACGCCGAAGGAAGCGCGCGACACCTTCGATCTGCGCTGGGCGATCGAGCGCCACTCGCTGGAGAAGCTGTCGCAGGCCCACACCAAGAAGGATTTGGCGGCGCTGCGCGCGCACGTCAAGCAGGAACGCGCGGCGCGCGTGGGCAACGATCTGGAGGAAGTGCGCCGGCTCGGCGCGGGATTCCACGTGCTGATCGCGCGGCTCGCGGGCAACGACCTGCTCGCGCAGACGCTGGACCAACTGGTCGGGCGGATCGCGTTGATCCTGCTGCTCTACCAGCACGAGTACGACAAGCACACCGAGTGCCTGCAGGACGAGCATGCGCAACTCATCGCCCTGATCGAGAGCGGATCGACCGAGGAGGCGCTGGCCCTGCTGCGCAGCCACCTCCACACCGTGGAAGTCAGCCTGGGTGCCGATGCGCCCGACGACGAGGAAGCGGACCCGCACCTGAGCCGGGCCCTGCGCCGGCGCTGAACCGGCCGGCGGGACAAAGAAAAGCGCCCGGCACGAGGCCGGGCGCGAAGCCTAAGTTGCTGTCACACACTAGGCGCCCAGCCGAGGGAGGAACGGCCGGACACAAGGATGTTCAAGCCTGAAACAGTCGTCTCACGTCAGACGACACCGACATTTCTATGGGAGGGCGGGGTTTTCGGCATCCCATGTGAAGAATTCTGAGCAATTCTTCACGATTCTTGCAATGGCCTACACGCGCTGCCTCCCAAAGGCTGACGCGGCTCTTACGGCCGGGCGTCCAACATGGCGTCGCTGTCACGCACCAGGGTGCCAAGAAGAGCAAGAAAAAACCTCCCTCTGGGCCCGCAAGGGATGCACCCGCTTCGGCGGGTGTTTTTTTCGGGCGCTTCATTCTTCCGCGCCGGCGGCCCTGCTTGGCGAACCTCGAGGCATGTCCAGTGCCACCCCATGTTTCGACCGCCGGCGTTACGGGCGTTACGTTCCCTCGGGAACAAACGAAACGTGACACGGAACAAAAATGTGTCAAAAAGTGAGGAAAACTGCACAGCCTTGAAGGCAGGTTTCCCTGGCGGCTCTTGTGCCTCCGCCGGGCCTGCCTAGCATGCGGTTAATGATTTTTAACAATTTCATCGCCGAGATCTTTCCGGGTGTGGAGACCGCCCAGATCCGCGTCCATTGGCGCTGGGATGTGCGCCACCACGAGGACGACGAGCATCACGACGGCGGGATGTGGGTGCCGGCCACGGCCGCGGCGCGGCGCGAGGCCCGCATCGTGTGCGAGGTGCAGAACGCGGTCTATGGCGTGGGCTCCCACTGGATCGAGGAACGCGACCGCCCGGCCTTCGCGCTGCCGCGGCCGCACCTGCGCCGCGCCTTCTCCGCGCGCGAGCTGATGATGTCCAAGTGCTCCCCATTTTCCGTGGGCAACTTTGTGGATAACTCAGGTACTGCGTTGTAAAAGCGATCTAAGCTGTTGTTTTCAAAGGGGAAACAACAGTCTGCTTAAAGTTTGTGCGGTGCACAGCTTTGTCCGGCAGCTTGCTGGCGCCATCTTTTCCCTGACGAACGCCCTCCACCGCTGAGGGCGCGAGCGCCAAGCCCCTTCATCCTTTGGTATTCCCTCCGCCCGGTCGCCTTCGGCCCCGGGCGCGCCGCGCATGGCCTTCGCGTGCCCGCAACATCTCATCGACCAGCGTTTTCGCGCCGCCAGCCACCGGCTTGCACCGTTTCGATTCGTCATATAGGATATATCCTGCATCCAAACCCAGACCATGACCGACATCGAAACCCTCTCCCCGGACACGGCGCGCCACAGCGCCGTCGGCAAGGCCGACACGGCACACCACCTGCATTCCCAGACCAACCTCCAGACCCACCGCAGCCGCGGCCCGCTCGTGATGGTGCGCGGCGAAGGCGCCTACGTGTTCGACGAGCACGGCCAGCGCTACCTCGAGGGCATGGCCGGCCTGTGGTGCGCCTCGCTGGGTTTCTCCGAGTCGCGGCTGGTGGACGCCGCGCTGCGCCAGATGCGCCGGCTGCCCTACTACCACACCTTCAACCACCGCTCGACCGACGTCGCCTCGCTGCTCGCGGCCAAGGTGGCGGCGCTGGCGCCGATGCGCGATGCGCGCGTGTTCTTCGCCACCTCGGGGTCGGAGGCCAACGACAGCATGGTGAAGCTGGCCTGGAACTTCCACATCGCGCGCGGCGAGCCGGCGCGCCGCAAGATCCTCGCGCGCCAGCGCGGCTTCCATGGTTCGACGGTGATGGGCGCGAGCCTCTCGGGCCTGCCGAACATGCATGCCGCCTTCGGCCTGCCGATCCCCGGCATCGTCCGGCTCGAATGCCCTTCCGCCTACCGCCACGCCCTGCCCGGCGAGAGCGACGCGGCCTTCGTCGACCGGCTGGTGGCCGACCTCGAGCACACCATCGAGCGCGAGGGCGCCGGCACCATCGCGGCCTTCATCGCCGAGCCGATCATCGGCGCCGGCGGCGTGCTGGTGCCGCCCGAGGGCTACTTCCCGCGCGTGCAGGCGGTGCTGCGGCGCCACGGCATCCTGATGCTGTCCGACGAGATCATCTGCGGCTTCGGCCGCACCGGCGAATGGTTCGGCGCGCAGTCCTTCGGCTTCGAGCCCGACATGATGGCCTGCGCCAAGGGGCTGTCGGCCGGCTACGCGCCGATCTCCTGCGTGGTGGTGGCGCCGCGGGTGTACGAGGTCATCGAGGCCGAGAGCGGCCGCACCGGCGGCTTCGGCCACGGCTTCACCTACTCCGGCCATCCGCTGGGCGCGGCCGTGGCGCTCGAGGCGCTGTCGATCTACGAGCAGATGGACCTGCCGGCCCATGCCCGGCGCCTCGGCGAGCGGCTGCACGCGAGCCTGGCGCCGCTGGCCGCGCATCCGCTGGTCGGCGAGATCCGCGGCAGGGGCTTCATCGCGGGCATCGAGCTGGTGCGCGACCGCGACACGCGCGAGGCCTTCGATCCCGCGCTGGGCGTGGGTGCCCAGGTCGAGCAGGCCACGCGCGAGCGCGGGCTGATCGTGCGCAACATGGGCGACGTGATCGCGCTGAGCCCGCCCTACGTGCTCGACGAGGCCCAGGTCGAATGGATGGCGCGCACCCTCGGCGCCGCGCTCGACGAGGTGGCCGCGCGCGATCCCTGGAAGGCAACCGCCGCAGCGCGAAAGGAAGCAGCGTGAACACCACGGCCGAACGACCGCTGATCGAGCTGATCGGCGTCCAGAAGAGCTACGACGGCGAGCATCTCGTCATCCCCGACCTGAACCTGGAGATCCGTCGCGGCGAATTCCTCACCCTGCTGGGCGCCTCGGGCTCGGGCAAGACCACCACGCTGATGATGCTGGCCGGTTTCGAGAACCCGACGCGCGGGCGCATCCTCATGGACGGCCGGCCGATCCAGGACGTGCCGCCGCACAAGCGCGGCATCGGCATGGTGTTCCAGAACTACGCCCTGTTTCCCCACATGAGCGTGGCGCAGAACCTGGCCTATCCGCTCAAGATGCGCGGCATCTCGGGGCAGGCGCTGCGCGACAAGGTCGACCGCGCGATGCAGCTGGTGCGGCTCGCGGGCATGGCCGAGCGCAAGCCGGGCCAGCTCTCGGGCGGCCAGCAGCAGCGCGTGGCGCTGGCGCGCGCGCTGGTGTTCGACCCCGAGCTGGTGCTGATGGACGAGCCCCTCGGCGCGCTCGACAAGAACCTGCGCGAGCACATGCAGTACGAGATCAAGCAGATCCACCGCGAGCTGGGCGTGACGGTGGTCTACGTCACGCACGACCAGGGCGAGGCCCTGACGATGTCCGACCGGGTCGCGGTCTTCCACGACGGCCGCATCGAGCAGCTGGCGCCGCCGCGCACCATCTACGACGCGCCCGCCACCGACTACATCGCCACCTTCATCGGCGAGAACAACCGGCTCGACGGCACGATCGAGGCCGCGGGCGTGCTGCAGCTGCGCGACGGCCTGCGGATTCCGCTGCCCGAGGCCGGCCAGGGGCAGGCAGCGCATCCGGCGGGCGCGGGCTGCGCGCTGGTGCGGCCCGAGTGCGTGCGGCTGGCCGACGGCCAGGGCGTGCAGGTCAGCGCCGAGGTGGTCGACCTGGTCTACCTGGGCGACCACACGCGGCTGATCGCGCGGCTGCGCAACGGCGACCAGATCGTGGCCAAGCTCGGCCACGGCACGCTGCCCAGCGATACCGTGGTGGGCGCGGACGTCGCTCTGGGATGGCAATCCCGCGATATGCTCGTTTTCGCGCGACCCGCCTGAAAAGAACCCGTGAAACCCAAGATCAAACCCATCGACAAGACCAACCTCGCCGCGCGCGTGTACTCGGAGATGCGCGAATCGCTGATCGCCGGGCGCTTCATGCCCAGCGACCGGATCCGCATCAGCGAGGCGGCGCAGATGTTCGGCACCAGCGACACGCCGGTGCGCGAGGCGCTGCTGCGGCTGGTCAGCGAGCATGCGCTCGAGATGGAGACGGCCAAGCAGATCATCGTGCCGCCGCTGAGCCTGGAGCGCTACATCGAGATCCGCACGGTGCGCGTGGCGCTCGAGAGCGCGGCGGTCGAGCAGGCCGCGCTCAAGGTCGGCGACAAGGACGTGGCGGAGCTGGTGCGGATCAACAAGAAATTCGCGCAGGCCGAGGCGGCGCACCATCCCGAGAACCAGCTGCGCTACAACCGCGAGTTCCATTTCGGCGTCTACGAGCACTGCGGCCTGCCGCGGCTCTTGTCGATGATCGAGAACATGTGGGCCTCGATGGGCCCGATCCTGCGCGCCTTCTACGAGAAGTCCGACGGTTCGTACGACCAGGGCTACGGCCAGCACGATGCGCTGCTCGACGCGCTCGCGCGCCGCGACCCGGCCGCCGCCGTGACGGCCATCCGGGCCGACCTGATGTCGGCCGGACCGAGCATCGAGCGCTTCCTCAAGGAATACGAGCAGAGCCTCGAGGCCGCCGAGGCCTGATCGGTCCGCGCGCTCAGCGCCAGGCGTCGAGGAACGCCACCAGCGACGCTCCGACCACGGCGGGGTTGTAGCCGCCTTCCTGCACCAGCACCGTGGGCAGGCCCAGCGATGCCACCTGCCGGCCCATGCCGGCGAAGCCCGTTTCGGTGAGCCGCAGTCCCGCGGCCGGGTCCGCCACATGGGCGTCCAGGCCCAGCGACACCACCAGCGCCTCGGGCGCGAAGCGCTCGATGCGCTCGAGCGCTCTCGAGAGCTGCAGCAGGTAGTCCGCGTCGCCCGTGCCCGCGGGCAGCGGCAGGTTCAAGGTGAAGCCCTCGCCCTCCCCTTCGCCGCGCTCATCGGCATGGCCCGCGAAGAACGGGTGGTAGTCGACAGGATCGCGATGCAGCGAGACGAAGAGCACGTCGGCGCGGCGCCAGAAGATGTCCTGCGTGCCGTTGCCGTGGTGCACGTCGAGGTCGAGCACCGCGACACGCGCGAAGCGCTGGCGCAGATGCTCGGCGGCGATCGCGGCATTGTTGAGGTAGGTGCCGCCGCCGGCCATGTCGGCATAGGCATGGTGGCCGGGCGGCCGGCACAGCGCGTAGGCACAGCGCGCGCCGCGCAGCACGCGCTCGGCGGCCTCGACGGCCAGGTCCGCGGCGGCGCGCGCGGCCTCCCAGGTCGTGGGCCCGATCGGGGCCAGCTGGTCGTGGAAGTGGAAGGCCGCGCGACCCTCGACCGAGCGCGGATAGCCGCCGCCGTGGCGCCGCATCGCGAACACGTTGGCATGCACCTCGGCCGAGGCACCCGACAGCGTCGACCACTCGGCATGCGCGGTGGCGAGAAAGTCGAGGTAGCGCGCATCGTGCACGCGCGCCAGCGGCGCCAGGCCGTGCGAGACCGTGCCGTCCTCCACCGCGAAGCCCGCTGCGCCGAGCGCGGCGCGCATGGAGTCGACACGCTCGGGCACATCGCGCGACGTGCGCCATCCGCCGCGCGCGCCCAGCAGCCCGGGGCGGTGCAGCGCATGCAGCGGCGTGTGCAGGATCTGCAACCCGCTGGCGTCAGCCGCCATCGCCATGCCGCTCAGTTCGACACCCACTTCGCGAAGCGCTGCTGCAGCTCGTCGAGATGGTCGGCCCAGAAGGCGGTGTTCTGCAGCAGCGGCTGGTCGATGTTCTGCGGCGCGTTGGGCAGCTTGTCGAGCACGGCCTTCGAGAGCAGGGCCTGCGCCTTGGGATTGGCCGGGCCGTAGGGAATGGTCTCGGCGAACAGCTTCTGCTGCGCCGGCGCGCTCATGTAGTCGATCAGCGCGAGCGCCTTGGCCTTGTTCGGGCTGCCCTTCACCACCACCCAATCGGTAGGCCCGTAGACCTGGTTCTTCCACACCATGGCCAGCGAGCGGCCTTCCTTGTTCGCGGCGTCGATGCGGCCGTTGTAGGCCGAGGCCATCACCACCGCGCCCGAGGCCAGCCATTCGATCGGCTGGGCGCCGGCCTCCCACCATTGCACGTCCTTCTTGATCTGGTCGAGCTTGGCGAAGGCGCGGTCCTGGCCGGCCTTGGTCGCCAGCAGCTTGTAGACCTCGGCGGCCGGCACGCCGTCGGCCATCAGCGCGATCTCGAGCGTCTGCTTGGCCTGCTTGCGCAGCGCGCGCTTGCCGGGCCAGCGCTTGGTGTCCCAGAAGTCGGCCCACGATTTCGGGCCGTCGGGCAGGCGCTTGCTGTCGTAGCTGAGCACCTTGGCCCACAGCATGGCCGGCACGCCGCAGGGATTCATCAGCTCCCTGGGCAGGTCGCGCGTGGCGGGCGCCGCGCTGGCCCAGTCGATCTTCTCGAGCAGGCCCGAGTCGCAGCCGACCACCACGTCCTCCTCGTCCATCTGCACCAGGTCCCAGATCACGTTGCCCGACTCGACCATGGCCTTGACCTTGGTGAGGCCGACCACGTTGCTGTCCTCCACCAGCTTCTCGGACTTCGCGGCGGCATAGGGTTGCCAGTAGGCCTTGCGGAAGGATTCCTGCAATGCGCCGCCGACGCTCACGACAGTCAGGTCGCGCGCAAAGGTCCACGGGGCGGCGAAGGCGAGGCCGGCCAGGACGAGGCCGCGCAGGGAAAGCGAAAGGTTCATGGGAACTCCGGGAGAAAGGAACGGGGAAGAAAGAAAGAAACGGGTTCAGGCGCGCAGGCCGCCCGTGAAGCCGTCGAGGAAGTGCACGAGGTTGGCGCCGATGTGGTCGCAGTCGTAGCCGCCCTCCTGCACCATCACGCTCGGCATGCCGAGCCGGCCCAGGCGCTCGCCGATGCGGCGGAAGCCCTCGGTCGTCACCTTGAGGCCCTTGAACGGGTCGTGCTCGTGCGCATCGAGGCCCAGCGAGATCACCAGCGCGTCGGGGCTGTAGGCCGCGAGGCGGCGGCAGGCGTGCTCGAGCGCCACCAGGTAGGCGTCGTCGCCGGTCTCGGCCGGCAGCGGCAGGTTCAGGTTGTAGCCCAGGCCCGCGCCGGCGCCGCGCTCCTGCGCATAGCCGCAGAAGTACGGGTGATAGTTGGTCGGGTCGCGGTGCAGCGAGACGAAATAGACGTCGGAGCGCTCGTAGAAGATGCCCTGGGTGCCGTTGCCGTGGTGCACGTCGATGTCGATCACGGCCACGCGGCGGCCATGGCGGCGCAGCAGCTGCGCGGCGATCGCGGCATTGTTGAGGTAGCAGACGCCGCCGCCGCGCTCGCGGTAGGCGTGGTGGCCGGGCGGCCGGCAGATCGCGTAGGCCGCCTTGGCGCCCTGCAGCACGCGCTGCGCGGCATCGGCCGCGAGGTTGGCCGAGGCGAAGGCCGCGGCGGCCGTGCCCGGGCCGATCGGCGAGGCCAGGTCCTGCATGTGGTAGCCGGCCTGGCCGACCACGCGCTCGGGGTAGCCGTGCTGCAGGCCCGGCACCGCGAACACGTTGGGCACGATCTCGGGCGCCGCGCCCGGGATCTCGGACCAGCGGCGGTGGCCGTCCTGCAGAAAGCACAGGTAGTCGGGCGTGTGCACGTCGGCGACCGGGCCCAGGCCATGCTCGGCGGCGGCCACGAGTTCGCAGCCGGCCTGCACGGCCGCGTCGCGCAGCTGCTCCGCGCGGTCGATGCGCTCCTGCGCGGGCGTGAAGCGGCCGGTGACGAAGAAGAACGAGGGCTCGTGCTCGCGGTGGATGGGGGTGTAGAGGACGGGAAGCATGGGTGTCTCGCGATCGAAGGGAAACGGGGCGTTCAGGCGCGCGGTGCGCCGGGCAGCGGCGGCGTGCGGTAGCCGGCGGTTTCGCCGCCGTCGACCGTGAGCACCGCGCCGTTGATGAAGCTGGCCTGCGCCGAGAGCAGCCAGCAGACCGTGTCGGCCACCTCGCCGGCCTCGCCGAGCCGGCCGGCGGGAATGCGTCGCGTGAGCGCGGCCAGGCGGTCGGCGTCGGCGATCACGCGCGCCATCATCCGCGTGGCGATCTGGCCGGGGCACACCGCGTTGAAGCGCACGCGCTCGCCGAACTCCAGCGCCAGCGCCTGCGTGAGCGCGATCACGCCGCCCTTCGAGGCGCAGTAGGCCGCGAGCCCCTCCTCGCCGACCTTGCCGGCGATCGAGGCCACGTTGACGACGGCGCCGCGCTGCGACTTCTGCAGCGCCGGCAGCGCCTTCTGGCTGAACAGGAACACCGAGCGCAGGTTGACCGCCATCAGCCGGTCCCAGTCGTCGACGCCCAGCTCGAGGAAGGCGCTGCGCGAACCGGCGCCCGCGTTGTTGACCAGCCCGTCGATGACGCCGCCGCCCAGCGCCTCGGCGCGCGCGACGACCTCGGCCACGGCCGCGGGATCGGACGCGTCGGCGGCCGCGAAGTGGGCGCCGGTGTGCTGCGCCAGCGCCTCGCCGGCCGCGGTGTCGCGACCGGTGAACAGCACCTGTTCGCCAGTGCCGGCAAGTTGCGCGACGATGGCCGCGCCGATGCCGTGGGTGCCTCCGGTGACGACGATCATGCGAGCTCCTTGCCGCCGCGCGCGGCGGCCACGTTCTCGTAGGGCACGGGGGTGTTGCGCGGGTCGTCCGCCGCGCGCTGCCAGTACATGCGCTGCAGCTGCTGCGTCAGCGGACCGACCTCGCCGCTGCCCACGCTGGCGCCGTCGAGCCGGGTTACCGGCATCACGCCGCCGGCGGTGCTGGTGATGAAGATCTCGTCGGCCTCGCGCAGCCGCTGCACGGGGATGTCGGCCAGCTCGCAGCCGATGCCGAGCTGGCGCGCGAGCTCGATCACGGTGCGCCGCGTCATGCCTTCGAACACGTTGCGCCGTGGCGTGAACAGCGCGCCGTCCTTGGCGCCGAAGATGTTGAAGCCCGCGCCCTCGGTCACGTTGCCTTGCGCATCGGGCAGCGCCGCGACCAGCGCGCCGCGGTCGTAGGCCTCGAAGATGCCCATGGTCAGGTCGAGCCAGTGGAAGTTCTTCACGCGCGTGTCGATCGCCGCGCTCGCGATGCGCTGCACCTGGCTGATCACCATCGCGAGCCCCGTGCGTTGTTGCGCCGGCGTGCCGATCCAGACGAAGGGCTGCGAGAAGGCATAGAAGCGGTTCTGGCATTCGCGCGGATCGCGCGAGCCCGGCGGCGGCACGCCGCGCGTGCAGGTCATCTGCACGTAGGCGTCGCGCAGGCCGCTGAGCGCCACGCATTGCTCGAGGATGTGGCGCATCTCCTTCTTCGAGAGCGGCAGGCTCATGCGCAGCTCGCCCATCGACCACAGGAAGCGGTCGATGTGGTCGTCGAGCCGGAAGAAGCGGCCCTGCCAGACGTGGGCCACGTCGTAGGTGGCGTCGGAGCGCACGAAGCCGCGGTCGACGAGGGGGATGCGGGCGTCGCGCAGCGCGACGTACTGGCCGTCGACGTGGGCGACGCCGGCGGAGAAGTCTGGGTTCATGTGGAGCTTCCGGAGTCCTTGGGGCGTTGAACGGGAGCCGCGCGCTGGCTCAGCCAGGCCGACAGCGTGAGCGCCACCGCCGCGACGACCATCAGGAAGGTCGACATGGCGATGATCGAGGGGTCGATGGTGTCGCGGATGCCGTCGAACATCTGGCGCGGCAGCGTGCGCTGGCCGGGACCGCCGATGAAGATGGCGACCACGACCTCGTCGAACGAGGTGATGAACGCGAACAGCGCGCCCGAGACGATGCCCGACATGACGATCGGCACCACCACCGTGAAGAAGGCGCGCACGGGCGAGGCGCCCAGGCTGTAGGCGGCGCGCAGCAGGCCGATGTCGAACTGCTGCAGCGTGGCCGTGACCGTGATGACGACGAAGGGCGTCGACAGCACCGCGTGCGCGATCACCAGTCCCGGCAGCGAGGCCGTGAGCCCGATGCGCGAGAACAGGAAGTACATGCCCAGGCCGGTGATCACGGGCGGCACGATCATCGGCGCCATCAGGAAGCCCAGCAGCGTGCGCCGCGCCGGCAGGTTGCGCCGCGCGAAGGCGAAGGCCGCGAGCGTGCCGAGCACGGTGGCGATCAGGGTCGAGCACACGCCGACCACGAGGCTGTTGCGCAGCGAATCGAGCCAGGGGCCGGGCGAGAACACGCGCTGGTACCACTGGGTCGAGAAGCCGGGCAGCGGGTAGGACAGGAAGGAGCCGGCGCTCAGCGAGATCGGTGTCATCGCGAGCAGCGGCAGCAGCAGGAAGCACACCATCAGCGCGCCGTACAGGTAGTGCACGACGCCGGCGGCGCGGGCGAATTGGCGGTGGGTCATGCGAAGGGGTTCCCGTCTTTCACTTGATGCCCGCGAGCTGCTTCACGCCGAGCGTGGAAGCCGCCACCAGGTACACCGCCATCACGCAGGCCAGCAGCATCAGGCCGAGCGCCGAGGCCATGCCCCAGTTGACGGTGTTGTTGGCGTAGAAGGCGACGAAGTAGCCGAGCATCTGCTCGCGCGCGCTGCCGACCAGCGAGGGCGTGATGTAGTAGCCCGCGGCCACGATGAAGGTCAGCAGACCGCCGGCCGCCACGCCCGGCAGGCTCAGCGGCAGGTAGACGTGCAGGAAGCCGCGCACCGGATGCGCGCCGAGCGAGGACGAGGCGCGCATCAGGTGCGGCGGAATACTCTTGAGGCTGTTGTAGATCGGCAGCACGGCGAAGGGCAGCAGGATGTGCACCATCACGATGTAGAGGCCGGTGGCATTGAAGATCAGCGCGAGCGGCTGGTTCACGGCACCGATGGCCTGCAGCAGCGCATTGACCAGCCCGTTCTCCTGCAGCACCACGATCCAGGCCGTGGTGCGCGCGAGCAGCGAGGTCCAGAAGGGCAGCAGCACCGCCAGCATGATCGCGAAGGCGATCGGCTTGGGCGCCTTCACCAGCAGCGCCGCGAGCGGATAGCCGAGCAGCAGGCAGGCCAGCGTGACCGCGCCCGCGATCGAGAGCGTGCGCCAGAGGATGTCGAGGTAGATGCGCTGGTCGGGCTCGGCGCGCACGATGCGGCCCTCGTCGTTCTCCGCCATGTCGAGCGCGGCCAGCAGGTAGCGCCCGGTGTAGGGCGTGGCGGCGCGGCGCAGCGCGCTCCAGTAGGCCGGCTCGCCCCAGCGCGGATCGACCTCGAGCAGCCAGGCCCTGGCATCGGTTGCGGCGGGAGCGTCGGTGCCGGCGCGGCGCGCGGTCTTCATCACCAGCGTGCGGTAGCCGCTGATCTCGTAGTTCATGCGCCGGCCGAGTTCTCCGATGGCGCGCGTGCCCTGGGCCTGCGCCATGTCGGCCGCCAGCGCGGCGAAGGCGGGATCGCCGGGCAGCGAGCCGGCCGCGGACTGCCAGTCGGCAAGGACCTGCGCGGTGCGCGGCAGCGCCTCGCGCACCTCGGGGTTGTCGACGGCGCGGTGGATCATCATCGCCAGCGGCAGCAGGAAGAAGACGGCGCCGTAGATCAGCAGCGGCGCGACCAGCAGCAGCGACACCAGCCGCTGGCGCCGGCCCGCGCGGTGGGTCGAGCGCTTCAGGGCCGCGCCGGAACCGGCCGGCGCAGCGGGAACGGCCGGAACGGCGAGCGAGACGGCGGAGGAACCGGTGGACATCGTCGCGGGCCTCAACGTTGCGACACCCAGCGCGTGAAGCGCTGCAGCAGCTCTTCCTCATGGTCGACCCAGAAGGCGGTGTCGAGCAGCAGCGCGTTGCGCAGGTTCTGCGGCGAGGTCGGCAGCAGCGGGCGCAGCGCCTCGGGCATCGCGGCGGCGGCGCGGGTGTTGGTCACGCCGTAGGGAATGGCCTGCGCGAAGGCGACCTGGCGCTGCGCGTCGAACATCGAGTCGAGCAGCGCGTAGGCCTGCTGGCGGTGCGGGCTGCCCTTGACGATGGTCCAGTAGTCCATGCTGTAGAGCTGGCCGTCCCAGCTGAATCGGAACTGCTTGCCCTGCTGGTTGGCCGAGGCGATGCGTCCGCTGTAGGCGGCGGTGGCGGCCAGCGTGCCGCTCTCGAGCCATTCGAGCGGCTGCGCGCCCGACTCCCACCAGACGATGGAAGGCCGCAGCTGGTCGAGCTTGGCGAAGGCACGGTCCTGCCCGGCCCTGGTGGCGAGCACCTTGTAGACATCGGCGGCGGGCACGCCGTCCGCCAGCAGCGCGATCTCCAGCGTCATGCGCGGCTGCTTGCGCAGGCCGCGCTTGCCGGGCCAGCGCCGGGTGTCCCAGAACTCGGCCCAGGTGCGCGGCCCGTTGTCGCCGAACTTGCGGCCGTCGTAGGCCAGCACCTTCGACCAGACGAAGGCGCCCACGCCGCACCTGGCGAAGGCGGCGGGGTTGATGTCCTGCGCCTTCGCGAACTGCTTGCGGTCGATGGGTTCGAGCAGGCCCTGCTCGCAGGCCGAGGCCATCTCGTTCTCGTCCATCTGCACCAGGTCCCAGGTCACGTTGCCGGTCTCGACCATGGCCTTCTGCCGTGCGTAGCCGCCGGGGTAGCTGTCCTCCACCAGCGCGATGCCGCCCTGCTTCCTGAACGGCTCGAAGTAGGCGCTGCGAAATGCTTCCTGCAAGGCGCCGCCGAAGCCGACGACCGTGAGATCGGCCGCCATCGACGAGGTGGCGGCGGCGGCCAGCGCGAGCAGCGCGGCGAGTTTGGAAATGCCTGCGCGACAGCGGGAACGCGCGGATGCAACCGTCATGGACAACCTTCTGGACAGTGGGTGGGAAATCGGACTTTGCAGGCCCCGATCGGTGATGTAGGATATATCCTATATGTTGATTCCGAGCGAGACAAGTCTTTTTTCGCTCGACCCGTTGATGGAAAACCCGATGGAGGACGCAGGCCCGGCACCACGCTCCCGAACCCCTCAGCCCGCCCGCGGCGCATGCCCATGCGCGCGGGCTTCTTTCACCCCCTAGCCACGCAATCGATATGCCATTCCCGTCCGAATCACCGCCCGCCCCGTCCGCCTTGTCCGCTGACGAGCTCCACCGCCTGCGCGAGAAGGCCCGCTTCATCCGCCTCGAAACGATCCGGCTGATCGAGATCGCCAAGGTCGGCCACTACAGCTCGGTGTTCTCCGCCGCCGAGCTGTTCGCCTCGCTCTACTACGACGTGATGGACATCCGCGCCAACGAGCCGCGCTGGCCCGATCGCGACCGCTTCCTCATGGGCAAGGGCCATGCGGCCGTGGGCCTGTTCCCGATCCTCGCGGAATACGGCTACATCGACCGCGCCACGCTCGACGGCTACACCCGCCTGGGCAATCCGCTGGGCGACCACCCCGACATGCGCAAGGTGCCGGGCATCGACTTCAGCTCGGGCTCGATCGGCCATGCGCTGTCGGCCGGTGCCGGCATGGCCTTCGGCGGGCGCATCGCGAAGCGCGGCTTCGACACCTTCGTGATGCTCGGCGATGGCGAGATGCAGGAGGGCCAGGTCTGGGAGGCGGCGATGTTCGCGGCCCACTACCGGCTCTCGAAGCTCATCGCCATCGTCGACCGCAACGGCTTCCAGCTCGACGGCCGCGTCGACGACGTGATCGGCATCGAGGGCCTGGCCGACAAATGGCGCGCCTTCGGCTGGGAGACGCACGAGGTCGACGGCCACGACCTCTCGGCCCTCACGCAGCTGCTGCGCCGCCTCAAGCAGGACGCGCGGCGCGAGCGGCCCGCCTGCGTGATCGCCCACACGGTGAAGGGCAAGGGCGTGTCGTACATGGAGACCGAGCCCGGCTGGCACCTGGGCTACCTGTCGCCCGAGGACGCCGCGCGCGCGATCGAAGAAATCATGCAAACCGAAATCTGACCACGAGGCCCATCCGATGTCCCAACCCCTCTCCCCCGAAAGCTGGCAGTACCGCTCGCTCAACGCCACCACACCCGGATTGAGCATGCTCTCGGACGCCCTGATCGAACTTGCCGAGGCCGGCCATCCGGTCGTGGCCGGCTCGGCCGACCTGCAGTATTCGAACGGCCTCAACAAGTTCGCGGCCGCCTTTCCCGAGCGCTACATCCAGTTCGGCATCTCCGAACAGAACATGGTGTCGGCCGCGGCCGGCCTCGCGACCACGGGCCAGATGCCGTTCGTGGCGACCTTCGCTTCCTTTCTCGGCCTGCTGTGCTGCGAGCAGATCCGCATGGACGTGGCCTACAGCGCGCTGCCGGTGCGGCTGATCGGCCACCACACGGGCATCTCGCTCGGCTTCTACGGCACCTCGCACCATGCGACCGAGGACATCGGCACGATGCGCTCGATCGCCGGGCTCACGATCATCTCGCCCGCGGACGGCCACCAGCTGAAGGCCGCGATCAAGGCCTCGGTCGACTGGCCCGAGCCGATCTATTTCCGGATCGGGCGCGGCCGCGATCCGGAGATCTACGCGGGCGGCATCGATTTCCGCATCGGCAAGGCGATCGCGCACGGCCAGGGCACCGACCTCACGATCGTTGCCTGCGGCATGCCGGTCTTCTCCGCGCTCGAGGCGGCCAAGGCGCTGCGCGCCGAAGGGCTGTCGGTCGGCGTGCTCGACATGGCCACGGTGAAACCGCTGGACCGCGCGGCGGTGCTCGAGGCCGCCGGCCGATCGAAGCTGCTGATGACGGTGGAGGAGCACAACGTGCTCGGCGGCCTCGGCGCCGCGGTGGCGGAGGTGCTGTCGGATGTCGGCGCTTCGGTGCGCCTCGTGCGGCACGGCATCCACGACGAGTACAGCCTGATCGCCCCGCCCACGCACCTGTACCGCCACTACATGCTGGATGCCGAGGGCGTGGCCCACGTCGCGCGGCGCGCGATCGCGGGCGAGACGGTCCGGCCCGGCGCGCTCCCCGCCTGAGCTGGAATCAGGCGGCGCCGTCCGGCGATCGCGCCTGCTCGATCGCCGCCTGCACGATGGCCCGCGCCCACGCGGGCGTGGCGGCCAGCGCCGCGGCATCCTCGGGCGCCGGATGCGTGACCCGGCCAGCGATGACTTCGAGCACCAGCACGGGATCGTCGATCTCCTCGCCCGGCGCGGCCTCGGCGCTGTTGTCGAACACCTGCAGCCGCGCGAGATGCGGCAGCAGCCGGATCAGGTTGGCGCGCGAGGCGGTCCAGCGCTCGCGGATCTTCGCCTCGGGGATGTCGTGGCCGCCGCGCAGCACGCGGGCGCGCACGCGGCGCAGATGCAGCTCGGGCGAGGCCAGGCCGCAGAAGATCATCGAGACGTCGTGACTGCGCGCGGCGCGCGCCAGCAGGTCGGGGATGGTGCGGGCGCCGAGCGTGGTCTCGAAGGCGAAATTGCGGCCGCTCTCGATCGCGGCCTCGAGCCGCGCGCGGCCATGCTCCCAGGCGCGACCGTTGGCATCGGCGATGTCGATGCCGAGCGCGGCCACCAGCTCGCGCGCGAAACGGTCGGGGTTGTACCAGTCGAGGCCGTGCTCGGCCAGCATCGCGCCGCCCACCGAGCTCTTGCCGGCGCCATTG
Organism: Variovorax sp. UC122_21; assembly: GCF_044056785.1. Lineage (NCBI taxonomy): Bacteria > Pseudomonadati > Pseudomonadota > Betaproteobacteria > Burkholderiales > Comamonadaceae > Variovorax > Variovorax sp. UC122_21. Next base: position 2,053,069 of record NZ_CP172003.1, on the reverse strand, counting down.
ACACCGGCCAGCACGAAGATGAACGGCCGCCGTGCCGCGGCGGCGCCCATCAGAAGCTTTCGCCGGCCCGCGGACGCCGGCGCTGCTTGCCGCGCGCTTCGAACAGGCCGTCGAGCCTGTCCGCGCTGTCCTCGTGCTGCAGCACCGCCAGCCGCGCATCGAAGCGCGCGCCGAGCTCCTCGAGCACGTGGGCTTCGCGCGAGCGCAGCGCCTGCAGATCGGTGGTCAGCTGTTCGTAGGTGGCCGCGTCGAGCAGCACCATCTCGACATTGGCGTGGTTCGTGATCGCCACGCTGCCCGACTGGCGGACCTGGCGCACGACCTCGCCCCAGCGGTTCTTGACCTGCGAGGCGTTCTGACGCGGCAGTTGATCGAGCGGGGGCCAGAGGGCAGCCATGGACTTCTCCGAGAGAGGAATCTGGCCATTTTAGCCCTGTTGGCTATTTTTGACCGATAAGGCTGTTTTCCGCGCCAAGCCGGCGTCGATCAGTTCTGCGAGGACGCTTCCTTGGTCTTGCCGAGACCGCGCAGGTTCATGATGGCCAGGCAGACCTGGAGCGCGATCAGCGCCCAGGCGCTCGAATAGACGCCCCAGACGCCCCACAGCACATTGCTCGCGAGGAAGACCCAGAACCCCGTGTTGCGGCGGCCCTTCGCATTCGATGCCACCAGCCAGGCGGCGCCCACCGAGGCAACGAAGGCGGGCCACTGCAGCAAGGAGATCCAGTCCATGCGCTTCAGTTGGCGGGAGGCGGCGGACCCGCGGCCGCCGAGCGGCTCTCGATCCATGCCAGGCACTGCTCGCGCAACAGGTCGATCGATGCCAGCGTGTTGCACTGCGGCTCGAAGATCGGCAGTTCGCAATGGCGCTCGCCCTGGCGATGGATCTGCGCGGTGCCCGAGAAGGTGGCGCGCGCGGGCACCGGCGCGAGGCTGTAGTGGAATTCCCAGTCCTGATGGCGCTCCGAATGCGACAGCGCATCTCGCCCGGTGCCGCTCGATGCGGGCGCCTTCGGCTGCTTCCGGAGAAAGAACGGATGGAGGGACGGAGGCAGAGGCATCGAGGACATGTCGCGTGACATAGAAACAGGCTGGCTGGAATCGGAACACCCGGTATCACCCGGGAACTGCCGACGAGCGTAGTCAGCGGCCCTCGACGCGCCTGTCGGAAAAGATGCCGACACACGCAAGCCGGTGGCCCGCCGATCGCCCGATGCGACTCGCGAACGCCCGGACTGGTTCCGCGCGAACATCGGGCTAGAGGCCCGCGTGCGATTCCCGCGCATTGAGCGCCACCCAATCGGCCGAACGAACGCCGGGGCGATAGACGCTCGTTCCCCACTTGGCCATCAGGCCCGCGAAGTCCTCCTGGTTCCGTCCCTGGCGCAGCAGGGCCATGGCTTCCGAACGCTCGTAGTGGTGGACCGGGATCACGTTGAGCAGGGGCGTCCCGAGCAGTCGCGAGAGCCCTTGCTTGCGCTGCGACAGCGGTTCGCCGGTGAGGTCCGCGCCCTGCGCCATCAACAGATCGAAGACGAAATAGAACACGGGCCGGGCACCGCGATACCACCCGCGCCGCCTCGCACGCTCGCTGAGTCCTTCGCCGTCGCAGCGGCCCTTGTCGTCGAGCACGCAGGCCACCCCATCGAGGATGAAGGGACCTTCCTTCAACTGGGCCAGACTCTCCACCACCTCGGGAAACCAACCCGTCGCGTCCGATCCATCGCGCGTCTGCAATTGCACCTTGCCCGACCGCGTGGGCGTACGCGTCTGCGCCAGCAGGCGGCAACCGCTCAATCGCTGCTCGTAGATCCAACCCTCCTCGCGCAGATCGATGGGGCGCGAAGCGGCCAGCATGGGTGACAGGGCGTTCAGGCTCAGCATGCACGGGAAATTGCCGTGTGCCGGGCCCCTGGCCTGTCAGCGGGGGCCTCGGCAGCCCATGGCGATTCTTGAAAACGGCTGCCCGATAAATTGCCAACCGAAAACAGTGGGTCGAAAAGCCGGATCGCGACACATCGGAAATACAGGTCGCGAAAGCGCTCGCGCCGGATGTCTTGTTGCTGCACGATTCCACCTCTATAAATAAACTAACGGCCGTACTTGCATCGCGATCGGCTGATTGCCAATCAACGCCAGCACCGTTCCTCCACCCCAAACCTAGGCCGTTAGCGTATTTCCATGGTCACGCCTTCCCTCTTCGATACCGACCCCGTCGGCACCCCGCATGAATCGGCTTTCGAGGAATGGCTCGCGGCGCGCAGCGCCGCCGGCACCCTGCGCGAGGCCTCGTCGATGGCGGTCTACCGCGACATGTGGAACGGCTTCACCTCGTGGTGCCTGGGCCAGTCGCCGCGGGTGACGCTGGAGTCCCTCTCACCCGCCGACCTCGACGCGTTCAAGGCCGCGCGCTATGGCATCAAGAGCAGCGACCTGTCGCTCTCGCCGCGCCATGCGCTGCGGCTGGTGCGCCTGATCGACCACGTGCTGCGCCATCGCTGCGCCATGCACGACCTGCCGCCCAGCACGGCCGCGGCCGACTGGCTGCTGGCCCATCCCGAGATCCGCTATGCCGAAGCGGCCAGTGCCGATCCACCGCCCGAGTTCCTGTCGGCGTCCGAGGCCAAGCACCTGATCCTGTTTCTCTCGCGCGCCCGCCCGCGCCCGGGCGCCTCGTCGGAAGGCCGCGGCCAGCCGCTGACCTGGCAGCAGCTGCGCAACCATGCGGCCGTGGGATTGCAGCTCGGCGCCGGCCTCGCACCGGGCGACGTGCGCGCGCTGGCCCTCGACGCACCGACCATCGCGGGCGGCCGCGTGGCCGACCGTCCCTGGAAGATCGCCGTGCCCGGCAACGGCAACCTGCCGCCGCGCGAAACGCCGATCGCGCCCTGGGCCGCCGAGCTGCTCAAGCACTGGCTGCAGGTCCGCGCCCAACTGGGCATCCCGGGCGAGCAGCTCTTTCCCTCGACGCGCACGGGCAAGCCCTGGGGCAAGGAATCGCAGTACCGCTGCGCCCGCGAGCTGCTCGCGCAGGCCGGGCTCGACAGCGCCGAAGGCGGTTCGTTCCGGCTGCGCCATACCTTCGCGCTACGCCAGCTTCGCCGCGGCACGTCGGTGGAACAGGTCGCGCGCTGGCTCGGCCTCGAGGTCGAGGCGATGAACAAGTACACGCGGGTGCTGATCGCCCCGGCCGACGTGGTCTGAGCCGAGCGCGCGGCGTCGGTCAGTGCCCGCCGTGGCCCGAGCGCGCGGCCTGCCGCGCCGCCTGCGGGCTCAGCCCGAAGTGGCGCTTGAACGCGGTGCTGAAATTCGCGGCATGCCCGTAGCCCACGTCGAGCGCGATCTCGGTCACGCTCTGGCGCCCCTGTTCCAACAGCACCCTCGCGCGTGTCAGCCGCGCCTTGGCCACGTACTCGAACAGCGAACTCCCGTAGGCCTGCCGGAAGCCGCGCGCGAGGCGGCTCTCGCTGAGCCCGAAACGGCGCGCGAGGCCCCGCATGTCGAAGACCTCGCCCAAATGCGTGTCGATGTGCTCCTTGAGCGGCGCCAGCCGCTCGCGCGCCGCGGCCGTGGCGCCATCGACGGGCGCATCGCCGAAGCCGCGCGTCAGAAAGCCATGCAACAGCTCGAAGGCCTTGGCCTCGGCATAGAGGCCTCTGAAGCGGTCGCCCGATCCATCGTCGAGCAGCGCATCGGCGATCTCGTGCTGCGCCGTGCTCAAGGGAAACCGCAGCAACTCGAAGCGATCGGGCCGCGCCTGCATGAAGGCGCCGAAAGGCCCGTCGAGCGGCAGCTCGAGCAGGCCCAGTTCCTCCGACAGGAAATCGCGCGAGCAGCACAGCGTGACCGAACGCTCGCGCACCTCGCTCGCGAAGAACTCCTCCTTGGCCGCCCCGGGCGGCTGCAACAGCGTGCTCACGCTCATCGCGCTCACCGTCTGCGCGCCCGCGCTGCCGGGCTGGCCGACCCGGCTCTCGCCCTCGAGGCGGAAATGCAGCTTGATGAAGTCGCCGCTGCGGTAGACCTCGCGGCTTTCTTCCAGGTGCGTGACATGGCCCAGCGACAGATAGAAGCCGGGCCGAAAGCACAGGAACTCGCGCCGGCCGCGCGCCGCGCCGGTCGGCGTCACCGTCAGTCCCTGGGTGCGGCCCCAGCGGCGGGTCGACGCGAGGCGATAGGCGGAAGGCAGACTGAACGGCGTGTCCATCGCTTGGGTCCGTGGGCGGGTTCGAAGAGGCGCCGAGGATACTCCCGCGCCCGAGTTTTCCTGCAGGCGGAACAAAGCTTTCCGCCGGAGGCGCTTCATTGCGCGCAGTGGAACACCTAGATTCACTGGCACCGCGCGCACCCCGCGCTTCAACCAGCCGGCACCCAAGTCCGGCGCACCGGAGACCCTCATGCCGACCGCGATCCGTCCCTTCTTCCAACGCGCCGCCTGGACGCTGGCCCTTGGCCTCACCGTCGCCGCCAGCGCTCAAGCCCAGGACAAGTACCCGAGCAAGCCGATCCGCGTAGTAGTGCCGTTCCCCGCCGGCACCGCGCCCGACGTGATGGCGCGCTACTGGGGCGACCGCATCTCCAAGCAGCTGCAGCAACCCGTGGTGATCGACAACCGCGCCGGCGCCTCCACCATCGTCGGCACGCAGGCCGTCACCACCGCGCCCGCCGACGGCTACACCCTGCTCTACACCGCGAGCGGCACGCTCACCATCAACCCCTTCGTCTACAAGAAGCTGCCCTACCAGCCGCAGGACCTGGTGCCGGTGACGCGCATGCTGTCGATTCCGCTCGTGGTCTCGGTGCCGGTGCAGTCGCCGTACAAGACGCTTGCCGACCTCATCAAGGACGCGAAGGCGCGGCCCGGCGAGGTCAGCTATGCCTCGTACGGCGTGGGCACCGTGCCGCACATGTCGATGGCCTACTTCGCCAACAGCGCCGGCCTCGCGCTCAACCACGTGCCCTACCGCGACGGCGGCCTGACCGACGTGCTCGGCGGCCGCGTCAGCACCGCGTTCTCGCCGATCGCCGACGTGCTGCCCTACATCAAGGCCGGCAAGGTGAGGCCGCTGGCCGTGTCGAGCACGCACCGGCTCGAGTCGCTGCCGCAGGTGCCGACCGTGGCCGAGGCCTTCCCGGGCTTCGAGGGCGACTCGTGGCATGGCGTGTTCGCGGTCAAGGGCACGCCCCAGCCCATCGTCGACCTGCTCGCCAGCCTGTCGCGCCGCATCGCCGAGTCCGACGAGTACCGGCGCTACCTCGGCGATTTCGGGCTGATTCCGGTCGGCGGTTCTCCGGCGGACTTCACCCAGCTGGTCGGCACCGAGTCGAAGCGCTGGGTCAAGGTCGTCAAGGACAACAACATCTCGCTCGAGTGAGCCCGCTCACTGCTTCCCTGTTCCAACTCTCCAAGGATTTCGAATGACAACCCGCGACATCGTCGCCCTGTGCGGCAGCCTGCGCGCCGCCTCCGTGAATCGCCACGTGGTCCAGCTCGCGCGCGAGGTGCTGCCCGAGGGCGCCTCCCTCACCTTGCTCGAATGGCGCGAGGTGCCCGTGTTCGATGCCGACGACTACGCGCGCGGACTGCCGCCATCGGTCGCCGCGCTGCGCGAGCGCATCCGCGCCGCCGACGGCGTGCTGATCGCCACGCCCGAGTACAACTTCAGCATTCCCGGCGGGCTCAAGAACCTCATCGACTGGCTCAGCCGCGGCGAGGACCAGCCCTTCAACGCCAAGCCGGTGGCGATCGTCAGCGCCGCGCCCGGCCCGCTGGGCGGCGCGCGCGTGCAGTACGACCTGCGCAAGGTCATGCTGTTCCTCAACGCCATGCCGCTGGTCAAGCCCGAGGTCTTCATCGGCCACGCGCCCACCAAGTTCGACGCCGAAACCGGCCGCTGCACCGACGAGACCACGCGCAGGTTCGTGACCGACCAGATGGCGGCCTTCGTGCGCTGGATCGACGCGGTCGAGCGGATGCGAGGCTAGCGCGCGCGGCGCCGCGCGCGGGGGCAGGCCGATTGCCTACTCGATTCCGCGCCGCGCCGCATCATTCCATCGTATCCCCCGTCACCCCACGGAGGTCGTTTGGAAAGGTCATCGGATGCTCGTAGAGTGGACCCGCTTTCAACCCACGACGAGAGGACGCCCCATGAGCAACCCATCCGATCCCCAGAACAAGACTCCCCTGACCACCGCCTTCGGCGCGCCCGTGGTCGACAACCAGAACAGCCTCACGGCCGGCCCGCGCGGCCCGCTGCTGATGCAGGACGTCTGGCTGATCGAGAAGCTCGCCAACCTCAACCGCGAGATCATTCCCGAGCGCCGCATGCACGCCAAGGGCTCGGGCGCCTTCGGCACCTTCACCGTCACGCACGACATCACGAAGTACACGCGTGCCAAGCTGTTCAGCGCCGTCGGCAAGAAGACCGAGATGTTCGCGCGCTTCACCACCGTGGCCGGCGAACGCGGCGCGGCCGATGCCGAGCGCGACATCCGCGGCTTCGCGCTGAAGTTCTATACCGAGGAAGGCAACTGGGACCTGGTGGGCAACAACACGCCCGTGTTCTTCCTGCGCGACCCGCGCAAGTTCCCCGACCTCAACAAGGCGGTGAAGCGCGATCCCAAGACCAACATGCGCAGCGCCACCAACAACTGGGACTTCTGGACCTCGCTGCCCGAGGCACTGCACCAGGTCACCATCGTGATGAGCGACCGCGGCATCCCCTCGAGCTACCGCCACATGCACGGCTTCGGCTCGCACACCTACAGCTTCGTCAACGCGGCCAACGAGCGCTTCTGGGTCAAGTTCCACTTCAAGACGCAGCAGGGCATCCAGAACCTCACCGACGCCGAGGCCTCCGCGCTCGTCGGCGGCGACCGCGAGAGCCACCAGCGCGACCTGTTCGATTCGATCGGCCGCGGCGACTTCCCCAAGTGGACCCTCTACGTGCAGGTCATGCCCGAGGCCGATGCAGAGACGGTGCCCTACCACCCCTTCGACCTCACCAAGGTCTGGCCCAAGAAGGACTATCCACTGATCGAAGTCGGCGTGATGGAGCTCAACCGCAACCCCGAGAACTTCTTCGCCGACGTCGAGCAGAGCGCCTTCGCGCCCAACAACCTCGTGCCCGGCATCAGCGTGTCGCCCGACAAGATGCTGCAGGCGCGCCTGTTCGCGTATTCCGACGCGCAGCGCTACCGCCTGGGCGTCAACCACCACCAGATCCCCGTGAACGCCGCGCGCTGCCCGGTGCACAGCAACCACCGCGACGGCACCATGCGCGTGGACGGCAACTACGGCGGCACCCTGCACTACGAGCCCAACAGCTTCGGCCAGTGGCAGGAACAGCCCGACTACCGCGAGCCGCCGCTCAAGCTGCGCGGCGACGCCGACTTCTGGAATTTCCGCGAGGACGACGCCGACTACTACCAGCAGCCCGGCGACCTGTTCCGCCTGATGAAGCCCGAGCAACAGCAGGTGCTGTTCGACAACACGGCACGCGCGATGGGCGATGCGCCGGAGTTCATCAAGCGGCGGCACATCGACAACTGCAGCAAGGCCGATCCGGCGTATGGGGCGGGGGTGGCGAAGGCGTTGGGGCTCTGATATTGGCTGGTGCGGGTCGGGCTATGGGCCCGAACCCGTATCTCGTTTCAGACAAATTTCGAATTTTGTCTACGATGAGATGCACATATGCCCGCCGCAGCTCCTCCCATCGCTCCCACGTCCGACCATCGACTCACCGCGTTCGGCCGGTGCATCCATGAGCGCCGCAAGGCGTTGAAGGTCAGCACCACCACCGCGGCAGAGGCCGCGGGCATCTCTCGCATGACGCTGGCCCGCATCGAACGCGGCGAGCCCTCGGTCACGATGGGTGCCTACATGAATGCCATCGCGGCGCTGGGGCTCGACGTCGATGTGATCGCATCGACGCAGGCCACGGCTCCGCTGTCCGTTCCTCGTGGCATACGAGTCGCCGACTATCCGCAGTTGCGACGTCTTGGCTGGCAATTGGCGCCCGACACAGAACTCACGCCCGAGGAAGCCTGGGCCACCTATGAACGCAACTGGCGCCATGTCGATGCATCGACGCTCGATGCGCGGGAGCGGGCATTGCTGGACGATCTGGCGCGGGTGCTGGGACGAGAGCCTTTTCACGCTTGAACGACCGAGCACTGCCTCGAGCATTCGAACAGGAGATCCTCGTCAATCGATTCTCTTCAGTGTTCGCGTTCGGCCAGGAGCTACTTTCAACCTTCGTTTGAAGTCGTGTTTCGCTATGACTGGAAATACTTATCATGGACGGTTGGTAACGCCGAGGCAAGCTTCCTCGAACCCGATTTTGAAGATCAGAACGAAGATTGGGGCGCCCGGGGAGCGTTGCTCGAGCGGTACCGCGCATTGGTGGCAACGATGAAAAAATGCGGCATGGAACCCAGGTTTCCGTTTCCTCTGGCGAGTTTGCCCGGGGCGCCCAATCGACTTTGGTGAACGCGCCATGCGCCTTGGATGTCTGCTTTCGGCGGAGCCAAACTTCGGCTTCGGGCCCGAAGCGGATGTAGCATCTTCTCCAAAGCTGCCATTGAGTTCGACTTTGGTGGCGATAGCCGCGAACACCCAGCATCGCTGAGGCCTGACAACCCAAACACCAAGGCGTGTTTCAAAGGCAAACCCCATGGGCGCCCCCATCTCGATCAACAACAAAATGGACCTCTGGGTCAGCAATGGGATGAAAGATGCTTTCTGTGAAGTGCTGACGACTATCGCGACTCTTGAAGGCCACGATGTCATGGCAATCTACGAAGATGCAGCCGGCGTGGCTGGCACCTATGGAATCTCCGGGTTAGGCGTCGATCTGAACGAATTTCACTCCTACCTCGGTGGGCCTGAAGGGGTCCGGCGCCACCTCGATATCTGCCGTGCGCGACTGGGGGAAGTTGCCGAGTCATGTGGACTGTCACCAAGTGGGGCCGAGAACATGGCGCATGTACTCGCATGGGCTGCACACATCATGGATGGGCGACCGATCCCCGAAGGCAGCAGCTTCTACGAGGACTGGCCACCCGGCATGGAGAGTTGAGGCTTCTGCGCGTCGCTCAGTCGTCGGGCGATGACAGCTGGTGGACCTTTATCCATCGATGACTGCTCTTGGCCGCTAGGTGCTTAACCGGCACTGAGCTAGGAGCCATGCCTTGAGATCCGTCATCTCGCGCCAGACTTGAATCGGGTCTGCCTTGATTGCGAATGGCTCTGCGGATCCATCGAATGCCATCAGAACCTCAGTCAACCGGTCACGATGATCCGGTTCAAGCGCGTCCCAGAATGCTCTGCGGTCATCGCTCGAGTAGAGAAGCCGGAAGGTCTGCCCGCCAACCTCGGCCCATGTGTAGAGACCCTTCTGATACCACTCCAGGAGAGATCGATAGTCGTCGACTTTGTTCATGTTCCCCCTGAACTAGACACTGCTGTGGAGCGGCCGCCCTGAACTTCCGCTATTGGCCGTCTTCAGCCAGAGGCAAACGGCTCAATTCACATCAAACCTTAGCGCCTCGAGCCCGCGGCCTTGAGGACTTCGATCTTCCTTGAGAACTCCATCGCCTTTGGTCCGAGAACGCTCGCCAATGCCAAGCGCGATTCCTTCTGTAGCTCCCCACTTCTCTCTTGGTACATCTTGAACACCGGATTGTTGGCAAGGGCCAATATGCCATCCAACTCGTCTTCGGTGAAGACCCGTGCATACGCCGAAGCCTTAGCCGCTCGGTACTCTGGAGATTTAGCAACGTCCGAAAGGAATTCTTCGTACTGCACACGGAACTGATAGTCCCCGCTTTGACGTATAAGGTCTTCGGCCACAAACTTAACGATCTGCCGGGCATCCATCGCCTGGAACGCATCGACTATCGCTTCGGCTTTGGCAATCCGCGCTTCTTGACTGATGGCGGAGGTGCAGATCAGCAGCGCAGCAATCGAGATCGATACACGATGGAGCAAGGTCATTTTTCTGATGGGCTTCTACGTTTGGTGGATTTTGCTGGACAGCATGAGTGACCGGTTCTGGCCGAGGGCGGCCACTTAGCGCTTTGCACCCATGAGCCGGCTCGCCATCTTCTCGGCCTCGTTCAGTTTGCCACTTGAAAGTCGCAGAGCCATCTTCCCCCCGAGGGTGTCCTTGACACTCGCAACCATGATGGGTTCGCCATCGACGAGCACCGCCAAGAGGGCGCCCCTATTCGCGTTCGACCAGATTGCAAGCCTAGTGGTCGCATCCCTGTCGAAGGTGAGAAGCACTGCCGGCTCGTCGCAGTCCAGTACAGCCTCGGCGGACTCGACATCCGCAGCACTCGCGAGGCCGTCTTGGGCAAGCCAGAACTCCTGCATTCCGCTCACCTCTTGGTTAGGGCGAACTCGCCGGTAGTCTGGGCGGCCGGAACTACTGGCTGGCACCAATTCAACCGTCGCCTGCGGTGGGCCGACTCTGTGCGGCGAACCCCCTGGAACTCGCACAATGCCGCACGTTGACTCAGCGCTCGCCCCGTAAGTGACGAGAAGGCTCAAGCACAGCAGCCCAATTGTTCTCGCCGTTCTCGTAGATGAAATCATGAAGTTTGCGACTGTCCGCTTCTGACCGCATTCTGCCGGCGAAGCTAGCGCTCCACCATGAAAGCCTCCACGGCTTTCGCCGCAAGAACCACGGCCCGCCATTCAGGAAGGTCAATGTACTCCGCATCCGAGATGCTTAGTTCCATACTTGGCAAACACGACATCGATGGACCGCACAAGAGCCGCGATGTGTTCGGCCTCCGAAGCATCCTTCAGAATCCAGCCAACTGTCGATGGTGCATCGCTCGCGAGCTTCGTGTCGTCATAGAGGAAGTGCACCGCGTAGTCGAATTCATCGTGCCGCACTGAGCCTTCGGCCTTCCCTTCAACCCACACCCGTCTCTGGTACGCAGGGTCGGCGAGCGCCCGAACATGCTCTTCGAGTTCCTTGCGCATCTCGGGGTACTTGACTTGAATCATGAGGCTCTCGTCGAGGTCTACTTATGGCCGAACTGTGCCACGCGCCTCAGCCTCTCGAACTGCCCGGCAACCCGGTGGCCTCGTCAGACGGCAGAGCCAGAGCCAGAGCCAGAGCCATCACAAAGGCTTTCATCGCAGCAATCTCGAAGCTCCCTTCGTTGGAGTCGGTATCGTGCGATGAGCCGCCAACCACGCGAATCAAGATGCCATCAGGTTCGTATTGATCAAACTTTGCGCCTGGCTCGAACATGCGGCTCACACCCCTGCGGACGGCATCCCTGAACATCTCAGGTATCTGTTCCGGCGAAACTTCCCACTGGAACGAGAGGCCACTGCGGGATGAGGGCTCTACGGAAAGCACTACATGACCAAACCGAGGGAAGCCTATTTGGCGAATGAATTGCCCCTCACCTGTCGTTGCACGTTGAATGAGCAGTTTCTTCATCGCCTCGTAGTCTGTTGGGCGCCGCACGTGGATGGCATCTCGATTGAATTCAGGGGGCGGACGCGAAGGTCGGCTTCTGGCCGATACTACCCATTCGCGCAGGACCGAATTTCGGTAGCCGCTTCAAAGCAGCTGCTCGCGGCGCATCGTCCAACCTCTGCGGAGAAGCGCGACATCGGCATCCGCACGATTCGGCTAGCGCGTTGTTCAAACTCCGATGGCACGCGCGGGATCACATCCGTATGCATCCTGGCTGCCAACGCAGATACCGAACGGCATTCCCCAACTGCGCCAACGCGCCAAGGTCTTTGGGCCCCGAATATCCAAAGCCAGCGGCTCACTGGGCCTGCGCTCGGCATCAACCCATCTCATACGCCCGATTGGCCAACGCCCTCGCCAACACATCCGCCGGATCCACCAACCGCGCCCCCCGCATGCCCCGGCACACCATGCAGCGCCAGCGGTATCTCAGTGCAGGCCAGCAGCAGGTTCTCGCACCCATGCTGCTCGACCATCCGCCGCGCCACCTCGGCAAACAGCCGCGTCGCGAGTCCGAGGTCCCCGGCCTTGACGCCATCGCGGATACCGCGCATGACCTGCTCTCTCTCCGGCTCCGTCGGCAGATGGCAGCCGATGCCACGCTCCGCCAACGCCGCCTGGTAGAAGCCCAGGCTGTACGTGCCCTGGGTCGCGAGCAGGCACACCGCGTCGATGCGCTGGGCCGCGAGGTACTTCGCGGTCTCCTCGACGATGTGCAGCAGCTCCACGTCGGGATGCGAGCGCTGCAGCTTCGCGTGCCACGCATGCGCGGTGTTGCATGCGATCGCGATGGTCGCCACGCCGTGGCTTTGCAGTCCCTCGATGCCGCTCACCATCCCTTCGAAGGGCGAGGGGCCGTCCTCGAGCAGCGCCAGCGTGCGGTCAGGCACCGGAAGTTGCGCAAGCCAATGCTCGGGAAAGGCCTGGTCGGACACGGGACTGCCGCTGGCGCGCAGCCGGGCCTCGCAGGCGCCGACGAAGAGCCGCAGGAAGTCCGCGCCGGCCGCAGGTCCCATGCCGCCCAGGATGCCGACCTTGCGGGTGCCGGGCATGCGAATCCCCTTGCTCAATAGTCCGCCGGATTCGGCGAATCCGTCGGCTTCGCGATCACCTTGGCCAGCGCATCGCTCATGGGGAAATGCAGGTTCACGCCGCGCGGCGGAATCGGCGACTGGAACCACTTGTCGTAGAGCGCCTTGATCTCGCCGCTGGCGAACAGCCGCGCGATGGCCTTGTCGGCCACGGCCTTGAACTCGGGTTCGCCGCGCGGCAGCATGACCGCATAGGGGTCGCGGCTCAGGGTGTCGGTGCTCAGGCTGAAATCGGCCGGGTTGAGCGAGAACGAGATCTGCCCGACCAGGTTGATGTCGTCCTCGAAGAAGGCATCGGCGCGGCCCGAGGTAAAGGTCAGCATGCTGTCCGAGAAATCCTTCGCCTGGATCAGGTTGAGATTCAGGCTCTCCTTGCGGTCGATGCCGCGCAGGCGCATCACGGTGTTCGATCCCGTGGTCGCCACGACGGTCTTGCCCTTGAGGTCCTGCAGCGTGGCGAGCTTGTCGGCCTTGCGCGAAACGAACTTGGTGCCGACCACGAAGTAGGTGGTGCTGAAGCTCACCAGCGCCTGACGCTCGGGGTTGTTGACGGTGGTGCCGCACTCGAGGTCGATGGTGCCGTTCTGCATCAGCGGGATGCGGTTCTGCGAGGTCACGGCCTGGCGCTTCACCACGAGGTCCGGGCTGCCGATGGCGGTCTTGATGTCCTCGACGATCCTCTGGCAGATGTCCTGCGCATAGCCGATGGGCTGGCCGTTGCCGCCGAGGTAGGAGAACGGGATCGAGGACTCGCGGTAGGCCACGGTGATGGTGTTGCGCTCCTTGATGGCCTTGAGGCGGCCGGTCAGTTCGGCGGCGTTCGCGCCCAGGCAGGCGAATACGAGGGCGGCGATAGCGAGATGCGGAAGACGGGATTTCATGTGAGGTACGGGTGTGACGTTCAGAGCAGGTAATCGGGATCGGTCTTGAGCAGGCGCCGCTTGATGCTCGCCAGGTGCTGGACCGCGCTCTCGTTGCCGCCGCTGCGCATCTGCGCATAGGTGGCCGCGGCCAGTTCCTTCGGCACGGGGCTGAGCTTGCGGCCCGTGGACTCGGCCAGCACCTGCACCTCACAGGCCCGCTCGAGGTAATACAGGTCGTTCCAGGCCTCGGCGATGGTCTTGCCGACCACCATCACGCCGTGGTTGCGCATGAACACCACGTCGGCGTCGCCGATCGCCGCCGCGATGCGGTCGCCTTCCCTCGCATCGAGCGCGAGGCCATTGAAGTCGTCGACCGCCGTGCGCCCGTAGAACTTCAGCGCGGTCTGGCCGGCCCATTGCAGCGGCTGACCTTCGACCAGCGCGAGGCTGGTCGCATACGGCATGTGCGTGTGGAACGCGACACGGGCGCGCGGCAAGCTTCTATGCACCCGCGCGTGGATGAAATACGCGGTGATCTCGGGCGGCCGGTCGCCCTTGAGCACACGGCCGTCGAAGTCGCAGATGATCAGGTCGGAAGCGCGGATCTCGTCGAAGGCCAGTCCGAAGGGATTGACGATGAAGCAGTGGTCGAAGCCCGGCACCACCGCCGAGAAGTGGTTGCAGATGCCCTCTTCCATGCCGAGCCTCGCAGCCATGCGAAAGCAGGCGGCGAGGTCGATGCAGGCCTGCCGCACCTCGGGCGTGTCGAACAGGCCAGGATCGATCTCGTGTCGTGCGGTGTGGTCCACCGCCAATGAATGCGCCATAGGTTCCCGATGCCGGTTGTTGCCGTCGACTTCCGGCGTGCGCCATGATCGGCGCGCCCCGTCTGTCTTCCATGCATCGAAGTCTCCGATCCGGGGCCCGGGAGCGTCAAATCAGAATTTGACGCAACGCGATAAGGTCTTCTAATGGCCCCCCTATGAAACTCAAGCACATCGAGGTCTTCAACGCGATCATGCTGTCGGGCAGCGTGAGTGCCGCGGCGCGCATCCTCAACGTCACGCAGCCCGCGGTGACGCAGACGCTCAAGCATGCGGAGCAGCAGCTCGGCTATGCGCTGTTCGTGCGCGACAAGGGCGGCATGAAGCCGACGCCCGAGGCACGGCAGCTGCATCTGCGCGCGCAGAAGATCTTCGAGCAGGTCGACGAACTGCGGCGCCTCGCGCAGTCGCTGCGGCCCGACCACCTGGCGCAGTTCCGCATCGCGATCGTGCCCTCGCTGTCCACCACCTGCCTGTCGCGCGCGCTCGCGTCGTTCAAGGCCCGCCATCCGCGCAGCGCGGCCTCGATCAAGATCCTCCATTCCGACGAGATCGCGCGCTCGGTGGCGCTGCGCGAATGCGACCTGGGCATTGCCTATGGCGAGATCGACGCGCCACCGATCGATTCCGAGGTGGTGGGCACGGGCCACCTGGTGTGGGTCGAGCGCCGCGAAGCCGGTGCAAGGAAGCGCGCCGACACCGCGGACATGCCGATCGCCGAGATCGCGGCGCGCGACTTCATCGGCATCGACAAGGACGACCTCGTCGGGAAGGCCCTGCTGGGCCTGCTGTCGGAGAGCGCGGTGTTCGCGGGCACGCGGCTCTCGGCGCAGACCTACCAATCGGCGCTGCTGCTCACGCTCGACGGCTTTGGGCCCTGTGTGATCGACTCCTTCACCGCGGGCTTCGCGCGCGGCGAATCGCTGTCGGTGCGCAGCGTCTCGCCGCGCATCCCGGTGACGGTGTCGGCGCTGTCGGTCGCGGAAGGCCGCAGGCGCGCCGACTTCGACGACCTGCTGCAGGCCTTCCGCACTTCGCTGGCGCAGGTCGACGACGACGCGTAGGCTCGCGCGGCTTCAGGCCTCGCCCAACCAGCGCAGCGCGTTCGCGATCACCTGCCGCGACTGGTCGACCAGGCTGCGCTGCCACGCGGGCTCGCCCGGATAGAAGAAGCGCAGCAGCTCGCGCCGCGTGTCCGACAGCTGCGTGCGGCCGATGCCCGTCGCCCATTCGCGCTGGTCGCGCACCAGCAGCTCGAGCATGCGCTGCGGCCGCGCGGTGCCGAACTCCAGCACGGCCGCCGTCACGCGCGCCTGCGGCAGCGCGCGTTCGTAGGCCGGCGTGCTGTGGCCCGTGACCGGCGCGAAGTCCTCGGGCGCGCCGCTCTCGTGCACCGCCACCACCCATTCGCCGAACACCTCGCGCATGCGCGCCAGCGCCTCGCCCTGCTGCAGCGCGACCAGCGAGCCGTAGCCGTAGGGGCCGAGGCCCGTGTGGTAGTCGACCAGGCAGACCTCGCGCGCCGACGCGCCATGGCGGCGCAGCACGGCCTCGATGGTCAGGCGCGACCACGTGGGCGCCTGGCCGCCGAAGCCCATGCCCTGCGCGAAGCTGTACTGCCCGGCCATCAGCGCGTTGTAGAGCGCCTCGCTGCCATGGCTGCGCGCGAAGTCCGCGAGCAGCGCATCGCCCGCGGCCACGGCCGAGGCATCGCCGGGATCGAGCGCGATCGCGGCATGCAGCGGCGCGTACTTGTGCGAGGGCGGCGCCTGCGCATGGTCGATGAAGTTGCGGCACAGGTCGACGTTGTCCTCGGTGTAGCGCCGCAGCCAGGAGGCGCCCCAGGGATTGATCGCATGCACCAGCACCACGGCGGTATCGGGCGGCAGGTCATCGGCCGATTGCGTCAGCAGCCAGTCGATCTGGCAGCCCGAGCCCGCGAACAGCTCCACGCCATGCACGCCCGAGGTCAGCACCAGCACGCGCTGCGCGTCGGCCGGGCCGATGCGCACCACGTCGGTGGCGAGCGCCTCGCCCTGCGCGCCCGCGAGCGGATGGCCATGCACCTCGGGCGCGAGGCCGCGCAGCGCGCAGGCGGCGAGGAACTTGCGGCGCGCCGTCGCATAGTCGGCGCTGAACAGCGTGTCGGTCGGGATCATCGGCGCTGCGCTCATCAATCGATCTGGAAGCCGGATTCCCGGATGATCGGCTGCCACAGCGCGAGTTCGCTGCGCACCGCCTCGCGCAGCTGCTGCGGATTTCCGGCCGCGGGATCGAAGCCCACGTTGGCCAGGCCCGCGGTGGTGGACGGCAGCGCCGCGATCTCGGCCACGGCCGCGCTCACGCGATCGACCAGTGCCTGCGAGGTGCCGGGCGGCGCGAACAGCCCGACCCAGCTCGAGCTGCCGAGCGCGGTGAAGCCGAGCTCGCCGAAGGTCGGCACTTCGGGCACGCTGGCCGCGCGGCGCGGGCCGGTCACGGCCAGCATGCGGATCTTGCCGGCGCGGTGCGCGCCCAGGAACCCGCCGAGCGCATCGACGGCCGCCGGAATCTGGTTACCCATCAGGTCGGCCAGCAGCGGCGCGCCGCCCTTGTAGGGCACGGGCAGCAGCTCGATGCCTTCCTTCTTGCCGACCACGTAGCCCACGAAGTGCGGCGAGCTGCCCGCGGCGGGCACGCCGAAGCTGCGCGCCTCCTGCTTCGCGCGCGCCAGCGCGAGGTACTCCTGCAGCGTCTTCGCGGGCTGCGCCGCGCTGACCGCGAGCGCCACCTCGAAGGTCGCGAGCCGGGCCACCGGCGCGAAGTCCTTCACCGGGTCGTACTTCACCGAGCGCGAGGTCAGCGGCAGCGTCGAGAACATGTGGCTGTTGCCCAGCAGCAGCGCACTGCCGTCGGGCGGCAGTGCACGGAACTGCTCGGCCGCGATCTGGCCGCCCGCGCCGGGGCGGTTGTCCACCACCACGGTGGCGCCCAGGCGCTTCTGCAGCTCCTCGGCATAGAGGCGCGCCACCGCGTCGGCCGTGCCGCCCGCGGGATAGCCGACCACCAGGCGGATGGTGCGGCCGGCCGTGGCGGACGGCTGCGCCGCGGCCAGCGGCGGCAAGGCCGCGGCGATGACGCCGACGGGCAGCAGGGGCAGGAAGGCGCGACGCTTCATCGGGACATCTCCGAAAGACAAGGGACGGACGGCAACGAGCGGCTGGCGGGCGCGACGCGCACCCACCGGCCACGGAACAACGAACGCAACGAAGAGGAAAAGCCGGCGCTCAGGCCTCGAGCAACTGCTCGCCGCGCGCGAGCTGGCGCGCGTAGGTCTCGGCATCGAGGTTCGCGCCGCAGACGATCAGCCCGGTGCGCTGCCCGCGCAGTTCCTCGCGCAGCGGCCCGAGCAGCGCGGCGAGCGCCGTGGCGCCGGCCGGCTCCACCGCCAGCTTGGCATCGCGGAACATCACGGCCATCGCGCGGCAGATCTCGTCGTCGCTCACGGTCACGATGCGCTCCATGTGGCGCCGGCAGAGCCCGTAGGCCATCGGCGTGGTCATCGGCGGCGCCAGGCTGTCGGCGATGGTCGAGAGCTTCTCCATGCGCTGCGGCGAGCCGGACTCGAAGCTGCGCCGCATCACGTCGGCGCCCTCGGGCTCGATGCCGATCACGCGGCAGCCGGGCATCAGCTTGCGGATGGCCGTGGCCACGCCGCTGCCCAGGCCGCCGCCGCCCACGGCCACCAGCACCGTGTCGAGGCCCGGCACCTGCTCGGCGAACTCGAGCCCCACGGTGGCAGTGCCGAGCGAGGTGCCCTCGCCCTCGAAGGGATGGATGAAGGTGCGGCCCTCGTCGCGCACCAGCGCCTCGGCCATCGCGAAGCCGGTGGCGCCGTCGGGCGCGATCAGCAGTTCGGCGCCGTAGGCGCGCGCCATCGCCACGCGCGCCGGATTGGCCGAGGCCTGCACCACGATCTTCGCGGAGACGCCGGCCTCGCGCGCCGCGAAGGCCGCGGCCACCGCGTGGTTGCCGGCGCTCATCGCGGTGATGCCGCGCGCCTTCTGCTCGGGGGACAGTCGGCGCGCCACGTTGAGCGCGCCGCGTGCCTTGAAGGTGCCGGTGCGCTGGAACAGCTCGAGCTTCATGTGCACGTCGGCGCGGCCGAGCAGGCGCTCGACCGTGGGTCCGTGCAGCGGCGCGACCGGCGTGCGCAGCAGCGCCTGCGCATTGGCCCGCGCGGTCTCGCGGATGGCCTCGAGGTCGAGGTCGGGCAGTTCGGAAGCGGCTGGGGATGCGGTGCTCATGGCGTCAGGCTCCAGGTGCGCGGCTTGCGCTGCGTGTGCGCGCGATGGCTTCGATCTCGACCAGCGCGCCCGGCACCATCAGGTCGGCACGCACCGTCGAGCGCGCGGGCGCGGGGCCCGCGGCGGGGTCGAAGCATTCGGCATAGCTGCGGTTGAATTCGGCGAAGTCCTCCAAGCGCGAGAGCCACACGGTGGTCTTCGCGACATCGGCCAGCCCCAGGCCCTCGGCCGCGAGGATCTCGCCGATGCGCCCGAGGCAGCGCCGCGTCTGCTCGCCGACCGTGTCGCCTTCGATGCGCCACTGGGCGTCGAAGGCCATCTGGCCGCTGACGAAGACGAACTCGCCCTCGCGGCGCGAGGGGGAGAAGAACGGTGGGGCCACGGCGGGCGTCGGGGCGGTCTGCATGCGGCGCAGTCTATAGACGGCCGCGCGGCGCGTCCTTTGCGCGACGGGCGAAAACTTATGCGCGAGCGACGCCGCGCATGGGGGACTTTCCCTCAGCCCGCCGCCAGCAGCGCGCGCACGTCCGCGGTGAATTCGCTCGCGCTCTGCGCATAGCGCATCACCACGCGCATGCGGCCCTTGCGGTCGATCAGGTAGGTGAAGGCCGAATGGTCCATGGTGTACGAAGTGCGCGTGGGCACCTTCTCGTAGAACACCTTGAACTCCTTCGCGGTCGCCTCGGTCTGCGCGAGATCGCCGCGCAGACCGAGGAAGCTCGGGTCGAAGGCCGCCGTGTAGGCACGCATCACCTCGGGCGTGTCGCGCTCCGGATCGACGGTGACGAAGATCACCTGCAGGTCGTCGCCGGCCGCGCCCAGCTGCTGCTTGACCTCCGCCGCGCGCGTCAGCGCGGTCGGGCAGATGTCGGGACACTGGGTGAAACCGAAGAAGATCATCACCACCTTGCCCTTGAAGTCGGCCAGCGTGCGGCGCTTGCCGTCGGGATCGGTGAGCGCGAAGTCGCGGCCGTAGTTGGCGCCCGTGATGTCGGTGCCGGTGAAGCTCGGCTTCGGCTCGGATTCGCCGCAGGCGGCCAGCGCGGCCCACAGGGGCAGCGTGGCGGTGCCCAGCAGCAGGCGGCGGCGGGTCGTCGGGAGTACGCGGGTCATGGATGTTCCTTCGAGGGAGTGAATGGGGGAATGCGCCGGGCCGCCGGCTTCGGTGTCAGCTTGCGGCCCAGCCGGCGCCAGCCGATCACCACGCCCGTGAGGCTCAGCGCCGCGCCGCCGAGGCTCAGCAGAACCATCGCGAGGTCCCACAACGGGCGGCGTTCGAGCAGCGGGCGCCAGTCCCAGCTGTGCAGCATCGCGAACAGCCAGCGGCTGGCACGGCGATGGCTGTCGCTGCGGTTCAGCAGCGCACCGGTGCGCGGATCGACATGCGCCCAGGTGCCGGCCTCGTCCGCGAACACCACGCGCCAGATGGGCAGCGGCTTGTCGCCGCCACCGGTCATGGTGTGCGGCTCGCGCGTGTAGTAGTGGCTGTCGTAGGCGGTCAGCACCTCGATGCGCGCGACCGGCGCGCGCGCAGAGCTTCGCGACCGCGGCTTTCAACATGTCGGCGTCCAGCGCCGTCGGCGCGGCGCTCGCGGCATCGAGCACCGTGGGGCGCAGCGCGGTGCCGCGTACGAGCACGAGATCGCGTCCCGCGGCGCGGGTCCAGCGCAGCTCGCGCACCGTGCCGCCCGCGGCCGCGATCAGCGCCTGGGGCGAGGCGGCGCCGGCCGGCGGCGCGAGCGGCCCGCCATTCATCGCCTCGGTGCGCAATGCGGGCGCGCCGCTGTCGAACACGCGCCAGGGATTCATCGACATCAGCCCGCTGAAGATCCAGGTCAGCGTGACGGCCGCGAACAGCAGGCCGGTGATGTGATGCCAGCGCATCATGAAACCGCGGTACGGCGAGCGCGAGCCGCTGCGGTAGCGGCTCGCGAAACGCCAGCGCAGGATGCCGACGGCCGTGCCCATGAGCGTGACCGCGATGCCCAGGATCGAGAGCCAGTTGACGATGTCGGCCCAGTACGGATCGAGCGCGCCGCCGCGCAAGGGATACAGCCAGTGAATCCACGCGCCCGCGTAGTTCCACAGCCGCTCGGTGCGCGGCGCGTCGCGCACCACCTCGCCGGTGCGGCCCGAGACATAGAGCCGCGTGTGCGCCGCATCGGCCAGCGCCACCTGATACAGCGGCCGGTGCGCGTCGAGCGCGCGCGAATGGGTGAAGGCGTCCTCGTCGAGCGTGCCCTCGTACACCAGGCCCACGCCCGGCCCCGCGAAGGCCGCGGCGCTGGCCATCGCGAGTTCGCGGTCGACATGGCGCAACGGCGTGCCGGTGGCCGCGTCGATCACCACGCTGCTCTTGCCGCCCGCGGGCTGCACGAGGTACACGGCGCGGCCGCCGCTGGCCACAGCCAGGCGCAGCTCCTTGAGCGGCCCCGCGATGCCCGCCGCATCGAGCGCCTCGCGTGGCCCGAGCAGCGCGGCATCGGCCGCGAGCGGCGGCAGATGCAGCAGCCGCTCCGACTCGGTGAGCTTGGGATAGCCCACGTACATCATCACCACGCCCGAGACGAACCACATCGCGAAGAAGGCGCACACCACGATGCCGAGCCAGCGGTGCAGCAGGAACAGCCAGCGCTTGAAATGGGCCATGGACCAGCCCTCCTCAGAACGCGACGTGCAGGCTGAGATCGCCAGTGCGCGGCGCGCCCAGGTAGGCGAAGCTGCTGCCGAGGTTGGCCGCGTAGATGCGGTCGGTGGCATTGCGCACGCGGCCCACCAGCGTGAGCGAGCGGTTGATCTTCCACGACAGGCCCAGGTCGACCAGTGTGTACGACGGCCAGCGCGCGCTGTTGGCCGCGTCGGCGTAGGTCTTGCCCACATGGCGCAGCCCCACGCTGGCCTGCAGCGCGGGCGTGATCGCGTACGACACCCAGAGGTTGGCCACCACGGCCGGCGTGTTGGTCGGCGTGCGGCCCGCGAGCGACACGCCGTTCTGCACGAAGTTGTCGTACTTCGCGTCGACGTAGCTCAGGTTGCCCTGCAGCGACCACTGCGGCGTGGGCTGCAGGCCCACCGCGATCTCCACGCCCTTCGACGACTGCTCGCCCACGAGCACGGTCAGCGCGCTGTTGTTCGGGTCCTGCGTGGCGATGTTCTTGCGCGAGAGGCGGTAGGCCGCCACGGTCGCGGTGCCCTTGCCCTGCCAGAAATCGAGCTTGGCGCCGACCTCGGCCTGTCGGCCGGTCGTGAGTTCGCTGTTGTTCATCACGTCGGCGAAAGAGGCTGTCGACAGCACGCCCGAGGGCGGATCGGCTGCGGTCGCGTACTGCGCATAGAGGTTGGCGCCGGGCGCGAAGTCCCACACCAGGCCGACGCGTCCCGTGGTCGGGTTGTAGTTGCGCCGGTAGCTGGCCGGCGCGCTGGCGCTGATGGCGCGACGGTTGGTCAGCGCGAGCTCGATGCGATCGTGGCGCAGCGCGCTCACGAGGTGCAGCGAGGGCGCGAGCGCCGTGCGGTTCTCGATCGACAGCGCGGTGGTCGTCACCTTGTTGTCGCGGTCGGGGTTGAAGCCCGGCCGCATGCCCGGCACCGCGAAGAAGGGCTCGGTGGCGAAGAGGTAGGGGTTCACCGTGCTCACGGTGGCCGGCAGGCTGTTCGGAAAGCGCGTCTGCTTGTTGACGCTGAAGTCCAGCCCGAAGGACCAGTCGCTGCGCAGGCCCGCGAGCTGCCCCTTGTAGAGGCCCTCGATGCGGTCGCCCACCACCTGCTGGTCATGGCGCTGCAGCAGGGCCCCCGAGCGGATCACGGCCGTGTTGCTCGCATTGAAGCGGTAGCTCTCGACGTTGCGGTAGTCGCGCAGCGCGTCGTAGGCATAGAAGGTGTTCTTCAGCTGCAGCGCATCGGACACGCGCCAGTCCGCGATGGAACGCAGCCACTGCACGCGCTGCGCATAGATGCCGTCGGCGCTGTTGTAGTTCTTGAAGCGCGTGGCCGGGTCCACGCGCAGGCTGCCAACCACGGGATTGAGCAGCGGCGTGCCCCAGTACGGGCGGTCCACCCACTCGTCCTGGTACTCATAGGCCAGCGTGTGCGTGACACCGCCGCCGAAGTCCGACAGCAGCGAGGCCGCGAGCTGCGTGGCGCGCGTGCGCGTGCCGTCGGTCCAGCCGTCGGCATCCTTGCGGTTGAGGTCGATGCGCGCGTAGTGGCTGCCCGCGCCGCCATCGCCCGCGATGCGGCGGTTGAGCCCGATCGAGGCTTCCTTGAGCTGCTGCGTGCCCAGGCGCAGCCGGGCCTCGGTGAGGTCGCTGCGCTCGGCGATCTTGCTGATGTAGTTGATCGAGCCGCCGACCGCGCCCGCGCCGAACAGGAAGCTCGAGGGCCCGCCGATGACCTCGACGCGGTCGTAGATCCAGCTGTCGACCGGCCGCGCGGCGATCGAGTACTGCACGTTGATGCCGTTGAACATCTGACTCAGCGAGCCGGCGCCGAAGCCGCGGTAGCTCACGCCGATGTTGCCGGGCGCGTTGTGCGCCGTGATGCCGGGCACCGCGCGCAGGATCTCCTGCGTGTCCTGCGCGCCGCGTGCCTCGATGGTGGCGCGGTCGACCACGCTGACCGAGGCCGGCGTCTCGCGCGGCGTCAGGCCGAGGCGGCTGCCGGTGTCGGAAGGCGTGTCGAGGTTGAGGCGCCCGTTCGGCGCGGGCGCGGGTGGCGGGTCGACCTCGATCGCTTGCAGCGTGGTCTGGACCTGGGCCTGCGCGAACGGCGCGGCGAAGGCGCCGAGCGCGAAGCAGGACAGCGCACGCGCGCGCAGGCGCTCGGCACCACGGCCGTGGGAAATGGCAATGAAAGGCACGGGATCTCTCTTCTCGCAGCGCATGGCTGCGCTGACGGCGCAGCGGCGCGTGGCCGCGCATGCCGTCGACGAACGATGGGCGCCGCGCGCGGACCGGCGCGCCAACGAGGCGACGCCAGGGTCCGTCGTGCGACGGATTCAGCGGTTCAGGCGAAGAGGAAGGAAGGAGGCCCGCGCGCCGGCAGCGGCGCGGCGGTGGCCGCGGCGATGCGCGCGGCGGGGATCGAACGCAGGGCGTAGGACAGCGGTGCCGGCATCGGCACCTCGACCTGCGCGATCGCTGGCGGCAGGCCGCCGATCACGCACAACGGGCAGTCCATGCCCATGCTGCCCATCGGCACCGCGCCATCCTCGGTCTGCACGACCATCGTGACGTGGCCCGAGGCCGAGCACACGATGTCGATCTGCTGAGGCTTCACGATCGGCGAGGCGACCGCGACGGACAGGGACAGCACGAACCACGCCAGCACGAGGCGATGCAGGGTCGAGAGTTTTCGAAGGACGTGCACGGGCGCCATTATCGCGACGAATCATGGATCGCGAAGCAACAGCCCGTGCTTCGCCTGGGGCTAGTCGAGGCCGACATTCACCTTCTGCTGCTCGATGATCTCCACGATCAGCTGGCCGGTATGGATGACGTGCTCCGTCACCATCGCCTTCGCGCCCTGCGCATCGCCGGCCAGGCACAGGCGCAGCAGCTTCTTGTGCTCGGCCTCGGAGCGATCGACGTTGGTCTTCGACTTCCACGGCAGGTAGAGATAGCGCCCGAGGTTGAGCCGCGCGGACTCGACCGACTGCAACAGCAGCGGCCGGTCGGCCTTGGCATAGAGGCTCGCGTGGAACTCGTGGTTGAGGCGGAACACCTCCTCGACTTGCCTGGCCTTGCCGAGCTCTTCCAGCAACCCGGTGGCGCGCGCGATGTCGGCACGCGAGAGATGGGGCACCGCCAGCTCGATCAGCCGCCCTTCGAGCAGCCAGCGCAGCTCGATCAGCTCGACCGCCTCGCGCGCGCTCAGGAAGGCCACCGAGGTGCCCTTGTTGAGCCGGGCCGTGGCCAGCCCCGCGGCGACGAGCCGCGAGAGCGCCTCGCGCACCGGCACATGGCTGACACCGAAGCGCGCGGCGATGTGGTCCTGCTTCAGCGGCGCGCCGGGTTCGAGCACGGCCGTCGCTATTTCGGAGCGGAGCGTCTCGTAGACCGACCCCGCGGCCACTTGCGAGCTGCTTTCCTTCATGTTGCGCCTTTTCTCAAAGTATATATACTTTCTTTACTTTATATATAATCATGCGCCAGGCCGGACTTCCACCTCCGCCTGGGCACTGGAACTATGGCCGAAAAAATCCCTGGCTTCTGCGCCCTCTGCCGCTCGCGCTGCGGTTCGATCAGCGTGGTGGAGAACGGCGTACTGATCGCCCAGGAAGCCAACCCCGACCACCCGACCGGCAAGGCCCTCTGCGTGAAGGGCCGCGCGGCGCCCGAGCTGGTCGCCAATCCGCAGCGGCTTTTGCATCCGCTGATACGCACGGCGCCGAAGGAGGCCGCCGATCCGCTTTGGCGCCAGGCCTCGTGGAACGAGGCCCTGGACCTCGTCGCGCAACGCATCGGGCGCATCCGCGACGAGAGCGGTCCCGAGTCGGTGTCCTTCGCCATCACTTCGCCGAGCGGCTCGCCGCTGTCCGACGGCATCGTCTGGATCGAACGGCTGGTCAATGCCTTTGGCAGTCCGAACCTGTGCCGCGGCACCGAGATCTGCAACTGGCACAAGGACGTCGCGCACGGCTTCACCTTCGGGCGCGGCATCGGCGCGCCGGACTTCTCGAACACGCAGTGCATCGTGCTGTGGGGCCACAACCCGTCGGCCACCTGGCTCGACCATGCGACAGGCGTGACGGAAGCCTTCGCGCGCGGCGCGAAGATCGTCGTGGTCGATCCGCGCAAGGCCGGCTTCGCGATGCGCGCCCACCAATGGCTGCGCGTGCGGCCGGGCTCGGACGGCGCGCTGGCGCTGGCCATCGCTGGCGAGATGATCCGCAACGGCGAATACGACATCGACTTCATCCGCCGGCACTCGAACGGGCCGCTGCTGGTGCGCGAGGACACGGGCGCGTTCCTGCGCGAAGCCGACCTCACGGGCCTCGCCTCGGAGCGGCTCGTGGCCTTCGACGAGGCGAGCGAATCCATCGTGCCCTACGACCCCGGCACGGCCAGCTACGCATCGCAGACCGACACCCTCGCGCTCTTCGGCGCCATCACGCTGCAGACGACCACCGGCCCCGTTCGATGCCGGCCCGCCTTCGCGCTCTATGCCAAGCTGTGCAAGGCCATGTCGCCCGAACGCGCGGAGGAACTGTGCTGGGTCCCCGCGCAGCAGGTGCGCGACACCGCACGGCTGCTGTTCGCGCACCGCCCCGTCAGCTACTACGCGTGGTCGGGCGTCGGCCAGCACACCAACGCGACGCAGACCGACCGCGCGATCGCGCTGCTCTACGCGCTCACGGGCAGCTTCGACGCGGCCGGCGGCAACGTGGACTTCGCGCACCCGCCGGCGCGCAAGGCATCGGGCAAGGAACTGCTGTCTGCGGCGCAGCTCGCGAAATGCGTGGGCATCGACGAACTTCCGCTCGGCCCGGCCGCGCAGGGCTGCATCGGCAGCGACACGCTGTACCGCGCCATCCTCGAGCAGAAGCCCTATGCGATCCGTGGCGTGATCGGCTTCGGCGCCAACCTGCTGCTCGCACATGCCAATCCGCTGCGCGGTGCCGAGGCGCTGCGCCGGCTCGACTTCTTCGTGCATGCCGATGTGACGCTGACCCCGACCGCGCACTACGCCGACGTGGTGCTGCCGATCGGCACGCCCTGGGAGCGCGAGGCGCTGCGCATCGGCTTCGAGGTGAACCAGGGCGCCGAGGAACTGGTGCAGCTGCGCCCGCGGATGGTGGCGCCGGTGGGCGAGAGCCGCTCCGACGCATGGGTCGTCTTCAAGCTCGCGAAGCGGCTCGGGCTGGCCGACCGGTTCTGGGGCGGCGACATCGATGAGGGCATGCGCTACATGCTCGAGCCGCTGGGCATCAGCCTGGAGGCACTGCGGCAGCATCCCGAAGGCATCCGCTACCCGCTGAAGACGCGCTACCAGAAGCACCACGGCGCGGGGTTCCGCTTCGCGACCGACACCGGCAAGGTCGAGATCTATTCGGCGCTGCTGCACCGGCATGGCCAGTCGCCGCTGCCCGTGTATGTGCCGCCCTTGCCGAAGCTGCGGCTTCGCGAAGGTAGCCCGGACTTCCCGCTCGTGCTGACCTCGGCCAAGCTGCCCCAGTACTGCCACAGCCAGCACCGACAGGTGGCGTCGCTGCGCAGCAAGGCACCCGATCCGCTCGTGGCCATGAACCCCGCCACGGCAGCCGCGCGCGGCATCAAGCCCGGCATGTGGGTGCGCGTGCGCTCGCCGAGCGGCTCGGTGCGCTTCAAGGCGACGCTCGATGCCAGCCTCGATCCGCGCGTGGTCTGCGCGCAGTACGGCTGGTGGCAGGGCAACGAGCAGCTGGGCCTGCCCGCGCACGCACCGCTCTCCGAGCAGGGCTCGAACTTCAACCTGCTGGTCGACGACGGCGATCTCGACCCGATCAGCGGCTCGGCGCCGCACCGCTCCTACATCTGCGAGGTCGTGGCCGAAGCCGGGCCCACCGCCTGAACACCCCATTCACTCACCACCCACTCCGTCGATACCCATGCAAGTCAAAGTCCAACGCAAGGTGCCCGAGGCCACCGACATCTGTTCCTTCGAGCTGGTCGCCATCGGCGCCGAGCCGCTTCCGCCCTACGAGCCCGGTGCCCACATCGATGTCGACGTCGGCGGGGGTGAGACGCGGCAATACTCGCTGTGCGCGCCCCATGGCGAGGGGCGCTATGTCATCGGCGTGAAGCGCGATCCGCGCTCGCGCGGCGGCTCCCGGTTCATGCACGAGTCCGTGAACGAAGGCGACGTCCTCACCATCGGCGCGCCGAGAAATCACTTCCCGCTCGCGCCGGACGGCGAGCGCTTCATCCTCGTCGCGGGCGGCATCGGCATCACGCCGCTGCTGTGCATGGCCTCGCACCTGGGCGCTGCCGGAAGAGCGCTCGAGCTGCACTACTTCGCGCAGTCGGCGGAACACGTTGCCTTCCGCCGGCAGCTCGAGGGCGCGGCCCTGGCCCCTGCCGTCCAGTACCACCAGGGCCACGGCCCCGACGCGCTGCCCGAGCTGCTGGCATCGATCGTCGGCGATCCGGCGCCGGGCAAGTACCTCTACCTGTGCGGACCGCGCCCCTTCATGGAGCTCGTGCGGCAGGCCGCGGCGAACTGGCCGGCCGACCAGGTCCGCTTCGAGTATTTCGGCGCGGGCTCGACGCCTCCCGCTGCATCGGCGCCGCAGGCCGCGTTCGAGGTCTGCGCCGCCGCCTCGGGCATCTCGGCGCAGGTGGAAGCGGGCCAGAGCATCGTCGAGGTGCTGCGCGCCCACGGCGTGCACATCGAGACCTCGTGCGAGGAAGGCCATTGCGGCACCTGCGTGACCACGGTGCTCGAGGGCCAACCCGAGCATCGCGATTCCTTCCTCACCGAGCCCGAGAAGGCATCGGGCACGCTGATGCTGCCGTGCGTGTCGCGCAGCTGTTCCGCGCGGCTCGTCCTCGATCTCTGAGCGAATGGGTCATGGCGCGCGCACGCGCCATGACCGACGCAGCGCGTTCAGAACGCCGTGACGTTCCACTCGTACTCGGTCGCGACCTCGCCGAGGATGCGCAAGCGCTGCGACGGCTCGGCGGCCAACGCGGCCAGGATCCGGGTGTTCAACGCCACCATCGTGGCCTTGGCGTTGTCGGCGAACTCCACCGTGATGCCCTGGTCCTCGTACTTCTGGACGAAGGCCTGCGCCGCCACCCCGATGACGAAGTAGAGGCCCGCGTTGTCGAGGTCCGACTTCATGAGGTCGAAGGCGCCGCGGTACAGCAGCTTGAAGGCGTCGGAGCCCGACAGGTCGTTCTCGAAGCGGGTGCTGATGTCCTGGAAGTTCATGGTGTGTTGCCTTCGATGTGGTCAGTGATGAAACCCTTGCCGCCATGCGCCGCGGACCAGGCGGCCGGATCGCGCAGGAAATCGTCGAACTCGGCGATCACCTCGCGGCCGAAACTGCCTCGCTGCGCCGCGACCGCGCGGATGTCGTGCCAGTTCGCCAGCGCATGGACCTCGAGCCCCAGCGCGGCCAACGTGCGATCGGCGCCGAACATGCCGTAGTCGAACAGCACCAGCACATCGCCGACCTCGGCACCCGCGGCGCGCAGCGCGCGCGCGAAATTGGCCTTCGATGCGCCGGCCGCCATCATGTCGTCAACCAGCAGCGCGCGCTCGCCGGCGCGCACCACGCCCTCGACCTGGCGGGCGCCGACCGCGCGCTTGCGGACGTACTGCATCGGCAGGTCCAGCGCATCCGCGATCCAGGCCGCCAGCGCGATGCCGCTCGACTCGCCGCCCGCGATCGAGCCCACGCCGGCCAGGCAGCCATCGGCTCTCAGCAGCTCGATGGCATGGCCCACCAGCGCGCGGCGCGTCTCGGGAAAGGAAACGAGCCGCCGGCAATCCATGTAGACCGGCGTCGCCCATCCCGAGGGGAGCCGGAAGGGCTCGTCGGTGCGCAAGGTCACGCAGCCGGCATCGAGCAGCCGGGCGGCGACCTCGAGGCGGATCGGGTCTGGGGCAGTGGTCATGGCGGTAGAGCCTTTGGCTAGTGAATTCGGTCGAGCAATTTGCGCAGGTGCATCGCACCCGCCTTGCCCTTGTAGGCAGCCTTCCAGAGCCTGCCGATCATGGCTTCGTACATGCGCACCGCCTCGGGCGAGGCGGTCACGGTCGCGATGCCGTTGCGCACGTTCGGCAGCTCGCCGAGCCGGAACGGGCTCACGGCCAGCACGCTGCCGGCGCGGCCGGAGAACACCTGGAAGGTCGCGGTCGGCATGGCGTCGTCGATCAGTCCGATCTGCACGTCGATCGGCTCGCTCTCCATCAGGTCGGCGATCCGCTCGACCTCGCGGCGCGCCGCCAGCCGGCGCTCGATGCGCACGCTCTCGGGCAGGTCGATGCGGCCGACCAGGCCGGTATCGACGAAGCGCTCGAGTTCGCGCAGCCCGATCAGGCTCACGATATGCGGCCGCCGGCGCTGGAAGAAAGCGCGGCGCTCCTGCATGATCTGCAGCATCTTGTCGATGTCGGCCGAGGTCGGTCCCTTGCCCGCGCCCTTGGGCGAGGCCTCGATCAGCATCTGGCGCAGGGTCGGCAGGTAGTCCTCCGAGGTCAGCAGCAGCGAGATCGGCTCGAAGTGCGCGAGGATGCGGTCGGACGACTCCTCGAGCTGGCGCATGCGCTCGAACAGGCCTAGCGCGGTCGAGTAGTACTCCACCTCCACGCCGAGCAGCGACGCCAGCGTGGTATCGAGCAGATGGGCCAGGCGCTCGAGCGTCTCGATCTTGACGATCTCGCCCTTCTCGAGCCGGTACACGACCGCGCGCGAGATGCCCAGCCGCTCGGCCACGTCCTCGGCCAGCAGCGAGGCGCCCACCCGGTAGGCACGCAGGCGGTTGCCCAGCGCCACGTAGTCGATCGATGACTTGAAGGTCGAATTCGCAGCTTCCATCTCGTTTTCCACTTTATGGATCGAAAAAGAAACTATAGGCGAGTTTCGACATCCGCGGTCACCGGCGAGGCGCGAGGCGGTGCGGGAACTCACGCCGCGACCGGCTCGCGCACGGGCGCGTCCCGCAGGGCCCACGGCAGGCGGCTGCCGCCGAGGAAGGGATTTAGCGCCCCGCCGGCCGCGAGCGCCACGTCCTGCGGCACCTCCCAGGGCGAGCGCTCGAGCGTCACGCTCGCCTCGTTGGGCGCGAGGCCGTAGAAGCGCGGACCGTTGAGGCTCGCGAAGGCCTCTAGCTTGTCGAGCGCGCCCTCCTCCTCGAACACCGTGCAATAACTCTGCAGCGCGACCGGCGCATTGAAGATACCGGCACAGCCGCAACCCGCCTCCTTCAGCGTGCGAAGGTGCGGCGCGGAATCGGTCCCGAGGAAGAAACGCGCGTCGCCCGAGGTCGCCACCCCGCGCAGCGCCAGCCGATGGCGCTCGCGCTTGAGCACCGGCAAACAGTAGAAGTGCGGCCGGATGCCGCCCGTGAAGATCGCGTTGCGGTTGAACATCAGGTGCTGGGGCGTGATCGTCGCCGCGAGGCGCCCGCTCGCATCGGCCCTGACAAAGTCCGCGGCCTCCTCGGTCGTGATGTGCTCCAGCACCACCTTGAGCGCGGGAAAGTCGCGCAGCAGCGGGCGCAGCGTCGATTCGATGAACACCGCCTCGCGGTCGAAGACGTCGACGGCCGGATCGGTGCTCTCGCCGTGCAGCAGCAGCGGCATGCCGATGGCCTGCATCGTCTCGAGCACGGGCGCCACCTTCGCGATCGACGTGACGCCATGCTCGGAATGCGTGGTCGCGCCGGCCGGATACAGCTTCGCCGCGGTCAGCACGCCGTCCTCGAAGCCCCGGCACAGGTCGTCGGAGGAGGTGCCGTCGCAGAGGTAGACCGTCATCAGCGGCACGAAGTCGGCGCCCGGCGGCAGGGCCGCCACGATCCGCTCGCGGTAGGCCCGCGCGAGCGCGGTGGTCGTCACGGGGGTCTTGAGGTTCGGCATGACGATGGCGCGGCCGAACTGCGCGGCGCTGTAGGGCAGCACCGTCCGCAGCATGGCGCCGTCGCGCAGGTGCAGGTGCCAGTCGTCGGGGCGGCGCAGGGTGATGCGGGTGGTCATGGGCAGGCTCACTTCAATCGGGCGAAGGCCGCATCCATCGCGCCGACGCCGAGCATGAAATCCTCGATGTCCATCGCTTCGTGCGGATTGTGCGAACCGTTCTGGTTCCGCACGAACAACATGCCGCTCGGGATGCCGGCATTGGCGAACAGCGAGGCGTCGTGCCCCGCGCCGCTCGGAATGAGCTCGAAGGCCGCCTCCTGCGCCGCGCAGGCCTCGGACAGCACGCAGCAGAGCTTCTCGTCCATGGTCGCGGGATCGCTGAGCAGGCGCCGGTCGAATTCGAAGCGCACGCCGCGCTCGCGCTCGATCGAGCCGCATTCGGCGCGCATCAGCTGGTAGAAGGCTTCGAGGGTGTCCGTGCTCTTGCTGCGCGCCTCCAGGCTGAAGCTCACCTGCCCCGGAATGCGCGAGATCGAATGCTCGGCCGGGTCGGTGCTGACGATGCCCGTGGTCACGACCAGGTCGGTGCCGCGCTCCAGCAGCACGCGCCAGTGCTCGTCGATGCGCATGATCAGGTCGGCGACCGCGAACATGGCGTCGTGGCGCAGCCAGCGCGGCACCACGCCCGAATGCTGCGCGTCGCCGTGGCAGACCACACGGTTGTGCCGCACGTTGCCGCGGATGCCCGAGACCACGGCCAGCGGGAGCTGGCGCGCGACCATCACCGGCCCCTGCTCGATGTGCAGCTCGAGGTAGGCCTTGATGCGCGCCTTGTCGAGCAGCGTCTGCTGCGCGCGGATCGCCTCCACGTCGGCACCGCAGCGGCGCATGCAGGCCTCCATCGATTCGCCGGTGGTGCGCTGCTTGAGCGCGAGGTCGCTCTCGCTGACCTTGCCGAAGAGCGCGCCAGAGCCCATGTAGGCCTTGCCGAACCAGGCGCTCTCCTCGCCGCGAAACGCGACCACCTCGAGCGGGCGTGCGTAGGGCGTGCCGCCGGCCTTCTGCGCGACCAGGCACAGAAGGCCCGCGACCACGCCCGCATAGCCGTCGAAGTTGCCGCCCTGCGGCACCGAGTCGATGTGCGATCCGCACCAGGTGACCGCGCTCGCCGCTGCGGTCTGCGGCAGGCCGAACACGAGGTTCGCGGCCCGGTCGGCCCGGACCTCGAGCCCTTCGCTCGCGGCGAAGGCACGCAGGTAGTCGGCGGTGTCCGATTCGCCGCGGCCGTAGCTCTGCCGCGTGACGCCGACCCCGTCGAAGGTCAGCTCGCGCACGTCGGAAAACAGCTTCTCGGCCATGGGGCGAAGTCCCGGCAGGCTCATCATCCTTGCCCCTCCCCTAGCCCGACTGCTGCGCGAAGCGCAGCCAGCGGTCCGAGAGCTGGCGGTCGAGCTTGACCTGGCCGGTCAGGTCGCGGATGTTCTTCACGCCCATCTCGTCGCAGTACGCGATCAGGCCGTCGATGATCTTCTGCATCGCGCCCGGGTCGATGAAGGAGGCCGTGCCGACCTGGACCGCGCTCGCGCCGGCCAGCATGAACTCGACCGCGTCGTGCGCGCTCGCGATGCCGCCACAGCCGATGACCGGGATGCGCACGCTGCGGTAGCACTGGTGCACCATGCGCAGCGCGATCGGCTTGATGGCCGGCCCCGACAGGCCGCCCATCACGTTGCCGAGCATGGGCTTGCGGGTGCGCACGTCGATCGACATGGCCAGCACCGTGTTGCCCATCACGAGCGCATCGGCGCCGGCCTCTTCCGCGGCCCTCGCCACCGTCGCCACGTGCGAGGCATTGGGCGTGAGCTTGGCCCACACGGGATGGTGCGTGCGGCGGCGGATCGCGCTCACGACCTTGTAGGTGGTCTCGGGCGTCATCGCGAAGGCCATGCCGTCGGCCTCGAGGTTGGGACAGGAGATGTTGGCCTCGATCACCGCCACTTCGGGCAGCGACATCTCGGCCACCGCGTCGGCGAACTCGTCGACGGTGTCCGCAGAGATCGAGACCACGACCGGCGTGTCGAAGCGCGTGTAGGGCGGCAGCACCGTCTCGCGGTAGTAGTCCAGGCCCTTGCTCGGAATGCCGATCGCATTGAGCATGCCGCCGCGGGTTTCAGCCACGCGCGGCGTCGGGTTGCCGGCACGGCTCTTGGGCGAGACGCTCTTGATCACCAGCGCGCCCAGCCGGTTGAAGTCGAGCGCCTCCGCGTACTCGATGGCGAAGCAGCCCGAGGCCGGCATGACCGGATTGCGCAGGCCGACGTCGCCGACCCTGACGTTGAGATCAGCCAAACTCCACCTCCCCGACCACGTCGCCGATGGGAAACACGGGACCTTCGCGGCAGACGCGCAGGAATTGCTTGTCGCCCTCGCGGTCGAACAGCCTGACGCAGGACAGGCACACGCCCATGCCGCAGGCCATGCGCTGTTCCATCGCCACCTCGCCCCGGGTGCCCGGATGGTCGGCGAGGATGCGCTGCAGCAGCATCAGCACGCGGTGCGAGCCGCAGGTGTAGACGGCGTCGTGGTGCCGTTCGCCGAGCAGGCGGCGCACCAGCGTGTCCATGGCCTCCACCGAGGAGCTGCCGTCCGAGTCGTAGACGCAATGCACGTCGGCTTCGGCGCCGCGCAGGAACTCGTCGCGCATCAGGTCCTTGGGGGCGCGCGCCGACATCACCGCCGTGATCGCGATGCCCATCCTGGCCGCCTGCTGCAGCAGCGGCGCCATCGTCGCCAGACCGACGCCGCGCGCCACGACCATGAGGCGTTCGTCGCCGGGCGGCAGCGTGAAGGTGTTGCCCAGCGGGCCGACGATGTCCATCGCGCCGCCGACGGGCA
This sequence comes from Variovorax sp. UC122_21, assembly GCF_044056785.1. NCBI lineage: Bacteria > Pseudomonadati > Pseudomonadota > Betaproteobacteria > Burkholderiales > Comamonadaceae > Variovorax > Variovorax sp. UC122_21. The sequence continues at coordinate 2,019,039 of NZ_CP172003.1, read as the reverse complement.
GCGAGGCCAGCGCGTGGGTTCCGGTGCCCGTGACGTTGTAGAGGAACTCGATCGTGCCCGCCTCCGGCCCCACGCCGTAGACGCTCATCGGGCGCAGCAGGAAGGGCTGGAGGTCGTTCGTCGTCGGGCATTTGAGCTGGTAGAACTGCCCGGGCCTGGTCGCGCCCGCCAGGTCGGCCGGCGCGCTGAGCTTCAGGTACTTGTAGCGGTCGTTGACCCAGCGGTGCTCGGCGACCTCGCAGCGGTACGAGGCCACGGATTGCGCGTTGCGCTGGAAGCAGGCGCCCTCTCCCTGCGGCACGGGCGGATGCACGGGCCGGAACGCGGGCGACTGGTGGTCGATGGTGGCGAGCATCACTCGAGCTCCTTGCCCTTGAGTTCGGGAATGAGGAAGTAGGTGGCGACCATGTCGACCAGGTAGATCGCGGCGAGCAGCGCGATCGCGATCTGGAACGAATAGGCGGCGACCAGCGCGCCGACCACCACCGGGCCGAATCCGCCGATGCCGCGGCCGAGGTTGAACAGCACGTTCTGCGCCGTGGCGCGCGCTTCCGTGGGATAGGCCTCGGAGATCAGCGCGCCGTAGCCGCCGAGCATGCCGTTGACGAACATGCCGAGCACGGCGCCGACCCACAGCAGCGAAACCGGATCGGACAGCTGGGAGTACGCCAGCACCATCGCCACGGCGCCGGCCTGGAACAGCAGGAAGCTCGGCTTGCGCCCGATGCGGTCGGCCAGCTGGCCGAAGACGAAGATGCCCAGCATCATCCCGAGGATGGTCACCGAGGTCCACATGGCCGACTTCGTGAGGTTGAACCCGAGCTTGTTGGCCAGGAAGCTCGGCATCCAGATCATGATCCCGTAGTAGCCGAAGTTCTGCACCGCGCACAGCACGACGATGCCCAGGCTGGTGCGGGTCGTCTGCGCATCCTTGACCAGCAGCTTGAAGGACCTCAGGCGCGAGCCCCGGACCTTGGGCTTGCGCACGAACACCTCGGGCTCGTGCAGCTTGTTGCGGATCACCCAGGCTACGAGCGCGGGAACGACGCCAACCAGGAACATGCCGCGCCAGCCGATGTGCGGCATCAACAGCGGCGTGAGCAAGGCGGCGCCCAGCACGCCCAGTTGCCAGCCCAGTGCCACATAGGAAGACACGCGGGCCCGGTGCCTGGCGGGCCAGGCTTCGGCCGCCAGCGCCATGCCGATGCCGAACTCGCCGCCCAGGCCGATGCCCGCGATGGTCCGGTAGACCAGCAAGTCCCAGTAGCCCTGCGCGAAGGCACAGAGCCCGGTGAAGACCGCGAACAGGACGATGGTCCAGGTCATCACGCGGATGCGCCCGAAGTGATCGCTGAGCGAGCCGAAGACGATGCCGCCGACGACGGCGCCGACCAGCGTCCAGCTCACCAGCGAGCCGGCCTGGCCCGGCGTGAGGTGCAGGTCGGCCGAGATGGCCGTGAGCATGAAGCCCAGGATCAGCAGGTCGAAGCCGTCCATCGCATAGCCGATGGCGGAGCCAGCCAGCGCCTTCCAGGCGTAGCCCGAGACGGCGTCGTCGCGTGGCGCGGAGGCGGTCGAATCTGGGGTGGATGACACGTCAGGACTCCTGGTTCGACGCGGAAAGCCCGGCGTCGTCGGATGGATGGGCCATGGAAACGGTCTCGACATGGAGTCCGCTTCGCTCATTTGCGATACTAGTATCGAAAAAGATATCAATCAAGAAAAAGTTCACCGGGGTTGTCTCTGTGGATGGATGAAAAGGAACGAGGGAAACCGGGGGATCGAGCCTGGCATCGGCTCGCGCGGCCGCTAGAAGCGGTGGCGGATGCCGACGCCGAGGCTGTTGCCACCCGCCATGGCGGTCGCGCGATCGCGCATGAGGAAGGCATAGACGTCGGTCCGCTTCGAGAGGTAGTGATCGTAGGCCAGGCTCACCGTCGTGCGGGTGCCGTCGTAGGACCCGGCGATCTTCGTCCTCGCGACGGCCGCCAGCACCTGCCCCGCGGTCGACCCGACCGGCACGCTGGCGCCGAGGGAACTCGTGGTGCCGCGATAGCCGGTCGCTTCGGCCTTCGACCGGCCGTAGCTTGCATAGGCCTTGAGCAGGCCGAAGTCGTAGGCCCCGCCCAGCATCCAGTCCTTGCGCGTGGTGGGTACCACCGCGCCGTCGACCGTGGCCGTGATGACGCCCGGGTTGACCGGGTTGGAGATCTGGTCGCGCTCGTAGAAGCCCGCCACCGTGAGCGGCCCGCTGACGTAGGTCGCGCTGATGCCGGTGTTGTTCTTCCCCTTGTAGCCGGTGTCGCTGGACTGCTCGCCGAACTGGTAGTGCAGGTTCACGCGCAGGCCGCCGAAGCTCGGCGTGCTGTAGATGAGCTGGTTGCTCCAGCCGGTGTCGGAGGGCGAGGTGCGGTACAGCCAGCGCGCGGTGTTGACGTTGGCATGCAGCACCAGCGGCGAGAACGCGAAGGAGTTGCCGAAGGGGTTGACCAACACGGTCGGGATGAAGTTCGGCGCCGCGGCGCGCCCCGAGCTGAAGGCTGCCGTAGGCACCGGCGATGCCGACGTTGGCATCGCGCGCGAAATAGGGGTCGCCGTCGAAGCGGCCCGATTTGCCGGTATCGGCGCGAAAGAAGGAGTTGAGCGCGAAGTAGGCCCTGAGCCCGCCGCCCAGGTCCTCGGTACCGGCGAAGCCGAAGAACGAGGTGGTCATGCCACCGCTTCCAAGGACCTTGGTGCGGCCAAGGTCGCCCGCATAGCGCATCGATCCCGCGTACTCGTCGATCAATCCCTGCACCGACACACTGCTCTGCGCACAGGCGCAACAAGCCGTCGACAGCGCGACGGCGGCAACTACAAGACTCTTCATGGGTGGCTCACTTCTCAAGGCTCGAGGAACGCCGAGCGCCCCTTCGCGGCACGCCCGAACGACGGACAGGTGGCTCTGGCACGGGTGCACCGGCCTGAGGCGTATCGCCTCGAAAACTCGGCACATCCGATAAAAATCACCATTAAAGAAACCAGGATCAAAAACGAGACCGGATTCTGGCGCGGTTCCGCAAGATCGATGCCAAGGGTTTTCGAGCGGTCGGGGCCGAGCGCTTTCGCGCTATTCGCGTGCGCTCGACGCGGGTGCGAACAGCCGCGGTGCAGCGCGCCGCCACGCTGATCCCGATCAAGTCGGCCTGACATGAAGCACGACCGCATGCCCATGGCCGACACCGCATCCACCCCCGGCCTGACGCGCCGCGCCGGCGAGGTCGGCACCGTGCTGACCGCGCCCTCGGTCCTCAACGCCGTGTTCGCGGCCACCGGCAAGCGCATCCGCCGGCTGCCGTTCGCCGCGGAAGAACTCCAGCGGGCATGAAGCGCCGCGCCACCCACGATTGGAAATCCACGATGACAACGAACGAGCTCGGACCGAAGCTGATGGCTGCCTGCCTGGCGGTCCTGGGAGGGATCGGCGCCGCGCTGATCGGCGCACGCCGGCCCGGGCGCCTCAGCGCCGCCTCGGAGCCGTGCGCTGCTGCATGAAGTCGATGAAGGCGCGCAGCTTGCGCGGCACGTGCATGCGGCTGGCGTGATAGAGGTGGAAGCCCGGGAAGCTGGGCCACCAGGGCTTGAGCAAGGGCACGAGCCGGCCGCTCGCGAGGTCGTCGTGCACCTGGGCCTCGAACACGCAGGCGATGCCGGCACCCGCGCGCGCGGCGCTCAGCAGCACGTCGCCGTCGTTGGTGAGGATGGCGGCATCGACCTCCACCTCGAAGTCGCGGCCCTTGTTCGAATACTCCCAGCGGTAGACGCCATTGCTCAGCCGGATGTTGATGCAGCGGTGCTGGCTCAGCTCCTCGGGCGTGCGCGGCGCCGCGCGTCCCTTCAGGTAGTTCGGCGCCGCGATGGTCGCGATGCGATGCGGGCCGCCGAGCGGCACGGCGACGACCTCCTGCGCGAGGTTCTCGCCGAGGCGGATGCCCGCGTCGAAGCCGCTGCCGATGAGGTCGACCAGCGCGTTGTCGCAATGCAGCTCGAGCCTGATGTCCGGATAGGCCTGCGCGAACGCGGCCAGGTGCGGCAGCAGCAGCAGTTCGAACGCAACGCGCGAGAGGTTGATGCGCAGCAGGCCGGCCGGCTTCTCGCGCACCTCGTTGACGCGTTCGACGGCGGCCGACAGCGCCGCCAGCGCGGGCGCCGCATCCTGCAGGAAGCTCTGTCCGATCTCCGTGACGCTGACGCGCCGTGTGGAGCGGTCGAGCAACCGCACGCCGAGCCGTTTCTCAAGCGAGCGCAGCGTCTGCGACAGCGCCGAGGGCGACACGCCGAGCTCTGCCGCAGCGCGCGTGAAGCTGCCGTGATGCGCCACGCGCGCGAAGACCGCGATGAAGGGGATGAGGTCTGGAGCCATCGCTTGATTATGAAGCTCGGCTTCAAACCGCATCGACCCGATCCATATTTCAATTCATCAATCGTCGGCCTATCGTTGGATCCAGCACTTCACCATTCAAAGGATTCACCATGACCCATCTCGCAGGCAAGGTCGCCATCGTCACCGGCTCCTCGAAGGGCATCGGCGCGGGCATCGCCGAGCGCCTCGCGCGCGACGGCGCCAGCGTCGTCGTCAACTACGCACGCAGCGAGAAGGAGGCGGCGGCAGTGGTCGACCGGATCGCCGCCGCCGGCGGCCAGGCCGTGGCGGTGCAGGCCGACATCTCCCGGCCGGCGCAGATCCAGTCGCTGGTCGATGCCACGCTGGCGCGCTTCGGCAGGCTCGACATCCTCGTGAACAACGCCGGTACCTACCGGCTGGATTCGCTCGACACGATCACGCCCGAGAGCATCGCCGAGCACTTCGACCTGAACGTGCGCGGCCTGCTGCTGATGACTCAGGCCGCCGCGCGCGTGCTGCCCAGCGGCGGCACGGTGGTCAACATCAGCTCGGGCGTGGCCACCAGCCCCTCGCCGCAGGCACACGTCTATTGCGCGACCAAGGGCGCCGTCGACGTGCTGACCCGCAGCCTCGGCATGGAACTCGGTCCGCGCCACATCCGCGTGGTGGGCATCGCGCCCGGCTTCGTCCTCACCGAGGGCAACGCGGCCGGTGCCGAGGCCTATTCGGCCCACTTCGTGCCGAAGACGCCGCTGGGTCGCGCCGGCCAGCCCCGGGACATCGCCGGGGCGGTGTCCTTCGCCGTCTCCGAGGATGCGGGCTGGGTCACGAGCTGCACCATCGACGTCGCGGGCGGGATGGTTTTCTAGCTTGCGGACAGACGTTCCACCGTCACGTCGACCAGGGCCCGCAACCGCCCGAGCCGGCGCAGGTCGCGGTGGAACCCGACCCAGACATCGCGCCCCGGCGGCATTCCGCCGAGATCGACGACCTCGAGCGCCGCGCAGGCATCGCCCAGCGGCGCGGGCAGCACGGCCAGGCCCACGCCCGCGGCGCACATCCGGGCCTGCGCCTCGCGGCTGTTGCTGCCGAAGGCCACGCGCGCCTTCGGCAGCTTCTTGCGCAGCCAGGCCGCGTCGGGGAAGTCCTGGAACGCGCTGTCGAGCGTGATCAGCGGCACGCCCTGGCCATCGCTTCGCACGGGATGCGCCGTGCCCTTCGCGCGATAGACGCGGTAGGCGACGTGCACGGCCTTGCGCTGCACCACGTCCGCTTCGTCGAAGGGCTGGATGCGGAACACCAGGTCCGCCTCGCGGCGCGCCAGGCTGAAGAGGCGTGCATCGGTGATCAGCTCGATGTTCACCCGCGGGTGCTGCTGCACGAACTCCGCGAACACGGGCGTGAGGATGTGCACGCCGAACCAGTCCGACGACGACACGCGCAGCAGGCCCTCGAGCTGCTGCGCCTGGCCGGCCAGCCGGCGCTCGAAGGCCAGCGCCTCCTCTTCCATCCGCTCCGAATGCGCGAGCACCGAGGCCCCTTCGTCGGTCAGCACGAAGCCGTCCTTGCCGCGCTGGAACAGCGCCTGCCCGACCTCGCGCTCGAGCACGCGCAGCCGGCGCCCCATGGTCGGTTGCGACTGGCCGGTGAGGCGCGCGGCGCCGCCCAGCGAACCGGCCCTGGCCACCGCCAGGAAGATCCTCACGTCGCTCCAGTCCATGGTCTTCAACCCATCAAAAGTGAATGGATGTAATGCATTTCTGTGAGTTTACGTTCAGTTTTGAAGATCGAACAATGGACGCCTCTTCAAGCCATACAAGGAGTTCTCCATGTCGCAAGACGATTCGATGCGCGCACTGATGGTGCGCGAAGCCGGCGGCCGCTTCGAGGCCGTCCGGGTGCCCCGGCCCGTGCCGCGCGAAGGCGAGGTGCTGGTGCGCATCCATGCGAGCGGCGTCAATCCGCTCGATTCGAAGATCCGTGCCGGCGCCGCGGCCCATGCGCGCCATCCGCTGCCCGCGATCCTCGGCATGGACCTCGCCGGCGTGGTCGAGCAGGTCGGCCCCGGCGTCACGGCCTTCCGCGCCGGCGACGAGGTGTATGGCCTCACCGGCGGCGTCGGCGGGCTGCAGGGCTCGCTGGCCGAGTTCGCCGCGGTCGATGCCGACCTGCTCGCGCCCAAGCCCGCCAATCTCTCGATGCGCGAAGCCGCGGCCCTGCCGCTGGTCGTGATCACGGCGTGGGAAGGCCTGGTCGACCGCGCGCGCACCCAGGCGGGACAGAAGGTGCTGGTGCATGGCGGCGCCGGCGGCGTCGGTCACGTCGCGGTGCAGATCGCCGTCGCGCTCGGCGCGCAGGTGTATGCCACCGGCCTGCCCGCCCAGGCCGAGACCATCCGAGGCTTCGATGCCACGCCGATCGACTACACGAGCACGACGGTCGAGCAGTACGTGGCGGCCCACACCAGCGGCGAAGGCTTCGACGTGGTCTACGACACCTTGGGCGGCGCCACGCTCGACGCCTCCTTCGGCGCGGCGCGCCAGTACGGCGGCCATGTCGTCAGTTGCCTCGGCTGGGGCACCCACAAGCTGGCGCCGCTGTCCTTCCGCGCGGCCACCTACTCGGGTGTGTTCACACTGCTTCCGATGCTCAGCGGCAAGGGGCGCGCCAACCACGGCCACATCCTGCGCGAAGCCGCGAAGCTGGTCGAGGCCGGCCGGCTGCTGCCGCTGATGGATGCGCGCCGCTTCGACTTCGATGCGGCCATGCAGGCCCATGAGGAAGTCGAAGCGGGACGCGCGAAGGGAAAGATCGTGGTCGAGATCGGCGGTTAGAAGGATCCGGGGCGACTCAGCGGCCCTGCAGCAGCAGGCCCAGCGGCGCGAGCGGGCCGACCGGCATGAACCATACTGCGCGAAGCCGCCCGTCACGAGCGGCAGCGCATCGACCGCGGCCTTGGCCTGCTCGACGGACTCGGCGCTCATGAGGAACACGACGCCGGGCTTGTCGCTGCGGAACCAGTGCTGCTCGATCCTGCCGTCGAGATAGAGCTGCAGGGTGTCGGGCACCTCCTTCGACATGACCTGCTGGCGTTGCTCGGGCGAGAGCGGCTTGACGATGGTTCCGATGGCGAGAACTTTCATGGGGGACTCCTGATGCAATTGCGTTGCGTTGTTGAGGAAGACCGAGGTTAGGTGCCGGCGCGAAAAATACGAACAGGCGCGAACGACAACTTCACGGTCATTTCCGCCAACCTGGCCGAAGGGTTTCCAGGCTCGTTCCGACGCCGAGTCCCTATAGTCGCAAGCGACGTCTTTCCCGCCATTTCCGCCATGCACATCTTCCTGCTCGCCCTCGACGGCGTGTTCGACACCGGCCTCACCGTGATGCTCGACGCCCTCGGCCTCGCCAACAAGTTCGCGGCCCGCGAGATGGGCGGATCGCCGTCCTTCGAGGTGACGATCGTGGGCATGCGCCGGCGCGTGCGCTCGGGCCAGGGCTTCGCGCTTCCCGTGCAGCCGCCACCGCCGGGCCTGCGGCCCGACTGGGTGATGGTGCCGGCGCTGAACACCTCGACACCCGAATCGCTGGTGCCCGCGCTCGCGCGGCCCGACGTGCGCCAGGCCAAGGCGCAGCTGCGCACCTGGCATGCGCAGGGGGCGCGGATCGCGGCCTCGTGCATCGGCACCTTCCTGCTCGCCGATGCCGGCCTGCTCGACGGCGGCCAGGCGACCACGACCTGGTGGCTCGGCCCGCTGTTCCGCCAGCGCTATCCCAAGGTTTCGCTCGATGAATCGCGCATGCTGGTGCCCTCGGGCCGGGTGGTGACGGCCGGCGCGGCGATGGGCCACCTCGATCTCGCGCTGTGGCTGATCCAGCAGGCCAGCCCCGACCTCGCTGCCATGGTCTCGCGCTACCTGCTCGCGGACCTGCGCTCCTCGCAGGCGCCGTACATCGTGCCCCACCATCTCGCGCAGGCCGACCCCGCGATCCTGCGCTTCGAGCGCTGGGCGCGCGACAACCTCAAGCAGGGCTTCTCGCTCGACACGGCGGCGCGCGCGCTCGCGACCAGTCCGCGCACGCTGCAGCGGCGCTGCCAGGCCGTGCTCGGCAAGTCGCCGCTGGCCTACATCCAGGACCTGCGGATCGAGCGCGCCCGCTCGCTGGTGCACGGCAGCGATCTCGACCTCGAGGCCATCGCGGCCGAGGTCGGTTATGCCGACGGCTCCACGCTCGGCGCGCTGCTGCGCGAACGCCTGGGCCGGGGCGTGCGAGAGCTGCGCGCCGACCTGCTCTGAGGTCGACGAGCCAGGGGCGCTACCAGCCGCCGCCCAGCGCGCGGAAGGTGGCGACCGCGGCGCGGCCGCTGTCGGACTGCACGCGCACCAGCCGGTCGCGAGCGGCGAGCAGTTGCCGGTCCTGCTCGAGCAACTCCAGCAGGCTCACCGCGCCGCCCGCGTAGGCCTGCTGCGTGGCACCGCGTGCACGCACATCGGCATCGACCTCCTGCAGCAGCGCGAGGCGCTCGGCATCGAGCTGCCCTTGCCGGATCAGCGCGTTCTCGACGTCCTCGGTGGCGCGCAGCAGCGATTGCCGGTAGCGCGCCAGCGCTTCGGCCTTCGCGCCCTCGGCCTTCGCCACCTCCGCGTCGACACGGCCGAAATCGAACAGCCGCCAATGCAGGCCGACCGCGGCCAGTGGCTGGAAGTTGGCCGACGACGGCGTCGCCGTGCGCAGGCTCTCGAAGCCCAGCAGCGCCGACAGCGAGACGCTCGGGTAGTACTCGGCCGTCGCCACGCCGATGCGGGCGCTGGAGGCGGCGAGGCGCCGTTCGGCGGCGATCACGTCGGGGCGCCGGCGCAGCAGCTCGGCCGGCGTGAGCGCCGTCGCCAGCGCGGGCAGCACCACGCGCGCGGCGGGCGTCGCGAGTTCGGCCGCATGGGTGCCGGGCGTGGCGGCCATCAGCACGTCGAGGCGGTTGAGCTGCGTGTCGCGCTCGGCCTGCAGCGCGGGCAAGGTGCCCTCGACCTGCGCCACCCGCGCCTCGGCCTGGGCGCGCTCGCGCGCGGTCGACATGCCCTGGCTCAGGCGCATGCGCACCAGGCTCAGCAGTTCGCGGTCGGTATCGAGCTGCGACTGCGCGACCGCGAGGCGCGCCTGCGCGGCGCGCGACGCGGAAGTAGGCGTCGGCGGCCTCCGCGGCGATCGAGATGCGCACGCCCGCGTGCTCGGCCTCGGCCGCCTGCGCTTCGGCCGCGGAGGCTTCGGCGCCGCGGCGCAGGCCGCCGGCGAGGTCGAGTTCCCAGCTGGCGCCGATGCCGCCGTCGTAGAGCGAGGCATCGCGCTGGTAGCCGGGATGCGCGCTGGCCAGCCCGCCGAGCGGGCTTTCGAGCGACTGGCGCTGCCTCGCCGCCTGCGCATCGGCGGCGATGGACGGGCGTTCCGAGGCCACCGCGCGCTGCGCCGCGGCACGTGCCTGCGCGACGCGCGCGAACGATGCGGCGAGGTCGAGGTTCTGCGCGAGCGCGCGCTCGACGATGCGCTCGAGCACCGGATCGCCGAAGCCCCTCCACCAGGCTTCCAGCTGCACCTCGGGCGCGGGCGACGGCACCGCAGCGTGCTGGAAGCGCTCGGGCAGCGCGGATTCGGGCTTCGTGTAGTCCGGGCCGACGGCACACGCGGCGACACCGAGCGAGGCGATGGCGATGCCGACGCGCAACCGGCGAAAGCCTTGCCAACGCAGGCGGCGGGGCGGTATCGGCAACGGGGTCTGGCGGAGGTTCATGGAGGTTCCTTGGCGGCGGGATTCGAAGGTCGATCGGTCAGTTACTTGCACGATGCAAGTCGCAACTGTATAGTAACTTGCATATTGCAATCCACATGGATGCAAGCCACCCGATTCCCATCCGACCAAGGAAAACAACACATGACGGACTCCTCCGTTGAAAAGGCCCCGGCAGGAATTCCGCGGCACCGGCGCCCGCACGGGCGCAGCCTCGTCGCGAGCTGCGCGGCCATCGCCGTGGTGCTGGCCGCGGCCGTCTATGGCTGGCACTGGTGGCACGGCGGGCGCTTCGTCGAACGCACCGACGACGCCTACGTGGGCGGCGACATCACCGTCGTCAGCCCCAAGGTGCCGGGCTACATCGTCAGCGCCGCGGCCACCGACAACCAGGCGGTGCATGCGGGCGACCTGCTCGTGAAGCTCGACGACCGCGACTACCGCGCCGCCCTCGACAAGGCCGAGGCCACGGTCGCGAGCCAGGAGGCCGTGCTGGCCAACCTGCTCGCCACGCGCAGCCTGCAGCAGGCCGTGATCGCGCAGGCCGAAGCGAGCGTGAGCGCCGCCGCGGCCGAAACGCTGCGCGCGCGCGACGATGCCCAGCGGCTGCAGAACCTCTCGGCCACCGCGGCCGTGTCGGTACAGAGCGCGCAGAAGGCCGACGCCGACTACAAGCAGGCCGTGGCCAACGGCCAGAAGGCGCAGGCGAGCAGGCTGGCCGCCGAGCGCGAGCTCGACGTGATCGCCACCCGCCGCCAGCAGGCGCAGGCCGCGCTCGCGCAGGCCACGGCCGAGCGCGACATCGCGCGGCTCAACCTCGGCTACACCGAGCTGCGCGCGCCCATCGACGGCACGGTCGGCAACCGCAATGCGCGCAACGGCGCCTTCGCGGCAGCGGGCGCGCACATGATGTCGATCGTGCCGGCGCGCGGCCTGTGGATCGACGCCAACTTCAAGGAAAGCCAGCTGGCGCGCTTCCGGCCCGGCATGCCCGCCATCGTCGAGGCCGACGCCGTGCCCGGGCGCCGCTTCCACGGCCACGTGGCGAGCCTCTCGCCGGCCACCGGCGCGCAGTTCAGCGTGCTGCCGCCCGAGAACGCGACCGGCAACTTCACCAAGATCGTGCAGCGCGTGCCGGTGCGCATCGTGCTCGACGACGCCGACGGCGTGCTCGGCCTGCTGCGCCCCGGCCTGTCGGTCACGGCCGAGGTCGATGCGCGCGACGTGCAGCTCGCGAACGCACGCACGGGCGCGGCGGGCGAACCATGAGCCAGCCCGCCTCGGGGATCGTCGACCCCGCCGGCATGACCACCTCCGCCAAGGCCCTCGCCTTCGCGGCGATGTGCGTGGGCATGTTCATCGCGCTGATCGACATCCAGATCGTCTCGGCATCGCTGCGCGAGATCGGCGGCGGCCTGTCGGCCGGCACCGACGAGACGGTCTGGGTCCAGACCAGCTACCTGATCGCCGAGATCATCGTGATCCCGATGTCGGGCTGGCTGTCGCGCGTGCTGTCCACGCGCTGGCTGTTCGCCGTCTCGGCCGCGGGCTTCACGCTCACCAGCCTGCTGTGCGGCATCGCCTGGAACATCCAGAGCATGATCGCCTTCCGCGCGCTGCAGGGCTTCCTCGGCGGCTCGATGATCCCGCTGGTCTTCACCACCGCCTTCGCCTTCTTCCAGGGCAAGCAACGCGTCTTCGCGGCCGCCATCATCGGCGCCATCGCCTCGCTGGCGCCCACGCTCGGGCCCTCGGTCGGCGGCTGGATCACCGACAGCTATTCGTGGCACTGGCTGTTCTTCGTCAACCTCGTGCCCGGCATCTTCGTCACCATCGCCGTGCCGCTGCTGGTGAAGATCGACCGCCACGACTGGTCGCTGCTGCGCAACGCGGACTACCTGGGCATGGTGCTGATGGCGCTGTTCCTCGGCTGCCTCGAGTACACGCTCGAGGAGGGACCGCGCCTCGACTGGTTCGGCGACCCCGCCATCGCGGGCGCCGCCTGGGTCTCGGGCACGGCCGGCGTGCTGTTCGTCTGGCGCTCGATGACCTATGCGCATCCGGTGGTCGACCTGCGCGCGCTGAAGGACCGCAACTTCGCGCTCGGCTGCCTGTTCTCGTTCATCACCGGCATCGGTATCTTCGCCACCATCTACCTGACGCCGCTGTTCCTCGGCCGCGTGCGCGGCTTCAGCGCGCTGCAGATCGGCCTGGCCGTGTTCTCGACCGGCGTGTTCCAGATCCTGGCCATTCCCGTCTATGCCTTCTTCGCCAACCGCGTCGACCTGCGCTGGCTGATGATGTTCGGGCTGGCCTGTTTCGCGCTGTCGATGTGGCAGTTCACGCCGATCACGCACGACTGGGGCCCGGCCGAACTGCTGCTGCCGCAGGCGCTGCGCGGCATCGGCCAGCAGTTCGCGGTGCCGCCCGCGGTCACGCTGACGCTCGGCGGCCTCGCGATGAACCGGCTCAAGCTCGCCTCGGGGCTGTTCAACCTGATGCGCAACCTCGGCGGCGCGCTCGGCATCGCGGCCTGCGCCACGCTGCTCAACGACCGCACCAACCTGCACTTCTACCGGCTGGCCGAGCACCTCACGCGCAGCAACGAGGCCACCACCGCGCTGCTCGACGGCGTGGGCAGCCGGCTGCAGGGCGCCACCGACCAGCTGGTGGGCGCCTCGGCCGCGCTGCGCCAGCTGTGGAGCCTGACCTTCCGCGAGGCGCTGACGCTGACCTTTTCCGACGTTTTCTTTGGCATCATGGTCTGCTTCATCATCGCCACCGCGATGGTGCCGCTCATGCGCAAGGTCGGGCCGCCGAAGGCACCGTCCGCCGACGCGCACTGAGTCCCGCCGACCTCCGCGCCACCGACCTTTCCCCAAAAAAGAGCCGCCATGAACCCGAAGCCCCCCACGCCCATCAGTCCCGAACAGCGGATGAAGTACTGCCCCATCGTGCGCAGCCTCGAGCGCGTGGGCGAGCGGTGGAGCATCCTGATCCTGCGCGACGCCTTCTACGGCATCACCCGCTTCGACGACTTCGTCAACAGCCTGCAGATCGCGCCCAACATGCTGACGCGCCGGCTCAACTCGCTGGTCGAGGACGGCCTGCTCGAGAAGCGCCAGTACAGCGAGCGCCCGCCGCGCTACGAGTACTGCCTCACGCCGCTGGGGCGCGACTTCCGGCCGGTGCTGCTCTCGCTCGTGACCTGGGGCAACCGGCACTTCGCCACCGAGGGCAAGAGCGTGGTGCTGCAGGAGAAGGAGACGGGCCGGCAGATCGACCCCGTGCTGGTCGACCGCGCGAGCGGCGAGCCCATCACCGAGACCATGCACATGCTGGTGCAGCGGCGCCCGGCCGCGCGCACGGCCGGTGCCGCCAAGGCGTCCTGAACGGAGCAGCGATTCGATGGACGGTCTCGAGCACCTGCGCACCTTCCTCGAGGTCGCCAAGCGCGGCAGCTTCTCGCGCGCCGCCGACATGCTGGGCATCTCGAAGGCCAGCGCCAGCAAGCACGTCGCGCAGCTGGAGGCCAGCTTCAGCGTGCGGCTGTTCAACCGCTCGACGCGCTCGGTCACGCTGACCGACGCGGGCCGGCTGCTGCGCGAGCGCAGCATGCCGCTGATGGAGATGGTCGAGAACACGCAGAACGAACTGCAGGCCCACGGCGCGCGCCCGAGCGGGCGCCTGCGCGTGGCGGCGCCGCACGGCCTCGTGCAGACCGACTTCCCCGGCCTGCTCGGCGAATTCATCACCCTGCATCCCGACGTCCACATCGACCTGCACCTGAGCAACCGCATGATCGACCTGGTCGAGGAAGGCGTGGACGTCGCCCTGCGCGTGGGGCGCATCGGCGACGAGAACCTGATCGTGCGCAAGCTGCGCCCCATGGCGCTGGTGCTGTGCGCCACACCAGGCTACTGGGCCCGGCGCGGCATGCCGCGGGTGCCCGACGACATGCGCCGCCACGAGGTGCTCGCCTACTCGGCCGGCGGCGGCCCCGCGCACCCGCCCTTCGAGATCGACGGCAAGCCCCACAGCGTGCCGGTGAATGCGCGCATGGACGCCAACGACGCCGCCGCCCTGATCGCCGCGGCGCTCGCGGGCGTCGGCGCCGTCTGCGTGCCCGCGCTGCTCGCGCAGCCGCACATCGACGACGGCCGGCTCGTACCGGTGCTGAAGGACTTCATGCCCAGCGACCTCTGGCTGTTCGCGGCCTACACGCAGCGCCGCCACAACAGCGCGGCCCTGCGCGCGCTGCTCGACCTGCTGGAGGCGCGCATGCAGACGCCGGGCGCGGTGCCGCCGAAGCCCGCGCCGGCGAGCCGCCAGCGTGCCGGTTCGCACTGGCATCCGTTCCAGGCACTCGGGCACGCGCAGCCCGCCTGAGCCCGGGCCCGGCGCGGCGCTCAGAGCCCGTGCAGCGCCGCCATCTCGTCGATCAGCCCGCGCTGGAACGCATCGAAGCGCGCCGAGGGCTGCTGCAGCCCGAAGAAATCGGTGAACGGATCCTGCACCTCGGTGCGATGGCCCGAGAGTTCCTCGACCACCGCCAGACCGCAGAAGGGCACGCAGGCCTCGGCATAGCCGCCCTCGTGCACCACCACCACGCGGCCTTCGCTGTGCCGCGCCGCGAGCGCGTTGACCTGCTTCATCATCTGGCGGAACGACTCCGGATGCAGCTGCATGCGCGCGAGCGGGTCGACCGCATTGGCATCGAGGCCGCTGGCCACCACGATCAGCTCGGGGCGGAAGCGCTCGACCACCGGCGCCACGATGCGCTCGAAGGCATACATGTAGCTCACGTGGCCGCCGCCGGGCTGCAGCGGCACGTTGACGTTGAAGCCCAGGCCCTCGCCCTCGCCGCGGTCCTCGGCGCCGCTGTAGCCGGGCGGGAAGCAGTTCTCCTGGTGCAGCGAGACGGTCAGCACGTCGGGGCGGTCGTAGAAGATCGCCTGCGTGCCGTTGCCGTGGTGCACGTCCCAGTCGATCACGGCCACGCGCTTCAGGCCATGTCGCGCCTTCATGGTCTCGATCGCCACCGCGATGTTGTTGAACAGGCAGAAGCCCATGCTGTGCTCGCGCAGGCAGTGGTGGCCCGGCGGCCGCGTGAGCGCGAAGGCGTTGCGGTGGCGGCCCTGCAGCACGCTGTCCATGGCGGCGATGGCCAGGCCGGTCGAGAGCTTGGCGATCTCGTAGCTGCCGGGACCGAAGGGCGCGACCTCGCCGAGGTCGCCGCCGCCGGCATCGCTGGCGGCCTTGAACTGCTCGAGGTAGCTCGCGGGATGCACGCGCCGCAGGTCCTCCTCGGTGGCCATCGGCGCGCTCAGCAGGTCGAGCTGCGCGCTCAGGCCCGACACGTCCATCAGCGACTTGATGCGGCGCTTGGAATCGGGCGACTCGGCCATGCCGCTGCCGGCCATGGGCTGGACCCAGCCGCCGACCGGCAGGAACAGGGCGTGCAGCCCGCCCGGCACGTGCCAGAAAGTGCGTTCATCGTGAAAGAAGGCGGTGTTCTTCATGCGTTGCGTCCTCGGTGGTGGGGGAAATGGAAGGAGAAGAAGAAGGGGGAATCGATGCCGCCCGGTGCGGCGGATGGCGCTGCACGCTCAGGCCGCGCCAGCCCCAGCGCTCGCGAGCCAGGCCCCAGAGGCCGCGCGGCGCCAGCAGCATCACGGCCACCGCGATGCTGCCCATCGCGATCAGGTACCAGCCGCCCGACATCGCGAACCAGGTGTTGAACAGCTCGCGCAGCCCGAAGTAGATCAAGGTGCCGATCAGCGGGCCCTCGATGGTGCCGATGCCGCCGATGATGACGATGAACATCGCGGTCACGACCCAGTTGATGTCGAAGGCCGAGTCGGGCGAGACGAACATCGTGCCCATGAAATGCGCGCCGCCGGCCAGCCCGAAGCCCAGGCCCGAGAGCACGAAGGCGATGAAGCGGTTGCGCCAGACGTTCACGCCGATGCTGGTGGCGGCCAGCTCGTTGTCGCGCACCGCCATCAGCCCGAGGCCGAACGGCGAGCGCATCAGCAGGTAGACGCCGGCCACGGCCGCGAGGCCGATCGCGCCCGAGATCCAGAACGCGTTGCGCTGGAAGGTCTCGGCATCGACCAGCCGCACCGCCTGCAGCGGCACGCCCGATTCGCCGCCGAACAGCGGGAACTTGGCGACCAGCAGCCGCACGATCTCGGCCAGCACCCACATGCCGATCGAGAAGTAGGCGTCGCGCAGCCTGAACATCAGCGGCGCCACCGCGGCCGCCAGCAGCGCAGCGCCGACGCCGGCCAGCGGCACCATCCAATAGGGCGAGAGGCCGAGCCGGTCGGAGACCACGAACACCAGGTAGGCGCCGATGCCGACGAAGGCCTGGTGGCCCATCGACACCAGGCCGGTGTAACCGGCCAGCAGGTTCCACATCTGGGCCATGGCCAGCACGACGAGCACTTCGCTCAGCAAGCGCAGCAGGCCGGCATCGGCCACCGTGGGCGCGAAGACGATGGCGAGGGTCGCGGCAACGAAGCCGAGCCAGGGGACGATAGGTTGGTCGCGCATGCGGTCTCAGGCTTTGTGGCCCGCGATGCCGTTCGGGCGCACCATCAGGACGATGAAGAACAGCAGGTGCGCATAGAGCGCGCCCGCGTTGGAATCGAGCCGCTGCCCCACGAGCTGCGCCACGCCCAGCGCGATGCCGCCGGCCAGCGCGCCCCAGAACGAGCCCATGCCGCCGATGATCACGACCTCGAAGGCACCGAGCAGCCGCTCCACGCCCGAGAACGGCGTGAACGAGCTGCGCAGCGCCAGCAGCAGCCCCGCCACCGAGGCGAAGGCCAGCGACAGCCCCATGACCACGCCGTAGACATGGCGCGGCCGCACGCCCATGGTGCGCACGATCTCGCGGTGGTCGGAGGTGGCGCGCACGATCAGGCCGAAGCGCGAGTGCCGCAGCAGCCACTGCAGCGCGCCGAAGGCCAGCACCGCGAGCCCCAGCACTAGCACCGGGTACCAGCCGATGCGCAGGCCGCCGATCTCGAAACCGGCCGTGGCCAGCGCGCCGCCGTCGAGCGCGCGCGGATCGGCGCCGAACAGCTCGACCATCAGGTTGCGCAGCACCACCGCGATGCCGAAGGTCACCAGCACCGGCGTGAGCGGATCGTCGGTCGCCACCGCGCGGTTGAGCAGCAGCCGCTGCAGCAGGTAGCCGGTGCCGAAGGCGGCCAGCGCCACCGGCACCAGCAGCAGCAGCGGCGACACCTGCGGGAACTGCGCGGCCAGGAACACCGCGAAGTAGGCCGCGAGCACGACGAACTCGCCGTGCGCGAGGTTGACCATGCGCATCACGCCGAAGACCAGCGCCAGCCCGAGGCCGAAGAGCGCATAGAGGCCGCCGAGCAGCACGCCGTTGATGAGGGTTTCGATCCAGGCCATGGTGCTTCTCTCAGTGCCCGAAATAGGCGTTGGCGATCTGCGCGGCACTGAAGTCCGACGCGCGGCCTGCCAGCGTGACGCGGCCCTTGAGCAGGCAGTACACGCGCTGCGCGATGCGGCAGGCGCGCGTCACGTCCTGCTCCACGACCAGCAGGGCCGTGCCCTGCGCCTGGATGTCGCCGAAGGCGCGGTAGATCTGCGCGATCACCACCGGCGCCAGGCCCAGCGAGATCTCGTCGCACAGCATCAGCCGCGGGTTGGCCATCAGCGCGCGGCCGATGCTCACCATCTGCTGCTGGCCACCCGACAGCCGCGTGGCCGGCCGGTGCCGGAACTCGCGCAGGATCGGGAACAGCGCATACACGGTGGCCAGGTTCCAGTGGCCGGCCCGGCCGCACAGCGCGCCCATGCGCAGGTTCTCCTCGACCGTGAGCGAGGCGAACAGCATGCGGCCCTCGGGCACCAGCGCGATGCCGCGGCGCGCGATGCGCTCGGCCGGCTCGGCCTCGATGGCCTGGCCGTCGAAGCGCACCGTGCCGCGGCTGCGCCGGCCCAGGCCCGCGATGGCGCGGATCAGCGTGGACTTGCCGGCCCCGTTGGCGCCGATCAGCGCCGTGGCCTCGCCCTCGTCCACGTCGAGCGACAGGTCGAACAGCGCCTGCAGGTCGCCGTAGTGGCTGCAGAGCGCGCGCACTTCAAGCAGCGGCATGGGCGCCCTCCTCTGCTTCTTCCTCTGCGTCTTCTCCGACACCCATGTAGATCTCGCGCACCTCGCGGCTGGCCATCGCGGCGGCCGGCGCGTCCTCGAGCAGCTTGCGGCCGAAGTTCAGCACCATGATGCGCTCGGCCACCGCCACCAGCGCCTGCGCGATGTGCTCGATCCAGATCATCGCCACGTCGCGCTTGAGCTCGAGCACCAGCGCGACCAGCACCTGCACCTCGGCCTCGGTCAGGCCGCCGGCGATCTCGTCGAGCAGCAGCAGGTGCGGCCGGGCCGCGAGGCCCTTGGCCAGTTCGAGCCGCTTGCGGTCGAGCAGCGGCAGCCGGCCCGCGGGCACCTCGGCGCGATCGGCCAGGCCGGTGCGCTCGAGCACCTCCCAGGCCAGCTGCGCGGCCTGCGCGCGCGGCAGCCGCGCCGCGAAGCTGGCGGCGGCCAGCGCGTTCTCGTAGGCGCTCAGGTGCGCGAAGGGCTGCGGAATCTGGAAGGCGCGCGCCACGCCCAGCCGCGCGCGCGCATCGGCGCGCAGGCCGACCAGCTCGCGGCCCTCGAGCCGGATGCTGCCGGCATCGGGCAAGGCCACGCCGGTGATCAGGTTGAACAGCGAGCTCTTGCCGGCCCCGTTGGGGCCGACCACGCCGAGGCACTGGCCGCGCGCGAGCGCGAGCGAGACGCCGTCGGCCACCACGATCTCGCCGTAGCGCTTGCACAGGCCGTCGATGACGAGGCAATCGGTCATGCGTCGCGCGCTCAGGCCTTGAGCTGCGACAGCAGCTTGAGTTCGTCTTCCACCGGGATCTGCTTCGCGGTGCTGTTGTGCGTGATGACCAGCTCGTACGGGAACTTCGCGCCCGCGGCGGTCTTGCGCCACTGGCCCGCCACCATCGGCGTGACGGCCACGCTCTTGATCGGGCTGCCCTTGAAGTCGATGCGCCCGACCACCGAGTCGAGCTGCAGGTTGGCCAGCGCATCGCGCACCGCCTTCTTGTCCTTGGGGTTGGTCGCGTTCTTGAGCGCCGCGATGCCGACCTCGAACAGCGCATGGCCGTAGCCGATGGGCTGGGTCCACTGCTTGCCGGTGGAGCTCTCCCAGTCGGCCGCGAGCGCCTTGGCGCTCTGGCCGGTCAGCGAGGACTTGAACGGGAAGTTGGGCGTCCACCAGACCTCGGTCGACATGCCGTTGCCGGCCACGCCCAGCGACTCGACCGCGCTCGGGAACAGGAAGGCCGCCGCCATCGTCACCACCTCGGGCCGGTAGCCCGACTGCTGCGCCTGCTTCCAGAAGGTCGCGAAGTGGTTGGCATAGGCGAAGCCCGAGACGATGTTCGCGCGCGCCGCCTTGAAGCTCGAGACCTGGTTGCTGAAGTCGTCGGTCGCGATCTTGAAGAAGCCGCCGTTGGTCTCCTTGTAGCCGCGCTGCTTCGCGCCGCCCGGGATGCCGTTGGTTGGATCGGCGAAGGCATGGCCCGGTCCGTTGTCGATGTAGAGCGTGCCCAGCGAGCGCTCCACCTTCAGCGGCTCCCACATGCCGAAGAAGTTCTTCAGCACGTCGTCGGCGCCCCAGAAGAAATGGAACGAGAACGGAAAGCCCTTCTGCGGCGTGGAGCCCCGGCCGAAGGTGATGGCCTGCCACGGGCCCATGGTCGAGACCATGGGCACGCCGTTGACGTCGCAGAGCTGGCCGGCCGCGAGCGCGGCATCGCTGTCCTGCACCAGCAGCAGGTCGACCTTCTCGCGCAGCAGCAGTTCGCTGGCCATCGTGGCGCCGCGGTTGGCGTCGGACTGGGTGTCGCGCACCACGATCTCGACCTTGTAGCTGGTGCCCGCGATGGTCAGGCCGTCCTTCAGCGCGGCGCGCACGCGCTCCAGGCTCCAGGGGTCGGCCTCGCCGAAATTGGCGCGCACGCCCGACAAGGTCGTGAGGTAGCCGATCTTGATCGTCTTCGACTGCGCGTGCGACAGCGCCGGCACGCCGGCCAGCGCGGCCGCGCCGCCGCCGATGACGAGTTGGCGGCGCGTCAGCGCGCCGGAGGCTGCGAAAGGGAAAGCGGCGGGCATGGAATGCTCCTTGGCGATGGAGGATGGACAGGGCCGCATCCTCCCTCCGCGCGCCGGCTCGCCGTTATCGAAAACTGGCAAATCGCGGGTCGTGGCCGCTGCCCTCATTCGGGGCGCAGGTTGACCGACTTCGCGATCGCGCGGTAGCGCTCCACGTCGGCCTGGTAGCCGCGGCGCAGCTCGGCCAGCGTCTGCTCGGGCGCCACCTTGCTGCCGCCGAGCTCGATGGCGCGGCGCAGCTCGGGCTTGCGCATCATCTCGTTGAAGGCCACGTGCAGCCGCTGCTGGGTTTCCTCGGGCACGCGCTGCGACACCTGCGCGCCGGCCCAGAGGCTGTAGACGAAGTCGTCGAGCCCCTTGCTGGCGCGGATCAGCGGAATGGCGCCGAAGCGCTCGTGCGGCGCGGCGGCCGCGATGCCCAGCGCCTTGACCTTGCCGGCGTCCAGCAGGTCGGGCACGTTGCCGGCCAGCGGCGCGAACACCAGGTCGATCTGGCCGCCCAGCAGGTCGTTGATGATCGGCGCGAAGCCCTTGTAGGGCACGTGCAGCATCTTGGTGCCGGTCTGCTGCGTGAAGCGCTCGCCCAGCAGGTGGTAGAGCGAGCCCGGGCCGATGCTGCCGTAGCTCAGCTCCTTCGCGTCGGGCTTGCGCAGCTGCGCGATCAGCTCGTCGACGCTGCCCGGGCCCAGGTCCTTGCGCGCCAGCAGCACCATCGAGGTCACGGCCATCATGCCGATGGGGCGGAAGTCCTCGGCCTTGTAGCGCGCGCTGGCGAGCGTGAGCGGCGTGAGCATCAGCTCCATCGGCGAGCCCATCAGCAGCACCGAGCCGTCGGCCGCGCCGTTGGCGGCCTTCATCACGCCCAGCGATCCGCTGGCGCCGGGCACGTTGTCGACCACGGCCGGCTGGCCCAGCAGCCGCGACAGCTCGGGCGCGGCCAGCCGCGCGTTGATGTCGGAGCCGCCGCCGGCCGGGTAGGGAACGATCAGGTTCAGGGTCTTGCCGGCCAGCCCCTGGGCCAGGACGGAACCGGCCATGGTGGACAGGCCGGCCGCCAGGCCGGCACCGATCATCGAACGTCTGCGCATGCGCTTTACTCCTCGGGTGGTTGTTGTCTGTTCTCGGAATTCAGGCCGCGGCCAGCAGCGGCGAACGCGCATCGGCGAAGGGCACGGCCTGGTGCCAGCCGTGCGCGAGCCGCAACACCTCGAGGTCGGCGCCGGGCCGGCCGATCAGCTGCAGGCCCATCGGCAGGCCGCGCGTCGCGCCGTCGGGCGAGAAGCCGGCCGGCACCGCCATCGCGGGCAGGCCCGCGAGCGAGGGGCCGATGGTCACTTCCATCCAGCGGTGGTAGGTGTCCATCGCACGGCCGCCGACCTCGCGCGGCCAGTGCAGCTCGACCGGCAGCGGGAAGGCCTGCGCGGCCGGCAGCACCAGCACGTCGAAGCACTCGAACAGCTTCAGCAGCGTGGCATGCCAGCGGGTGCGCGTGACGGCGGCCTCGTGCAGCGCGGGCACGGCCAGGCGCTGGCCCTGCTCGATCTCCCAGCGGGCCTCGGGCTTGAGCTTCGCGCGCAGCGCCGGATCGGCATGCAGGCCCTGCAGCGCGCCGGCCACGATGAAGCCGCGCAGGCGCAGCCAGGCGGTCCACAGCGCGTCGAAGTCGAAATCGGGCACGGCCGCCTCGACCGTGCAGCCCAGGGTGTCGAAGTGACGCAGCGCGCCCTCGCACAGCGCCATCACGCCCGGGTCCATCGCCAGGTGGCCGCCGAGGTCGCCGAGCCAGGCCACGCGCGTGCCGCGCAGCTCGGCATCGAGCGGCTGCGCGAAGGCCTCGCCGTCGCCGGCCAGGCTCAGCGGCGAGCGCGGATCGTGGCCGGCCTGCACCGACAGCAGCCAGGCCACGTCCTCGGGCGTGCGGCCCATCGGCCCTTCGCAACCCAGTTGCTGGAAGAACAGCTCGGGGCCGGGCCCGGTCGGCACGCGGCCCAGCGAGGGCCGCAGGCCGTAGACATGGTTCCAGGCCGCCGGGTTGCGCAGCGAACCCATCATGTCGCTGCCGTCGGCCACGGGCAGCATCTGCAGCGCCAGCGCCACCGCGGCGCCGCCGCTGCTGCCGCCGGCCGCGCGCTCGAGGTTCCAGGCGTTGCGCGTGGTGCCGAACACCGTGTTGTAGGTGTGCGAGCCCAGGCCGAACTCGGGCGTGTTGCTGCGCCCGACGAAGATCGCGCCGGCGCGGCGCAGCCGCTCGACCATGATCGCGTCGTGCGGCGTGAGCTGGTTCGCGAACAGCGGGCTGCCCATGGTGGTGGGGATGCCGGCGGTGGCGACGAAATCCTTGGGCGCCATCGGAAAGCCGTGCAGCCGGCCCACCGGCTCGCCGCGCGCCAGCCGCGCGTCGCAGGCATCGGCCTCGCGCAGCATCCGTTCGGGCGGCTGCAGCGACACCAGCGCGTTGACCTTCGGGTTGAGGCTGTCGATGCGCGCCAGGCAGGCCTGCATCAGTTCGCGGCACGAGAACTCGCGGCGCTTCAGCGCCGCGGCGAGCGCGCGGGCGCTCGGCAAGGTGGACGGAAAGGACGACATATGGCGATCGACGATAGCGATCGCCCGGCGAAGCGGGTATCAAGAATTGGCAAACCTGGCCTGCCGCGGCCCCCGGGGTTTCCCCTGGGGTCGGCCGATCGGCCCTTCAGTGGTGCGTCAGCGCGGCGCCACGCAGCGTCTGCGAGGGCAACTCGCCGAACTGGCGCCGGTAGTCGGTCGCGAACTGGCTCAGGTGCCAGAAGCCCCAGTGGGCCGCGATGTCCTGCACCGAGCCGGCCCCGAGGCGCTTGAGTTCGCGCCGCACGCCGTTGAGGCGCAGCGCCCGGAGGTAGCGCGCCGGGCTCAGGCCCAGCGTTTCCTGGAAGCAGTAGTTGAGCTTGCGCTGGCTCGCGCCGATGCGGCCGCAGACCTCGAGCATCGACAGCGGCTCGTCGGGCCGCGCCATCATCAGCTCGCACGCGCGGCGCACCACGCGGCGCTGCGCCTCGGTGGAGCGCAGCTCGCGCAGGTCCACGTCCTCGGGCAGCGCCTCGAGCCAGGCCAGCAGCACGTCGTCGCGCAGCTGCGCGGTGGCGGTCGGGTCGGCGAGCAGCGCGGGCATCGCATCGAGCGCGGCGAAGGCGCCGAGCAGCGTGCCGCGCAGCGCGCGCATGGTCGCGTCGTCGAAATGCAGCACCACGCGCTGCGCCAGCCACGCGGGCGGGCCGCGCTCGTCGAGGCGCTCGGCCAGCGCGCGCAGCAGCGCGTTGTCGACCACGATACCCATCAGCTCGAAGCCCGGCGGGCTGCACAGGTCGAGCTCGTCGCAGCGCCCGACCATCACCGATTCGGTGTCGAGCCGCTGGCCCGAGAAGCGCGCCTCGCCCTCCTGCCGGCAGGTCAGCGCGAAGCCGCAGCACTCGGGATTCATCTCGCCGTGCTGGCGCAGCGCGCGGTTGGTGGTCTCGCGCACCAGCCGCAGGCCCGGCAGCTGCACATGGTCGAGAAAGCCCGCGAAGCTGCCGCCCGAGAGCATGTCGCACTCCAGGTGCCAGCCGCTCTGGCTGCTGGCATAGGCGTCGATGTCGTGCGTGGTGAAGGTCCAGCGCTCGACGGGAAGGCGGGGGGTGGAGGCGGTCTGGCAGTTCATGGCGGTCCGGCGAAGCGTCGGCAGGGCGTGGGACACGCACGCGCCGAAGCAATCTCCGGACCAGATTGTTTCGTTGACAACGATCTGAAAGTGCTGGGACAAACCCCAAGCCGGCGCGCCGCTACTCGAGCTCGCCGCTGGGCTCGAAGCCCGTGGTGCTGTCGAACAGCTTCTGCACGAGGGTCTGCAGCACGCGCCGCTCGTCGGCCGAGAGATGCGCGAACAGCCGCTGCGCGGTGTCGTGCGCGAGCGGCACCATGTCGCGGTAGAGCGCGAGTCCTTCTTCTTCCAGCGAGACGATGACCTTGCGCCGGTCCTCGGCGGAAGGGTGCATGTTGGCCAGGCCGAGGTCGACCAGCCGATGCTGCGCGCGGCTCACGCGTGCCTTGTCCATGCTGGTCTTGCGCGCGATCTCGAGCGCCGACAGCGCGCCGTACTTGCCGAGCACCACCACGATGCGCCACTCGGGGATCTGCAGCGCGAAGCGGCCGGCGATCGCCTGGCCCACCGACTGGCTCACGCGATTGGCGACCACCGAGAGCTGGAACGGCAGGAAGGTCTCGAGGTCGAAGGCATCGGCGATCGAGCGCGGCGGCGAGGAGTTGCGTGAACGGGGCACGGGTGCGAGCGAAGAGATGAAGTGCGCGGACAGTATAGGAACGCGTTCATGCATCACACGATGCACGCACGAGGTTTGCCAGTTTTCGATAACGCGGCATGGGGTGCGATCCCTATCGTCGCGGCATGGACTATCCCGAACTCGCCCTGCACATCGCCGGCCGATGGCGCATGCGGACCGCAGGCGGCCAGCGCGCCGTCGTCGATCCCGCCACCGAAACCATCCTCGCGCAATTGCCGCTCGCCAGCCGCGACGAACTCGCGCAGGCCGCCGAGTCCGCGCGCCGCGGCTTCGCGCTCTGGCGCGCGAAGAGCGCGCTCGAGCGCTGCAACATCCTGCGCACCGCAGCGCAGACGATCCGCGAGCGGGCGAAGACCATCGCGCAGGTGCTCACGCTCGAACAGGGAAAGCCGCTGGCCGAGGCACTGCGCGAGGTCACGCTGTCGGCCGACATCGTCGACTTCCAGGCCGAGGAGGCCAAGCGCCTGTACGGCCGGCTGGTGCCGCCGCGCGTCGAGGGCATCCTCTCGCAGGCGGTCACGCGCCAGCCCGTGGGGCCCGTGGCGGCCTTCACGCCGTGGAACTTCCCGGCCAACCTGCCGACGCGCAAGCTCGCGAGCGCGCTGGCCGCGGGCTGCAGCGTGGTCATCAAGCCGGCCGAGGAGACGCCGGGCACCTGCATGTTGCTGGTGCGCGCCTTCCTCGACGCGGGCGTGCCGCCCGATGCGCTCAACATGGTGTGCGGCGATCCGGCCGAGGTGTCCTCGTTCCTCATCGACCATCCCGCGATCGCCAAGGTCTCGTTCACCGGCTCGGTCGCGGTGGGCCAACTGCTTGGCGAACAGGCGGCGCGCCACGTCAAGCGCTTCACGGGCGAACTCGGTGGTCATGCGCCGGTGATCGTCTGCGAGGACGCCGACTTCGCGTTCGCGCTCAAGAACTCGATCGCCGCCAAGTTCCGCAACGCGGGCCAGGTCTGCGCCTCGCCGATCCGCTTCTACCTGCCGCGCGCGCGCTTCGATGAATGGGCCGAGTCCTTCGTGCAGGCCGCGCGCGCGCTGCGCACCGGTGCCGGCACCGATCCCGCGACGCAGATGGGCCCGCTCGCGCACGCGCGGCGCATCGAGGACATGCAGCGCTTCGTCGACGACGCCGTCGACCGCGGCGCGCGGCTGCTGTGCGGCGGCCGGCGCATCGCGCGGCCTGGCTACTTCTTCGAGCCCACGGTGATCGCCGACGCGCCCGACGACAGCCGCGTGATGCGCCAGGAGCCCTTCGGCCCGATCGCGGTGCTGCAACCGTACGACACGCTCGACGAAGCGATCGCCGCCGCCAACGCCCTGCCCTACGGCCTCGGCGCCTATGCCTTCACGCGCGACCTGCAGACCGCGCACCGCCTGGGCGAGGCGCTCGAGGCCGGCATGGTCGGCATCAACCACTTCGGCGTCTCGCAGCCCGAGATGCCCTTCGGCGGCTGGAAGCAGAGCGGCATCGGCCAGGAGATGGGCGCCGAAGGCCTGCTGCATTACACCGAACTCAAGACCATCACCGTGGGAGTCCCCGCATGAAGACGACAGACATCGACGCACTCAAGCAAGACAACGCCCGCTACCTCTGGCACCCCATGGCCCATCCGCAGGCCATGCAGAAGAGCCAGCCCGACATCGTCGCGCGCGGCCAGGGCTGCTGGATCTGGGACGTGGACGGCCACAAGATGCTCGACGGCGTCGGCGGCCTGTGGGCCGCGAACCTCGGCCACAGCAACAAGGCGGTGCGCGACGCGATCGTGGCGCAACTCGACGAGCTGCCGTTCTACAACGTGTTCCGCGGCACCACGCATCCGCGCGCGATCGAGCTGTCGAAGCGCATCGTGCAGACGATGGCGCCCGACGGCGTGGCCGCGGTGTTCTTCAGCAACGGCGGCTCCGACGCGGTGGAAGGCGCGCTCAAGCTCGCGCGCCAGTACTGGAAGCTGCGGGGCCAGGCCGACCGCCACAAGTTCATCGCGCTGCGCCAGGGCTACCACGGCGTGCACTTCGGCGGCATGAGCGTGAACGGCAACCTCAACTTCCGCCGCGCCTACGAGCCCCTGCTGCCCGGCTGCTTCCATGTCGACACGCCGTGGCTCTACCGCAATCCCTACACGCAGGATCCCGAGGAGCTCGGCGAGATCTGCGCCACCCTGCTCGAGCGCGAGATCCAGTTCCAGGGACCCGACACCGTGGCCGCCTTCATCGCCGAGCCGATCCAGGGCGCCGGCGGCGTGATCGTGCCGCCGCCCAACTACTGGCCGCGCGTGCGCGAGATCTGCGACAAATACGGCGTGCTGCTGATCGCCGACGAGGTCGTCACCGGCTTCGGCCGCGGCGGCGTGCTGTTCGGCACGCGGCTGTGGAACGTCAGGGCCGACCTCTGGTGCCTGGCCAAGGGCATCTCCTCGGGCTACGTGCCGCTGGGCGCCACCGCCATCGGCACCAAGGTGGCCGAGGTCTTCCTCGACGACACCACGGGCCAGGCCGCGGTGGGCCATGGCTACACCTACAGCGCGCATCCGGTGGCGGCGGCGGCGGCGCTCGCCACGCTCGACCAGATCGAGGCGCTCGACGTGCCCGGCAACGCGGCGCGCGTGGGCGCGCATCTCCAGGCGCGCGTGCGGCCCTTCGTCGACAGGTTCAGCTTCGTCGGCGACGTGCGTGGCATGGGCCTGATGCTGGGCATCGAGATGGTGGCCGACAAGGCCACGCGCGCCACCTTGCCGCGCGGCAACCCGATCGCCGCGAAGGTGGCGCAGGCGGCCTACCGGCGCGGGCTGATGGTGCGCATCTCGGGCCCGAACCTGATCCTGTCGCCGCCGCTGGTGATCACGCGCGAGGAAGTGGACTACATGGTCGATGCGCTCGAGGGCGCCTTCGCCGACGTGGAAGCCACGCTGTGAGCAAGGTGCCGACCGTCCTGTTGATCGGCACCGCCGACACCAAGAGCGCCGAGCTGCTGTTCATGCGCGAGTGCATCGAGGCCGGCGGCGGCCGCGTGGCGGTGATGGACGTGGGCGTGCTCGACGGCGCGCCCTTCGTGCCCGAGATCACCAATGCCGAAGTGGCCGCGGCCGCCGGCCGCAGCGTGGCCGAGGTGGCAGCCAGCGGCGACGAGAACAGCGCCATGACCCTGATGGCGCGCGGCGCCGCGAAGCTGGCCGCGCGCTGGCATGCCGAGGGCCGCATCGACGGCCTGCTCGCGCTCGGCGGCACCATGGGCACCGACCTCGCGCTCGAGGTGGCGCAGGCGCTGCCGCTGGGCGTGCCGAAGGTGGTGGTCTCGACCATCGCCTATTCGCATCTGCTGCCGCCCGAGCGCATACCGCCCGACCTGATCATGGTGCTGTGGGCCGGCGGCCTCTACGGCCTCAACAGCCTGTGCCGCTCGGCCCTGAGCCAGGCCGCGGGCGCGGTGCTCGGCGCCTGCCGCCAGGCGCGCGCGCCGGCCTTCGAGCGGCCGCTGGTCGGCATGACCTCGCTGGGCTCGAGCGCGCTGACCTACATGAAGACGCTCAAGCCCGCGCTCGAGGCGCGCGGCTACGAGGTCGCGGTGTTCCACACCACCGGCATGGGCGGTCGTGCCTTCGAGGCGCTGGCCGCCGAGGGCCGCTTCTGCGCCGTCATGGACTTCAGCCTGCAGGAACTGGCGAACCAGCTCGGCGGCTCCTGCGTGACCGCGGGGCCCGACCGGCTGCTCGGCGCCGGCCGCGCGGGCACGCCGCAGATCGTGGCGCCGGGCGCCATCGACATGCTCGACTTCCCGGCCTGGCAGCCCGTGCCCGAGGGCCTCGAAGGCCGGCCGGCCCATACGCACAACCGGCTGCTGGCCTCGGCGCTCAGCGCGCCCGAATTCCGGCGCGGCGTGGCGACCGAGATCGCGAGTCGGCTGGCCCGCGCGGAAGGCGCCACCTGTGTGCTGCTGCCGCTGCACGGCATCGAAGGCTGGGACCGGCCCGGCGAGCCGCTGCACGATCCCGAGGGCCTGGCCGCCTTCACCGGCGCGCTGCGCGACAGCGTCGGCGCCACGCGCCTGATCGAACTCGACGCGCACATCAACGACGCCGCCTTCTGCGAGGCCGCCCTCCAGGTGTTCGATGCCTGGGTCGCCGACGGCACCGTGCCCGCGGGGAGGCCGGCATGAGCACAACGCAAGCCCTGGTGCTCGACTTCGGCGGCGTCATCAGCCGCACGCTGTTCGAGACCCACGCACTGACCGAGGAAGCGCTCGCGCTGCCGCGCGGCACGCTGACCTGGCGCGGCCCCTTCGACCTCGCGAGCGATCCGCTGTGGCGCGACATGCAGGCCGACAAGCTCTCGGAGCGCGACTACTGGATGGCGCGCACCCGCGAGGTCGGCGCGCTGGTGGGCGAGCGCTGGGACGCGATGGAGACCTTCGTGCAACGCGCGCGCGGCGCCGATCCCGAGGCCGCGATCCGGCCCGAGGCGCTCGCCGCCATCGAGGCCGCGCGCCGCGCGGGCTGCAGGCTCGCGATCCTCTCGAACGAACTCGACCTGTTCTACGGCGCCGACTTCCGCCGCCGCCTGCCCTTCATGGCCGCCTTCGACGTGGTGGTCGACGCCACCCACACCGGCATCCTCAAGCCCGATGCGCGCGCCTACCGGCAGTGCCTCGACGAACTCGGCCTGCCGGCCGAGGCCTGCGTGTTCGTCGACGACCAGCTGCGCAACATCGCCGGCGCCGAGCGCGCGGGCCTGCGCTGCGTGCACTTCGACGTGATGCAGCCCGCCGCGAGCTACGCGCGGGCTCTCGCGCTGCTGGGCATTCCCTCTTCCTCTTCGCAACGACCATGACCCCGACCTTCGAACCCACCGTGCCGCGCGAACGCGTGCAGGCCCTGATGCGCGCCGAGCAGGAGCGCTACGCGCGCACCCATGCGCGATCCGGCGAACTCTTCGCGCAAGGCCAGCAGGCCTGGCTCTACGGCGCGCCCTCGCACTGGATGCGCCGCTGGATCGGCGGCTGGCCGCTCTACGTGCAGGACGCCAGGCTGCCCTACGGCGCGCGCTTCGTCGACGTCGACGGCCACGGCTATGCCGACTTCTGCCTCGGCGACACCGGCGGCATGTGCGGCCATGGCCACCCCGCGGTGGTCGAGGCGCTGGCGCGGCAGGCGCGCATCGGCAGCTCGCTGATGCTGCCCACCGACGACGCGGCCTGGGTCGGCGAGGAACTCGCGCGCCGCTTCGGCCTGCCCTACTGGAACCTCACGACCTCGGCCTCGGACGCCAACCGCGCCTGCATCCGGCTCGCGCGCATGGTCACGGGCCGGCCGCGCGTGCTGGTGTTCTCGGGTTGCTACCACGGCTCGGTGGAAGAGGCGCACGTCGAGCTGCGCGATGGCGCGGTCGCGATGCGCAACGACATCCATCCCAACGGCTTCCCGCACGACCGCCTGTCGGCCGTGGTCGAGTTCAACGACCTGCCCGCGCTCGAACGCGCGCTGCGCGCCGGCGACGTGGCCTGCGTGCTGGCCGAGCCGGCCATGACCAACTACGGAATGATCGCGCCCGCGCCCGGCTTCCACGATGCGCTGCGCCGCCTCACGCGCGAGACCGGCACCCTGCTGGTCATCGACGAGACCCACACCATCTCGAGCGGCCCCGGCGGCTACACGCGCGCGCACGGCCTCGCGCCCGACATGTTCGTGATCGGCAAGGCCATCGCCGGCGGCATTCCCGCCGCGGCCTTCGGCCTCAGCGCCGAGACCGCCGAGCGCGTGTGGCAGGTGCTGCCCAAGCTGCATCCCACCAAGCGCCAGTCGGCGCATGCCGGCTTCGGCGGCACGCTGGCCGGCAATGCGCTCACCGTGGCCGTGATGCGCGCGGTGCTGTCGCAGGTGCTGACGCCCGAGGCCTTCGATCGCATGCTCGCGCTCGCCGAACGGCTGGCCGATGGCGTGAACGCGAGCATCGCCAGGGCCGGCCTGTCCTGGCACGCGACCCAGGTCGGCGCGCGCGTCGAGACCCTGTTTAGCCCCGACGCGCCGCGCAACGCCGCCGACGTGCGGCGCACGCGCGACGGCGAGCTCGAGGCGCTGCTGCACCTCTACATGATGAACCGCGGCGTGCTGATCACGCCCTTCCACAACATGATGCTGTGCTGCCCCGGCACCACCGAACGCGAGGTCGACGAACACGATGCGGCCTTTGCCGATTTCGCGCGGGAGTGCAGCACATGAGTGCCGGCGATCCCTTCGGGCTGCAGGGCAAGGTCGCGCTGGTCACCGGCGGCGGGCGCGGCATCGGCGCCGCGATCGCGCGGGCCTTCGCCGAGGCCGGTGCCTCGGTGCTGATCGCCAACCGCACCGGCAGCGCCGGCGAGGCCGTGGCAGCCGAGCTGCGCGCGCGCGGCTTCGACGTGCAGGCGCTGGCCTGCGACATCGGCCGGCGCGACGAGGCCGAGCGCGCGGTGGCCGAGGCGGTGCGCGTCTTCGGCGCGCTCGACATGGTGGTCCACAACGCCGCCGTCAATCCCTGGGCTGCGATCGATGCCATGAGCGATGAACAGCTCGAACGGACGCTGGCCGTGAACCTCAAGGCCTGCTTCTGGCTCGCGCAGGCGGCGGTGCCGCATCTGCGCGCGCGCGGCGGCGGCCGGCTGCTCGTCACCTCCTCCGTGACCGGACCGCGCGTCGCCATGCCCGGCAGCGCCCACTACGCGGCCAGCAAGGCCGGCGTCAACGGCTTCATCCGCAGCGCCGCGCTCGAGTACGCACGCGAGGGCATCACCGTCAACGGCGTCGAGCCCGGCTACATCGCCAAGCAGGGCGGCTCGCTGCTGTCCGATCCCGCGAAGGCCGCGCGCATCGCGCGCCACATCCCGATCGGCGAGCTGGGCCGGCCCGAGGACATCGCCCTGGCGATGCGCTTCCTGGCGAGCCCCGCCGCGCGTTACATCACCGGGCAGACCCTCGTGGTCGACGGCGGCTCGACCCTGCCCGAGAGTCCCTTCTTCGCGGAGCAGGCATGAGCAGCGGACGGTTGCAAGGCAAGGCCTGCCTCGTCGTCGGCGCCGCGAGCGGCATCGGCGCCGCGGTGGCCGCGCGCTTCGCGAGCGAGGGCGCGCGCGTCGCCGTCGCCGGCTGGCCGCGGCCGCAACCGGTGGGCGACGGCCCCGCGCTCGACTGCGACGTGACCGACGACGCCGCCGTGCGCGCGGCCGTGGCCGCGGTGATCTCGGCCTTCGGCCGCATCGACGTGCTCGTGAACTGCGCCGGCATCGTGCGCAACGACGACGCGGCCGACATCGACGACGAGGACTGGCGGCGGCTGCACGAGGTCAACCTCGGCGGCACCATGCGCTGCCAGCGCGCGGTGCTGCCGGTCATGGTCGCGCAGGGCGGCGGCGCGATCGTCAACATCGCATCGGTAGCGGCCTTCAATGCCGGCGCCGGCATGGCGAGCTACGCCGCCAGCAAGGCCGGCGTGGTCGCGCTCACGCGCTCGGCCGCGCAGGCCTACGGGCCGCGCGGCGTGCGCGTCAACGCGCTGTGCCCCGGCTGGGTCGACACGCCGATGAGCCGGCAGGAGATGCGCGACCTCGCGGCCGGGCACGGCATCTCCGAGGAGGCCGCGCATGCACGGACCGTGGCGCGCATCGCGCTCGGGCGCATGGCCTCGGCCGAGGAGATGGCGGCCGCGTGCCTGTTCCTCGCGAGCGACGAGGCGTCGTTCGTGACGGGTGCGGCGCTGGTGGCCGACGGAGGGGCGCGAGTGCCCGCGTCGGCGCGCTCGGCGTAGAGCCGGAACGCGCTCGCCGGCCCGCGCTAGCGGATTTCCTGACAGCCGCCGGCAACGCACCTGACGAGCAAGGCATAGCCGTTGTCGCAGGCAACGGTGAAGGTCTCGTCGTTGGTGCCGCGCCCCACGAAGCTGGCCTGCGGCGCCGCATGGCAGCTGCGCTGCCGCGCGAAATCTTCCGCGCGCGCGATATTGAGTGGTGAAGCAGGTTCCATCACCGCAGGAGGCGGCGCGGACTGGATCGGCGCCGTTCGCACGGGTGCCGCCGCGACGCGCGGCGGACTCGTCGCCGGCGCTGCCGCCGCGAGCGGCGCCGCCTGCAATGGCGGTGCCGCGGCAACGGGCTGCCCGGTCGGCGGGTCCTGCGCCGCCCGCACGAAGGTGCCGGGGGTCGGACCGTCGCCGCGGTTCTCGATGCGGTCGAACAGCCGTTCCTGGCCGAACACCAGCTGCATCCAGCTCGGATAGCTGAAGCCGCCGCCGGTGCCCGCGTCCACCGCCACGCCGATCAGCCCGCCGATCATGATGTTGCCCACCATGCCCACGTTGGCACGCGAGATGGCCTGCCCCACGGCGGCCGGATGGTTCGGGTGCGTGCAACGCACCATCAGATTGCCGCCCGAGCGGCGGACCTTGGTCTCGACGCCCGAAGGCGCGCTGGCCGTGCCCTTGTCGTTGGACATCTGGCAGTCCGCCTGGGTCACGACCTCGCCCGCCTCCGTGCGGGTTTCCAGCTTCACGGTCTGTTCCGTGCCATGGGTGATCGATGCGCAACCGGCCAGCCAGCCGCTCAGCACCACCACGCTCGCGAGTCCCCACCTCCGAATACCGGTCATCGTCATTTCATCTCCTCCAGTGTTGTTCTTTCGCGCGGCGGAGGATAGCCGCAGCGCGCGGGCTTGGGTTGCCTGTTGCATGGCGTGTCGCGCGGATGCCGCACCGCACGCGTTCCGCCTATTGCGTTTCCCTATTCGCCGTATCGCCGCGGCGGTTTGACGCTGCTTTTCACGACGCTGACACTTGAATCACACCCCCGCGGCAGCGCCGCATACAGATTCAAGGACCCCCGCATGACCGCCTATTTCGTGATCGAACTCGACGTCGAGGACGGCCCCAGCCTGGCCGAGTACGAACGCGAGGTCACCGAGCACGTGGTGGCCGCCGGCGGCCGTTTTCTCGTGCGCGGCAACGACTACCGCCCGATCGAGGGCGACTGGCATCCCAAGCGGCTGATCGTGATCGAGTTCCCCGACCTCGACGCGGTGGAGCGCTACTACCACTCGGAACCGAACCAGACCCTCAAGCGCAAGCGCCTGGCCGGCACCGCCGGCAAGCCCGCCCGCGCGATCGCGATCCAGGGCGTGGCGCAAAGCGCCACCACCGGCGGCGCCACCTCGGGCGGTCCGCGCGAGATCGGGGTCGACGCCAACGGCGCGGTGATCTGGGGTGCCTGAGGCACCGAGGGACGGCGCGATGAAAGCATCCGACGCTCCACCCGGGGCGCCGCACGAGCTCACGCTGGTGCAGGCGGCCTCGCTGCTGCGCGACGGCGCGCTGCGCGCCGAGGACTACGCGGCGGCGCTGCTGGCGCGCTGCCATGCGGGCGCCGGGCTCAACGCCTTCAGCGCCATCGACGACCAGGCCGTGCTCGCGGCGGCGCGCGAGGCGGACCTGGCGCGCGCGCCGCCGGCCAGCCGCTGGGCCAGCTGCACGGCATTCCGCTGGCGCTCAAGGACAACATCGCGAGCGAGCGGCTGCCCACCACGGCCGGCACCGCGGCACTGGCGGGCGCGCGCGCCACGACCGGTGCGCGCGACGCGGGCGTGGCGGAACGGCTCTATGCCGAAGGCGCGCTGCTGCTCGGCAAGAACACCATGCACGAGCTCGCGATGGGCTGGACCAGCGACAACCCGCACTTCGGCCGGGTCGGCAATCCGCACGCGCCGCAGCGCATCGCCGGCGGCAGCAGCGGCGGCAGCGCCGCGGCGGTCGCCGCATTCATGGTGCCCGCGGCCATCGGCAGCGACACCAACGGCTCGATCCGCATTCCCGCGGCGCTGTGCGGGGTGGCGGGCTTCCGTCCTTCGGTCGGGCGCTATCCCACCGAGGGCGTGGTGCCGCTGTCGCACACGCTCGACACGGTGGGTCCGATCGCGCGCAGCGCGGCCGACCTGGCGCTGCTCGACGCCGTGATGTCGGGCCAGCCGCCGCAGGCGCCGCCGCGCAGCCTCGCGGGCGTGCGCCTCGCGCTCTCGCCGCGCTACTACCTGTCGCGGCTCGAGCCCGAGGTCGAGCGCGCGTTCGAGCGCGCGCGGCGCCGGCTCGCCGCGCACGGCGTGTGCTGGGTCGAGGCCGATGTGCCGGACCTGCACGCGCTCGCCGACGGCATCGCGCCCACGCTGATCGGTCACGAGTCGGCGCGCGCCCTGCCCGACTGGCTGGCGGCACGCACCGGCGGCGTCTCGATGCACCGGCTGATGGCCGAGGCCGGTGCCGACCTGCACGAGGCGCTGCATGCCGCGCAGCAAACCGTGAACAGCTCGGCCGCGCGCGACGGCTACCGGGCCGCGCTGCGGCGGCGCATGGCGCTCGGCGGCGCGCTGCAGCGCTACTTCGCGCAGCACGCGGTGCTTGCGCTCGTGCATCCGGTGGCGCGCGTGGCGGCACCGCTGGCCAGCGCGCCCGAAGCGCGACGTTCGCCGGCACCCGCCGTACCGCTGGCCGCGGGCGGTCTGATGACGGCACGCGAAGCCTTCGGCCAGAACGTCTCGCCCGCGAGCATCGCGGCCCTGCCCAGCGTGGTGCTGCCCGCGGGCTTCACACGCGACGGCCTGCCGGTGGGCATCGCCTTCGATGCGCCGCACGGCAGCGACGCGCGCCTGCTCGCGCTGGCCCAGGCACTGCAGCAGGCGCTGCAACACCCCCCAGAACAGGACGCGCCCGGTGCCAAGCCGGGCAGCGCCGTGCACACCCTCGAACCACAGGCCCTGCCATGAAGAACTTCCAGCTGAGCGCGGTGCGGACCACCGGCACCGCGCCGCCGCCCACGCATTCCACGCCCGATTCACCAAGAGCCGACGGCATCCGGCTCGCCCACGTGGCGCGGCGCTTCGGCAGCGGCGACGCCGCGCTGACCGCGCTGCGCGACATCGAGCTCGAGGTGCGCGCGGGCGAGTTCCTCGCGATCCTCGGCCCCTCGGGCTGCGGCAAGTCGACGCTGCTGCAGATCGTCGCGGGCCTGCTGGCGCCGAGCGCGGGCGAGGTGCTGTTTCGCGGCCGGCCGGTGACCGAGCCGCCCGAGGGCATGGTCTACCTGTTCCAGCAGTACACCAAGTCGCTGCTGCCCTGGCGCAGCGTCGCGGGCAACGTGGCGCTGGCCTTCGAGGCCGACCGCCGCCTCACCCGCCAGCAGGTCCATGCGCGCGCGTCCGAGTACCTGGGCCTGGTCGGTCTCGCGGGCTTCGAGAAGCACTATCCATGGCAGCTCTCGGGCGGCATGCAGCAGCGCGTGGCGATCGCGCGCGCGCTCGCCGCCGAGCCCCGCGTGCTGCTGCTCGACGAGCCCTTCAGCGCGGTCGATGCGCTGACCCGGGTCGAACTGCAGGCGCTGGTGCTCGAGCTGCGGCGCCAACGCGGGCTGACGGTGGTGCTGGTCACGCACGACGTCGACGAGGCCGTGTTCCTGGCCGACCGCATCGCGATCCTCTCGAAGCGGCCGACGGTGGTCGAGGAGATCGTCGAGACCCGCATTCCGCATCCGCGCGACGCCATCGAGACGCGCGAGCTGCCGCGCTTCCTCGAACTGCGGCACACGCTGATGGAACGGCTGCTCGGACGGGAGCCGCGGCCATGAGCCGCGCACGCCTCGTCGAACGCTGGCTGCCCGGCACGCTCGCCGTCGTGGGCGTGCTCGCGGCCTGGGAACTGCTGGGCCGCGGCGGCACGCTGAACCCGGTGCTGCTGCCGGCGCCGTCGGTGGTGCTGGCGACGCTCGTGGACGTGGTGCGCGACGACGCGCTGGCGCAGCCGATCGCGCGCACGCTGGCGCTGATGGCCACCGGCTACCTCATCGCCTGTGCCTGCGGCATCGCGCTCGGTGTCGCGATGGGCCGCAGCGAGACCGTGCATGCGCTGATGGAGCCGCTGGTGGAACTGGTGCGGCCGATTCCGAAGCCTGCGCTGATCCCGCCGCTGTTCCTGTTCCTCGGCATCGGCCTGCAGACCATGCTGTTCATCGTGGTGCTGGCCGCGTTCTTTCCGGTGCTCATCAACACCGTGCAGGGCGTGCGCGGGGTCGACCCGGTGCTGCTGGATACCGCGCGCACGCTGCGGCTGTCGCGCCGGGCGACGGTGCTGCGGGTGGTGCTGCCGGCCGCGCTGCCGATGGTGGCCACCGGCATGCGCGTGAGCCTCGGCCTCGCGCTGACACTGGTGGTGGTGGCCGAGATGCTGGCCGGCGAGAACGGCGTCGGCTTCCTGATCCTCGACATGCAGCGCGCGTTCCAGATCCAGAAGATGTACGCCTGGCTGGTGGTGCTGGCGCTGCTGGGCCTGCTGCTCAACGGCGCCTTCGAATGGGCCGAACGCCGCGCGCTGCCATGGCGCGCCCACCTGTCCTGAGGCCGCCATGACCGCGTCGCACATCTCTTCCTCCCTGCGCGTTCTGCCGCGCCTCGCGCGCGCCGCCTCCGGCATCGCGCTGGTGATCGCGCTGCTGGCGCTGTGGGAAGCCTCGGCCCGCCTCGGCTGGGTCGACAGCCTCAACTGGCCGCCATTCACCGCGGTGCTGGCCGCGCTGCGCGACGGCCTGTGGTCCGGCGAGTTGCCCGCGCTGCTGGGCAATACCCTGGGCTACATGCTGGTCGGCTATGCAGCAGGCAGCGCGGCGGGCATCGCGCTGGGCCTGCTGCTGGGCCTGTCGCCGCTGCTGATGCGCATCTTCAGCCCGCTGGTCGAAACCCTGCGGCCGATCCCGATCTCCGCGATCGTGCCGCCGCTGATCCTGTTCCTCGGCGTGGGCGATGCGCTCAAGATCTTCATCGTCGCCTTCAGCAGCTTCTTTCCGGTGCTGATCAACACCGTGGCCGGGGTGCGCGACGGCAGTCCGGTGCTGCGGCAGACGGCGCGCACCCTGCGCCTGTCGCGCGCCGCCACGCTGCGCAAGCTGGTGCTGCCCGGCGCGCTGCCCGCGATCTTCGCGGGGCTGCGCACCAGCCTGGGCATCGCGCTGGTGGTGGCGATCATCGCGGAGATGGTCGCCGGCGCCAGCGGCATCGGCTACTTCATCGTGCAGGCCCAGTACGCGATGCAGCCCGCGCCCATGTACGCGGCCGTGCTGTGCCTGTCGCTCGCGGGCTATGCGCTCAACCGCGCGATCCTGCGCCTCGAGAAGACCGCGCTGCCCTGGCACGGCCGCGCCTGAAACGCGCTTCCTCTTTCCCTCACTCCGGAGCTCCCCATGAAGAATGCTTTCACCGCATTGGCTTTCGCCTGCGCGTCGCTCTGCGGCGGCGCCTCGCAGGCCGCCGAACTCGCCAAGGTCCGCGTCAACGTGCAGACCATCATCGACTGCGTTCCCGTGATCGTCGCGATCCGGCAGGGCTACTTCGCGCAGGAAGGGCTGGAGGTCGACACCAGCACCTCGGCCGGCGGCGCCGTCGGCATTCCCGGCCTGGTGGGCGGGGCCTACGACATCGCGCAGAGCAACACGGTGTCGGGCCTGCTGGCCTTCCACCAGGGACTGGACGTGCAGGCGATCGCACCGGGCGCCAAGATGCAGCCGCAGGCCCCCACCACCGAGATGGTGGGCCGCAAGGGCGAAACGTTCAGGAGCGGCGCCGACCTCGAGGGCAAGTCGATCGGCGTCAACAACCGCAACAGCATCGTGTGGCTCTATGCGCGTGCCTGGGTCAAGGCGCGCGGCGGCGATCCCGCGAAGGTGAATTTCCGCGAGGTGCCGTTCCCGCAGATGGAGGACGCGGTGCGCCGGCGCAACGTCGACGCGGCCTTCATGGTCGAGCCCTTCAAGAGCGCCGCGGCGCGCCATGCCGAACTGGCCGTGGTGGGCTCGCCCTTCAACGAGGTGCAGCCCGGCGCCGACGCGGGCCAGTACCTGACCACCGGCAAGTACGCCGCGCAGCATCCCGAGAACCTGCGCAAGTTCACGCGCGCGCTGCGCCGCGGCATCGACTGGTACAACGCCAACCTGCGTTCGCCCGAGGCGCTGCAGGTGGTGTCGGACTTCACGAAGCTGCCGATGCCGGTGCTGCAGCAGATCAACCTGCCGCCGATGCCCACGCAGATCGAGGTGGCGCAGATCCGCAAGACGGCCGAGCTGATGCGCGACAACGGCATGCTCGCGAAGCTGCCCGACGTGGAGCGCTTCGTGAACGTGCCGGCGGCGGGCAATTGAATGGAAGCCGGGCGGCCCGGTGCCGCTTCAGGCCGCGGGGCCGGGGTCGCGGCGCTCGAGGTTGTCCGCCACCAGGGCCTGCACCTTCGCCACGTCGAGCGCGTGCAGGTCGTCGCCGCCGAGGAAGGCGGCCGCCGCGGCCGCGGCGCCCATCGCCATGCAGGGCCCGATCACGCGGATCGCGCCGAGCGCGAAGGGCTCGGCATCGACGCAGCGGCCGGCCGCGACCAGGTTGCGCAGATCGCGCGCGACCATGGCGCCCAGCGGAATCCAGGTGATGTGCTCGTCGCCGAAGGTCTCCCAGTGCACGCCCTCCTCGCGGCCATGGAACTCGATCGGCCAGGCGCAGCGGCCGATGGCGTCGGGCAACCGTTCGCCGCTGCGCACCTGCGCGGTCGACAGCGTGCGCAGCGCCGCGATGCCGCGCGTCTGCCGCACGCCAGGCTGGCCCACCGACTGGATGCGCGCGCCGCCGAAGGCCTGCGGGAACTCGCCGCGCAGGAAGGCCATGACGCGGTCGATCTCGCTGCGCGCCTCGAGCGCCACGCGCGACATCGCCACGGCATCGAGCGGGGTCTGGAAATGCGTGAGGTTGACCAGGCACAGGTCGCGGCCCGGAAACTCGAAGACGAAGCCGTCGCGCCGCGCGAGCCCGTAGCGCGGCGCGGCCTGCTCGAGGCGCTCGATCACGGCGGCGCGCGTGGGCACGGGCCGGCCCAGCCCGGCGATCGAGAACATGCGGGTGCCATACACGGGCAGCTCGGCCTGCTGCAAGGTGGCGCCGGCCAGCGCGCCGAGCGCGGCATCGCCGCTGGCATCGACGAAGCAGCGCGCCGTCACCGACAGCGGCCCATGGCGGGTCCAGGCATCGATGCGCCGCAGCCGATCGCCTTCGCGCTGCGCCTCGGCCAGCACCGCGCCGAGCACCACCTCCACGCCCGCGGCGCGCAGGTGCCTGGCATAGCTGCCGGCGAGCTCGTGCTCGTCGTACAGCCCCACGAAGCTGCGCCGGCCGGGGCGCCATGCGAGCGCGCCGGCCGCCTGCAGGTCCGCCAGCACGTCGGCCGCGAAGCCGTAGCTCAGCTGGTAGGGTGCATCGCCCATCGAGAAGAAACCGCAGAGCGTGCCGATCAAGCCGTTGACCGACTGTCCGCCGATCTGCGCGAGGCTGTCCACCAGCACCACGCGCAAGCCGAGCCGGCCCGCCTCCACCGCCGCGGAGACACCGGCGGCGCCGGCGCCGACCACGCAGAGGTCGGCCTCGAGCACGCGCCGCGCCGGCCGGCCCGGCACCGATTCGATGCGCCGCGGCTCCTTCATGCGGCCTCCTTCGCGCAGCGGTTGCGCAGCACGCCGACATGGCCGATCTCGACTTCCACCTCGTCGCCTTCGGCCAGCCACAGCGGCGGTTGGCGCTTCGCACCCACGCCGCCCGGCGTGCCCGTGACGACCACGTCGCCGGGCTGCAG
Source organism: Variovorax sp. UC122_21 (assembly GCF_044056785.1). Classification (NCBI taxonomy): domain Bacteria; kingdom Pseudomonadati; phylum Pseudomonadota; class Betaproteobacteria; order Burkholderiales; family Comamonadaceae; genus Variovorax; species Variovorax sp. UC122_21. The sequence continues at coordinate 1,978,694 of NZ_CP172003.1, read as the reverse complement.
CGTCATGAAGGTCGACACGTAAGCCAGCAGCCGGGGCACCGGGAAGATCATGCGGTCGGTGGACGACTGCTGCAGCGCGCGGCCGTTCACGCGCGTCTCGACGGAAACGACGCGGTCGACCGGCAGTTCGTCGAGCGTCACCAGCGCCGGGCCGAAGGCGCCGGTATGCGGGAAGTTCTTGCCGGGCCCGAATTGATGCGTGTGGTTCTGCCAGTCGCGCACGCTCGCGTCGTTGAAGCAGCTCACGCCGGCGACGTGTGCCCAGGCCTCGTGCTCGGCGATGCGGCGGCCGGCCTTGCCGATCACCAGCGCGAGCTCGCCCTCGTAGTCGAACTGCGACGACTCGCGCGGAATGACGAGCGGCGCGCCGTGCGCCTGCAGCGATTCGGCGATGCGCAGGAACACCGTCGGATGCGGCGCGACCGGACGCGCGGTCTCGGCGCGGTGTTCCTCGTAGTTGAGGCCGATGCAGACGATGGTGCCCGGATCGGGCAGCACCGGCAGCAGCGCGACCTGGTCGAAGCGCAGGTCGGGCGCCTCCGCACGCAGGGCGGCGGCCCGCGCGAGCGCATCGGCCGCGATCAAGGCCTTGAGCGTGGGCCATTCGGGCGCGAAGCGGCGACCGAGGTCGAGCAGGCCGCCGGAAACCTCGAGGCCGTAGGAGGCACTGCCTTCGATGCTGTAGCTGAAGAATTTCATGGAGTGCTTTCGATGGAGTTCAGGAAAAGGGGTGCCCGTGCCGATGCCGCGCCGAGTTCGCCGATGGGCACCACGCGCGACCAGTAGCGGTCGGGCCGCAGCACCAGGGCCTCGGCCTGCAGCGCGTCGAGGAAGCCATCGAGCGCGCCGCTGCCGTCGCGCGCCTGCGCCAGTTCGGGGTTCGCCGCGAACGACAGGAAATCCTCGCGCGCGCGGCGCAGCGCGACCACGCGCAACGGCACGCCGGGCGGTGCCAGCGAGCGGGCGCGGGCGCGGAAGGCCGGCGAATCCCAGCCGATCACCGCGAAGCCGGTGCCGAGCAGGTCGTCGAGCCGGCACAGCGAGCGGTCGGGCAGATCGACCATCGGCTGCGGCAGCAGTTCGGGACGGCAGGCCGGCCGGTCGAGCGGCTGGTGCAGTTCGAACCAGCCGTCGCGCAACCGCGGCCTGGGCTTGAAGCGCAGCTGCAGCACGTAGTCGCGCAGCGGCGGCATCAGGCAGGCGACACGCAGCAGCGTCTGCATCGCGGCCGCACCCGCGCGGCTCTTGGGCTGCATGAAGGCGCCGATGCGCAGTGCCATGCGAATCAGCGCCTGCGCATGCGGGCGGCGCTCGGTCTCGTAGCTGTCGACCAGTTCCTCGGGCAGGCCCCAGCGCGTGACGGCCGCGAGCTTCCATGCGAGGTTGGCGGCATCGCGCAGCCCGCTGTTGAGGCCCTGGCCCGCGAACGGCGGCGTGAGGTGCGCGGCATCGCCGGCCAGCAGCACACGGCCGTGGCGCCAGCGTTCGGCCACGCGCGCATGGAAGGTATAGACCGCCTTGCGCACCAGCGGCAGCGCGCGGTCTTCGGGATGGCGCGCGGCCATCCAGCCGCGAAAACGCGCTTCGTCGAGCGCGAAGGCATCGTCCTCGCCCGGATGCAGCATGAATTCGTAGCGCAGCGTGCCGTGCGGTCCGGGCAGCCGGATCGCGGGGCGCAGCGGATCGCAGAAGGTCTGGGTATGGCGCAGGCTGCTGGTGCGCTCGGCCAGGTCGACGATGAGCCAGCGCTCGGCATGGGTGTCGCCCTGCAGCCGGATGCCGCAGAGCTCGCGCACGCGGCTGCGCGCGCCGTCGCAGCCGACCAGCCAGCGCGCCTCGACGCGCAGCTCGCCCGCGGGGCCGCGCACCCGGCAGCGCACGCCGCCGCCGTCGCCCTCGTCATCGAAGGACTCGAGCGCGTGGCCGAACAGCACGCGCGCATCGTCCGCGAAGCGCGCGAGGCCCTCGCACAGCGTGCGCTCCAGCCGCGGCTGGTTGAAGGCATTGCGCTTCGGGTAACCGTACTCCTGGCGCGTCGGCTGGATGCTCGCGAAGGGCTTGCCGCGCCAGGAAAAGTACTGCACGCCATAGCCGAGCACCAGGTCGCGCACCACCGCGTCGGCAAGGCCGGCCGACTGCAGCGTGCGCAGGCTCTCGTCGTCGAGCGTCACGGCGCGCGGCTCGCGCACGGTGGCCTGGTTGCGCTCGATCACGAGCGTGCGCACGCCATGGCCGGCCAGCAGGTTCGCGAGCATCAGGCCCACGGGGCCGGCGCCGACGATCAGCACGTCGGCGCGCAGGGTTGGGGAGTCGTTGGAAGTCCGCACGCCGCTCAGCTCCGCATGATCGCCATGCCCCAGCGGTTCAGCGTGCTCGGGTGGTGCGGCCAGAGGCCGGGCTCGCGGTCCTCGGGGCAGGACTCGAGGTCGCAGGAGATCTCGGCCAGATTGCCGTCGGGATCGGCCACCATGAAGAAGGTGTCGTTGCCCGGCCCGTGCCGACCCACGCCCCAGACCAGCGCGATGCGCTCGCCCGCCATGTGGTCGGCCCAGTCGCGCAGCCGCTCCCAGTCGCTGGTCTCGCAGGAGAAATGGTCGAAGCGCACTTGCGGCGCATGGAAGATCGCGAGCGCATGGTGCTCGTGGTCGGTGCGCAGGAAGGCGGCGCGCAGCACGCCTTCGGCATCGCGCACGAAATCGGAGACGACGAAGCCCAGTTCGTCGGCATAGAAGCGCGCAAGGCGCTCGGGGGTCGGGGGTGCGCACCGCGTAGTGCTGCAGCCGCGCCTCGGCGCGATCGCCGGGCGACGAGGCCGGTGCCGGTCCGGCGATGAAGCACAGCCGCCGGCCCTCGGGATCGTCGAGCAGGAGCCGTGGTCCCGGCGCGCCCGTCTCCTCGAAGCGCGCGAAGGCGCGGCCCGTGAAGCGCCCGGCATAGGCGCGCAGCGCGGCCTCGTCGGCGAAGCGGAAGCGGCTTTGCGCGAGCTGGTTGGGCGCGCCCTCGCGCAGCGCCAGCACGCGCTGCGGCGCCACGCAGCGCAGCCCGTTCCCGCCCGCGGGCTGCGTCTCGGCAGCGCAGGGCGCGCGCGTAGAAATCGGCCGCCAGCGCGGGCTGGGGCGTGGTCAGTTCGATCGCGTCGAGCACGGCACCGAGCGTCATTCGCGGTGCTCCCTCGCGGCCGACGCGGCGATGCCGAGCAGCAGGTCCGCCAGCGCCCGCGGTGCCGTGAGGAAGGGCGAATGCCCGCTGTCGAGTTCGTGCACGCGCGTGCGGTGGGCGGGCACGAACGCGTCGGCATCGGCGATGAAGCGGCGCGCGAGCGACGGCGGCACCGCGTTGTCGCGCAGGCAGAGCAGGTAGTGGCGCTCGATCGCGCCCCAGCGGCGCGCGCTCAGAGCGATCGGCGTGGTCATGGGTGCGAACGGCATGTCGGGCGACAGCAGGTGCAGCGTCGCCGCCGCGTCGGCATCGGTGGCGTCGTTGTAGAAGGCGTCGCGCAAGGCGGCCCGGTAGGCGCCACCGGTGGCGAGCGGGTCGATGCGGAACGCGCCCGTGGTGGCCGGGTCGCCGAGCAGCACGGGGTTCACGCGCGCGGAGGCCGCTTCGGGCAGACCGAAGTACGCGCCGATCGGCACGCCGGGCCCGGGCATGTTGCCGGCGATGTAGACCAGCGCCGCGATCTTCTCGCTCGCGCGCTCGCCCACCGCATGGAGCACGATGCCGCCCATGCTGTGGCCCGCGAGCACCACGCGTCGATGGCCAGCGGCGCGCAGGGCGTCGATGGTGGCGATCACGCTGTCGGCGTAGTCGCCCAGGCCGACGCCCGCGAGCGGCGAGCGCTCGGCGAGGAAAGCGGCCTCCTGGCCGGGCCGGCCGTAGCTGGCGGGAAAGCGCGCGCCGAGCCCGTGGCCCGGCAGGTCGCGCGCCACGGCCACGGCGCCGCCGGCCGTGAGCAGCGGCAGCAGGCGCTCGTAGCACCAGGCGCCGTGCCAGCCGCCGTGCACGAGGACGATGGCGGTTCTTTCGTGGCGAGTCGTGCCGGCGACCGGGCCGCCGGCCATGGCCACCGAAGCGGCGGCGGCCTTGAACAGGTGTCGTTTGAAGATGTCGGGCATGGTGTGTCGAAGGGTTCGGGCAAGTGTTGATTTGCCCCGCCCCTGCGTCAAACCACCGGCCCGATTCCTGAGAATTGCGTTTTGCAATAGGCGCGGGACGCGCGGCGGGCAACCATCGCCGCATGCCCGAGCGCCGCGCCCAGCCCCTTCCGTCCTCCGACCGATCGCACACGCCCATGTCCAAGCTCGACCTCGAATGGCTCTCGGTGTTCGACCGGGTCTACGAGACCCGCAGCGTCTCGCGCGCCGCGGAGCATCTCGGCATCGCGCAGGCGACGGCCAGCATCGCGCTGAACAAGCTGCGCGCGCATTTCGACGACAAGCTGTTCACGCGCACGCCCTCGGGCATGCAGCCCACCGCCCGCGCGAGCGAGATCCTGCCCTCGATCCGCAAGGTGCTCGAGCTGCTCGAGCAGACCCAGAGCGAGCGCATCGCTTTCGACCCGCAGGCCTCGGCGCGCGTCTTCCGCGTCGGCATGACCGACATCCGCCAGGTGGTGATGCTGCCGCTGCTGGTGAACCGGCTCAAGCAGATCGCGCCCGCGGTGCGCATCGAGGCCGAGACGATCTCGAGCGACAGTCCGCGGCTGATGGAGGAAGGCCGGCTCGAGCTCGCGATCGGCTACATGCCGCAGCTCGAGGCCGGCTTCTTCCAGCGCACGCTGCTCGACGAGGGCTTCGTCTGCCTGGTGTCGGAGCGCCATCCGCGCATCCGCCAGCGCATCGACAAGCGCGCCTTCCTCGCCGAGAGCCACATCCTCGTCACGATGTCGGGCACCGGTCCGTCGATCGTCGAGCGCACCCTCGCGGCGCTGAAGATCAAGCCCGGCATCGGGCTGCGCGTGCCGAGCTTCCTCGGCGTGTCGCGCATCGTCGCCGAGACCGAGTTGCTGGTGGTGGTGCCGCGCAGCCTCGGCGAGGCCTTCGCGGAAAGCGAGAAGCTGCGCGTGCTCGAATCGCCGATCGCGTTCCCGCCCTACTCGGTGCGGCTGCACTGGCACGAGCGCCAGCATGCGGATCCGGGCAACGTGTGGCTGCGGCAGCTGGTGGCGCAGATGTTCGCGCGCGACGAGCGGCTGCCGGCCACGGCGAGCGGGAAACGGGCCGCGGGTGCGCGTTGAGGCTCAGGCGTCCATCAGCTCGTAACCGGTACTGCGCCCACCCCCCGCCGACTTCTTCAGCACCCCCAGCGCCAGCAACTGCGTGATGTCGCGCAGCGCCGTATCCGGCGAACACTTCGCGATGGCGGCCCACTTGCTGCTGGTGAGCTTGCCTTCGAAGCCGTCGAGCAGGCGGTTGAGCAGCTTCGCCTGGCGCTCGTTCATCGGCGTGCCGGCCCAGCGCTGCCAGAAGCGCGCCTTGGCCAGCACGCCGTCGAGCGTGAGCTGCGCGCTGGCGGTGGCCCGGCCCAGCGTGCCGAGGAACCAGGCCAGCCATGCGGTGACGTCGAGCGAATCCTTCTGCGTGCGCTCGAGGATGTCGTAGTAGGCCTTGCGCTCGCGCTGGATCTGCGCCGACAGGCTGTAGAAGCGCTGCCCCGCGCCATCGGCGCGGGCGAGGAACAGGTCGCCGACGGCGCGCGCGATGCGGCCATTGCCATCGTCGAAAGGATGCAGGGTGACGAACCACAGGTGCGCCAGGCCCGCCTTGAGGAGGGCGGGTTCGTCCGTCTCGCGGTTGGCCCAGGCCAGGAAAGCGTCCACCTGCGCGGGCAGCGTGTCCGCCGGCGGCGCCTCGAAGTGGACCTTGCGCCGGTTCACCGGGGCCCGAGACGACCTGCATCGGACCGGCCGCGTCGTCGCGCCAGCGGCCCACGGCGATCTTCGACAGGCCCGAGTAGCCGGTCGGGAACAGCGCCGCGTGCCAGCCGAACAGGCGCTCGGCGGTCAAGGGCTCGCCGCTGCGCGCGCTCGCGTCGAGCACCATCTCGACCACGCCTTCCACATGCCGGTCCACGGGCGCCAGCGCGCCGATGTCCAGCCCGAGCCGACGCGCGATGGACGACCGGACCGAGGCCACGTCGAGCAGCTCGCCCTCGATCTCGCTGGTCTTGACCACGTCGTCGGTCAGCGCCGCCAGGCTGGCCTGGTCGCGCAGCGCGAGCCCCACGTCGGCCAGTCGGCCCAGCAAGGTGCCCTGCGAGCGGCTGACATCGGCCAGGGGCTGGACCAGGGCCGACAGGTCGTAGCGCCATCGCGGCCAGTCGCCGGCCTGCCAGATGTAGAGGTTTTCTCCGCTATCCATGCGGAGATTAGACGCCGGATTCGCCGCGGTGGCAACTTATTCACCGCAGAATGTGCGGCGAATTGGCCGCGCAATCTCCGCGCCGGAGCCCGGGAATGGGCTCGAAACCGCCTGCCTCTGGAAGACTCCCGAACCGTTCGTCGGCCACCCGTGGCAACCAGGCCACGCCCCGGCCCACCCACCGAAGTCCGTAGGACACAATTGCAAACTTCTTCATTCATGCCGCCTGGCAGCGGCGCGTCTCCGTTCGCCCCATGTCCCTGGAATCCGCGTTCGTCCGGTCTCGCGCCTTCGAGGATGAGGACGGACCGGCACGCCCACGCGCCGCGCACCGCGCGCCCCGGCACTGGCTGCTGGCGCTGTGGCTGCTGTTCGCCGCGCTGACGCCGGCCCTGGGCGCGCCGCCGCCCGACACCCGAGCGCCGGTGCTCTCGCTCGCGCGCCAGGCCGCCGGCCTGCCCGCGGTGCTGCAGCTCCAGTTCTTCGAGGACACGACCCGCGCCCTGAGCATCGACGAGGTCCGCACCCCGGCCCAGGAAGCGCGCTTCACCCTGCCCGACCAGCCGCTGCGCGGCCAGGAATCCGACCGCGTGCTGTGGTTCAAGCTGCAGATGCAGCTGCAGGACCCGGCCGATGCGGCGCGCGAATGGCTGATGCTGGTGCCCACGGTGTCGACGCGCGACATCCGCTTCTACGGCCCCTTCGACACCACCGGCCACGCGCTGGCCGAGCCGGTGGTCACCGGCATGCGCCACCCCTGGGCCACGCGGCCGGCCGCCTCCGAGCAGATGGCCTGGCGCTTCGAGCTGCCGGGGCCGGGGCGTCTACACGGTGTACTTCCGCGTCGAGTCGACCTTCGCGCGCATCTACGACGTGACGCTCTGGGACCCGGCGGACTACCTGCAGTCGACGCAGGACAAGCGCATGTTCGACGGCGTGAGCTACGGCCTGCTGCTCGGGCTCACGGTCTACGGCCTGGTGCTGTTCGTGGTGTTCGGCGAGGCGCTCTACGCCTACTACATGCTGGCCTGCCTCTGCGGCCTGCTGGCGCTCGCGAGCATCAACGGCCATGCGCTGCGCTATCCGTTCGCCCACTGGCCGGCCGGCGCCGGCTTCGCCTACACGGCCGGGCCGGCGCTGTGGGCGCTGTGCAAGCTGCAGTTCGGCCGGCGGCTGCTGCGGCTGTCGCACTTCGCGCCGCTGCTCGACCGGCTGGTGCAGGCCTTCTCGGTCGCGCTGCTGCTGGCCATTCCCTACGCGCACTGGGGCGCCCATCCGCTGATCACCTTCCGGCTGGTGCAGATGTCGGTGGTGGCCTCGACGGCGGTGATGGTGATCGGCGCGATGTTCGCGATCCGCCGGCGCTACTGGCCGGCCGTGCTCTATTGCATCGGGGTCGGACTGCTGCTGGCGGGCATCGGCGCGATCGTGTTCGCGAGCTGGGGCTGGATCGAATGGGCGCCCGGCCAGATGAACGTCTCGCAGGCGGCGCTGGTGGCCGAGCTGGTGGTGTTCGCGGTGGCGATGGCCTCGCGCCTGCGGCTGGTGCTGCGTTCCGAGCAGGCGCTGACGGCGCGCACCCAGCAGCTGGTGGAGGCGCTGGGCACCGACGCGCTGACCGGCGCCGCGAGCCGCGCCGGCCTGGAGAGCCGCGGCGAGGAATGGCTGCGCAACGGCCAGCCCTTCGCGCTGATGCTGCTCGACCTCGACGGCTTCAAGGAGGTCAACGACGGCCACGGCCACGCGGTCGGCGACGCAGTGCTGGTGCAGACGGTGGCGCGGCTGCGCTCGCAGCTGCGCGCGAGCGACACGGTGGCGCGCCTGGGCGGCGACGAGTTCGCGATCCTGGTGCCGGGCCGGCCCTCGCGCGAGGCGCTCGCGCAGATGGCACGCCGCATCGTCGACGCCGGCCTGCAGCCCATCGAGGCCGATGGCGCCGAGGTCTCGGTCGGCATGAGCCTGGGCATCGCCTGCAACCCCGAGGACGGCCGCACGCTGGCCCAGCTGCTGCGCTGCGCCGACCAGGCGATGTACCGCGTCAAGCAGCAGCGCCAGGGGCCGGGCTTCGCCTTCTACGCCGACACGCACACGGGCCCCGGCGCGGCCGACCCAGGCCGGGCCGCTGGCCGGCGGAACGGGCCTCGCCTGATGCGCCTGCTCGCCGCGCTCGCCCTGCTGGCATCGCTGGCCTGCCAGGCACAGGTCCCGTCTCCACCGCCGTCCCCGGCGGAAGCCCCGGTGCAGCGCCTGCGCATCGTCGGCGGGCTCGGCGGCATCACGCAGTACACGCGCCACGAGGAGAACTTCTGGGCCCGCGAGCTCGCGGCGCTCACCGGCGGGCGCTACAGCGCCAGCATCGTGCCCTTCGACCGCGCGGGCGTGCCGGGCCAGGAGATGCTCAACCTGATCCAGCTCGGCGTGGTGCCCTTCGGCACGGCGCTCATGAGCCAGATGGCGATGCAGTTCCCCGAGCTCGGCACACCCGACATGGCCGGGCTCAACCCCGACATCGCCACCCTGCGCCGGGTGGTCGCGGCCTTTCGCCCCTATCTCGCGGCCACGCTGCGCGAGCGCTACGGCGCCGAGCTGCTGGCGATCTACATCTACCCGGCGCAAGCCGTGTTCTGCAACCGCCCCGGTCGCGCGGCTGGCCGACCTCGCGCAGCGGCGCGTGCGCGTGTCGAGCGCCACGCAGGCCGACTTCATCCGCGCGCTCGGCGCCACGCCGGTCTACACCGAGTTCGCCGAGATCGTGCCGAACCTGCGTTCGGGCAACACCGACTGCGCGATCACCGGCACCATGTCGGGCCACACGCTGGGCCTGCACGCGCTCACGAGCGCGCTCTACACCATGCCGCTGAGCTGGGGCCTGGCGGTGTTCGCTGCCAACCGCGAGAGCCTCGAGGCGCTGCCGCCGGACCTGCGGGCGGTGCTGCGCCAGGAGCTGCCGAAGCTCGAGGCCGCGGTGTGGGCCGAGTCCGAACGCGAGACCACCGAGGGCATCGCCTGCAACACCGGCGCCGACGCCTGCAGCAAGCCGGTTCGCGGCCGCATGACCGCGGTCGCGCCCACGCCGCAGGACGACGTCCGGCGCCGCGAGATCCTCGCGACCCGCGTGCTGCCGGCCTGGCTGCAGCGCTGCGGCCCGGTCTGCGCGCAGGTCTGGAACGACACCGTCGGTCCCGTGGTGGGCCTGCGCGCCCCGCTCTCGCGATGACGCAGCGCTTCTCGCGTCGCGTCGCCGCCGTGGTGTACGGCGTGGCGCTGCTGTTCCTCGGCACGCTGGGGACCGTGGCCGCCAGCATCATCTGGGAGGCGCGCGCCAAGGCGATCGAGAACGCCGAGACCCAGGCCATGCGCTTCGTCGGCGGCTCCGAGGCCGCGCTCAACCGCGCGCTGCTGAGCATCGACATGCTGCTCGCCGGCGCCGGCGAGCAGCTGCGCGCCGTGCCGCGCGAGCGCCTCGCCGAGGAGGCGGCGCGGCCCGAGGTGCAGCGGCTGATCGTCAACCTGGTGCGGCAGAACCTGCTGGTGCGCTTCGTCGCCTTCGTCGACGCGGACGGCACGCCGCTCGCCTCCTCCGACCGCCGCGGCGCGCGGCTGCCGATGGCGCTGCCCGAGGGCTTCGCGCGCTCGGTGCTGGCGCAGCCGCTGTCGACCATGGCCGTGAGCGCGCCGATCGCCAGCCCGGCCACGCTGCAGAAGGTGGTGTTCTTCGCGCGCGCCGTGCCGCTGGCCGACGGCAGCCGTGTGCTGGCGGTGGCCGAGGTGCAGATCCCGCTGCTGGCCATGGTGACGATGCAGGGCGCGGCGATCCCGGGCCTGGAGATCACGCTCGAGCGCGATGCCGGCCCGCTGCTGGTGAGCGTGCCGGCGCGCGACGACCTGCTGGGCCGGCAGCTCGAGCCCGCGCTCAGCGAGCAGACCAGCGACGGCAAGCCGGTGCGCATGGCCGCGCGCCTGAGCGGCGTGCCCGCGATCCTGGTGGCGCGCCCGACGCTGCACCGCAACCTGCTGATCGTCGCGAGCATCCCGCTCGACGCGGCGCTGCGCGACTGGCGCCAGGAGCGCGACCGCATCGCCTGGACCGGCGTGGTCATCGGCGCGCTGATCCTCGCGATCGCGGCCTTCACCCACCTGCAGCTGCGGCGCCAGTGGCAGTCGCGGCAGGAACTGGTGCGCTCCAAGGCCACGCTCGACCAGGCGCTCGAGTCGATGATCGGCGGCTTCGTGCTGCTCGATGCCGAGGACCGCGTGCTGGCCTGGAACCACAGCTTCGTCGCGATGTTCCCGTGGGTGCGGCCGCTGCTCGCGCCGCAGCTGCCGTTTCGCGAGCTGATGACCGAGACCGCGCGCCACGTGGTGCACGAGGGCGGCCCGCCCGGCTGGCTGGCGCTCAACATGCCGCAGCTCGCGCAGGACCATTCCGAGCAGGAGGCGGTGCTCGAGGACGGCCGCGTGCTGCACGCCACGCGCAGCCGCACGCCCGACGGCGGCACCGTCTGCGTCTACCAGGACATCACCGAGAAGCGGCGCCACATGGCCGCGATCGTCGAGAGCAAGGCGCAGCTGCAGGCCACGCTCGAGGCGCTGCCCGACCTGCTGCTCGAGGTCGGCCTCGACGGCATCTGCCACGGCCACCATGCGCCGCGCGTGCCGCTGCCGGGCATCCAGGTCGACCAGCCGGCCGGCCGCCGGCTGCAGGAGCTGCTGCCGCCGCAGGCGAGCGCGGAGGTCATGGCGGCGCTCAAGGAAGCCAACCAGACCGGGCGCTCGAGCGGGCGCCAGTTCGAACGCCGCTACGCGCGCAGCAAGGCCTGGTTCGAGATCTCGGTCTCGCGCAAGGCCAGCGGCGCGCAGGCCGATCCGCGCTTCATCGTGATCCTGCGCAACATCACCGAGAGCAAGCAGGCGGCCGACGAGGTCGAGCAGCTCGCCTTCTACGACACGCTCACCGGCTTGCCCAACCGGCGCCTGCTGGTGGACCGCATCAAGCAGGCCGTCGATGCCGCGCCGGGGCGCTCGCGCTGGAGCGCGCTGCTGTTCCTCGACCTCGACAACTTCAAGACCGTGAACGACGCGCACGGCCACGACACCGGCGACGTGATGCTCAAGCAGGTGGCCAAGCGCCTGACCGCCTGCCTGCGCCGCGGCGACACCGTGGCGCGGCTGGGCGGCGACGAGTTCGTCGTGATGCTGGCCGAGCTGCACGAGCGGCGGCTGATCGCGACCTCGGAGACCGAGGCCATGGGCGCGGCCATCCTCGAGCAGCTCAACCGGCCCTACCAGCTCGGCGGCCAGCAGCACCACAGCACCTGCAGCATCGGCGTGTCGCTGTTCGACACCGCCGACGCCTCGCTCGACGAGGTCATCAAGCAGGCCGACATCGCGATGTACTACGCCAAGACCGCCGGCGGCAACGCGCTGCGCTTCTTCGAGACCAGCATGCAGACCAGCATCACCGCGCGCGCGGCGCTGGAGAACGAGCTGCACGCGGCCGTCGAGCAGCGGCAGTTCGTGCTGCACTACCAGAGCCAGGTCACGAGCGAGGACCGCGTGGTCGCGGCCGAGGTGCTGGTGCGCTGGCAACATCCCACGCGCGGCCTGCTGGCACCCGGCGAGTTCATCGCCGCGGCCGAGGACACCGGGCTCATCATCCCGCTGGGCCTGTGGGTGCTCGAGACCGCCTGCCGCCAGCTCGCGGCCTGGAGCGAGGACCCGCGCCGCGCGCACCTGCAGCTGTCGGTCAACGTGAGCGCGCGGCAGTTCCGCACCGACGACTTCGTCAAGCAGGTCGCCCGCGTGCTCGAGCGCACCGGCGCCGATCCGCGCCAGCTCAAGCTCGAGCTGACCGAAAGCCTGTTGCAGTTCAAGGTCGCCGACACCATCGCCAAGATGAAGACCCTGGCCGGCATGGGCATCCAGTTCTCGATGGACGACTTCGGCACCGGCTTCTCGTCGCTGTCGTACATGATCCAGTTGCCGCTCAACCAGATCAAGGTCGACAAGTACTTCGTGCACGGCATCGGCCTCAACCCGAAGGTGGAGCTGGTGATCCAGACCATCATCGGCATGGCGCTCAACCTCGAGCTGCAGATCGTGGCCGAGGGCGTGGAGACGCAGGCGCAGCGCGAGTTCCTCGAGCGCCACGGCTGCCACCTCTACCAGGGCTACCTGTTCGGCAAGCCGAAGGCGCTGGAAGCGTACGAACATGACCTGGACGCACAGGCCTGATCGGGCCGCACAATGGCCCGCGGTGAACCACGCGAGGCGATCGACATGAAACTGCTGCTGTTGGGTGCGACGGGATTGGTGGGCGGCCGGGCACTGCAGCTCGCGCTCTCGAACGACGCCTTCTCCGAGGTGATCGCGCCGACGCGAACGCCGCTCGCGGCCCACGCCAGGCTGGTGAACCCGGTCGCCTCGAAGCTCGAGGACCTGGTGCCGGCCTGCATCGCGCACCGGCCCGATGCCGTCGTCTGCGCGCTGGGCACGACGCAGGCCAAAGCCGGTTCGAAGGAGGCCTTCCGCCACGTCGACCACGAGCTGCCGCTCGCCTTCGCCCAGGCCGCGCATGCCGCCGGTGTCGGCACCTTCGCGATCGTCACGGCCATGGGCGCGTCGGCCAGCTCCCTCTTCTTCTACCCGCGCATCAAGGGCGAAGTGGAACGGGACATCCGCGCCATCGGATTCCGCTCGCTGACCATCTGCCGCCCGAGCCTGATCGGCGGCGAGCGCAATGAAGAAAGGCGCGCGGAGGGCATGGCGCTGACCTGGGCGCGGCGCCTGGGGCCGCTGCTTCCGGCGCGCTGGCGCGTCAATCCGGCAGCGGCCATTGCCGCGGCGCTGCTCGACGCGGCCATCGCCGCGAAGCCCGGCTGCCACTTCATCGCCTCCGACGCCATGCATTGAGCGGCAAGCTGCCGCGTGTTCAGTCGAGCTCGAGCAACCGCCCGGGGTTCAGGAGGTTGCGGGGATCGAGCGCGCGCTTGATGTCCCGCATCAGCGCCAGCGCAACGGGCGACTTGGTCCTTCGCAGCTCCCGCACCTTCGACTGCCCGATGCCGTGCTCGGCCGAGATCGATCCGCCGTAGGCGGCGACGCCGTCGTAGACCACGCGCGAGATCAGCGCCGCCTGCGCTTCATCGAAAGTGCTCGCGCCCGGCGGGCCCTGGATGTTGTAGTGCAGGTTGCCATCGCCCACATGGCCCAGCGTGATCAGGCGGATCGCGGGCAGCGCGTCGCGCAGCGCGCGGTCGGTGGACTCGAGAAACGCCGGAATGCGCGAGATCGGCACGGCGATGTCGTGCTTGAGGTTCGCCCCCTCCTTGGCCTGCGCCAGCGGGATCGACTCGCGCGCATGCCAGAGCCGGTTCGACTGGTCGATGCTCTCGGCGATCACCGCATCGGTGATGACCTCGCGCTCCATTGCCTGCTCCAGCAACTGGTCGAACAGCGCCCGTGCCTGCGCTGACGAGCCCTCGGCCGATTGCTCGATCAGCACGCACCAGGGCGTGTCGCCGGAGAACGGCCCCTTGAAGGCCGGAAAGTGCAGCGCGACCAGCGCGAGCGCCTCGCTCCCCATGAGCTCGAAGCCCGAGAGCGAGGCGCCGAGCCCCTCGCGCGCCAGCGCGAGCAGTTCGAGCGCCGCCGCCGCCGACGGCACCGCCACCCACGCCGTCGATTGCGCGACGGGACGCGGGAACAGCTTCAAGGTGGCCGCGGTGATGACGCCCAGCGTGCCTTCGCTGCCGATGTAGAGGTTGCGCAGGTCGTAGCCCGTGTTGTCCTTGCGCAGGCCCGACAGCCCTTCCCAGACACGGCCATCGGGCGTGACCACTTCCAGGCCCAGGCACAGGTCGCGCGCATTGCCGTAGCGCAGCACCTGCGTGCCGCCGGCATTGCTCGCGAGGTTGCCGCCGATGGTGCAGCTGCCTTCCGCGGCCAGGCTCAGGGGGAACAGGAAACCGGCGGCCGCCGCGGCCTCCTGCACCGATTGCAGGATGCAACCGGCTTCCACGGTGAGCGTCTGGTTGTGCCGGTCGAGCTCGCGCACGCGGTTCAGGCGCGCCGTGCTCAGCACCAGCTGCGTGCCCGAGTCGTCGGGCACCGCGCCGCCGACCAGACCCGTATTGCCGCCCTGGGTCACGACGCTCACGCCCGCGGCGGCGCAGGCCGCGAGCGTCGCCGCGACGCCGGCGGTCGTGTCCGGGCGCGCCACGGCCAGCGCGCGCCCGTGGTAGATGCCGCGCCAGTCGGCCTCGTGGGCCGCCAGGTCGGCACCGAGCACCTGGGTCGGCCCGAGCACGGACCGCAGATGGGCGATGAGGTCTACCGGGTTCATGCGGACTGCACCCAACGCGTCACTCGGGCTTGATGCCGGCGGCCTTGATCAGCGGGCCCAGCCGGTCCATGTCCGCGCGCAGGGCGCGCGAGAGCTGCTCGGGCGCGCCGCCGAGGATCAGCGCACCGTCTGCCTCGAGCTTGGCCCTCACGTCGGGCGTGCGCAGCGTCTCGTTGAGCCTGGCGTTCAGCACCGCGACGATCGCCGCCGGCGTTCCGGCCGGTGCCACGATGCCGTACCAGGTCACGAGCTCGAAGCCCGGGAAGCCGCTCTCGGCGATGGTCGGCACGCCCGGCAGCGCGGGCGAGCGCTGCGCCGAGGTGACGGCGATGCCGCGCACCTTGCCGCCGTCGATGAAGCCGCGCATCGTGACGCTGGTCCCGACCCAGGCGTCGAGCCGGCCGCCGAGCATGTCGGGCATGCCCTGGGCGATGCCGCGATAGGGAATCAGGTTGAACTTCGCGCCCGACTGCTTCTGCAGCAGCTCGGTCGCCAGCAGCGGGCTCACGGTCGGATAGCCGATGCTCACCGAGCCCGGGTCCTTCTTCGCCTTCGCGATGGCGGCCGCGAGATGGGCCGCGCCGCTGGCCGCGTCGACCGTGAACACATAGGGCGTGGAGGCGATCAGCCCGATCGGCTGGAAGTCCTTCACCGGGTCGAAGGCCAGCTTGTCGTAGAGCGACGGGCTCAGCGCGATGTGATCGGTGAGCGTGAGGCCGAGCGTGTAGCCGTCGGCCTTGGACTTGGCCACCGCCTGCAGCGCGATGTTGCCGTTGGCGCCGCCGCGGTTGTCGATGATGACGCTGGTCTTGAGCAGCTCTCCGAGCGTCGGCGCCAGCACGCGCGCCAGCTTGTCGCCGCCGCCGCCCGGCGGGAAGGGAACGATCAGGCGCACGGGCTTGTCGGGGTAGTCGGTGTCGGCGCGTGCCGGCAGGCCGAAGGTGAAGGCGAGCGCGAGGCCCAGGAGGCTCGCGGCGGCGAGGCCGCGGCCCTTCGTGTTCGGTGTGCGCTGGATGGGGCCCATGGGATGTCTCCGGTTGATCGTTGTGTGGCGGGCAGCCGCGCCCCGGCCGCTGGCAGTCCGGCGGCAGGCGTTCTCGCGGCGGCGGAAAATCAGTTCGTCTCGACGGCGGCTTCCGGCACGCGGGCCGGCGCCTTGTGGCGCGATCGGATCGACGCGATCGCGCACGCATGGAAGCGCTCGATGTCCTCGGGGCGCCCCACGGTCATCTCCAGGTCGTTGAGCCAGCCGTTGTGCAGCCCGTAGACCCAGCCATGCACCCTCAGCGGCTGGCCGCGGCGCCAGGCGTCCTGGACCACGCCGGTACGGCAGACGTTGAGCGTCTGCTCGACCACGTTGAGCTCGCACAGCGCGTCCAGCCGCCGCTCCTCGGGCACCTCGTCGAACCAGGCCGCATGCTTCTCGAGCACGTCGGCCACATGGCGGATCCATGCGTCGGCGATGCCGATGCGCAGGCCCCGGAGCGCCGCGCCCACACCGCCGCAGCCCGAGTGGCCCACCACGATCACGTGCTCGACCTTCAGCAGGTCGACCGCGTACTGCACGACCGCGAGGCAGTTGAGGTCCGAATGCGCCACCACGTTCGCGACGTTGCGGTGCACGAAGAGCTCACCGGGCTTCAGGCCCACGAGCTCGTTGGCGGGCACGCGGCTGTCGGCGCATCCGATCCACAGGTACTTGGGTGCCTGCTGGCGCAGCAGCGACGAGAAGAAGCCGGGTTCGCTCGTCTCGACCTCGCTCGCCCAGTCGCGGTTCTTCGCCAGCAGCTTGCTCAGCGCGTCCATGGTCTGCGCGGGGCCGCGGGCCTCAGACGTGCGGGTCGGCGCCCAGCAGCGCGGTGCGAAAGCGGCTGCGCAGGAACGGGCCGTCGCGCGGCGGCAGCGCCGTCGGCGCGGGATCGGTCGTGACCTTGATGGTCGCGAGCACCGGGCCCTGGCCGTTGAGGATCCTGTCGACCGCCTCCTCGAGCTCCGCGGCCGTGCGCACCGTCAGCGCCTGCGGGAAGCCCGTGGCCTTGGCCACCTCGGTGATGTTGACGCCGCGGCCCGCGTGGGCCGGCTGCATGCCGGTCTCGGCGTAATGCTCGTTGTCGATCACGACGACCGTGAGGTTCTCGGTGCGGTCGACCGCGGCGGTCGCCAGCGAGCCCAGGCCCATCATCATCTCGCCGTCGCCGACGAACACGATGACGCGCTTCTTCGGCTGCGCGCGGGCCAGGCCCAGGCCCACCATCACGGCGCCGCCCATCGCGCCCCAGAGGTAGAAGTTCTGCGGACCGTCGCCCGCGGCGGCCACGTCGAAGGTCGGGTTGCCCAGGCTGGTGATGGCCAGCGCCTCGCCCCGGTCGCGAAGGATGCGCGCCACCACTTCGCGGCGGTTCAGGACGGCTTGGTTCTTGGCTGTGGATGACATGGCGATGCTCACTTGTTGAAATTCTTCGTGCCGATGACGCGCTGTCCGATCAGCACCGCGACGCTGCGCCCGGTCTGGTAGGCGAACTTCGCGCCGGCGAGCACGGTGGGCGGAACCTCCTCGGGCGTATCGGCGCGGTACACGTACACGCCCGAGTCCTCGAGCACCGCCTGCGTCGACTTGCCCATCGCGACCTGCCAGGGGTTGAACTCGCCCCACTCGCCGCGCATCGTCACGACCATGAACAGCGGCATGCGCGTCTCGTGCTGCAGCGACAGCATGTTGATGCAGTTGCCGACGCCGCTGGACTGCAGCAGCAGCACGCCGCGGTCGCCGCCGAGCCAGGCACCGCCCAGCATCGCGACGCCCTCCTCCTCGGTGGTGAGCGATACCGCGTGGATCTCGGGGTCCGCCTCGCACAGGCGGATCAGCTGGCTGTGGCCCGCGTCGGGGACGTAGGCGACCTGCCGGACGCCGAGGTTCTTGAAGCCTTCGAAGATTTGCTGGGGCCAATCGATGGTGGACATGGGAGTGGGTGGGGTGGTGAATGATGGAAAGAAGGGATCGATGCTCAGCGCATGACGAAGGGGTTGGCCGTCGCCGCGCCGGTGTTGATCCAGACGCTCTTGGTCTGCAGGTATTCGTTGATCGCGTCCATGCCGTTCTCGCGGCCCAGGCCCGAATCCTTGTAGCCGCCGAACGGCGACATGAAGCTCACGGCGCGGTAGGTGTTGATCCACACCATGCCGGCCTGCAGCCGCTCGGACATCCGGAACGCGCGGCCCATGTCGCGCGTCCACACGCCCGAGCCGAGCCCGAAGCGCACGTCGTTGGCGATGCGCACCGCATCGTCCTCGTCCTTGAAGCGGATGATCGAGAGCACGGGGCCGAAGACCTCCTCCTGCGCGATGCGCATGCCGTTGTCGACGTCGCCGAAGATCGTCGGCTGCACGAGCCATCCGCTGCCGCAGGCCTCGCCCGTGGCGGGACCGCCGCCGAGCAGCAGCCGGGCGCCCTCGTCCTTCGCGATCTGGATGTAGCTCAGCACCTTGTCGTACTGGGGCCGCGTGGTCACCGGGCCGACCTGGGTGTCCATCGACATCGGGTCGCCCATGCGCGCGGTGCGCGCCAGCGCCAGCAGGCGCTCGACCACCTCGTCGTACACCGCGTCCTGCACCAGCAGGCGCGAGCCCGCGATGCAGGTCTGGCCGGTGGCGGCGAAGATGCCCGAGACCGCGCCGTTCACGGCGTCGTCGAGGTTCGCGTCCGCGAAGACGATGTTGGGCGACTTGCCGCCGAGCTCCAGGCTCACGTGCTTGAACTGGCGCGCGGCCGCCTCGTTGATGGCGCGACCGGTGGCGTCGGCGCCGGTGAAGGTGATCTTCGCGACCCGCGGATGCTCGACGAGCGTGGCGCCCACCTCGCGGCCGAAGCCCGTGACCACGTTGACCACGCCGGCGGGAAAGCCCGCCTCCTCGAACAGCCGGGCGAACTCCAGGCTTGACGCGGACGTGAACTCCGAGGGCTTGATCACCACCGTGCAGCCCGCGGCGAGCGCGGGGGCGATCTTCCACGTGGCCAGCAGCAGCGGCGAGTTCCAGGGCGTGATGGCGGCCACCACGCCGAGCGGCTCGCGGCGCGTGAAGTTGAAGTAGCCCGGCTTGTCGAGCGGCATCACGCGCCCCTCGACCTTGTCCGCCAGCCCGCCGAAGTAGTAGAACCACTGGGGGATGTAGTGGAGCTGCCCCAGCATCTCGGCCAGCAGCTTGCCGTTGTCGCGCACCTCGATCTCGGCCAGCCGGCGCGCATCGCGGGCGATCAGGTCGCCGACGCGGCGCAGCAGCGCACCGCGCTCGGTGGCCGTGAACTTCGACCACGGGCCCTCGGTGAAGGCCCGGTGCGCCGCCTGCACGGCGGCGTCCACGTCGGCCGCGCTGCCCGAGGCGATCTCGGCCCATGCCTCGCCGGTGTAGGGGTTGTGTGTTTCGAACCAGGTGCCGCCGAGGGGGGCGGCTTCCTGTCCGTCGATCCAGTGTGAGTAGCGTTTCATATCGGTGGACGAAGCTTCCTACATCGATGCGCGCGGCGCCATTTGCGATTCGCAAACAGGCACTTCAGAAGTGCTCAAGACGACCCGGCCGGTGTTTGGCCACGCGAAATGGCGGCTTGTGGAACCGCAAATTGCGCGGTGCGTACGCGCTGGGCATCCTTCATGGCGAACTCACTCGCGAAACCATGACACTGTCCCAACGCTCCTTCCTCTTCGTGCCCGCGAACCGTCCCGACCGCTTCGACAAGGCGCTGGCCTGCGGCGCCGATGCCGTCGTCATCGACCTCGAGGACGCGGTGCCTCCCGAGAACAAGACCGAGGCGCGCCATTCCGTGGCCGCCTGGCTGGCGGCCCACCATCGCGTGATCGTCCGCATCAACGCAGCCGACACGCCGTGGTTCAAGGACGACCTGGCGCTGGCCCGCCTGCCCGGCGTGGCCGGGATCATGCTGCCGAAGACGGAGCGCATCGACGAGGTGTTCAGCGTGTCGTGCATCGGCGCGGGCACGGCGGTGTTTCCGATGATCGAGACCGCCGCCGGCCTGCACAACGTCCACACCATCGCGCGGGCGCAGGGCGTGCAGCGGCTGGTGTTCGGCTCGATCGACTTCCAGCTCGATCTGGGCATCTCGGGCGACGAGCTCGAGCTACTGCCCTACCGCGCGCAACTGGTGATGGCCTCGCGCCTGGCCCGGCTGGGCGCGCCGATCGACGGCGTCAGCACCTCGATCGACGACCAGGCCGCGCTCACGGCCGACACGCTGCGCTCGCGGCGGCTCGGCTTCGGCGCCAAGCTGTGCATCCATCCGAAGCAGGTGGGCGCGGTGAACGCGTCCTTCTGCGCCACCGCCGAGGAACTCGCCTGGGCGCGCCGCGTGCTCGAGGCGGCCGCGCGGTCGGCGGGTGCCGCCGTCGCGGTGGACGGCAAGATGGTGGACCGCCCCGTGATGATGCGTGCCCAGGCGATCGTGCAGGAAGCCGGCGAACGCGCATTGAAGCTGGCCGGCACGGCGGGAGCGCAGGCATGAAGGCCTTCGTCGCGGTCAAGCGGGTCGTCGACTACAACGTGAAGGTGCGCGTCAAGAGCGACGGCACGGGCGTGGACATCGCCAACGTCAAGATGAGCATGAACCCCTTCGACGAGATCGCCGTCGAAGAGGCCGTGCGCCTGAAGGAGAAGGGCGTGGTGACCGAGGTCATCGCCGTCTCGTGCGGCGACGCCAAGTCGCAGGAAACCCTGCGCACCGCGATGGCCATCGGCGCCGACCGCGGCATCCTGGTCGAGACCTCGGAAGAGCTGCAGCCGCTGGCCGTGGCCAAGCTGCTCAAGGCGCTGGTCGACAAGGAACAGCCCTCGCTCATCATCCTCGGAAAGCAGGCCATCGACGACGATGCCAACCAGACTGGCCAGATGCTGGCCGCGCTGGCCGACCTGCCGCAAGCCACCTTCGCCTCGAAGGTCGAAGTCGCCGGTGACAAGGCCAACGTCACGCGCGAAGTCGACGGCGGCCTCGAGACCGTCTCGCTCACGCTGCCGGCCGTCATCACGACCGACCTGCGCCTCAACGAGCCGCGCTACGTGACGCTGCCCAACATCATGAAGGCCAAGAAGAAGCAGCTCGACACCTTCAAGCCCGAGGACCTCGGCGTGGACGTCAAGCCGCGCCTGAAGACCCTCAAGGTCTCGGAACCGCCGAAGCGCGGTGCCGGCATCAAGGTGCCCGACGTGGCGACCCTGGTGGACAAGCTGAAGAACGAAGCCAAAGTGATCTGAGGAAGACAACGAACATGACCGCACTCGTCATTGCCGAACACGACCACGCCAGCATCAAGCCGGCCACCCTCAACACCGTGACCGCCGCGTTCGCCTGCGGTGGCGACGTCCACGTGCTCGTGGCCGGCGCCAACGCGGCCGAAGCCGCCAAGGCCGCGGCCCAGATCGCTGGCGTCACCAAGGTCATCGCGGCCGACAGCCCTAGCCTCGCCGAGAACCTGGCCGAGAACGTCGCGGCGCAAGTCCTTGCGATCGCCGGCAACTACAGCCACATCCTGTTCCCCTCGACCGCCAACGGCAAGAACGTCGCGCCGCGCGTGGCGGCCAAGCTCGACGTCGCGCAGATCAGCGACATCACCAAGGTCGACAGCCCCGACACCTTCGAACGTCCGATCTACGCGGGCAACGCGATCGCCACCGTGCAGAGCAGCGATGCCACCAAGGTGATCACCGTTCGCACCACCGGCTTCGACGCCGCAGCCGCCACCGGTGGCAGCGCAGCGATCGAAACCGCCGAAGGCGTGGCCGACAGCGGCAAGAGCAGCTTCGTGGGCCGCGAGGTCACGAAGAGCGAGCGCCCCGAACTGACGGCCGCCAAGATCATCGTCTCGGGTGGCCGCGCGCTGGGCAGCGCCGAGAAGTTCACCGAAGTGATGGCCCCGCTGGCCGACAAGCTCAGCGCGGGCCTCGGTGCCAGCCGCGCCGCCGTCGACGCGGGCTACGCACCGAACGACTGGCAAGTGGGCCAGACCGGCAAGATCGTCGCGCCGCAGCTGTACATCGCCGCGGGCATCTCGGGCGCGATCCAGCATCTGGCCGGCATGAAGGACTCCAAGGTGATCGTGGCGATCAACAAGGACGAGGAAGCGCCGATCTTCTCGGTGGCCGACTACGGCCTCGTGGCCGACCTGTTCACGGCCGTGCCCGAACTCGCGAACGGAATCTAGCTGTCCGACGCGCGCCTGGCCGACAGCGCGTCGGCCTTCAGCAGCTCGACCAGGTCGCGCGCGAAGCCCGGCAAGGCTTCGAGGCTGCGAAAGCAGATCTGCAGGTTGCGCAGCGCCCAGTCGTCCTCGAGCTGCACGACCTGGACCGCCATGTACTGGCGGTAACGCTCGGCCGAGGTGCCCGGCATGATGCTGATGCCGACGTTCGATTCGGTCATCTTGCAGCAGGCCTCGAAGTTGCCGACCTGGATGCGCGGCTTGAGCACGCGGTTCATGTCGCGGGCGATCTGGTTCAGGAACGAATGGATCGCCGTGCCCTCGTTGAGCACCACGTGCTCGTATTCGAGGGTCTCGGCAAAGGGCACCGGCGAGCGGGCCGCCAGCGCATGGCCATCGGGCACCACCAGCACCAGCCGGTCCTCGCGATAGGGCACGACCTCGAGCCCCTCGGTGCGCACGCGCCCCGAGACGATGCCGATGTCGGTGTGGCCGTCGGACACCGCGCGCACGATGTCGCCGCTGCCGCGCTCGCGCAGGTCGACGTTCACGTCGGGATGGGTGATGAGGTAGCGGCTCATCACGGCCGGCAGGAAGTCGGTGATGGCCGTCGTGCTCGCGAACACGCGCAGATGGCCCTTGATGCCGCTGGCGTACTCCTGCAGGTCGTTGCGCAGGTGTTCGAGCTGGCCGACCACCAGGCGCGCGTGATAGGCCAGCGCCTGGCCCGGCGGCGAGAGGGTCACGCCCTGGCTGCTGCGGTACAGCAGCTTGGTGCCCACGCTCTCCTCGAGGTTCTTGACGCGGATGCTCGCCGCCGAGACCGACATGAACGTGGCCTCGGCGCCGCGCGTGAGGCTGTTGGCCTCGGCGATGGCCAGGAACAGCCGCAGGTCTACCAAATCGAAATGGATCATCTTGCTTTCCGACGTTGCCCCCCGCCCGCCGCCCCGGCCCGCGAGCTCATCGGGAAGCGACCGGCTCCAGCAGGATGCCGACGCGCGCCACCGACATCAGCGACCAGGCCCAGCCGATGACGCTCTGCATCTCGGCGGCCGTGGCGCCGTCGCGGTAGAGGGCCAGGCGCGTCGCCTTCTCTTCCAGTTCATGGCGCTCGAGGGTGTTGCCGGGATCGCCCTTGGGCTCGTCGACACGGCCCTCGAGGCGGCGTCCGTCGATGGTATCAACATGCACCTTGCCGATCCATCGCGCTGGATAGGCCCGGTCCACCTCGGCATCGAGGACCATGCTGACCTTGTCGTGGAAGGCCGAGACCGCGGCGTCCTTGAAGTGTCCGTCGAATTCCGCCAGGCCCGCGCGGCCATGCACGGCCACCAGGCCGAGCACGGTGCCCATCGAGAACTTCGACTGGTGCACGGTCTGCGGATCGGTGACCGGGCCGAGGACGTCGATGGCCGCCTGGTGCACCTGCGCCGTCACCGCCTTCACGTCGCCGGCCGCGAGCTGGTGGCGCTGCAGGATCTGCTGCAGTGCATCGGCCGCGGGGTGCGTGTGGCGGCACGAGGCGTGGAACTTGAACGAGGTCTCGGCCAGCGCCCAGCGTGTGCCGAGGCCGTCCGTGAGCCGCGCCGGATCGGCGTCGCTCGACATGCCCGCGGCCATGCCCTGCGCGCCGGTCAGAATGCGCCGCGCGCCCGTGAAGTCGTCCTTGGCCAGGTAGGCGGCCGTGAGGCCGGCGCCGGCCGCGTGCGCCGTGTGCAGCTGCTTCGAATCGGCGGCGTCGCGCAGGAACTCCCACAGGCCCGAGGCCTGGGTGCCCGCGGAACCGATGGCATGCGACATCTGGTCGGGCGTGAGCGCCAGCAGGTGGCCGGCCGTCACCGCGGCGGCCACGGCGCCCGCGGTGCCGGTGGTGTGGAAGATCTTGTAGTGCGAGCGGCCCAGGAACTCGCCGACGCGGATGCCGACCTCGTAGCCGGCGACCGCCGCGGTCAGCAGCTGCGCGCCGCTGAGGCCATGCGCCTGGGCGATCGCGAGCGCCACCGGGAACACCACGGCGGCCGGATGGAACACGGAGCCGTTGTGCACGTCGTCCTGCTCGGCGAAGTGCGAGGCCGCGGCATTCGCCATCGCGGCCATCAGGGGGCTGGAGCGCGTGCGGTGGATCAGGATCTCGCTGCGGCCATCGCCCGCGCCCATGGCGGACGCGAAGCGGGTGATGGTCTCGACCGGGCGCGCGCCCTTGCCGGCCAGTGCCGAGCCGATCCAGTCGAGGAGCAGGTCCTCGGCGCGGCGCAGCACCGCGGGCGGAATGTCTTCGGCCTTCAGGTCGGCGGCAAAGCGCGCCAGGATGGACTCGGGGGTGCTCGAGGTGGTCATGTCGAATGGTCTTTCAGAGGATCTGGCTGTCGCGCAGGCGCGCGATGTCTTCGCGGCCGTAGCCCAGCTCTCGCAGGATGGCGTCGGTGTGCTCGCCCAGCGCGGGAACCGGGTCCATGCGCGGCTCGAAGCGGTCGTTGTCGGCCGGCGGCTTCAGCGCCGGGATCGGCCCGACCGGCGAACCCACCTCGCGCCAGCGCTCGCGGGCGCGCAGCTGGGGATGGGCCCACACGTCCGCGATGCCGTTGACGCTGGCATTGCCGATGTGGGCGGCGTCGAGGCGCTCGATGCACTGGGCCGCCGTCAGCGGCTGCAGCAGCGACTCGATGCGCTGCTTGAGTTCCACCCGGTGGGCGCTGCGCTTGGCGTTGGCGTCGAAGCGCTCGTCGGTGGCCAGCTCCGGGTGCGCGAGCACCTGTTCGCAGAAGGCCTTCCACTCGCGCTCGTTCTGCAGGCCGAACAGCACGGTCTTGCCGTCGCCCGCGGTGAAGGGACCGTAGGGATAGATGCTCGGATGGCTGGCGCCCGCGCGCACGGCCTGCGCCTGGCCCTCGAAGCCGTAGTAGAGCGGGTTGCCCATCCATTCGGCGAGGCACTCGAGCATCGACACGTCGATGTGGCTGCCCTCGCCGGTGATGCCGCGCTGGATCAGCGCGGCCAGCACCGCGCTGTAGGCATACATGCCGGCGGCGATGTCGGCCACCGAGATGCCGGCGCGCGCCATCTCCTCGGGCGAGCCGGTCACCGACAGCAGGCCCGCCTCGGCCTGGATCAGCAGGTCGTAGGCCTTCTTGTCGCGGAACGGTCCCGCGCTGCCGTAGCCCGAGATGTCGCAGACGATCAGTCGCTGGTGCGTGGGGCGCAGCGCTTCCTCGGACAGGCCGAGCCGCGCCGCGGCGCCGGGCGCCAGGTTCTGCACCAGCACGTCGGCCTGACCCAGCAGCCTGGCCAGCACCTGCCGCGCCTCGGGATGCTTGACGTCGAGGGTGATGCTCTCCTTGGACCGGTTGATCCAGACGAAATAGGAGGCCTCGCCCCGCACGCGCCGGTCGTAGGCGCGCGCGAAATCGCCGGCGCCCGGGCGCTCGATCTTGATGACCCGCGCGCCCATGTCCGCGAGCTGGCGCGTGGCGAAGGGCGCCGCGACCGCGTGCTCGAGCGTGACGACGGTGATGCCTTCGAGCGGGCGCCTGCTGGAGCTGCGTGCCATGGCGCTCAGAAGGAACGCGGCAGGCCGAGCAGGTGCTCCGCCACGTACGCGTAGATCAGGTTGGTGGAGATCGGCGCGACCTGGTAGAGGCGCGTCTCGCGGAACTTGCGCTCGATGTCGTATTCGTTCGCGAAGCCGAAGCCGCCATGGAACTGCAGGCAGGTGTTGGCCGCTTCCCAGCTCGCCTTGGCCGCCAGGTACTTCGCCATGTTGGCCTGCGCGCCGCAGGGCTGGTGCGCGTCGAACAGCTCGCAGGCCTTGAAGCGCATGAGGTTGGCGGCCTCGACCTCGATATAGGCGTCGGCGATCGGGAACTGCACGCCCTGGTTCTGGCCGATCGGGCGGCCGAACACCACGCGCTCGTTGACGTACTTGGTCACGCGGTCGATGAACCAGTAGCCGTCGCCGATGCATTCGGCCGCGATCAGCGTGCGCTCGGCATTGAGCCCGTCGAGGATGTACTTGAAGCCCTGGCCTTCCTCGCCGATCAGGTTCTCGGCCGGGATCTCGAGGTTCTCGAAGAACAGCTCGTTGGTCTCGTGATTCACCATGTTCGGGATCGGCCGCACCGTCATCCCGCTCTTCTCGGCCGCGCGCAGGTCGACCAGGAAGATCGACATGCCCTCGGACTTCTTCTTGACCTCGGCCAGCGGCGTGGTGCGCGCCAGCAGGATCATCCAGTCGGAGTGCTGCACGCGCGAGATCCAGACCTTCTGGCCGTTGATGACGTAGCGGTCGCCCTTCTTCACGGCCGTGGTCTTGATCTTGGTGGTGTCGGTGCCGGTCGTGGGCTCGGTCACGCCCATGGACTGCAGGCGCCATTCGCCCGAGGCGATCTTGGGCAGGTAGAGCTGCTTCTGCTGCTCCGAGCCGTGGCGCAGCAGCGTGCCCATGTTGTACATCTGGCCGTGGCAGGCGCCGGAGTTGCCGCCCGAGCGGTTGATCTCCTCCATGATCACCGAGGCCTCGGTCAGGCCCAGGCCCGAGCCGCCATACTCGGCGGGGATCAGCGCCGCGAGCCAGCCGGCCTTGGTCAGCGCATCGACGAAGGCCTCGGGATAGGCGCGCTGCTCGTCGATCTTGCGGTGGTATTCGTCGGGAAACTCGGCGCAGAGGGCGCGCACGGCATCGCGGATGTCTTGGTACTTGTCGACGGCGTTCTTCGTCATGGGATCGCTGCTTGCTTGCTGGTTAGAAAAAACTGGCGCGGGCTTCCATCGCCAGCGCGCCCTCGTGGTTGCGTGCCCACAGTTTGTGCGAACCGTCGGCCTCGGCCTTGCCGCACAGCTCGAAGGCCGCGGTGTCGAACAGGGGATGCACGGCGCGGAAGGCGAAGCCGCGCACGCGGCGCTGCGGCTGCTGGCGGCTCGCGAGCCCCAGCAGCAGCGTGGCCACCATCGGGCCATGGACCACCAGGCCCGGATAGCCCTCGACCTCGGTGGCATAGGGCCGGTCGTAGTGGATGCGGTGGCCGTTGAAGGTCAGCGCGGAATAGCGGAACAGCAGCACCGGGTCGGGCACGACGGTCTCGCGGTAGTCCTCGTCCGTGGCCGCCTGCTTTCCCGCCGGGGCGGGCGCGCCCGCGGCCGGCATGTCGCGGTAGACGATGTCCTGCTGCTCGGTGATGGCGATGCCCCGGGCATTCGAGATCTCGTGGCGGACCTTGACGAAGACCAGCGGCCCGCTCTTGCCGTCCTTGGCATCCACATCGAGGATGCGCGACTGGCGCGTGATCTCGTCGCCCACCTGCAGCGGATGGTGGAACTGCAGCTCGCCGCCGGCCCACATGCGGCGCGGCAGCGCGATCGGCGGCAGGAAGCCGCCGCGCAGCGGGTGGCCGTCGGCACCGATCCGGTCCTGGCGCGCCAGCGGGATGAAGTGCAGCCAGTGCCACAGCGGGGGCACGTCGCTGCCCAGGTTGAAGGCGAGGTCGTCCCGGTTGAACGTGGCGGCCAGCGCCGACAGGGGCGCGGCGCCCACGTCGTCGCCCCCGCGCTCGGTACGGCCGATCCAGGCCCGAAGGTCGACGGAGGTCTCGGTAGTCATGACCGCAGCATGCCGGATCCCCGAAAACACGCAATTTGGGATTCGCAAAGAGCGCCTTGTTGAGCATTCAACGCGCCGGCCGCCGCTCGCTGCCGGGCGTCTTCGCGCCCATCCGTCGGGGTCAGGGCGCGGCCGGCCCCGCCTCCTCGGCATCGAAGGCGCCGCGCCCGCCGCGCTGCAGCCGCAGCCCATAGCCACGGATCTTGGCGTAGAGCGTGGGTTTCGCGATGCCGAGCCGGCGCGCGGTCTCGGTCACGTTGAAGCCGCAGGCACGCAGCGCATTCGCGATCGCCTCCTTCTCGACCTCCTCGAGCGTGCGCACCTCGGAGGCCGGGCGCACCGGCGGCGGCGGCACGGCGTCGGGCTTCTGGCCGCCGGAGAACCACGCAGGCAGGTCCTCGACGCAGGCGGTCTCGGCATCGGTCATGTTCACCAGCCGCTCGACGGTGTTCTCGAGCTCGCGCACGTTGCCGGGCCACGGATGCGCGACCAGCCGCTGCATCAGGGCCGGAGAAACACGGAACACGTTCTTGCGCAGCAGCTGCGCGTACTTGCGCAGGAAGTGGTGCACCAGCACGGGCACGTCCTCGGGCCGCTCGCGCAGCGACGGCAGCTCGATGCCGATCACGTGGCAGCGGTAGTAGAGGTCCTCGCGGAACTCGCGCCGCTCGATCATGGCCTGCAGGTCGCGGTTGCTGGCCGAGATCACGCGCACGTCGATCGGGATGCTGCGCGTGTCGCCCACGCGCACCACCTCGCGCTCCTGCAGCACGCGCAGCAGCTTGGCCTGCACGTCGATCGGCAGCTCGGAGATCTCGTCGAGGAAGATGGTGCCGCTGCTGGCCGCCTCGAACTTGCCGGGCCGGCCTTCGCGCGTGGCGCCGGTGAAGCTGCCGGGCGCATAGCCGAACAATTCGCTCTCGATCAGGTCGCGCGGCAGCGCGGCGCAGTTGATCGCGATGAAGGGTCCCGCGGCGCGCGCGCTGGCGTTGTGGATGGCCTGGGCGAAGACCTCCTTGCCGACGCCGCTCTGGCCGATCAGCAGCACGTTGGCGAAACCGCGCGCGGCCTTGCGCGCGGCCTCGACGGCGGCCACCAGCGGCGGCGCCGTGCCCACCACGTCGTCGAAGCTGTAGCGCGCATGGTTGCCCGCGATGCGGTCGGCCATGCGGCGGGCGCGCTGGATCTCGCGAAACGAATTCACGATCGACACCACCTGGCCCGCCGCGTTCTTGATCGGCACCGCGGTGTCGACCAGGTGCAGGTGCCGCTGCGGCGAGTCGATGATCAGCTCGCGGTCGATGTAGCCCTCGCCGGTTTCCAGCAGCGGCTGGATGATCGGCGCGAAATCGAGCAGCGAGCCGAAGGGCTTGCCGATGCTCTCGCGCGGATGCAGGCTCAGGATGCGGCCGGCCGCGGCATTCATGTGCTTGACCATCAGGTCGCGGTCGACCACCAGCAGGCCGTCGGTGATGTGCTCGACGATCGCGGACTGCTCCTGCAGCAGCGCGCCCTGCTGCTCGGCCACCAGCTCGGCCGAATGCGCGGCGGCCCACAGGTGGGCCAGCAGGCGCAGTTCGTCGCCAAGGTCCGCGCTGTCCGGGCGCGCGAGCAGCGCCACGAACAGCGCCTCGCCGGTCTTCGAGTCGGCGGCGCGCAGGTGCAGGCGATCAAAGCCCTGGGGCTGCACCACCGGCAGGTACGGCGCCAGCGCCGCGCCCTCGGCCGGCAGCGCGGCCATCAGGACCGCGGCCTCGATGCCGGACGCGGTCCAGGCGCGCCGCAGCACGCGCCCCGCGCCGAACAGCAGCGCGCCGTGGCCCTGGGCGACCGCCCGCTCGACCAGCACGTCCCAGACCTCGTCGAGCATCGGCGTCATCGCGTTCCTTGTCCTCGTCAGCCCGGCGCGCGCGGCGAGGACGCCGCGGCCGACCGGTCGCGCCGATTCTGCCAAGGAAGCGCGGGCGGCGGAACGCTGGTGCCATCCGCCGGGGCACGCACGCTCACGGCTTGCGCTCGACCGGCACCAGCTTGCCGCCGGCGATCTGGTAGGCCGTGACCGGCGCCTTGAGCCACTCGCCGGTGGCATCGAACTGCACCGGGCCGAGCATCGACTCCATCTTCAGCGTTTTCAGCGCGGCCGTGACCTTCTTTGGCTCGTCGCTGCCGGCCTGCTGCATCGCGCGCGCGACCACCAGCGTCGCCACGTAGAAGGCTGGCGCATAGGCGTCGATCGGCGCGTCGAAGGTCTTGGTGAAGCGCTCGCGGAAGGCCGGGCCGCCCGGCAGGCTGTCGAGCGGGCGCCCGCTCTGCGCGCAGAAGTAGCGGCCCTCGAGCAGCTTGCCGCCCAGCGGCACCACCTCGGCCGTGCAGATGCCGTCGCCGCCGAGCAGCAGCGCGTTGATGTCGAGCTGGCGCATCTGGCGCGCGACGCCCGCGCCCTGCGCGTAGTAGCCGCCGAGGAACACCGCCTCGGGCGCGAGCCCCTTGAACTTGGTCAGGATGGCGGTGAAGTCGGTGGCCTTGTCGTTGGTGAACTCGCGCCCCACCACCTCGAGGCCGAGGCCCTTGGCGGTCTGCACGAAGATGTCGGCCACGCCGGTGCCGTAGGCGGTGCGGTCGTCGATCACCGCCACCTTGCGCAGGCCGCGCGCGGCGGCGAACTCGGCCATGGCCGCGCCCATCACGTTGTCGTTGGCCGCGAGCCGGAAGGTGCTCGCGAAGCCCTGGCGCGTGAGCTGCGGGTTCGAGGACGCGCCGGTGATCATCGGGATGTCCTCCTGGCTGTAGATGCGCGAAGCGGGAATCGAGACGCCCGAGTTGTAGTGCCCGATGACCGCGCGCACGCCGCTGTCGACCATCTTCTGCGCCACCTGGGTGCCGGTGCGCGGATCGCCCTGGTCGTCCTCCGAGACCAGCTCGAAGCGCGCGCGCTTGCCGCCGATGCGGAAGTCCTGCGCGTTGAGATCGGCGATGGCGAGCTTCACGCCGCGTTCGTTGTCGCGGCCCGCGTTGGCCTGCGGACCGCTGAGCGGGCCGGCATGGCCGATCTTGACGACCAGGTCCTGCGCGCTGGCGGGCAGGAGGGAGGCCCACAGGCCCAGGGAAGCAGCAACAAGCAGAAGACAGCGCATGGTTCTGTACCTCGAAGTGGATGGGAAAAATCGGACTAGTCCAGGAGGGCAAGCACGCCCTCGAGGGTGGGGAACTCGTGGTCGGGCCGTGGCTGCCAGACGCTCAGCCGCTCGGCGCCGCGGTTGATCCAGGCCACCTGCATGCCCAGCGGCTTGGCGCCGTCGATGTCGGCCCAGCTCGCGAGCGAGCAATGCAGCACCGACTCCGCCGGCACCGCGAGGCGGTCGAGCGCGAGCCTGAAGATCGATTCCGAGGGCTTGTAGGCCCGCGCCATCTCGGCCGTGGTGACCTGGTCGAAGAAGCGCACGAGCTGGCTGCGCTGCCACAGGTCGCTGTCCATGTTGGTGATGGGCATCAGCGGAAAGCGCTCGGCCAGCCGTTGCAGGATGGCCTCGACCTCGGGATGCGGCGGCGCCGACTCGACCAGGTGGCCGAGGTACAGCTCGTTGAGCAGGTCGATGTCGAGCCGCGCCGTGACGCCGGGCTCGATGGCCTCGAGCGTCTCGCGCAGCGCCTCGCGCGCCACCTGGCGGTAGGGGCGCCAGCGCCCGCCGCGGTAGCGCTGCACGTTGCGGATGTCCCAGTCGAGGTAGAGCTCGAACAGCGGCCGCTCGGTGCGCAGGCCGGCTTCGGCCAGCACGGCCTCGATGCCGGCCATGCCGCCGCGGTCGACGTCGACCAGGGTTCCGAAGTAGTCGAAGGTGATGGCGCGGACGTTCATCGCGGTCTCCCGGTTCAGGCGCGACGCCCGAACTTCAGCACGCGCTCGGCGGCGTCGGGCGTGGCGAAGGCGGCCACGGTGGCCTCCTGCTCGAGCTCGAGCGCCACCGCGAGGTTCGACTGCGCCTGCATCGTCACCACGCGCTTGAGCCGCGACACCGAACCCTGCGACTTCGAGGCCACCACCGCCGCCACCTCGAAGGCGCGCGCCAGCACCCGCTCGGGCGGCACCACCCAGTTCGCGAGCCCGAGGCGCAGCAGGTCGGCGGCCGACTGGCGCTCGCCCAGCAGCCAGAGCTCCATCGCGCGCTGGTGGCCCACGGCCTGCGGCAGCAGCCAGGTCACGCCGCCGGTCACGAACTGGCCCCAGTCCATCTCTGGGAAGAAGCACACCAGGTCCTCGGAAGCCACCACCAGGTCGCAGTTCAGCAGCCATTCGAAGCCGCCGCCGACCGCGAAGCCGTGGATCGCGCCGATCACCGGCTTGCCGCCGAACATCAGGTCGCGCGTGATGGTCTGGATGCGCTCGATGTGATGGCGGATCGAGGCCGGCGTGCGCGTCTGCTCGCCGAACTCCTTGAGGTCGTCGCCGGCGCAGAAGGCCCGGCCCGCGCCCGAGAACACGATCGCGCGCACCTCGGCCGAGGACTGCGCCTCGCGCAGCGCCTCGTGCAGGTCGTCGAGCACCACGGCGCTGATGGCGTTGAGGCGCTCGGGCCGTTGCAGCCGCACGTGCGCGATGCCGTCGCTGGTTTCGAGGGTGACGTAGTCCATGGCGAAAAATCCTTTGCTCGTTCGTTCGTTGATCTCGGGCCGGTCTTCAGTGCTTCTCGACCCACTGGGTCTTGCCGTCGGTGCGTTCGTAGAACTCGAACGGCACCATCTCCACCAGCGCAGTGGCGCCCGCGCGCTCGCGCACCGCGATCTCCAGGCGGCGCGCGGCCGCGTCCCAGTCGGCCGCCGCGAGCCCCGCGGCCGCTTCGGCCCGCAGCTCGACGCGGTCGTAGGGGCCGGGCCCGCGCAGCACGATGCGGAAGTGCCCCGAGCTCAACGCGGGCAGCGACTCGATCGCCGCGCGCACCGCGCTCGGGAACACGTTGATGCCGCGCACGTTGAACATGTCGTCGGTGCGCCCGCTGACGCGGAAGCGCCAGGCGGTGCGGCCGTCGGGGCCGGGCTCGGTGCCGGTGACCGTCACCACGTCGCGCGTGCGGTAGCGCACCAGCGGCTGGCACTCCTTGCGCAGGTGGGTGCAGACCAGTTCGCCGACCGTGCCCTCGCGGATCGGCAGCCGCTGCAGGGTGGCGGGGTCGAGGATCTCGGCGAACACCACGTCGCCGGCGTGGAACAGCAGGTCGGTGGTCCAGTCCGTCTGGCCGCCGAGGATGCTCATCACCTCCGACAGGCCGAAGTTCGCGTTGCGCACCTTGAAGCCCCAGCGCGCCTCCATCTGCGCGCGGAACTCGGCGTTGTCGAGCCCCGCTTCGCCGCCGAACAGGCCCAGCTTCAACCCCAGGTCGGCCGGCTGCAGCCCTGGATAGTGCTGGCGCAGCACGCTCTCGAGCAGCGCCGGGTAGGACGGCGTGCACGAGATCGCCGTGATCTTCAGGTCGAGGATGGCATCGATCAGCTGCCGCGTGTTGCCCACGCCGAAGGGCAGCACGGTGGCGCCGGCCGCCTCGAGCGTCGTGTGGTCGGTGAAGCCGCCGGTCCACATGCAGTAGTTGAGGCAATGCACCACGCGGTCGCTGGGCCGCAGGCCCGAGGCCCACATCGAGCGGCCGCCGACCTCGGCCACGATCTCGGCGTCGCGGCGCGAATTGGCGAGGATCAGCGGCCGGCCCGTGGTGCCCGAGGTGCGGTGCAGCCGCACCACGCGCCCCTCGGCGCAGGCCACGTAGTCGCCGAACGGATAGTCGGCCTCCTGGCTCAGGCGCAGCTCGTCCTTCTCGGTCAGCGGCAGTTCCTGCAGCTCGTCGAGGGTGAGCGCGCGGTCGAGCCAGCCCGACAGCTTGCGCCGGTAGAACACCGAGCGGGTGCGCACGTAGCGCCACTGCTCGGTCCAGCGTGCTTCCTGCAGCGAGCGCAGGGTGGCGGGCGAGAGCGTCTCGACCTCGGGATGCAGCATCGCGGCGGTGCTCATCGCGCGGCCTCCTCGGCGCCGTTCGCGCGGCGCAGCGCCGTGGCCTCGACCGCGGCGGCCGGCACGATCGCGCGCGAATGCTCGCCCGTGGCCACGACGCCCGCGTCGTCGCGCGCCTCGACCTCGAACACGTAGAGGCGTTTCTCGCGGCGCAGCAGGGTCGCCGTCGCGCGGACCACCTGGCCGGGCGCCGTGGGCGCGCCATGCACGAGCTGGACCCGGTGGCCGACCGACATCTCGCCCGCGCGCAGGGCGGGCACGAGGATCGCCGCGCAGGCGCGCTCGAGCAGGCCGACCAGGGCCGGCGTGGCGAGCACCCGCGGATAGGCTTCGCCGCTTTCTTCGGCGAAGGCGCTGGCCAGGTGCTTCGGTGCGACGACGAGCGTGGCGCTGCCGGTCGCGCCCTCGCGAAGCGCGGGCCGGCCGTCGGGATCGGCGCCATGCGCGCCGGGTGTTTCGGGGGTGGCTGTGGTGGAGGTCATGCACACGACATGGCAAGCGCCGTGCCAACGCAATACCTCGTGCTTTGCGCGCCGAAAGCGGTGGTTTCAGGGCTTTTCAGGGCCTTTTGGCGCCTCTCGGGCCGTATGCGCGCGGCCACCGAACAACTCCTGAACGTTCAGCTTCTGAACGGGCGGCAGCATTCGACCCACCCGCCGCGCCGGCGGCCGCGGCGACCCGCTCAGTGCCGGATGTCCTCGCGTCCCACCACCGCCATCAGCGTGGCCGTCATGGTC
Source organism: Variovorax sp. UC122_21 (assembly GCF_044056785.1). NCBI lineage: Bacteria > Pseudomonadati > Pseudomonadota > Betaproteobacteria > Burkholderiales > Comamonadaceae > Variovorax > Variovorax sp. UC122_21. The sequence continues at coordinate 1,944,458 of NZ_CP172003.1, read as the reverse complement.
GCGATCAACGACTCCTTCCCCTCGCGCAGCGCATAGGCACGGCCGTCGCTCACGCTGATCGTGCGGCCCGCCTTGGTCACGCCGGCACGGAACACGAAGCGTTCGCCGGCGGCCGGGGCCAGCAGGTTGATCTTGAACTCGACCGTGAGCACGGCCGCCTCGGGCGGCATCAGCGAGAAGGCCGCATAGCCGCAGGCGCTGTCGAGCCCGGTGGCGACGATGCCCGCATGCAGGAAGCCGTGCTGCTGGGTCAGTCGCTCGGAGGCCGGCATCGCGAGTTCGACCTCGCCGGGCCGCACCTCGACCAGTTCGATGCCGAGCGCGCGCATCGCGTTCTGCCGCTCGAAGCTGGCCCTCACCCGTTGCGCATCGGCGGGGTCGATCGTCTCTCGCACCATGGAATCGCTCCGTTCATCACGTGGAAACCAGGGTGTGTACCCGCTGCCGCAGCGCCGGGTCTTGGAAGAATCGGCCAACATCGCCGCCGGCCTCGGCGCGCGAGCGCGCGGCGAAGCGACCGGGCGAGGTGCCGGCGCGGCGCTGGAAGTCGGCCGACATGTGCGACTGGTCGGCATAGCCGCGCGCCTGCGCCGTGTCGGCGAGGCTGGCCGGCGAGCGCGCGAGATCGAGCAGCGCGCCGCGAAAGCGGTGCAGCGCCTGCCAGGCCTTCGGGCCCAGGCCGACACTGGCGTCGAAGCGGCGCCGCAGCGTGCGTTGCGACACCGCGGCCGCGGGCGGCGCCCCGCCGAGGCGCGGGCACAGGTCGGCTGCGAGGGCATCGAGCGCATGGACCACCGCGTCGAGCGGTCCTTCGATGTCGATCGGCCCGAGCTCCGGCAGCGCGCCGGGCGACGGCTGCGCATGCGCGCGAAAGCCGACCACCATGCCCGCGAGCGCGCGTTGCCGCGGTCGCGCGTCGGCCACGGGCCGCGACCACGAGGCCTGCCACGGCGGATCGTCGTCCGGCCGCCGCAGGTAGCGGATCTCGGAGAACGGCGTCGCGAAGCGGTGCCGGCCCGGCGCGGTCAGGGTGCCGTCGTCGACCAGGATGAACAGGTGGTCGAGCAGCGCGCGGTGCGCCGCGAGCGGAGACAGCTCGACGTAGACGCTCACGCGCCCACTCGCGCGTCGCTCACGCAGCGCTCTGGCGCCGTGCCACCGGCGCCTCGTCGTCGACCGCATCGCCGATCGCCGCGCGCGTGAGCACCGCCTGCTGCTGCAGCCAGGTGCCGAAGGCCTCGAGCTCGGGTCGGCCTTCGTTGCGCGGGCCGCTCACAAGCCAGTAGGCCATCGGCGAATCCATGCGCTGGCGCGGCAGCACCTCGACCAGGTCGCCGTTGGCCAGGCTCTCGGCGATCAACGGGCTGCGCGCGAGCACCACGCCCTGGCCGGTCAGCGCGGCCTGCGCCATCTGGTAGTCGTAGTTGAAGTAGAGCCAGCGGCGCGGCTGGATGCGGGCCAGGCCGTTCGATTCGAACCAGCGGCGCCAGACCAGCCACTCGACATAGCTCGGGTGCGCGTCGCCGACCTCGATCAGCGTGAAGCGCGCGAGGTCCTCGGGCTTCTCGATCGGCGGGCTGCTCTTGATGAGCCAGGGGCTGGCCACCGGCGTGAGGTGCTCGCCGAACAGCCGCACCGCGCCCTCGGGCATGTGCTCGGCGCGGCCGTAGCGCAGCGCGAGGTCGATGTCGCTGACCTCGAGGTCGATCACCGCGTCGGAGGCATCGATGCGGATGTCGATGTCGGGATGGTCGCGCTGAAAGGCCTCGAGGCGCGGGATCAGCCACATCGAGGCGAACGACGCGAAGGTGGTCAGCGCCACGCTCTTGCGCGATGCGCTCTGGCGGATCTGCCGGATGGTGGCGTCGATGCGCGGCAGCGCCTGCTGCACCGCGAGCAGCAGTTGGGCGCCGGCACTCGTGAGCTCGACCGCGCGCGTGTGGCGCAGGAAGAGGCGCACGCCCACCTCCTCCTCGAGCGCCTGGATCTGGCGGCTCACGGCCGGCTGCGTGAGCGACATCTCCTCGGCCGCGGCGCGGAAGTTCAGGTGCCGCGCCACGACCTCGAAGGCACGCAGCTGGCCGGCGCCGATGGGGCGCGTTCGCAAGGGGGATGGGGAATGCTGCATGAAGGAGTCGACCGGTGATGCGACATCGCGGCCGGGGGGCCGGCGGGTGCAGCCGAGATTGTGGCGCCGCCGCGCGGGAGCGGCAAACCGCGGCTCAGACGATGCGCCCGAACCACAGCACCGACAGCCCCGCGCCCGCGATCGCGAGCAGCGCCGACAGCAGCGCCAGCAGGCCCGAGAGCTCGTTCTCGCGCGGCTGCACCTGCACGCGCGAGCCGAGCTTCTCGTAGACGCCGTGCAGCGCCTCGGCGGTGCCGGCATGGTGGTACTCGCCGCCGGTCATGCGCGCCACCTCGCGCAAGGTGGGCTCGTCGAGCTTCATGTAGATCGCCATGCCGTCGGGCGCGGCGATGTCGCCGTCGAGGGTGCCCATGCCGATCACGTAGACGCGCACGCCGCGGTCGGCCGCCATCTTCGCGGCCTCGAGCGTGTCGATGCCGGTGGTGCGGCGGCCGTCGCTCAGCAGGATGATCGCGGCGGCGTCGTAGGAGCCGGGCGCCACCGGCGTGATCTGGCGCGGCGGCGGCTTCGCCTTGTCGTCCAGGCTGCGCCCGCGCGGCGCGCTGCCGCCGAAGGTCATCTCGCCGAGGCTGATGTTGTCCTGCGGGAACAGCTCGGCCAGGCACAGCACGATCGCGTCGCCGACCGCGGTGCCCATCTGCATCTGGAAGGCGTCGATGCTGGCCGCGAGCGCGTCGCGGTCGAGCGTGGCGCGCTGCGCGACCTGGCTGCTGCCGGCGAAGGTGACGAGGCCGACCTCGATGCGCCGCGGCAGCTCGCGCAGGAAGGACTTGGCCGCCGCCTGCGCGGCCTCGAGCCGGGTCGGCTTGACGTCGCTCACGCGCATGCTCAGCGAGACGTCCATCGCCAGCATGATCGAGGTGCGCGCCCACGGCAGCGGCACGCGCGCCACCGGCCGCGCGGCGGCGAACAGCAGGCCGGCGCAGGCCAGCAGGAACAGCGCGGGCGGCAGGTGTCGGCGCCAGCCGCGCCGCAGCGTCGCGGCGCCATCGGTCTGCAGCCGGCCGTAGCGCAGGGCCAGCCGGCCGCGACGCCGCAGCAGCCAGGCATAGGCCAGCGGCAGCGGCGCGAGCGCCAGCAGGAACCAGAGGTAACCGGGCCACAGGAAGGACATCGGCGCTGCCTTGGAGGTGGAGGATGCGGATCGGCCGTACGCCGGTGCATCCGCAAGCATCGTGCCCATGAAGCCGCGCCCGCGCAATCGGCCGCCCGGCCAGTCCCTGCATTGATGCGGGGCTCTTATCAGTGGGGCGGCTGCATTTCATTGGACCGCGCCAGGGGCGCCGGGGATCATCCTGCCCCGAAGCGCGCCGCGCCGCGGCGCCTCGCCAGGAGACCCCCGATGAGCGCACGCACGCTGCTGACCTCGATGTTCCGCTACAAGGCCTGGGCCGACGAGGGCCTGTTCGCCGGCCTGCTGGCCGCGCGGGGCCGGCTGCCCGACGACGACCTCGAGGCCGCCTGGGCCACCCTCGACCACGCCCATGCGGTCGACGGCATCTTCAGGGCCCATCTCGAGGGCCGGCCCCACGGCTACGGCGGCACCCATTCGCCCGAGCGGCTGGCACCCGGGCACCTGCTGCAAGCGGTGCGCGACAACGACCGCTGGTTCCTCGCGCACGTGCAGGCGATCGGCGACGACGAGCTGGCTGCCCCCCTCGCCTTCGACTTCACCGACGGCTCGGCCGGCCGCATGTCGCGCGAGGAGATGCTGGGCCACGTGATCGCGCATGGCGGCTACCACCGCGGCGAGGTCGGGCAGATCCTCACGCGCCACACGGGTTCGTCGCCGCGCGACACCTTCACGGCCTACCTGCACGAGGCCGAACCGGCGCGCCGGCTGCGCGCTTAGCGCCTTCCTTTTTTTCTGCGACACCCCGCACCCGCGGGTTGGCACGGATTTGGCTTCCTGCATGAATTGTGCACAATTTCTTTTGAAGAGCGCACAATTGTTGGGCTGACTGGCGGCTGCCGCGGCCTTCCATCCACCCATTTGGGGCATCCGCCCCCAAGGACATGCAGATGAATCGCTCAGCATCCGGCCTCTCGCGCCGCGCCTTCGGGCAGGGACTCCTCGCCGCTTCCACGCTGGCCGCGCCGGCCTGGGTGCGCGCCCAGGGCAAGGGCCGCGAACTCGTGGTCGGCGGCGCGGGCAGCCACAAGGCCTTCCTCGATCCGCTGATCCCGGTGTTCGAGAAGCAGACCGGCTGCAAGGTGATCTTCGAGGGCACGCGCTCGCTCGTGAACCTCGAGAAGATGGTCAACAACAAGGGCCGCCAGTACATGTCGGTGGTGCTGATGGACGATCCGGTGATGATCCCGGCCGTCAAGGAAGGCGTGCTGGAGCCGCTCACCGCCAAGGACATCCCCAGCCTCGCGAAGCTCAAGCCCGGCACGGTCCACATGGACGGCATGTGGGCCAACTACATGCAGTCGACCACCGGCGTGGCGGTCAACACCGGAAAGCTCAAGCAAATGCCGTCGTACGCGGCGCTGTGGGAGCCGGCCAACAAGGGCAAGGTCGTGATCCCCTCGCTGCAGAACACCGAGGGCCTGTCGATGTTCCTGGTGGCGGCCGCGCTCGAGACCGGCAAGCCGATGAAGGACGCGCAGTACCAGCCCGAGGCCGCCTTCCGCAAGCTCAAGGCGCTCAAGCCCAACCTGCTGACCGTCTACACCCAGTTGCCGCAGGCGCTGAACCTGCTCGAGCAGGGCGAGGCCACGGCCATCGCGGGCATGATCGGATTCAACGCCTTCGATCGCAAGGCCAAGGGCGCGCCGATCGACTTCGTGCTGCCGAAGGAAGGCGGCATGGCCATGCCGACCGGCATCGCCAAGGTCAGGGGCGGCCCGCAGGCCGACCTCGCCAATGCCTTCGTCGAGGCGATGCTCGGTGCCTGGCAGCAGCAGATCGCCGAGATCTCGCTCGCCATGCCCACCAACACCGGCGTGGCCGCGCCGGCCGGCCTGCCCAAGGGCGAGGTGTTCATTCCCGACTGGGCCTACATCGCCGAGAACCGCAAGGCCTGGGGTCGAGCGCTGGGACCGCGAGATGGCGCTGTGAGGCGCGTCGCATGAGCACTCTCGAACTGAGCGGGATCGTCAAGCGCTACGGCGCGCAGACGGTCGTGGACGGGCTGGACCTGCGGGTGGGTTCCGGCGAATTCGTGTCGCTGCTCGGCCCCTCGGGCTGCGGCAAGACCACGCTGCTGCGCATCGTCGCCGGGCTCGCGGCGTGCGACGCCGGCACGGTGCGCGTGGGCGGCAGCGACGTGACCGCGCTGCCCGCGCACCAGCGCAACATCGGCGTGGTGTTCCAGAGCTATGCGCTGTTCCCGCACCTCACGGTCAGCGAGAACATCGCCTTCGGCCTGAAGGCCCGCGGCACGCCGCGCGCCGAGCTCGCGCAGGCGGTGGACGCGGCGCTGCGATCGGTGCGGCTCGCGGCGCTCGCGGACCGGCCGATCTCGGCGCTGTCGGGCGGCCAGCAGCAACGCGTGGCGGTGGCGCGCGCGATCGCCACGCGGCCGCGGCTGATCCTGCTCGACGAGCCGCTGTCGGCGCTCGACCGCAAGCTGCGCGAGACCATGCAGGTCGAGCTGCGCCAAATCCTGCGCGACGCGGGCATGACGGCGATCTTCGTCACGCACGACCAGGAAGAGGCACTGGTGATGTCCGACCGCATCGCGGTGATGAACCGCGGCGCGATCGAGCAGTTCGACGCGCCCGAACACATCTACGGCCAGCCGCGCACCGAGTTCGCGCTCAACTTCGTGGGCCTCTCTTCGCAATGGCGCGGCACGCTCGACGGCGCGCGCGTGCGCACCGCCTGCGGCGAGATCGAGGTGCCCGCCGAGCGCGCGCACGACGTCGGCGCGGGCGGCCTGCGCCACGAGGTGCTGGTGGGCGTGCGCCCCGAGCGGCTGCGCGCCTCGCGCGATCCGCAACCCGCGGCCGCGGGCATGAACCGGCTGTCGCTGGTGGTGAGCCAGACCGTCTACCGCGGCGCCAACCGGCTGGTCTACTTCAGCGCGCCCGGCGGCGGCGCGACGCTGCTCGCGGAATTTCCGGCCCACGACGACCTGGCGCCGCGCCCCGGCGAGACGCTGTCGGTGCAATGGCCGGTGGCCGACACGCTGCTGTTCGCGGCCGAGGCGGCGCCATGAGCGGCACCATGCGCCGCGCCGAAGCATCGCCGGGCTGGCTCGCCGTGCCGGGCGCGGGCTACCTCGTGCTGCTGTTCGTGCTGCCGCTGGCCGCGCTGCTGGCTACCAGCTTCCAGGGCGAACAGGGCGGCTTCTCGCTCGCGGGCTACGCGCGCTTCGCGACCGACCCCTTCAGCGCCGTCGTGGTCTGGAACACGCTGAAGATCGCGCTGCTCGTCACGCTGCTGTGCCTCTTGATCGGCTACCCGGTGGGCTTCGCGATGGCGCGCGCCTCGCTGCCGGTGCAGGGGCTGATGTTCCTCGCGCTGATCCTGCCGCTGTCGGTGGGCGTGGTGGTCAAGAGCTTCGCCTGGACCATCCTGCTGCGCAGCAACGGCCTGGTCAACCAGGTGCTGCTGGGCCTGGGGCTGGTCGACGAGCCGGCGCGGCTGCTGTTCAACGAACGCGGGCTGGTGATCGCCGCGGTGCACGTGTTCCTGCCCTTCATGGTGCTGCCGGTGTTCACGGTGGCGCGCCAGATCGACTCGCGCCTGGCCGAGGCCGCCGCCACGCTGGGCGCTGCGCCGCTGCATGCCTTCGTGCGCGTGACCTGGCCGCTGTCGCTGCCGGGCGTGGTGGCGGGCTCGGCCTTCGTGTTCTCGATGGCGGTGTCGATGTACGTGATCCCCGCGCTGCTGGTGGGCGACCGCTACCAGACGCTGCCCGCGCTGCTGGCGCGCGCCTACCTGTTCATGCGCGACCGGCAGTCGGGCTCGACGCTGGCGGTGATCCTGCTGGCGATTGCGGTCGCGGTGGTGGTGGGCAGCACGCTGCTCACGCGCCGGCTGCAGGCGCGCGCGCGAGGCGCCGGGAGCGGCGGCATGAGCGCGCGCTGGAACCGCATCGCGGGCGGGCTGCTGATGGCGGCGACCGCGGTCTTCATGCTAGCGCCGCTGGTGGTGGTGGTGCTGGTCTCGTTCAGCCCCTCGCCGGTGTTCAACCTGCCCGAGGGCCAGTGGTCGCTGCGCTGGTACCGCGCGATGCTGGCCAAGGACGGCCTGGCCGACACCGTGCTGCTGTCGGCCGCGGTGGCCGCGGGCGCGACGCTCGCGGCGCTGGTGCTCGGCGCGCTGTGCGCGATCGCGATCGAGCAGGGGCGCTTCCGCGGCCGCGAGGCGCTGCTGGCCTTCCTGGTCTCGCCGCTGATGATGCCGGGGCTGGTGATCGGCGTGGCGCTGCTGCAGGCCTTCCGCGCGGTCGGGCTGGCCAACGTGTTCTGGAGCCTGCTGATCGGGCACGTGGTGATCACCCTGCCCTACGTCACGCGCACGGTGCATGCGAGCCTGGCGCTGTTCGACACCCGGCTGCTCGAGGCGGCGCAGACCCTGGGGCTGTCGCGCCCGCGCGCGCTGCTGCAGGTGATGGTGCCCGCGCTGGCGCCGGCCTTCCTGACCTCGGGGCTGTTCGCCTTCCTGGCCTCGATGGACAACTACCCGATCTCGATCTTCCTGACCGACGCGCGCAGCAAGACGCTGCCGATCGAGATCCTGCACTACCTGGAGGAGTCGCCCGACCCCACCATCGCCGCCATCTCGGCCTGCCTGATCCTGCTGGCCGCCGTGGTGCTCTTCATCGCCGAAAGGCTGGTCGGCCTGCGCCGGCTGGCCCAGTTCTGACCATGGCCGATTCATCCCCTGCTTCCACTCCACCCGCCACGCGCGACTTCATCGGCTACGGCCGCGACCTGCCCGCCGTGCGCTGGCCCGAGGCGGCGCGCGTGGCCGTCTCCTTCGTCGTCAACTTCGAGGAGGGCGCGGAGTTCTCCATGACCGACGGCGACAGCCGCAACGAGGCCATCTACGAGGTGATCGACGGCCAGCCGGTGCCCGACCGCTGCATCGACAGCCACTTCGAATACGGCACGCGCGTGGCCTACTGGCGCATCGCCGACCTGTTCGAGCGCCTCGGCGGGCACTTCACGCTCAGCGCGTGCGGCCGCGCGGTGGAGCGCTCGCCATGGCTGGCGCGGCATGCGTCGCAGGCCGGCCACGAGGTCTCGGCGCACGGCTGGCGCTGGGAGCGCGGCATCGACCTCACGCTCGACGAGGAGCGGCTGGCCATCGACCGCTGCTGCACCGCGATCGAGGCCGCCACCGGGCGCCGCCCCGTGGGCTGGCACACGCGCTCCAACCCGAGCCCGCACACGCGCCGCCTGCTGGTGGAGCGCGGCTTCCTCTACGACAGCGACGCCTACAACGACGACACGCCCTACCGCGTGGCGGTCGACGGCCGGCCTCACCTCGTGCTGCCCTATGCTTTCGACACCAACGACATGCAGTTCCAGAACACCCAGCGCTTCGATACCGGCGACGCCTTCGCCGACTATGTCTGTGCCGCCTACGACTGGCTGTGGCGCGAGGGCGGGCACGCGCCGCGCATGCTGTCGGTGGGCCTGCACCTGCGCATGATCGGCCGGCCCGGACGCATCGGCGCGCTCGAGCGCATCCTGCGCCACCTCCACGACAAGGGCGGCGCCTGGGTGACCAGCCGCGAGCGCATCGCCCGCCACTGGCTGGCGCACACCGACGAGGGCGGCACCGCATGAAGGAACGCGAGGACGCGGTCTACGACACGCTCTCGCGCGCGCTGCTGGCCGGCGCGCTGGCGCCCGGCGCGCCGCTGCGCGAGACCGCGCTGGCCGAGGTCTTCGGCGTGAGCCGCGAGCGCATCCGCAAGATATTGCTGCGGCTGGGCACCAACCGGCTGATCGAGATGATCCCGAACCGCGGCGCCTTCGTGGCCGCGCCCTCGCTCGAGCAGGCGCGCTCGATCTACGACGCGCGCCGCATCCTCGAGGGCGGCATCGTCGCCCACCTGGCGCAGAACGCGGGCGCCGAGGCGCTGCGCCGCCTCGACGAACACATGGAGCGCGAGCAGGCCGCGCTGGCCGAGGGCGACCGCGCCACCTCGGTGCGGCTGTCGGCCGACTTCCACATGATCCTGGCCGAAGCCACGGGCAACACCTTCATCCTGCAGCAGATGCAGGAGCTGGTGAGCCGGACCTCGATGCTGGTGGCGATGTACGAGGCGCCGCATTCGGCGCAATGCGCCTGCGACGAGCACCGCGACATCTTCACCTCGCTGCTCAAGGGCGACGGCGGCGGTGCCGCGCGCGCGATGCGCTCGCACCTGTCGCTGGTCGAGACCCGGCTGCGCCCCGGCGCGGCCGCGCCCTCGCAGGACGTGGTCGGCGTGCTGCTGCGCATGTGGACGGGACAGCGCGCCGCGCAATCCACGGACGAAGGGCGATGAGCGAGGCCACGCTGCTGGTGCTCAACCCGAACACCAGCGAGGCGATGACCGAGGCTGTCGTCTCGGCCGCCCGCGCGCTGCTGCCGCCGGGTATCAAGGCCATCGGCTGGACCGCCTCCGCCGGCCCGCCGGTGATCAAGGACCGCCCGAGCTACGACGCGGCAACGGCCGCCATGCCCGCGCTGCTGGCCGAGGCGCCGCGCGCCGACGCCATCCTGCTGGCCTGCTTCGGTGACCCCGGGCTCGCGGTGCTGCGCGAGCGCGCAGGCGTGCCCGTGACCGGCCTGGCGGAGGCCGCCGTCCTGGCCGCGCGGCAGCGCGGCGAGCGCTTCGCGATCCTCACGGCGGGCGCGGCCTGGATGCCGATCCTCACCGACTGCGTGGCGGCCGGCGGCGCGGCGCACCTGCTGGCGGGCGTGTTCGCGCTCGATGGCGACGGCGCGGCGCTGCGGGCCGATCCCGGGCGCTTCCACGCCCAGGTGCGCGAGTTGTCGGCCCAGGCGCGCGCGGCTGGCGCACGGCGGCTGGTGCCCGGCGGCGCGGCCTTCGAAGGGCTGCGCTTCGACTGGGCCGAAGGCCTGGCGGTGGACTGGCCGGTGGGGGCGGCCGTGGCGCTGCTCGCTCGCGCGCTCCCCAAGCCCCCGGCCTGAGCGCCGGGCCCGGCGCGAGCGGGTTGGATTTCGATACAAATTCCCACCCCGCTCCCCAGCCCGCGCCGCCCCTGGCGAAACGCCATCCGCGCCACTGCCAGCGGCCCCGGCCCCGGGATTCCCCCGAGGGTCGGCGGTGTAGACTGCCGGGTTTTTCCGACTCTGGCATGGCGCACGCTCCACAGCGCACAGGTTTCCGCACAGATTTCAGTGGCTCGGCGCTCGTCCGGTTGCTTTCCCGACTGACCGATGGCGACATCCGCGAATCCGAACAGGCTTCGGCGGACCGGCTGAGCCAATGGTTCGGCTGGACCGACGCGATCTCGCTGTCGGCCGCCCTCAACGGCACGCCGGCCAGCCTGCCGCCGGCCCCGCGGGGTTCGGTGCGTGCCGATGAAAGCGAATGCGCGCGCGTGCGCGCCGCGCTGGCCCAGGCGATCGCCGAGGACAGCAGCTTCGCGCCCGCCAAGGCACGCCCGGCCGCGGCCACGGCCGGCGCCGAAAACGCCGCCGCCCGACTTCGCGCCGATGCGCCAGCGCTACCTCGCGCGGCAGCAGGCGATGGAGACGGCCATCGGCCCGCTGCGCGGCCGGCTGCGCGCGCGGCTCGCGGCCGGTTCGCACGACATGGCACGGCTCGCCGCCGTCGACGTGGTGATGGAACAGGTGCTGGGCGCGCGCGAACGCAGCCTGCTGGCGAGCGTGCCGACGGCGCTCGAGAAGCGCTTCGCGCGGCTGCGCAAGGCCCGCCAGGACGAGGAAACGGGCGCGGAAGACAACGCCGCCGGCGGCCATGCCGACTGGCTCGCGGTCTTCCGCAAGGACATCCAGGACGTGCTGCAGGCCGAACTGGACTTTCGATTTCAACCGGTCGACGGGCTGCTCGAAGCCCTGCGCACCGGTCACAAGGGCTGACTGGATACACATACATGACCCGATTTCTCCATCACGCCGTGTTCGTCGCGGGCCTGGCCGTCGTCGGCTGGGTCGGCGCCGGCTACATCGGCACGAACACGCTGGCGCTGGCCGTCACCGGGCTCGTGGCCGCGTTCTACCTGATGGGCGGGCTCGAGCTGCACCGCTTCCAGCAGGCCACGGGTTCGCTGGTGCAGGCGACGAACGCGCTGTCCGAGCCCCCGGCCAGCCTCGGCGACTGGCTCGCCTCGCTGCATCCCTCGCTGCGCAACGCGGTGCGCCTGCGCGTCGAGGGCGAACGCGTGGGCCTGCCCGGGCCGGCGCTGGCGCCCTACCTCGCGGGCCTGCTGGTGCTGCTGGGCATGCTCGGCACCTTCCTCGGCATGGTGGTCACGCTCAACGGCACCGGCGCGGCGCTGCAGGGCGCGACCGACCTCGAAGCCATCCGCGAATCGCTCTCGGCCCCGGTGCGCGGCCTCGGCCTCGCCTTCGGCACCTCGGTGGCCGGCGTGGCCGCCTCGGCGGCGCTGGGCCTGGTGTCGGCGCTGTGCCGGCGCGAACGGCTGCAGGCCTCGCAGGCGCTCGACGCGAAGATCGCGAGCACCCTGCGCGTGCACTCGCAGGCGCACCGGCGCGACGAATCCTTCAAGCTGCTGCAGCGCCAGGCCGACCTGATGCCCGAGCTGGTCGGCCAGCTGCAGGCCATGATGGGCGCGATGGAGCGCCAGACCCAGGTGCTCAGCGAGCGCCTGATCGGCAACCAGGCCGAGTTCCACGGCAAGGCCGAGGCGGTCTACGCGGGCCTTGCGAGTTCGGTCGACCAGTCGCTCAAGCACAGCCTGATCGAGAGCGCCCGCGTCGCCGGCGCCGCGATCCAGCCGGTGGTCGAGGCCACCATGGCCGGCATCGCGCGCGAGACCGCCTCGCTGCACGGCAGCATCGCGCAGACGGTGCAGCAGCAGCTCGAAGGCCTGTCGTCGCGCTTCGAGGCCAGCACCGGCCGCGTCGCCGACACCTGGCAGGGCGCGCTCGCCGCGCACCAGCGCACCAGCGAGGCGCTGTCGAGCGACCTGCGCGGCTCGCTCGAAGGCTTCGCGCAGAGCTTCGAGCAGCGCTCGAGTGCGCTGGTCGACGGCGTGTCGACGCGACTCGAGACCACGGTCGGCAAGGTGTCCGACACCTGGCAACAGGCGCTTGCGCGGCATCAGGAGACCAGCGACAAGCTCTCGGGCGACGCGCAGCAGGCGCTGTCGGCCGCCGCCACGGCCTTCGAAGCGCATGCGGCCTCGCTGCTGCGCACCGTGGGCGACGCGCAGGGCGAGCTGCAGGCTGCACTGGCCGCGCGCGACGAGCAACGGCTCGCGGCCTGGACCGAATCGCTGACCTCGATGGGCGCGGCCCTGCAGAAGGAATGGCAGCAGGCCGGCGCACAGGCGCTGATCCATCAACAGAAGCTGCTCGACACCCAGGCCGATCTCTCGTCGCGCGACGAGGAACGGCTGTCGGCATGGACCCGCTCGCTCGCGGCGATGGCCGCGTCGCTGCAACAGGAATGGCAACAGGCCGGCAGCCATGTGCTGGGCCATCAGCAGAAGCTGCTCGAAACGCAAGCCGACCTCGCCGCGCGCGACGAGGAGCGCCTCGCGGCCTTCACCGGCTCGCTCGAGGCCATGGCCGCCTCGCTGCGGCAGGAATGGCAACAGGCCGGTGCCCATGCGCTCAACCATCAACAGAAGCTGCTCGAGACGCAGGCCGACCTCTCGTCGCGCGACGAACAGCGTCTCGCCGCCTGGACCGGTTCGCTCGAAGCCATGGCCACTTCGCTGCAGCGTGAATGGCAGCAGGCCGGCGCCCATGCGCTGAACCATCAGCAGAAGCTGCTCGAGACGCAGGCCGATCTCGCCTCGCGCGACGAGCAACGCCTCGCCGCCTGGACCGGTTCGCTCGAAGCCATGGCCGGCGCGCTGCGCCAGGAATGGCAACAGGCCGGTGCGCACAGCGCCGACCAGCAGCGCCAGCTGCTCGATGCGCTGACGAAGACCGCCGGCGAGATGTCGTCGCAGAACGAGACGCATGCCAAGCGCACCGTCACCGAGATCGCGCAGTTGCTGCAGGCCGCCGCCGAAGCGCCGCGCGCCGCCGCCGAGGTGGTGTCGGAGCTGCGCCAGAAGCTGTCGGACAGCATGGCGCGCGACAACGCGATGCTCGAGGAACGCAACCGCCTGCTCGAGACGCTGGGCACGCTGCTCGACGCGGTCAACCATGCGTCGACCGAGCAGCGCAGCGCGGTCGACGCGCTGGTGGCGGCCTCGGCCGAGGCCATGGAGCGCGCGGGCAGCCGCTTCGCCGAACAGGTGGAGACGCAGACCGGCAAGATGGCCGAGGTGGCCGCGCAGGTCACGGGCAGCGCGGTCGAGGTCGCGAGCCTCGGCGAGACCTTCGGCTTCGCCGTGCAGCGCTTCGGCGAATCGAACGACAAGCTGGTGGCGCACCTGCAGCGCGTGGAAGGCGCGCTCGGCAAGTCGATGGCGCGCAGCGACGAGCAGTTGGCCTACTACGTGGCGCAGGCGCGCGAGGTCATCGACCTCAGCATCATGTCGCAGAAGCAGATCGTCGAAGACCTGCAGCAGATCGCCAGCCGGCAGCCCGCCGCCGTGGCCAGCGAGGCGTGATGCGCCAGGACGCGGACATCGACGACGCCGGCCTCGACACCAGCGTGCCGGTCTGGGCCGTCTTCGGCGACCTGATGTCGGGCCTGCTCGGCGCCTTCGTGCTGATCCTGGTCTGCGCGATCGGCATGCAGCTCGACCTCGCGACCAGGCTCGAATCCGAGGTCAAGCAGCGCCAGGCCGAGGCCCAGCGCCGCGAGGCGCTCGAGAAGGCGCTGGCCGGGCCGCTGGCCGCGGGCCGCGTCACGCTCAACAACGGGCGCATCGGCATCAGCGGCAGCGTGCTGTTCGCCTTCAATTCCGCCGACCTGCAGCCCGAGGGCCGGCAGGTGCTGCGCAGCCTCGCGGCGCCGCTGGCCACCTACCTGCGTTCGCGCGACGAGATCCTGATGGTGAGCGGCTTCACCGACAACCGCCAGATGCGCGAGGGCGCACGCCTGTTCGCCGACAACTGGGAGCTCTCGGCCCAGCGCGCGCTGACCGTGACCCGCACGCTGATCGAGGAAGGCGTGCCCTCGTCCTCCGTGTTCGCCGCCGCCTTCGGCGCCGAACAGGCCGTGGCATCGAATGCCGATGCCGATGGCCGCGCGAAGAACCGGCGCGTGGAGATGGCGCCCACGCCGCGGCCGTCCTATGCGGCGAGCACCACCGGCACTGCAGCGAAGGCCCGTGAGTAGCGACGCGCCCACCGACGCGCACGACGACCCGCTCGCGGTCGTCGCGGCCTGGCGCGCGCGCGGGGCCGAGCGCTTCGATCCCGTGCGGCTGCATTTCATCGAGACGCTTGCGAAGCGCACCGCGGTGCAGGGTGGCGAGGCCAGGCGGCTGCTCGACGAGCGGCTGCGGCAACTGCTGAGCGCGTATGGCGAGGACTTCGAGAAGGCGGTGCCGGAGGCGGTGGCCGCGGTGGCGCAGCCGTTGCCGCGCGGTGCGCTCGCCGAACTCGTCGAGCACATCGCGCGCCAGTCGCCGCTGCCCGAAGAAGCCCCGGCGCCCAGCGGTGCCGTGCCGATTCGCGCCGGCGCGGCGAACTCCGCAGCCGCGCCCGCCGAACTCAAGACCATGCGCTACTTCCGCGGCACCTGGTCGCGCCTGAGCGCCGATCGCCGACTCACGCAGTCGCTCGCGAAGATGCCCGAGAACGCGGGCCCGCTGAATTCGCACCACCTCGTGCACCGCGCGCTGATCCTCATGCGCGATCTCTCGCCCGAGTACCTCAACCGCTTCATGACCTACGTCGATACGTTGCTGTGGGTGGAGCAGTTGCAGGCCAGTCAGGCTTCGGCGCCCGCGGCGCGCGCCGAGGGCGGGAAGAAGTCGGGGCGCGGGAAGTCGGGCTGAGCGTCCCCTTTTGCCGCAGGGCCATGGGGAAACACATTGAATATGGCCTCCATGCACATCGTCACCGTCCACTTCCACATCGCCCCAGACCACCGGGCAGACTTCCTCCGCGCGATCAAGGCCAACGCCTCGCGCTCGGTCGAGCACGAGCCCGGCTGCCGCCAGTTCGACGTCTGTGTGTCGTCCGACGATGCGGGCCATGTCTTCCTCTACGAGGTCTACGACGACCGCGCGGCCTTCGACGCGCATCTCGCGAGCGCGCACTTCCAGCGCTTCAATAGTCTGACGACGGACTGGGTAATCTCGAAGCAGGTCGAGAGCTTCGAGCGGGTCTGAGGCAGCGCGCCTAACCCTGCTTCGCGGCCGTTTCCTGGGCCGCGAGCACGGCCTTCAGCAGGCCGGGAAAGCGCTTGTCGACTTCCTTGCGGCGCAGTTCGTTCACATGCGCGGGGCCGTCGGTGCGGGTGCGCACGATGCCCGCCTCGCGCAGCACCCGGAAGTGATGCGACATGCTCGACTTCGCCCTGCCTCCGCCCAGTGCGGCACAGCTGGCCTCGCCGCAACCGGCGAGCTCGTGCACCACGCGCAGCCGCTCGGGATCGCTCAGGGCATAGAGGACCTGGGTCAGCGAGACATCGTCGAGGGCCGGATGGTTGAGGCTGCGCATCGCGCGACCATAGCACGGATCGGCTTTTGTCCTATTGTTCGATAGTTATCGAACTAGGGTACGATTAATCCTTGTTCTTCACACCTTCTCCAGGGATCCGATGCCAAGCCTCTTCTCGCCTTTCACCTTGAAAGATGTCACGCTGAAAAACCGCATGGTCGTCTCGCCGATGTGCCAGTACTCGGCCGTCGACGGCGTGGTCAACGACTGGCACCACGTCCATCTGTCGGGCCTCGCGCGCGGCGGCGCGGCCCTGGTCATCGCCGAAGCCACGGCCGTCTCGCCCGAAGGCCGCATCACGCCCGGATGCGCCGGGATCTGGACCGATGCGCAGGCCGATGCGTGGCGCAAGATCGTCGCCTCGGTCAAGGCCGCGGGCGCCGTGCCCGGCATCCAGATCGCCCACGCGGGGCGCAAGGCGAGCGCCAACCGGCCCTGGGAAGGCGACGACCACATCGCCGCCGACGACGCGCGCGGCTGGCAGACCATCGCCCCCTCGGCCATCGCGTTCGGCGGCGGCCTGCCGAAGGTGCCCCAGGCCATGACCTTGGCCGACATCCAGCGCGTCAAAGCCGACTTCGTGGCCGCGGCCAGGCGCGCGCTCGACGCGGGCTTCGAATGGCTCGAGCTGCATTTCGCGCACGGCTACCTGGCGCAGAGCTTCTTCTCGACCTGGTCCAACGAGCGGACCGATGCCTACGGCGGCGACTTCGAGGGCCGCGCGCGCTTCCTGATCGAGACGCTCACCGCCGTGCGCGAGGTCTGGCCCGAGCGCCTGCCGCTGGCGGCCCGCTTCGGCGTGACCGAGTTCGCGGGCCAGGACGACCTCGAGGAAGGCATCGAACTCGTGCGCCGGCTCAAGGCGGCCGGCCTCGATTTCATCGACGTCAGCATCGGCTTCTCGACGCCCACCGCGAAGATCCCATGGGGCCCGGCCCTGATGGCGCCGATCGCGCAGCGCGTGCGCCGCGAGACGGGCCTGCCCGCCACCACGAGCTGGTTCATCAGCGAACCGCGGCAGGCGGACGAACTGGTCGCCAGCGGCACCGTCGACCTGGTCACGCTGGGCCGGCCGCTGCTCGCGAATCCGCACTGGCCTTACCGCGCCGCGCTCGAGCTCGGCGTGGACAAGGCGGCCTGGACGCTGCCAGCGCCGTACGCGCACTGGCTGGAGCGCTATCGGTCGTCGTGATCGTCGCGACGCGGAAGCCCCGGGGTGAGCTCAGGCGGCGCCGGGCTGCGACCCCGGCAGCCCGTGGCCGCCGCTCACGGCGTTGACGAAGAGATAGGAAAGCACCTTCACGGCGGTGGCGTCGTCGATGAACCGATCGGGGAAGTCGCCGCCCTTCGCGGTCCAGTTGTAGCAGGTGTATTCGAGCATCGAGCACAGCGCGGAGGCCGCGAGCTCGGTGTCGAGGTCGCGCGCGTAGCCCTGCTTCTTGGACAGCTCGATCAGCGCGGAGACACCGCGGATGCCCTGCTGGCGCACGTTGCGCCAGGCGCGCTCGAACTGGCTGTCGACCATCGCCATCTGGAAGGCCGCGGTGGCCGTCGGCCAGTCGTCGCGGTAGATCTTCCAGAACGCGCCCAGGCGCGTGGACAGCGTGTCGAACGCCGTCTCCCGCTCCTCGAGCGGCTTGTTGACCTCGTCCTTGAGGCGGCGGCGGAAGTCCTCGACCAGCTCGAGCAGCAACTGCTCCTTGGTCTTGAAGTACAGGTAGAAGGCGCCCGGCGACTTGCCAGCCTTGGCCATGATGTCCGCGATCTTCACGCCCGAGAACCCGTCGCTCGCGATCGCGCGCTTGGCCGCCTGCTTGACCGCCTCGCGGGTCGCGTCGCCCTTGGTGGTCGCACGCTTGCGGACTGCTACCTCTGCTTCCATTCTGAATCTTCCTTTACTTGCCATTATGCAATAGAGGCTCCTCTCTCGTTGGCTCAAACCTAGGGTTTACGATAGATAAATGACGATTTACTTTTATATTTGAGGGCGTTTTAATCAGGTATCGCAGGCAATCACCCTCGAAAGAGGACGAATCGCTTCGTGTGAACATGAATTCATGTTTGGCACGAAAACAACAAAAGGAGACAACGATGCTTTCAAGACGATCGCTCATGCAGGGCGCACTTGGCGCCGGGTTCGGCGCGCTGTCCCAGGCGCCGGCGCTCGCGCAGGCGGCCGATTGGCCGCAGCGCCCGGTGCGGCTGGTGGTGCCGTTCGCCCCCGGCGGCGGCGCGGACATCGCGACGCGGCAGCTATGCGAGCAGCTGCGCAAGGGCTGGGGCGGCACGGCCACCGTCATCGACAACAAGCCCGGCGCCAACACCATCATCGCGGCCGAGACCGTGCTCAACGCGCCGCGCGACGGCAGCACCTTCCTCGCGACCATCTCGCTGACGACGCAGCTGCCCTACCTCATGGCCAAGGTGCCGTTCAATCCCGCCACCGACCTGGTGCCGGTGGGCGCGATCACCGTCGAGCAGCTGGTGCTGGTGGCCAACCCCGCCGCCGGCGCGCGCACCCTGCCCGAGCTGTTCGCCGCCGCGCGGCGCGAGCCCCAGCGCTTCGCCTTCGGTTCCTACGGCATCGGCTCCAACTCGCACCTGGTGCTCAACGAGCTCAACCGCGCCTCGGGCACCGAGATCGTCCACTCCCCCTACAAGGGCGCGGCGCCGGCCGTGCAGGCAGTGCTGGGGGGCGAGGTCGCGCTGGCGGTCTCGAACTACGGCACGGTCAAGCAGCACATCGCGAGCGGCAAGCTGGTGCCCCTGGCCGTGACCGGCGAGCGGCGCTCGCGCTTCCTGCCGGCCGTCCCCTCCTTCGCCGAGCTGGGCATCAAGGGCTTCGAGACGCCGGCCTGGATCGGCGTCTTCGCCGCGCGCGGCGTGCCCGACGCCATCGTCCAGAAGCTCGGCGCCGACATGCGCAAGGCGCTGCAGGCCCCCGAGCTGGTCGCCAAGCTCGTCGACTTCGGCCAGGAGCCGGGCCAGATGACGGTGGCCGAGTTCCAGGCGCTGGTGCGGCGCGACGAAGAGAACGCGGGCCGGATGATCCGTGCGGCCGGGATCCGACTCGAATGAACGAGACGCCGATCGTCCAGGCGCTCGCGGCGCTCGCCACGGCGCATCCCGATCGCCGCGCGTTCGCCGGCGAGGGCGAGGCCTCGCGCTGGGGCGAGGTGCTGCGGCGCGTGGCCTCGATGGCCGGCGGCCTGCGCGCGGCGGGCCTGAACCCCGGCGACCACGCGGCCACGCTCGCGCTCAATTCGCCACGCCATTTCGAGCTGCTGCTGGCCGTGTGGTGGGCCGGCGGCGTGCTGGTGCCGCTCAACACGCGGCTCGCGAGTGACGAGCTGCGCTTCATCCTCGCGCATTCGCGGGCATCGATGCTGGTCGTGGACGACAACTTCCGCGACTTCGGCCAGGCCATCGCCGCCGCGGCGGACGCGCCGAAGTTGGTGCTGACGCTCGACGAGGCGCTGCATGGCCACCTTGCCGCCAGCGAGCCGATCCCCGCCTTCGCTGCCGACCCCACGGCGCTCGCCGCGCTCATGTACACCGGCGGCACCACCGGCCTGCCCAAGGGCGTGGAACTCACGCACCGCAACTTCGCCGCCGCGGCCGGCAACATGCGGCGCGATCTCGCGCACGACGAGCACACGGTGTACCTGCATGCCGCGCCGATGTTCCACCTCGCCGACCTCGGCATCGGCCTGGCCGTGAGCCTGGCCGGCGGCGGCCACGGCTTCATGGCGCGCTTCACGCCCGAGGACTTCTACCGGCGGCTCGCGCGCGACGGCATCACCCACCTGCAGCTGGTGCCGACGATGCTCGCCGCGGTGCTCGATGCGCCGTGCCGCGACGACGCGCTGCTCGCGCGCGTGCGCCGCATCTCGTACGGCGCGGCGCCGATCTCCGCCGCGCTGCTGCAGCGCGTGCTCGACGCGTTTCCGAATGCCGGCATCCACCAGTTCTACGGCATGACCGAAAGCTGCGGCGCCTGCGTCATGCTGCCGCCCGAACGGCACGTGCTCGCGGGGCCGCTCGCCGGCAAGCTCGGCGCCGCCGGCACCGCGACCGAGGGCTTCGAGATCCGGATCGTGGACGGCCACGGACAGCCGCTGCGCGCGGGTCAGGTCGGCGAGATCCAGATCCGCGGCGTGCCCGTGATGCGCGGCTACTGGAACGATGCCGCGCAGACGCAAGCGACCCTGAAGGACGGATGGCTGGGCTCGGGCGATGGCGGCTACCTCGACGACGAGGGCTTCCTGTTCGTGGTCGACCGCATCAAGGACATGATCATCAGCGGCGGCGAGAACATCTACTGCGCCGAGGTCGAGAGCGCCATCGCCGGCCACCCCGCCGTGCGCGAATGCGCGGTGATCGGCCTGCCCGACGACCACTGGGGCGAACGCGTCCATGCGGTCGTCGTGGCGCGAGCGGGCTTCGCGCTGGACCGCGAGTCGCTCGACGCCCACTGCCGCGCGCGGCTGGCCGGCTACAAGGTGCCGCGCAGCTACGACTTCGCCGAATCGCTGCCGCTGTCGGGGGGTCGGCAAGGTGCAGAAGAAGGCGCTGCGCGAGGCGTATCTCCAGAGGAGCGCCGCGCGATGACTGAATTGCTGTTCCCACGCCACCTGTTCCAGCCCGAGCACGAGGACTTCCGCGCCCAGGTGCGGCGCTTCGTCGCCGAGCGCATCGTGCCGCACCACCGCGACTGGGAGCGCGCCGGCCAGGTGCCGCGCGACATCTGGCGGCAGGCCGGCCAGCTCGGCATGCTGTGCTGCACCGTCGACAGCCGATGGGGCGGCGCGGGCGCCGACTATCTCTACACCGTCGTCGCGCTCGAGGAGATGGCCTTCGCGCATGCGGCGGGGCCGGGCTTCGGCATCCATTCGGAAATGGCCGTGCCCTACCTCGCCCATTTCGGCAGCGATGCGCAGCGCGAGCGCTGGCTGCCGCGGCTGGTGGCGGGCGATGCCATCGCCGCGGTCGCAATGACCGAGCCCGCCGCGGGCAGCGACCTGCGCGCCATCCGCACCCGCGCCCGGCGCACGGACGGCGGCTGGCGCCTCTCGGGCCAGAAGGTGTTCATCTCCAACGGGCAGCTCGCCGACCTGTTCGTGGTCGCGGCCAAGACCGACGACGACGAACGGCTGTCGATCTTCCTGGTCGATGCCGGCCTGCCAGGCGTGCAGCGCGGCCGCAAGCTCGAGAAGCTCGGCCATCACGCGCAGGACACGTCCGAACTCTTCTTCGACGAAGTGCAACTCGATGGCGCGGACCTGCTCGGCGAGGCCGGCCAGGGCATGCGCTACCTGATGCACGGCCTGGCGCGCGAGCGGCTGACCATCTGCATCACCTGCCAGGCCCGGGCCGAGGCGGTGTTCCGCGACACCTGCGCCTACGTGGCCGAGCGCCGCGTGTTCGACGCGCCGCTGTCGCAGATGCAGAACACGCGCTTCGCGCTCGCCACGGCGAAGGCCGACCTGCTCGCGGGCCGCGCGCTGGTCGACCGGCTGATCGCCGAGCACATGGCCGGCACGCTGGACGCGACCACGGCCGCGGCGGGAAAGCTCTGGGTGACCGAGATGCTCGGGCGCTGCGTCGACGCCTGCCTGCAGCAGCACGGCGGCTGGGGCTACATGTCGGAGTACGAGGTGTCGCGCGCCTATGCGGATGCGCGCGTGGAGCGCATCGCCGGCGGCACCTCCGAAATCATGAAGGAAATCATTGCGCGCGGCCTCTGGCCCCGCGCAT
Source organism: Variovorax sp. UC122_21 (assembly GCF_044056785.1). Taxonomy (NCBI): domain Bacteria; kingdom Pseudomonadati; phylum Pseudomonadota; class Betaproteobacteria; order Burkholderiales; family Comamonadaceae; genus Variovorax; species Variovorax sp. UC122_21. The sequence goes on along the minus strand of NZ_CP172003.1, from coordinate 1,922,853 downwards.
CGGGCAGCAACTAGAGAGGTACGGAAATTGGAAGCATTGATCTACGACGCGGTGCGCACGCCGCGCGGCCGCGGCAAGGCACAGGGCGCACTGCACACGCTGTCGCCGCTCGAACTGTCGGCCACGGTGCTGCGGGCCCTGCCCGAGCGCAACGGCTTCGACCCCGCGGTGGTCGATGAAGTCATCCTGGGCTGCGTCGAGGCCGTCGGCGACCAGGGCGCGAACATCGCGCGCTCGGCCGTGATCGAGGCCGGCTACGGCGACACGGTGCCCGGCTTCATGGTGGCGCGCTTCTGCGGCTCGGGCCTGGACGCGGTCAACGCCGCGACCGCCAAGATCATGGCGGGCCAGGCCGACTGCGTGGTCGCGGGCGGCGTGGAAATGAACTCGCTGGTGCCGATGCTCTTCGGCACCGGCGGCCCTTCGGTCTCGGACGTCTACTTCAACGACCGCGTGCTGCAGACGCCCCAGGGCGTCGCGGCGGACCTGATCGCCACCCTCGAGGGCTTCTCGCGCACCGACGTCGATGCCTTCGCGGCACGCTCGCACCAGAACGCCGCTGCCGCGCAGCGCGCCGGCTGGTTCGACCGCTCGCTGGTGCCCGTGCACGACCGCAACGGCCGGCTGTGCCTGGCCACCGACGAGCTGGTGCGGCCCGAGACCACGGTCGATTCGCTCGCGGCGCTCAAGGCCTCGTTCCTGAGCTCCGGCGAGAAGATGGGTTTCGACGCCACCGTGCGCTACCGCTACCCGCAGGTCGACAGAGTGAACCACGTGCACCACGCCGGCAATTCATCCGGCATCTCGGACGGCGCGTCCGCGGTGCTGCTCGGCAGCCGCCGGCTCGGCGACCAACTGGGCCGCAAGCCGCGCGCGCGCGTGCTCGCCACCGCGAGCGCGGCCGCCGACCCCTGCGTCATGCTGACCGCTCCCACGCCGGCCACCGAGAAGGCGCTCGCGCGCGCCGGCCTGCGCATCCAGGACATCGACCTGTTCGAGGTCAACGAGGCCTTCGCCTCCGTGGTGCTCAAGTACATGTTGGACCTGGGGGTCGACCCCGAGCGCATGAACGTCGCCGGCGGCGCGATCGCGCTCGGCCATCCGGTCGGCGCGACCGGCGGGATGCTGATCGGGACGCTGGTCGACGAACTCGAGCGCCGCGGACTGCGCCGCGGGCTGGTCGCGATGTGCACCGGCCTGGGCATGGGCGTCGCAACGATTGTGGAACTGGTCTGAGGGAGCGCTGCAAATGATCGACTACGAACAAGACGCCGACGGCGTCGCCCACATCGTCTGGAACAACCCGGACGGACCGGTCAACCTCAAGACCCACGCCTCGATCACGGCCTTCTCGGCGGCGGTCGACCGGGCCCTCGCCGACGACGCTGTGCGTGGCGTGCTGGTGCGCTCGGCCAAGCGCGACTTCGTCGCGGGCGGCGACCTGCTGGGCCTCTATGCCACGCAGACGGCCGAAGGCGCCATCGCCAAGGTCGCCACCATCGGCGCGACGCTGCGCCGCATGGAGCGCGCGGGCAAGCCCTTCGTGGCCGTGCTCGACGGCTCGGCACTGGGCGGCGGGCTCGAGATCGCGCTGGCCTGCCACCACCGGCTGGCGGCGGACGACGCGCGGCTCCGATTCGGCCTGCCCGAGGTCACGCTGGGACTGATCCCCGGCGCCGGCGGCACGCAGCGCCTGCCGCGGCTGATCGGCATCGCGCCCGCGACGCGGCTGCTGATGGAAGGCAAGCCGGTCGGCGCCGCCGAGGCGCTGGCGCTCGGGCTGGTGAACGAGGTGGTGGCGGCCGACCGCCTGCTCGAGACGGCACGCGCCTGGGTGCTCGCCCATCCGCAGGCGCAGCAGCCCTGGGACCGCAAGGGCTTCCGCTATCCGGGCTTCGAGCCGCAATCGCTGGAAGGCCGCGCCTTCTTCTTCAATGCCTGGCCGCAGCTGCGGCGCAAGTCGCCGACGGAGGACCGCGCGCCCGGCGTGCTGCTGCACGTGCTCGGCCAGGCGCTGCAGCGCGACATCGACGCGGGCCTCGCGATCGAGCAGCGCTACTTCGCACAGGTCGTGACCTCGCCTTCCGCCAAGAACCGCATCCGCACCCAGTTCATCGCGGCCAACGCGGCGCGCAAGCTCACGCGCCGCAGCCCCGACGTGCCGCGCTTCGAGCCGAAGCGCGTGGGCGTGATCGGCGCCGGCACCATGGGCGCGGGCATCGCCCTGGTCTGCGCCCGTGCCGGGATCGCCACCGTGCTGCTCGATCGCGACGACGCCACCGCCGCGCGCGGCCGCGAGCGGATCGCGAAGACGCTCGACGGCTCGGTCGAACGCAAGCTCATGAGCATGCAGGAGCGCGATGCCATCCTCGGCCGGCTGCAGGCCGGGTCGGACTTCGAACTGCTGCAAGGCTGCGATCTCGTGGTCGAGGCCGTGATCGAGGTTGCAGAGGCCAAGCGCGAGGTGTTCGAGCGCGTGCTCGCGGCGGCCGGTCCCGACGTGCTGCTCGCCACCAACACCTCGACGCTGTCGATCTCCGGCCTCGCGAAGACGGTGGCGCATCCGCGCAACTTCATCGGCTTGCACTTCTTCGCACCGGTGGACCGCATGGCGCTGGTGGAAGTCATCATGGGCGCGGACACCTCCGAGGCCACGCTCGCCCGCTCGCTGGACTTCCTCAGGCTGCTCGGCAAGACACCGGTGGTGGTCAACGACGGCCCCGGCTTCTACACCTCGCGCGTGGTGGGTGCCTACACGCGCGAAGCGCTGCACCTGCTCAACGAGGGCGTGTCACCGGCGCTGATCGACAACGCGGCCTTCATCGCGGGCCTGCCGATCGGGCCGCTCGCGATGGCCGACCTGACCTCCTACGACCTGCTGGCCGACATCGTCGGCAGCCTGGCGCGCGAGGCCCGTGGCACCGCGATGCAGTCGCAGGGCGCGCAGCAGGCGATAGCGAAGCTGCTCGATGCCGGCCGCCTCGGCCGGAAGGCCGCGGGCGGCGTCTACGACTATCCGCCCGAGGGCAAGACCGTGTGGAGCGGGCTGGCCGAACTGTTCCCGCCGCGCTCGCCGCAGCCCTCGACGCAGGAGGTGGTCAACCGGCTGCTGCACATCCAGTCGCTGGAGACGGTGCATGCGATGGACGAAGGCATCGCCAGCGATCCGCTCGCGCTCGATGCCGCTGCCGTGCTGGGCTGGAGCTATCCGGCCTTCCGCGGCGGCGTGCTCGCGCACATCGACCAGGCGGGTGCCGACCGCTTCGTGGCCGAGTGCGATGCGCTGGCGCGCCAGCACGGCGCGCGCTTCGAGGCACCGGCATCGCTGCGCGCCATGGCGCGCGACGGCGGCCGCTTCCACGCACTGGGCTAGGAGCGCGCGATGGCCACATTCGACCTGCAATCCGCGCCCGCGATCCTCGCGGAGGTCTTTCCGCCCTGGGTGTTGTCGCTGCGCCCCGAGATCGTCCACATCGGCGATGGCCAGACGGTGCTCGCCATGCCCTTGTCGCCGGTCGCCTGCCGCGAAGGCGGGACCGTGTCGGGCCAGGCGATCGCGGCGCTGGCCGACACCGCGATGGTGTGCGCGCTGTGGGCCGCGCTGGGCGAACAGCGCCCGGTCGCGACCGTCGACCTGCACGTCACCTACCTGCGCGCCGCGAAGGACGGCCTGCGCGCCACGGCCGAGGTCGTGAAGCAGGGACGCAGCCTGTCGTTCGCGCGCGTGAGCATCGCGAGCGACAGCGAACCCGATCGCCCGGTGGCCACGGCCGTCGGCACCTTCGCGACCGGCGCATGAATGGCCCGCAAATCCCGGCGCTGCCGCGCATTTTGGTCGCCGGCGCGGGCATCGGCGGCCTGGCACTGGCCGCGCTGCTGCATCGACGCGGCTTCGCGGTCGAGGTGTACGAGCAGGCCAGCCAGCTGCAGGAAGTCGGCGCGGGCGTGCAGCTGAGCGCGAACGCAGTCAAGGTGCTGCGCGCGCTCGAGATCGACGAGCAGGTCGTGTCCCGAGGCTTCCTGCCGCGCCACTTCATCGGCTGGAGCTGGCGCTCCGGCCGCATGCTCTACAAGACCCCGCTGCATCCCTCGCACCAGGCCCGCTACGGCGCGCCCTACGTGCACGTGCATCGCGCCGACCTGCATGCGCTGCTGCGTTCGGCACTGCCGGCCGGCATGGTCCGGATCGCGCACAAGGTGTCGGCGGTGACCCAGGAGTCCGACCGGGTACGCGTCGACTTCGAGAACGGCCATGTGGCGTTCGCGGACGTCGTCGTCGGCGCCGATGGTATCCATTCGGCGGTGCGGCGCTCGCTGTTCGGCGACGAGGCGCCGCGCTTCACCGGCAACATCTGCTGGCGCGGCATCATCCCCGCGGAGCTGCTGCCTCCGGGCCAGGTGCTGCCCGCCTCGTCGAACTGGATGGGGCCCGACGGCCATGTCGTGACCTACTACCTGCGCGGCGGCGCGCTCGTCAACTTCGTGGCGATCCGCGAGACCGAGGCCTGGACCGGCGAGTCGTGGACCACGCCCAGTTCGAAGGACGAACTGCTGCGGGCCTTCGAGGGCTGGAACCCGCGGCTGCTCGCGCTCTTCGAGCGCGCCGAGGGCCTGTACAAGTGGGGCCTGTTCGATCGCGATCCACTCGCGCAATGGAGCGTGGGCCGGGTCACGCTGATCGGCGATGCCGCGCATCCCATGCTGCCCTTTTCTCGCGCAGGGCGCCGCGCAGGCGCTCGAGGACAGCTATGCGCTGGCCGACTGGCTGACGCGCTTTCCGCACGCGCCGGTCGAGGCGCTCGCGGCCTACGAGGCGGAACGCAAGCCGCGCACCAGCCGCATCCAGCTCGGCGCGCGCGAACGCGGCCGCACCGCGCACCTGCGCTCGCCGTGGGCGCGGCTGAAGCGCGACCTCGGCTTCTTCTGGCAGAACCTCACGGCACCCGGCAAGACCTCGCACCGCGCCGAATGGATCTTCCAGCACGACGTGACGCAGGCGCCGCGAACGCTCGAGGCCCGCGAGACGGCACGGGCATGACGCCGGCGCCACATGGGCCCTTGAGGGGCCTCAAGGTGGTGGAGATGCCCGCGATCGGCCCCGTGCCCTTCTGCGGCATGCTGCTGGCCGACCTCGGCGCCGACGTGCTTCGGCTGGACCGCCCGCACACGGCCGGCCTTGGCGAGCCGCTGGACACGGCCTGCGACGACCTGGGCCGCGGCAAGCGGTCGCTGGTCGTGGACCTGAAGGCGCCGAGCTCGCGGGAGCGGGTGCTGGCCATCCTCGAGAAGGCCGACGTCGTCATCGAGGGCTTCAGGCCCGGCGTGATGGAGCGGCTCGGCCTCGGGCCGGAGGTGGCGCTGCGGCGCAACCCGCGCCTCGTCTACGGCCGCATGACCGGCTGGGGACAGCACGGGCCGCTCGCGGCATCGGCCGGGCACGACATCGACTATCTCGCGCTCACGGGCGCGCTGCATGCCATCGGTCGAAGCGGCGAGGCACCGGTGCCGCCGCTCAACCTGGTCGCTGATTTCGGCGGCGGCTCGCTGTACCTGGCGCTGGGCATTCTGTCGGCGCTGCACGAGCGCCAGTCGTCGGGCGCGGGCCAGGTGATCGATGCCGCGATCGTCGACGGCGCGTCGTCGCTCATGACCCTCGCCTATGCGTTGCGGCGCCAGGGCCTGTGGCGCGACGAGCGCGGGGCGAACTCGCTCGACGGCGGCGCGCCCTGGTACGACAGCTATCGCTGCCTCGATGGCGAGTACGTCTGCGTCGGCGCGCTCGAGCGGAAATTCTTCGTCGAGCTGATGGGCCTCATCGGCCTCGACGCCGACGATTTCCCTGATCACATGGACCGGGCATGCTGGCCCGCGCTTCGCTCCGTGCTGGGCCGCACCTTCGCGCAGCGCAGCCGCGATGCATGGTGCGCGCTGCTCGAGGGCACGGACTGCTGCTTCGCGCCGGTCTTGTCGATGGCGCAGGCTGCCGAGCATCCGCACCTGAAGGCGCGCGGGACCTTCGCGGACCCCGGTACGGGGATGCAGCCGGCCGCCGCGCCGAGGTTCTCGCGCACCCCGGGGCGGGCCGGGCACGCGGCGCCGGCGCCGGGATGCGGTGGCGAACAAGCATTGCGCGACTGGGGCGTGGAAGGTCATCCGCCGACTGGCGCGGCGGAAGCCCGCTCGGATCGCTAGGAACCCGGGCCCGCGGTACGCGCGTGCTTCGGGTAGTAGCGCAGCACGGCCGGGCCGGTGGCATCCCAGCCCAGGCAGGTGTTCAGGTGCGCGGGCGCCCTCGAATCGCCCGGCACTTCGATGCCGCTTGCTGCCCGCCGCCGCGCCAGCACCGGCGGAATGGTCTGGATCGCCGCGGTGGCGACGCCGAACAGCAGCTCGCGCAGATGCGTGCAGCCCTCGATGCCGCCGATGCGTGCCTGGATGGCATCGCGCCAGCCGCGGCCCAGCCTGGCGCCGACCAGCGCCTGCATCTTCGCCTGCACGCGCCGGCATTCAGCGAAGGGCGCGCTGTCCATCGCGACTTCGATCGCCACGATCTCGAGGCCGTCGTCGAGCGTCACGCGAAGGCCCATGTCGTGGACCGGCGTGCCGGCGCTCAACAGCCGCCCGTCTACCTCGCGGTCGTAGGCCTTGACGTCGCGCAGCCACGCATTGATATCCCAGCGGCCGTCGGCGCGCAGGTAGCCGCGGTAGCTGATGCTGCGTTCATGCAAAGGCTCCCGGTCCGTGGCCTGCGGGAGAGGCATGGCTTCTTCCCCGCTCAGTCGCGCCAGTCGACGACCTGCTCGATCGGCGCGCGGGTCGTGCGGAAGCTGTTGGCCGCATGGGCCTCGTCCTCGTAGCCGAAGGACATGCCGCAGACCACGAGCCGCTCCTCGGGAATGCCGAGCTGCTTCTTCACCAGCGGGCTGTAGACCGCCAGCGCGCCCTGCGCAATGGCCGCGAGGCCGTGCGCCTGCATGGCCAGCAACACCAGCTGCACATAGCCGCCGACGTCGATGGCGCCGTAGGTACCGAGCCCGGGGTCGGAGCTGAAGATGGCCGCATGGGGCGCGCCGAAGAAGCGGAAGTTCTCCTTCATCTGCCGGGCCGTCCCCTCCTTGTCGCCCTTGGCGATCGCCAGCGCGTCGTAGAGCTGGAAGCCGCATTCGCGGCGCCGGTCCTGGTAGACACCGGTGTAGGCATGCGGCAGCGGGAGGTCGCTCGAGCGGTCGTCCGGCCCGGCCGCCAGCAGCGCGGCGCTCAGCGCGTCGCGTGCGCCGCCCGACACCACGCTGACCTGCCAGGCCTGCACGTTGGACCAGGAAGCCGCGCGCTGGGCGCTGCGGAAGACCTGCTCGATCAGCGAACGCGGCACCGCGCGCGGCTGGAAGGCCCGGCAGCTGTGGCGTTCCGAGAGAAGCCGGTCCAGTGTCTGCGCCGCGGCGGGCGACTCGAGGGTGTCTTGCATGTGGAATCGATCCTTGTGATGTGTGGTGGTGCGGTCAGGCGACGGCCCGAGCGTCGAGCAGCGCGCGTATCTGCTCGGGCCCGTAGCCGAGTTCGTCGAGGATGCGCCGCGTGACGTCTTCGCCCTGCATGACCGGCGCGCCCTTCGATGCAGGCGTGCGCGACAGGCGGGGCGCGGGCGCCGGCTGCGGCAGCGGGCCCTCGCGGTCGAAGGCCCGGCGCTGCGCCAGCGCCGGGTCGGCTTGCGCTTCGTCGAGGCTCGCGACCGCGGTGACACAGGCCTCCTTGCCGTCGAACAGCTGCATCCATTCGGCGAGCGGCCTGCGCGCGACCACAGCCGCGATCTCGGCCTTCAGCCCGGCCCAGGCCGCGGGCTGCTCGCACAGCGCGGCACGGTCCGCGGGCAGGCCCAGCACCGCCATCAGCGTGGCGCGAAACGGCGCCTCCATGGCGCCGACCGCGAGGTGCCTGCCTTCCGCCGTTCGGTAGACCGCGTAATGCGGCGCGCCGCCATCGAGGAAATTGCCGCCGCGCCCGCCCGCCCAGTCGCCGCGCGCGCGGATCGCCCACAGCGAGGTCATCAGCGAGAGCACGCCGTCGGTCATGGCGATGTCGAGCACCTGGCCCTGGCCGGAGCGATGGCGCTCGAGCAGCGCCGCGCAGATGCCGAAGGCGGCATGCATCGAACCACCGGCGAAATCCGCGATCAGGTTCAGCGGGATCGCGGGCCCGCCCTCGGCCGTGCCGATGCTGTCGAGTGCGCCGGTGGCCGCGAGAAAGTTGATGTCGTGTCCGGCCGAGCGGGCCAGCGGCCCTTCCTGGCCCCAGCCGGTGATGCGCGCATAGACCAGCGCCGCGTTCGCGGCCTGGCACGGCGCCGGCCCCAGGCCCAGCCGTTCCATCACGCCGGGCCTGAAGCCCTCGACCAGCACGTCGGCCCTGTCGATCAGCCGCCGCACGGCCGCCAACCCTTCGGGCTGCTTGAGATCGACGCGCATCTCGCGCTTGCCGCGGTCGGTAAAGCGCAGCGCGGGATCGTGGCGCCGTGGCTCGTCGAAGCGCGCGACCTGGATCACCTCGGCGCCCATGTCCGCGAGCATCATCGTGCACAGCGGCACCGGCCCCTTGGCCATGAACTCGACCACGCGGATGCCCGCCAGCGCGCGCGCGCTCATGGCCGGCTCCCGGCCGCCTTCGAGGCCATCTTCGCCACGTCGTAGCCGTACAGCGACTGGCCGCGCTCGATCTGCTCGTCGCGCTTCATCCGGCTGTTGAAGAACAGCGTGGCATTGCGGCGCAGCGATTCGCGCGCGCTGCCCACGTGCATCGCGTGGCCGCGTGCGCGCGCGGCCAGCTGGATGCGGCCGGTGCGCTGGATGCGCGCACCCTCGTAGGTGCGCAGTGCCTGCGCGGCATCGGATCCCGCGGCCAGGCTCTCGGCCAGCAGGAAGGCGTCTTCCATCGCCATGACGGCGCCCTGCGCGAGGAATGGCAGCATGGGATGCGCGGCATCGCCCAGCAGGGTGGCGCGCCCGCGCCCCCAGGCCGGCAGCGGATCGCGGTCGTAGAGCGCCCAGCGGTTGCACTGCTCGGCGCGCTCGAGGATGCGCAGCAGCCCCTTGTTCCATCCGGCGAAGGCCTGCAGCAGGTCGCCGCGCTCCGCCTCCTGGGTCCACGACTCGTCGGCCCAGCGCGTGGTCTCCTGGACCGCGACGATGTTGAGCAGGCTGCCGCCGCGCACGTAGTAATGGACCACGTGGCCGCCGGGGCCGACCCAGATCGTGGAGTCGCGCGCCACCTCGCGGCGCAGCGCGTCGTCGACCGGGACCGTGGCGCGGAAGGCCACGTTGCCGGTGAAGCGCGGCGACTCGTCGCCGTGCAGGAAGCGCCGCACCGCCGAGTGGATGCCGTCGGCGCCGATCACGGCGTCGAAGCGCGCGCGGTCCTCGCCGAAGCCGAGCGTGATATCGCCATCGCCATCGTCCATGTCCATCGACGTGAGCCGGCGGCCGACCTGGAGCGCCGATGGCGCCACGGCGCCGAGCAGCATCTGGTGCAGGTCCGCGCGGTGCACGTGGTAGTACGGCGCGCCGTAGGCACGGTCGAAGTCGCCCTGGATGCCGGTGCGCGAGATCGCGATGCCGGTCTTCCAGCCGCGGATCACCAGGTTCTGCGGCCGCACGCCCAGGGCGTCGAGCGCATCGCCCAGGCCCAGGCTGCGCAGCACCTTGACGCCGTTGGGACTGACCTGCAGGCCCGCGCCGACCTCGCGGAAGGCCGGCGCCTGCTCGAACACGACGGCCTCGATGCCGCGCTGCCGCAGCAGCGCCGCGGCGCACAGGCCGCCGATGCCGCCGCCCACGATCGCGACGCGGCCCGGTCCGGATGCGGCGCTCATCGCTTGGCGAACCCGTACTTGGTGAGCAGGGCGCGCTCGTCGACCGTGGCCTTCACCGCGAAGCGCGTGAACTCGGCCGTGTCCTTGAAGCGCGGGCCCTGGCCGTAGCGCAGCATCGCGGCCTTCACGTCGGGCGCCTCGAGGCTGCGCCGGAAGGCTTCCTGCAGCGTGCGCACCACCGCCGGGCTCATGTTCTTCGGACCCACCAGCCCCCAGGGCGAATCGATGCTCGCGCGGTAGCCGAGCTCGCGCGTGGTCGGCACCGTCGTCCACTTCGGCGAACGCTCGTCGCTCGCCACGGCCAGCAGCCGCGCCTTGCCCGAATCGACCAGCGAACCGTAGCCGCCGGAGCCGTCGACCACGAACTGGACGTCGCCCGCCAGCAGCGCCACCGAGACGTCGGCGCTGCCCTTGTAGGGAATGGGATTCCACTTCACCTTCTCCTGCGCGGTCATCTCCTCCATCAGCAGGTGGCCGCTGTTCCCGAGGCCCGCGGGCACGCCGTAGTTCATGCGCTCCGGGTTCGCCCTGCCGAAGGCGACGAGGTCGGCCCAGGTCTTGAACGGCGAATCGGCGCGCACCACGATCGCGAACGGCACATGGGTCAGGCACACGACGTAGGTCAGGTCGGCGATGGGGTCGTAGCCCACGTCCTCCGTCACCGGCGCACGGTACACCGCCATGGTCGCGAGCCCCAGCGTGTAGCCGTCGGGCGGCGCGTTCCTGGTCTGCAGGATGCTGATGGTGCCGCCGGCGCCGGGCCGGTTGTCCACCACGATGGGCTGGCCGAGGATGCCCTCGGCGGCGCGCGCCATGACGCGAAACACCGCGTCGGTCGAGCCGCCGGGCGGAAAGCCGACCAGCACGCGGATCGGTTTCGACGGAAAGCCCGCGGGCTCGGCCGCGAAGGCCGAAGGCAGGGTGGCAACGGCCGGGGCCAGGAGCGCGGCCCGCAGCAGGGCGCGCCGCGTCGGCGTGGTGATGGATGGCATGGCTTGTCTCTGTGGTTCGAAGGGAAGCGGGCGGCGTGGCTCAGATGCGGCGGCCATGGCCTGCCCAGTAGGGCTCGGAGAGGCGGCGCTTGTAGATCTTTCCGTTGTCCTGCCGCGGCATCTGGGTCTCGAAGCGAATCACCGACGGCACCTTGAACTTGGTGAGCCGCGCCAGCAGCGTGGCGCTGATCTCCTCGGCCGTGAGCGCCGCGCCCGGCGCCAGCTGCACATGCGCCGCCAGGGCCTCGCCGTACTCCTCGTGCGGAATGCCGAACACGGCGCAGTCCTGGATGCCGGCGATGTCGATCAGCGCGGCCTCGATCTCGGCCGGATAGATGTTGACGCCGCCCGAGATCACCATGTCCTTCACGCGATCGCAGACGAAAAGGTAGCCGCCCTCGTCGAGGTAGCCCATGTCGCCGGTCGCGACCAGGCCGTGCCGGTCGAGCGCGGCGCGGTCCGCGTGGCGGTTGCGGTAGGTGAAGTCCGGGTAGGTGTCGTTGCGGCAGCAGATCTCGCCGATCTCGCCCGCGGGCAGCACGAGGCCGTCGGCATCGAGGATCTGCATGCGCACCGTCGACTGCGGATGGCCCACGGTGCCGGGGCGCTCCCTGGCGTCCTGCGGCGTGGCCACCGTCACCGGCCCGGTTTCGGACGCGCCGTAGAACTCGTAGATCACGTCGCCCATCCACTCGCACATGGCGGCCTTCACGGCCACGGGACAGGGCGCCGCCGTATGGATGATGTGCCGCACGCTGCTGACGTCGTAGCGCGCGCGGACCTCGGGCGGCAGCTTCAGCAGCCGGATGAACATGGTGGGCACCATGAACAGGTGCGAGATGTGGTAGTCCTGGATCAGCTGCAGCAGCTCGATCGGATCGAACTTCGAGCGCACCACCACCATGCCTTCCTTCGCGGTGGCCGCGTAGCAGGCGCGCCAGTAGGCCGTGGGACCGCCGTGATAGAGCGGCCCGAGGATCGCGGCATGCATGCCGGGCTGCGTGCCGAAGGCATGGTGCAGCGTGCCGAGGTTCTGGCGGAACGCCGCCAGGTCGGCATAGGGCTCGCGCTGCACGCCCTTGGGCTTTCCGGTCGTGCCCGAGGTGTACATGATCACGCCGCGCGGCTTGGTGGTCGGCCGGGCCGCATCCTGCTGCGCATCGAGCCAGGACTGCCAACCGATATGGCCGGCCGCGAGCGCATCCGCCGCGGCAGGCTCGACGCCATGGCGCACCGCGATCTCCTTCGGCGTCGGCACCGCGATGACCTGGAGCTTGTCGAGCAGGTCCGCATCGACCAGCGCCAGCAGGTCGTCGTGCGCGATGAGCACGCGCGCACCGCAGTCCTGCAGCACGTAGCCAATCTCCTCGCTCTTGCCATGCCAGTTGAGCGGCACGGCATAGATGCCCGCCAGGTCGGCCGCGGCCATCGCCTGCGCCATCGGCGCGTCGTTGCGCATCAGCAGCGCCACGGTGTCGCCTTCGACGAGTCCGAGCGTCTGCAGGCCGGAAGCGATCCGCGCGACCGCGCGGTCGAAGGCGGACCGGCTCTGAGAACCGCTTTCGCAGTTGAAGAAGATGGGGGCGATCTCTGTCATGCCTGTCTCTGTTCTGAGTGAGGAGGAAACACCGGCTGGGTGGCCACCGAGGCGGCGACTGGGTCCAGCCCCTGAGAAAAATTAAATCACCGTTCACTTTAAAAGTAAACCGTGATTCAGTATTTCAAACCTTAGGGAAAACCCAGGCTTCATCCCATGAGACATGGCGATCTCAGAGCTAAAGCCGGGCGAAAAAATCTGGTAAATGATGATTCACATAAAAGGGCCGATATGAACCGAACGCGGCACGAGGAAGCAACGCCTCAAATAGGGATCGATCGTTTCCCATATACTCGCCACCCATGTCCCCCTCCCCTTCGATCCAGGCCAGCCCCACGCGGGGCCGCGGCCGCCCGCGCGAGTTCGATATGGACGAGGCGCTCGACAAGGCCGTGCTGGTCTTCCGCGAACGCGGCTACCACGGCACCTCGATCACCGACCTGACGGCCGCGATGGCGCTGACCTCGGGCAGCGTCTACAAGGCCTTCAAGGACAAGCGCGGCATCTTTCTCGCGGCCCTCGACCGCTACAAGGAAAGGCGCGATCCGCTGATCCGGGCCGAGGTCGAGCGCGGCGCCACCGGCCGCGAGCGGCTGTTCAACGTGCTGAGCTTCTTCGCGGGCTCCGCGCACGGCGTCGAGGGCGAGCGCGGCTGCCTGGTGGTCGGCACGGCCACCGAACTGGCCACGCTCGACGACGAGGTCGCGCAACGCATCAAGCGCTCACTCGACCGGAACGAGGCCCTGCTCGAGGAACTGATCCGCCAGGGCAAGGCCGACGGCTCGCTCGCCACCGCGCTCGACGACAGGACCGCCGCGCGGCTCGTGCTGTGCGTGCTGCAAGGGATGCGCGTGGTCGGCACCACCGGGCGCGGCAAGAAGGAGATGCAGGCGGTCGCGGAGGCCGCGATGCACATCTTCAACTGATCCTTTTTTTGCCAGTTTTGGATATGAACATTTCCTTATTTGGCGCCTTCATTTGTTCCACGCTCCCACGCTCCCCATGACGATCTCCACGAACACGGCAACGCCGCACGCCACCGCTGCGCAACCCCACGCCTGGCTGGTGCTGCTGGTGGCCACGGCCTGCGGCCTGGCTGCGGCCAACCTCTACTACGCGCAGCCGCTGGCCGGGCTGATCGGCGCCTCGCTCGCGCTGTCGCCCGCCGCCACCGGCCTCATCGTCACGCTGACGCAGATCGGCTACGGCCTGGGCCTGCTGTTCATCGTGCCGCTCGGCGACCTGGTCGAGAACCGGCTGCTGGTGCTGGTCCTGCTGTGCGCCGACGCGCTGTCGCTGCTGGCCGCGGGCCTGTCCACCCATCCGCTGCCCTTCCTGGCGGCGGCGCTGTGCATCGGGCTCGGCACCGTGGCGGTCCAGGTGCTGGTGCCCTACGTCACCCACCTGGTGCCCGAAGCCCGGCGCGGGCGCGCCGTCGGCAGCGTGATGAGCGGCCTGATGCTGGGCATCATGCTGGCGCGGCCGGTGGCGAGCTTCGTCGCGCAGCTGTCGTCGTGGCACGTGGTGTTCGTGCTTTCGTCGGCCCTGATGCTGGTGCTGGCCCTGGTCCTCGCGCTGGCGCTGCCGCCGCGCACGCCATCGCACGGCATGCGCTACGGCGAGTTGCTCGCATCGATGGTGCGGCTCGCGCGCACGACACGGGTCCTGCAGCGGCGCGCGCTCTATCACGCCTTCCTGTTCGCATCGTTCAGCCTGTTCTGGACCGTCACGCCGCTGCTGCTCGCGAGCAGCGAATACGGGCTGTCGCAGGCGGAGATCGCCCTCTTTGCGCTGGTGGGCGTGGCGGGCGCCGTGGCCGCTCCCCTGGTCGGCCGTGCCGCCGACCGCGGCTGGAGCCGCGGCGCGACCATCGGCGCCATGCTCGCGGTGGCGGGCAGCTTCCTGCTGGCCCATTTCAGCCATGGCGGATCGCCGCTGTCGCTGGGCCTGCTGGTGGTCGCGGCGGTGGTGCTGGACTTCGGCGTGGCGGCCAACATGACCCTGGGGCAGCGCGCGATCTTCGGCCTCGGTGCCGAACTGCGCTCGCGGCTCAACGGGCTCTACATGGCCACCTTCTTCCTCGGCGGCGCGGCGGGGTCGGCACTCGGTGCCTGGGCCTATGCGAAGGGCGGATGGCCGCTGGCGTCGTGGATCGGGTTCGCGTTGCCGGCGGTGGCGCTGGCGTGGTTCGCGACGGAGTGAGCGCGACGGTCGAGGCCGTCACGCCTGAAGACCCGGCAGCGCCCTCAACGCGCCGACGAGGACAGCGCGCGCAGCCAGCGTTCGCGCTCTTCGTCCTCCAGCGCCAGCAAGCTCTCGGGTGAACCGCCTCCGCCGACGACCTGAAGGTCCTGCAGCTGCCTGCGCACCTCGGGCCTGGCGAGCACCTGGGCCACGGCTTCCTGCACGGTGCGATTGGACGCGGCATCCGAGTTCGCCGGTGCCCAGAGGCTGAAGTGGTCGTACGTCGCGTAGCCGCTCAAGGGCGCGCTAGCGGCCAGCGTCGGCCACGGCACGCCCTCGAAGCTTTGCGGGCGCGCCGGATCGGCGGTGGTGCCGAGCACGCGCAACTGGCCGCGCCGTACGGCGACCGCCACGCCGTTCACGGGCGCGAACAGCAGGTCCACCGCATGCTCCTTCGTGATGACGTCCGAGTCGGGGTACATGCCCTTGAAGACCACGCGTTGCACGTCGACACCGCTCAGCGCGCGGAACTGGCCGAAGGCGAGATGGCCGGTCCAGCCGTCTTCGCCCGTGCCGATGCGCAGGCTGCCGGGATGGGCCCGCGCGTGGGCGAGCAGGTCATCGGTGCTGTGAATGCCCAGCGTGTCGGCCCTCGTGCTGTCGATGGCCAGCACCAGAGGCTGCGACGCCAGCAGCGTGACGGGGCGAAGGGCCTGCATCAGCGCATCGATCGGCGGGCCCTGGTGCACGCCCTCGATGCCTCCGCGCGGCAACCTCAGCGCCGCGAGCAGGACCTTCTCGTTGCCGCCTTCCGTCATCAGCCGGCGGTAGTCGGCCTCGGTGGCTTGGGGCACGTGATCGACCTGCACATTGCGTCCCAACAGCCTGGGCAGGTGGCTCGCCAGCATCCCGGCATAGTGGCTGCTGCGGCCACCGGGCGGAAACAGCACGGCCACGTGCAGCGTGGGCTGCGGCGCGGCGGCCAGCCATTGCCCCGCATCGTCGAGCAGGCCGTAGCGAATTTCCCATGCGCCAGCGGTGGACGCGTTGCGCACCAGGGCTTCGGCCACCCAGTGGCGGCCCATGCGATGGAATTGCCGAATGATCGGCCGTTCGTCCTGCCAACCGGGCGGCCGCCAGTCCTGGGGAAATGCGCCTACGACGACGGCGTAGCCATGGCGGAACGGACGCGCCTCCCGGAACTGCGGCGCGATCGCCCATTGACCCTGCGCGTTCCGGTATCCCCATCGGCCGGTGTCCGCGTCCTTGGCCGGCCGCAGCGCGGCGCCGGCATCGCTGCCATGCAGCCGTTGCCAGCGGCACGCGCGCGGCGTGCTGGCATTGCGCTGGCGATCGAGTCCGACGGCGGTGCACAGCCGGATGCGCCGCTGGGCTGTCGCGTCGGACAGCCCACCGAAGATGAACGGGATCACCATCCTCCCTCGCGCATCGATGAGGCCCGAGCCGGTGGAGCCCGGTGCCGCCATCTGCCGCTGGTAGTCCATCCATTCGGGCCGTAGTGATATCCCGCGGCGGCGGCGGCGTGCGCCACTGCCCCGCGGCATCGCGCAGGCCGGGCTGTGCGTAGACCGTGTCCACCTGCAGATCGGAAGCCGCCTGCCTGGATTCGTCGGGCATCAGGTAGGAAAGAGCGGCGGGAGAGTCGATGGATGTCGTGTCCTTGCCATCGCAACTCACTGGCGGCACGGCCCACTGCCCTCGCGCATCGATGCGCCCGATACCCACCGTGGTCCGTTGTCCGCCGCCGGGCTTTTGCTCGACCAGCCACGCCTTGAGCGTCGGCTGGAGTGCGCCGTCGATGCCGATGATGCCGATGCGCTCCAGCCACGCGACCTGCCAGCGGCCATCGCAGAAGCTGCGCGCCGTCGGTGACAGGAAAAGCACTCGCCCGTCGAGGGCGTCGACCAGCGCAGGCGCGCGCTCGCTGTTCCTGCCGGATTCAGGCTCAGCCAACGCGCCTTTTCGATCAGGTCCGGCGCGATGCCGATGGTGAAAGTGAAGATGTCTTCCCAGGGCGGCGCTGATGCATCCACCGGCCGCAATTGCCAGGCCGGCTGCATCGGCACAGTGCCCGGGTCAGCCTGCAGATCCTGGTAGGTCGGCGGCGCCGCGTTGGCCGAGCCTAGGGCGATGCAAAGCCACAGCAGGATTGCGAAGAGAGGCAGGCGCTTCATGAAGCTCGCCTGGTCGTGGCAGACAGGGGGATCGGTCTTTCGCTCATGGCTTCCGGTTCTTTTGCCGGTTGATTCTGCTTAAAAAACCAATGTATTCAACGCTTTATATGAAGTCCTTGCGTCATTCAGAAGGCTGAATTTTCCGGTTCGTTTTCCTGTTCGGTTGCCCCTGCTCGCCGCACGCGTCCCCTCACCCATGCGTCCACCGCGCATGCAACCACCGCGCCAACCCATCGAGCAGATACCCCAGCGCCCCGATCAGCACGATCACCGCCATCAGCTCCGAATAGGCGAGCCGGTCGCGCGTATCGAGGATGAAGTAGCCGAGCCCGGCCGACACGCCCAGCATCTCGGCCGGCACCAGCACGATCCAGATGATGCCGATGGCCAGCCGCACGCCCGTGAGCAGGTGCGCAGTGATGCCCGGCAGGATCACGCGCAGCACGGTCTCGCGGCGCGTGGCCGACAGGCTGCGCGCGAGCGTGAGCCAGTGCGGATCGAGTTGCGCGACGCCGGCCGCGGTGTTGAGCAGGATCGGCCACACGGCCGCGAAGGCCAGCAGGAAATACACCGGCAGGTCGCCCACGCCGAGCACCATCACGGCGATCGGCATCCACGACAGCGGCGAGATCATGCGCAGGAACTGGAACACCGGCGTGCTGGCCTGCGCGAAGCCGCGCCACAGCCCGGTGAGCACGCCCAGCGGCACGCCGAACACGATCGCCAGTGCGAGGCCAATGGCCACGCGCTGCAGGCTCAGCAGCGCGTGCTGCCAGATGTCGGGGCCGGCGACGAGACGCACGAGCGCCAGCGCCGACGGCCCGGGCGCGAAGGCCGCGGCGATCGGCGTGCGCTGCGCGAGCCAGGCGCTGCCGGCCCACCACAGCACGAGCGCGAGCGCGAGGCCGGCCAGCGGCAGTCCGAGGCGGCGGCCCACGTCAGACCGCGATGGTCTCGCGCCGCTGGTAGTCCGGCGCCACGCCGAACACCTGCGGCCCGCCCACGGCCTCGATCGCCTTGCGCACGAAGCGGTCATCGACCAGGTCGCGCGCCACGAACTTCGGATCGAGCGCACGCAGGAAGGCGTTCTCGCCCTCGACCCGGGTGCCCTGCACCGCGCGCACCAGCTGCTCGGTGTAGGAAGCGAAGGGATAGGGCTGGAAATCGATGCGCCGCTGGCTCCAGCCCTTGTGACGCACCACGCCGCTGGCCTCGTAGCTCGCGTAGTCGGTGGCGGCCAGCACCTTGGCCAGGGTCTGCGGCGGATGCGGCGTGTAGCGCCGCTCGCCGGCGTTCGACAGCAGCCGCGCCGCGTCGAGCCGGTTGTCGCGCGTCCACAGCTGCGCCTTGACGATCGCGTGGGTCACGCGCTGCGCCCATTCGGGCTTCTCGACGATGTCGCGCTCGGCCAGGAAGGTGACGCAGCAGGCATGGTCCTTCCACACGTCGCCCGAGAAGCGCAGCACCTTGCCCACGCCCGCGATCTCGGCCGCCGCGTTGAAGGGCTCGGCCACGATGAAGCCCGCGATCGAGCGCGCGGCCAGCGCCGACACCATCTCGGCCGGCGCCAGGACCACGAGGTTGACCTCCTTCGGACCCACGCCGCCGCCGGCACCCGCGCCCTTGGTGACGGCGCTGAGGCCCTCGGCGCGCAGCATGTCCTGCAGCAGCACGTTGTGGATCGAATACCAGAACGGCACCGCCACGGTCTTGCCGCCGAGGTCGGAGAGCTTGCCGATCTCGGGCAGCACGGTGAGCGCCGAGCCGTTGATGTGGTTCCAGGCCGCGATCTTGGCCGGGAACTTCGAGCCGTAGCGCACCCACAGCGTGGCCGGCGTGAGCAGGTGGATCACGTTGACCTGGCCCGCGACGAAGGCCTCGACGATCTGCGCCCACGAACGGAACATGCGCGGCGCCTCGGCGCGCAACCCTTCCTTGTCGAACAGCCCGCGCGCATGCGCAATCAGGAGCGGCGTGGCATCGGTGATCGGCAGATAGCCGATCTTCACGGGCTGGTCGTCGCCCTTGAAGCCTTGCGCCATCGCATCGCCGGCCGAGAGAAAGGGCGCCGCCACCGCCGCGCCGGCCAGCGCCGACAGCCGCAGCATGTCGCGCCGCGTGAGGCCGCAGTCGCAGGCGGACGAGGCGCAGACATGGGTGGCGCGCAGCGCGGCGCCATGGGCGGGATTCGGGTCGGTCATTCGACGGGCTTTCTTTCTGGCATGCCGGGTGGCGATTCGATGGAGCAATGACGGCGCGTGGCCTGCAGCGCGGCGAGGATGTCGAGGCGAAGCGCGGTGAAGGCGGCGCCATCGCTGCGCGGGCGCGGCATGTCGACGCGCCATTCGCGCACGATGCGGCCCGGCCGCTCGCCCATCAGCAGGATGCGGTCGCCGACGAGGATCGCTTCATCGATGTCGTGCGTGACCAGCAGTGCGGCGGTGCGCCAGCGGTGCACCAGGTCGACCAGCAGTTCCTGCATCTCGGTGCGGGTGATGGCATCGAGCGCCGAGAAGGGTTCGTCGGCCAGCAGCAGCACCGGTTCGCGCGCGAGCGCGCGGGCCAGCGCCACGCGCTGCGCCATGCCGCCCGACAGCTGCGACGGATAGAGCCCGCCCTGCCCCGCGAGCCCCACGGCCGCGAGTGCGTCCTGCACGCGGCGCGTGCGCAGCTCGCGCTCGAGCTTCGGCTGGCGCGCGAAGTCGAGGCCGAAGCCCACGTTGCGCGCCGCATTGAGCCAGGGCAGCAGACCGGGCTGCTGGAACACCAGCGCCGCGCGCGGATGCGGCGAGCTCAAGGCCTCGCCCAGAAAACGGATCTCGCCCTGGGCATGCCCGACGCCGGGCACCTCGAGCCGCGCGAGCTGCCTCAGCAAGGTGGACTTGCCGCAGCCGCTGCCGCCGAGCAGGCAGACGATCTCGCGCGGCGCCACCGCGAGCGACACGCCGCTGAACACCGGCCTTGCCGCATCGAAGCCGAAGGCGAGATCGCGCGCCTCGAGCACCGGGTGCGGCGCATTCGCGGCCTCGTCGAGGCCGATCTCGGCAGCCAATACGCTCACGATGCGGACTGCGCCGCGCGGCGCGCGAGTTCGCCACGCAGTTGCACCACGCTCGGCGTCACGATCGGAACGAACGCCACCTCGCGCCAGTGCCGTGCCAGGCTCAGCGGCTGGTCGCGGTGGTAGCCGCGGCCACCGCTGGCCTGCAGCTCGAGCTGCACCGCGGCCAGCGCGATGTCGGCCAGCGCGAGCCGGGCGCGGAACAGCGCCTCGGGCTGGGTGCGGAAGCGGCCATCGGCGATGCCCGCGTAGAGCGCATCGACCGTGGCATCGAGCGCCTGCCGCTGTTCGACGAGCGATGCGTCGAGCACCGCGCGCCCGGCGCCGCCGACCTGCGCCGCGGTCGCGAGTGCGGCGCGCGCCAGCCCGATCGACAGCCCGCACTGCAGGCCGAGGAACTCGGGCCGCGCCGTGGGCAGGAAGCGGTTGGCCTCGTCGTGGATCAGTTCGTCGGCCGCGAGCCGCGCGCCTTCGATGCGCAGCGACGCGGTGTTGCTGCCGCGCAGCGCGATCAGGTCGAGGTCGGCGCTGCGCTCCACGCCCGCCTGTCCACTCTGCAGCGCGGCCACGAGCGGCGCGCCGCCATCGGCACGCTGCACCACCACCGCGGCCACGAAGCCCTGGGGCCGCAGGTTGGTACACCACGGCACGCTGCCGTCGAGCCGCCAACCGGGCGTGCCCTCCTGCCGCGTGGCCGTGATCTGCAGCGCCTCGATGCCGCCGAGGAACTTCATCGCGTTCGACAGCCCCGAGGCACCGGCCAGGGAGCCGTCGAGCAGCGCGGGCAGCCAGCGCTCGCGCAGCGCCTGGTTGGGCGACTGCAGCAGGTATTCGATGAAGACGCGCTGGCCCCAGAAGGTGAAGGCCGCCGCCAGCGAATGGCCGGCCACGGCGGCGATGGCCTCGATGGCATCGCGCGTGTCGCCGCCCTGCCCGCCGATCGTGCGCGGCACGCCCAGGCCGAACAGCTGCGCGCCCGCGAGCCGCGGCAGCACCGCGTGCGCCTGCGCGTTGTCGCTGTCGAGCGCCTCGGCCTGCGGTGTCGAGCCAGTGCCGGTCGGCCTCAGCCAGCATGGGCGGGCGCTGCGTCGGCGCGCAGGTTCTCGGGCAGGTAGGGCTGCAGTTGCGGATTGACCGCGCTGCCGGCCAGGCTGTTGGCGAAGTTGCACAGCGTGGCCAGGCTCACGCCCAGCACCACCTCGAGCACCTGGCGCTCGGAGAAGCCCGCGCCGCGGAAGGCCGCGAGCGCCTCGTCGCTGACCTTGCCGCGGCTCGCGATCACGGCCTCGGTGAAGGCGCGCACCGCATCGAGCCGCGCCTCTCCCGTGGCCTCGCCGCGCTGCAGCGCCACCACGGCCGAGGCCGGCAGCTTGGCCTGCTTGAGCGCCGCGGCCGAATGGCCGGCCACGCAGAAGTCGCAGCCGTGGATGCGCGCGGCCGTGATCTGCAGCACCTCGCGCTCGGCCAGCGTGAGTTCGCCGCGCGCGGTGGTCTGGGCCACGCCGAGGTAGGTCTCGAGCGCCTGCGGCGAATTGGCGAGGATGCCGATCAGGTTCGGCAGAAAGCCGTTGTTGGCGGCGGCGCGCGCCACCAGCGCACGGCTGGCTTCGGGCGCGGAGGTCTCGGTGTGCAGGGTCAGGCGTGTCATGTCGGTGCGGCTCGTGGGGTGCGGAAACTGGCACCGATTCTTCGCGGCCCGCCCGCGGGCATCAATGACCGGGCGTCTCGGATCTGTGCCGGTTCGTCTCGCTGGCGGTCACGCCGGCGGCCTCGCTGCGGTCGAGCCGCCGCGCGCGCTGCCAGGCGCCCGGCTGTTCGCCGATCACGCGCTTGAAGGTGCGCGAGAACGCGGCATAGGAGTCGTAGCCCACGGCCTCGGCGGCCTGCGCGATCGACTCGCCCTGCGTCAGCTTGCGCGCCGCGATCTGCATGCGCAGCAGTTGCAGGAACTGCAGCGGCGACTGGCCGCAGGCCTCGCCGAACTGGCGGAAGAAGGCCGCGCGCGAGAGATGCACGCGCTGCGCCATGTCGGCCACGCTCCAGGGCCGCTCGGGCGATTGCAGCAGCGCCGCCAGCAAGGGCGCGAAGCCGCGCCGGCGCAGCAGGCCCCAGAAGCCGCGCGCGTTCGCGTCGCTGCGCGCCACGTGGCGCAGGCCATAGAAGAACAGCAGGCCGGCGAGCCGGTCCATCAGCACCGAGGGTTCGGTGCCGGCGCGCAGCGCCTCGCTGCGCATCAGGTCGAACAGGGTGGCGGCCGAGGCCATCGCGAGGTCGTCGGCGCGCAGCACCAGGCAGTCGGGAAAGGACTGCGCGACCAGGTCGCGCAGCGGCCCGTCGAACGAGAAGAAGCCGCAGGCCAGCGCGGTTTCTCCCAGCGCGGGGCTGGCCGACAGCGGCTGCATCGCGCGCGGCGCGCAGTCGATGCCGGGGTCGGCAT
This sequence comes from Variovorax sp. UC122_21, assembly GCF_044056785.1. Classification (NCBI taxonomy): domain Bacteria; kingdom Pseudomonadati; phylum Pseudomonadota; class Betaproteobacteria; order Burkholderiales; family Comamonadaceae; genus Variovorax; species Variovorax sp. UC122_21. The sequence continues at coordinate 1,900,525 of NZ_CP172003.1, read as the reverse complement.
AGGGCGACAGGAAATGCGGCACGTCGCGCATCAGGAACACGCCGTCGCGCGGCGACAGCGCCACCGATTCGAGCCCCGGCCGGTGCAGCCAGCAGCGGCCCTCGAGGATCAGGTGGAAGCTCGCGCGAGCACGGCCCGCCGTGGAGGCGCGCCAGCGGCCGCAGTACTGGCCCACATGGAACAGCGTGGCGTTCCATTCGAGGCTGCCGAGCAGCCAGTCGGCCACCCGGTCGGCCTGGGCGTCGAACCCGGCATCGGCCGACGGGCTGGCTGCGTCGGGAATGACGGTGAGGGAAGGCATGGGCCCGCCAGTGTGGCCGAGGCCGCGCGCGGCGCCAAAGAACGAATCGCTGTGAGCTTATGACCCGGAAACGACCCGTTCGCGCTCGCCCGCGGCCCGCGCCGTCGTCCGCGCGCGGCCGAGCTCCGCACTCACCGCGCCGCTGAGCGTCTCGAGATCGAAGGGCTTGCGCAGCACCGAGTGCGAACCGACCACCTTCTGCACCTCCGCCATGTCGGCATAGCCGGTCGCGACCAGCACCGGCATCTGCGGATAGAGCCGGCGCGCGGCCGCCGCGAGCTCGGCGCCGTTCATGCCCGGCATCAGGTAGTCGACCATCAGCAGGTCGGGCCGGCGGCGCTTCAGCTCCTGCAGGCCGCTGTGGCCATCGCTGGCCTCGCGCACGGTGTACTGCAGCAGGCGCAGGCCTTCGGCGATGCCCTGGCGGACCTCGGCATCGTCCTCCACCACCAGCACCTCGCTGCGCGGGTCCTGCCTGGCGGGCGCGGCACCCTCGCGCTCGCGCGGCGATGCGGCGTCATCCGCCTGCTCGGGCTGCGACAGCGGGAAGCGCAGGGTCACGGTCGCGCCCTCGCCCGGCGTGCTGCGGATCTCGGCCTGGCCGCCCGACTGGCTGGCGAAGCCGTAGACCTGGCTCAGCCCCAGGCCCGTGCCATGGCCATTGGGTTTGGTGGTGAAGAAGGGATCGAACACCTTGGAGAGCACCGCGCTCGGTATGCCGCTGCCGGTGTCCTGCACGCTCACCAGCACCTGCGGCGAACCGTCGGCGGCGCTCGCCAATGCCGTGCGGATGGTCAGTTGCCCGCCCTCGGGCATCGCGTCGCGCGAATTGACCGACATGTTCAGCAGCGCCATCTCGAGCTGCGCGCCATCGAGCATCACCCAGAGTTCATCCGCCCAGAGGTCGAACTCGACCCGCACCTTCGAGCCGACCGAGACCTCGATCAGCTCGCGCAGATTGGTGACCAGCGCATTCACGCCATGCAGCCGCGGCACCAGGCTGCGCGCCCGCGCAAACGACAGCAGCTGCCCGGTCAGTCGCGAGCCGCGCGCCACCGACTCCTTCGCGCGGCGCGCATAGTCGGCCAGCTTGCCTTCGGGCGCCAGCCGCTTGATGAACTCCAGGTTGAGGTTGACCACGTGCAGCAGGTTGTTGAAGTCGTGCGCGATGCCGCCCGTGAGCCGGCCGATGGCCTCGAGCTTTTGGCCCTGCACCACGTTGGCCTGCAACCGTTCGCGCTCGGCGATCTCGCGCATCAGCCAGTCGTTGGCGCCCGCGAGTTCGGCCGTGCGGGTGGCGATGCGCCCTTCGAGCTCGGCATTGAGCCGCTCGACCGTGGCCTTGGCCGACTCGATGTCGTTCAGGTGGCGGCGCGTGGCGTACTGCCGCTGGCGCGCGCGCAGGGCAGAGCGCGCCGCGCTCGCGAGCGTCTCGGGGTTGAGCGGCCGCTCGAGCAGCACCGAGTTGCCGAGTTGCTGCAGCGAGGCCTGCGCGCTGGCCGAACGCCGACCCGACTGGCGCATCGCCAGCACCACGAAGGGCAGGTCGGACCAGGCCGGCTGCTTCGCCAGGCAGGCGCCCAGCGCGCTGTCGAAGCCGTCCGCCAGCGACTCCTCGGTCACGATCGCCGCCGCGGCCGCGATCTCGAGTTCCACCAGCAGCGATGCCGCGTCGGCGCAGACCAGGCAATCGATGCCCTGGCCCTCGAGCAAGGCCCGGATCACCTGCGCATCCCGGCCGCGCGGCGCGAGGATCAGGATGCGGTTTTCCACGCCGGCCCTTTCATGCGGACGGCGTGGCGATATCGCTATCGCCCAGCAGTGGCTGCGTGCCCGTGTAGCGGGCCGCGCCCGACAACACGCCCTGGAAGTCGCTCAGCGCCTTGCCGACCTCGACCCCGTGCGGGCCCAGGCGGAACTCGCGGATCGATTGCTCGTGCGCGTTGGTGCGGCTCTTGATCACCGAGATCGCCTTCAGCAGGTTGCCGCGTGCCTCGAAGTACCTGAAGTTCAGCATCGCATCGCTCAGGTAGCTCAGGTCCACGTCGGCGCGCATCTCGCCCACGGTGCCATGCAGCGACAGGATCAGCAGCGTGGTGAGCCCGCGCAGGTTCAGGTAGGCCAGCAGCTCGTGCATCTGCAGTATCAGGTACTTGCCGCCGGGCATGGCGTGCAGGTAGGCATTGAGGCTGTCGATCACCACCATCTGCACGCCGTCCTGCTCCACCGCCATGCGCACCGAGTGCGCGAACTGGCCCGGCGAGACCTCGGCCGGATCCAGCGTGCGGATCGTGATGTGGCCCGAGCTCATGTAGGGCTCGACGTCGAGCCCCAGCGCCCGCGAGCGCTGCCGCAGCGTGCCCAGGCCCTCGTCGAACAGGTAGTAGGCCACCTTCGAGCCGCGCCGCGCGGCGGCCACGGCGCAACTGATCGCAGTGGTGGTCTTGCCCACGCCCGCGGGTCCGGCCAGCAGCAGGCTGCTGCCCGGTGTCAGGCCGCCGCCCAGCAGGGTGTCGAGCGCCGCGGTGCCGGTCGAGACCAGGCGCTCGTCGATCCGCTGCTCGCGCTCGCTGGCCACCAGGCGCGGAAACACCTGCAGCCCGCCGCGGTCGAGGTTGAAGTCGTGCTCGCCGCTGCGGAACTTCACGCCGCGCAGCTTCACCACGCGCAGCCGCCGCTTGTCGGCGCCATAGTCGTTGGCGTTCTGCTCCAGGTGCAGCACGCCGTGCGCGATGCTGTGCAGGTGCTGGTCGCCATCGCCGCCCGAGCGGTCGTCGAGCATCAGCACGGTGCAGCCGCGCTGCGCGAAGAAGCGCTTCAGCGCGAGGATCTGGCGCCGGTAGCGCAGCGCGCTCTGGGCCAGCAGCCGCATCTCCGACAGGCTGTCGAAGACCACGCGCTGCGGCTTCTGCTCGTTGACCAGGCGCATGACGTCGCGCGTAGTCTCCCCGAGCTCGAACTCCGAGGGATGCAACACCGTCTGCTCGGCCTCCTCGCTGAGCCCCTCGTCGCTCACCAGGTCGTAGACCTCGATGCCCTCGAGCGACCAGCCGTGCGAGGCCGCGACCTCGGTCAGTTCCTCGGAGGTTTCGGACAGGGTGACGTAGAGCCCGCGCTCGCCGGCAGCGCGGCCGGCCTGCAGGAACTGCAGCGCGAGGGTGGTCTTGCCGGTGCCCGGCGTGCCCTCGACCAGGTAGAGATGCTGGGCGGGCAACCCGCCGCCGAGGATGTCGTCGAGGCCCGGGATGCCCGTGGAGGTGAGTGAGGATGGCATGACAGCAAAGCGTTTTTTTGGAGGAATACACGCCCGGGATGACCCAGGCCGCTCTGCATGCCACGTGGTGGTCCAGGAAGAGGGTCACTGCTTCATCGGCAGCGGCGGTGCAACTCATCAACCACAACAAATTCTGACTGGAATTCTCGCGCGCGGGATGCCCCGCGACAGGGGCGTTTCGAGCACTTCGCGTGTAAGCCATTGCCTCGTGCGGGCAAGGCAGGACGGTGCCAGGCCACCGCGACCGGTGGCGTCAGCCGTGCGCGATCGCGGCCCAGGCCGCGGCGAACAGCGTCGAGCCCGCGGCGGCCAGCAGCCCGCCCACCAGCCATTTGAGCGTGCGCGGCTGCAGCCGGTTGGGCAGCCGGTGATGCAACCGGGTGGCCGCATAGACCACCGGCATCGCACAGGCCGCGAGCAGCGCGGCACGCCACGAGAAGTGCCCGGTCGGCACCACGATCACGAGCCGCACCAGCGAGTTGAACGCGAACATCAGCAGCAGCGCGCGCCTTACCAGCTCGCGGTCCAGCGGCTGCCGGTACATGTGGAACACGATCGGCGGCCCCGAGCTCGAGAACAGCCCGCCGAGCACGCCCGACAGGCAGCCGACGATGGCGAAGCTCCTGCGCCCCGAGATCGCCGGCAGCGGCTTCGCCTGCAACACCAGCAGCACCGCGCAGCCGAGGATCGACACCCCCAGCAGCGCGCGCAGCCAGTCGACCGCGCTGCCGCTGAGCCAGGTCAGCAGCATCAGCCCGACGATCACGCCCACCGTGCTGCCATTGAGCGCCGGCTTCATCAGCTGCCACGGCACCGGCCCGGGCCGCGCGCGGAAGTAGGTCCAGGCATTGATCAGGCTCAGCACCGTGGCCGCGTTGGCCGCGTCGCCGACGCTCGCGATGTGGAACACCGACACCAGGCCGAGCAGGATCAGGCTGAAGGCGAAGCCGGTGAGGTTCTGGGCGTAGGTGGCGAGGGCGACGCAGGCCATGAAGGCCAGCACCGGGCCGGCGCCGGGAGAAGAGGTCTTGCACGCGTCGGCCTTCAGCGGCGCGGGTCGGGCAGCACTTGCGCGCTGGCGACGGCGTTGCGAAGCCGCGGAGGCGAAAGACGAGACGTGGGAAGCGATCCGGCGGGATCGGGAACGAACGGGGGCACGGGCGCAGACATCGGGGGAAGCGGGGGGAAGGCGCGGTCGCGGGACGAGGCGCCTGCAGTCGAGAGTGATGCCGGGGGCCGGCATCGGGGGTGAATTATAGGTGGGCCCCCTGGGCGCACGCAGCACGCCGCACCGCCTCTCCAGCGCTGGCGGGTCTCCCGGTCCCGCTCCCCTGTCATGCGGCGTCGAAGTACCCCGGCTCCACGAGCAGCAGCGAGCCGTCGGCTCAGCGCGCCGCGCTCGCGCGCGGATCGTGACCGCAGGCGATGCCCGGCGCGCCCCGTTCGTTCTCCGCCAGCACGATGCCCCAACGAAGCAGCACGCGGCGCTCGGGCCCCTCACCGGTCCAGGGCAGCTCCATGCTGCCGGCGCAATCCACGGTCTTCATCAAGGGCTCGAGCAATGGCCCCTCAGCCTGGAACGGCCGCGTGTCGAGCATCAGCACCATGCCACCCTCGCGCGCCAGCACGCCCGGTGCCAGCCAGGGCGAGGTTCGCTCGTCGCCGTCGATGAGCAGGCGCACGCCGGGATCCATCCGCAGCGCGACGGCGCCCGCGAACCAGGTGTCGCCGACCAGCAGCGTCAGCGGACGCTCGCCCATGCGATCGCGCCATGTCGCCTCCACCGCCGCCGCGATCCGCTGCGATGGCAGGTTGGCGCGTGTCGCGCGGCCGGCCCGCGCGCTCCAGACGCCGTCGACCCCCGCATAGGCCCAGGCGGTGGCGATGTGCAGCACTCCCACCACCGCCAGCACCGCCTGCCAGCGGCGCCGGCTCCAGCGCTCCACGTCGAGCCACGGCAGCGAGGCAGCCGCCCATACGCCCAGCGGCAGGAAGAAGGTCGTGAGCCAGGCCGGAATCAGCCGCGAATGCAGCAAGGCCGAAGCGACCAGCACCAGCACGGTGGGACCGAGGGTCGCCCAGGCCAGGAAGCGCCGGTCGAATGCCGCGGGCAGCGGCGCCGGCTGCGTGGCCGCTTCGCGCCGCTGCGCGAACCAGGCCCAGCCGATGAACAGCAGCATCGGCGACAGCCGCGCGAGCTGGACCAGCAGCACGAACACCGGCCGCGGCAGCAGGTGCCTGCCGGCTGCATGCACCGAATGGACCGAGTGGCGTGCATAGAGCACCGTGGTGTCGCCATGCTGCAGCACCCACCACAGGTGCGGCGCCAGCAGCACCAGCGCCAGCGCGCTGGCCAGCAGCAGGTCGCGCCGCACGCGCGCATCGCGCCACAGGCCCTGGCGGACCACGAAGCCCAGGCCCACGGCGAACTGCACCGCGGCGCTGTACTTGGTGAGCATCGACAGGGCCGCGAACAGCCCGAGCCAGACCCAGTCGGCGCGCCCGCTCCCGGCCGGCCGCAGCACGCGCCACAGCATCCACCAGTAGCCCGCGAGCGGCAGCAGCTGCACCGTGTTGTGGTTGTAGACCACCGCGCGCTGCACGTGGTAGGTGACCAGCGTGCCCAGCAGCAGCGCGAAGGCCGCGCGCGCCGGCGTCATCATCTCGCGCGACCAGCGCCACAGCAGGTAGAGCGCGCCGACGCCGCAGCCCACGCCCCCCACGTAGGTCAGCCACGGCTGCCGGCCGAGCAGCGCCACCGGCAGGCTCAGCAGCCAGCTCGGCAGCGGCGGATGCTTGTAGTAGCCCCACTGCAGGCTGCCGCTCCAGAACAGCTCCTCCACGTTGTCCCAGGGCGGCGTGACATCGAGCGCCACCATCGGCCAGGCCCATGCCAGCACCAGCGCCACGAGCAGCGCGGGCACCCAGCGCTCCATCGGCGCGCCGCCCGTGGCGGTGGCATCGGCAGTGGGGAGAAAGCGGCCCGGCACGGGCGTCGATCCGGAAGTCATGGGCGGGATTTATAGGGGCCGCACCTCACCGCCGCCTGACTTCGCGAACGATGGTTTCGACGCGTCGCGATGCGCGTGGAGCCGGCCATGCTGACCCCGCACTGACCCGGCCGAATGGGGTGCATCGCGCACATGGAATCGAGTGCTTTCCCATGCACAAGCTCGTAATCTCCGGCCCATTCCCTGTCACGGTACGCGTCGTGCCGCCAGCCCCATCATGAACGCACCCATCCCCGAGTTCTCCAGGCTGCAGAGGCCACGAGCGGTTGCGATACCGAGCATCTCGTGCGTCGTTCCCTGCTTCAACGAAGCACGCAACCTGGGCGCCCTGCTGCCCGAACTCGAGCGCATGCTTCGCGCCACCCAGTTGCGTTGGGAAGTGATCGTGGTCAACGACGGCAGCACCGACGACACCGAGCTCGTCCTCGGCGCCTGGTGCGAGCGGCCGGGCATCCGCAGCCTCTCGCTGTCGCGCAACTTCGGCAAGGAAGCGGCCCTGACCGCCGGCCTGGGCGCGGCGCGCGGCGACGCGGTGGTGCTGCTCGACGGCGACATGCAGCACACGCCCGCGCTGGTGCGCGCCATGATCGACCAGTGGCGCGCGGGCGCCGAGGTGGTCTATGCGGTGCGCGAGGACCGCCGCGACGAGGGGCCGCTCAAGACGCTGAGCACGCGCCTGTTCTACCGGCTGCTCAACGCCTCCGACCGCTTCGCGGTGCCCGAGAACGCGGGCGACTTCCGGCTCATGGACCGCAAGGTGGTCGATGCGCTGCTGAAGCTGCCCGAGCGCAGCCGCTTCATGAAGGGCCTGTACGCCTGGGTCGGCTTTCGCGCCGTGGCGCTGCCCTACACGCCGGCGCCGCGCGCCGAGGGGCGCAGCCGCTTCAACGCGCGGCGCCTCGTCAAGCTGGCGCTCGACGGCCTCACCTCCTTCACCACCTGGCCGCTGCGCATGGTCAGCGTGGCCGGCCTGCTGCTCGCGGTTCCGGCCTTCGGCTACGGCAGCTACGTGGTGCTCGACTACATGTGCTTCGGCAACGAGGTGTCGGGCTGGTCGACCATCGTCGTGAGCCTGATGTTCTTCATCGGCGTGCAGATGATCTCCACCGGCATCCTCGGCGAGTACGTCGCGCGCATCTTCGAGGAGGTCAAGGGCCGGCCCGTCTACGTGGTGCGCGAGCAGCGCGGCCACGGCCTGGAGACCGAGGAGCCATGACCTCGCACGTCGCCGCAACGCAACGGCTTTGCATCTGCGCCGACGACTTCGGCATGAGCGCGGGCATCAACGCGGCGGTGCTCGACCTGATCGCGCGGCGCAATCTCTCGGCCACCGGCTGCCTGGTGCTGCGCGAGGCCTGGCCCCGGGGGCTGCCCGCGCTGCGGCGCGTCGATGCCGCGTGCGTCGACGTGGGCCTGCACCTGGACCTGACCCCGCCACGAACCGCGGGCGCCGAGGAGCCCGGCCTCGGTGCGCTGGTGCTGCGCTGCTACGCGCGGTCCATGCCGCGGGCACGCCTGCGGCAGACCATCGCCGGGCAGCTCGCGCGCTTCGAGGACGGCCTGGGCCGCGCGCCCGCCTTCGTCGACGGCCACCGGCACGTGCACCAGCTGCCGATGGTGCGCGAGCTGCTGCTCGAGGAGCTGTCGCGCCGCTACGCGGCCGCGCCGCCATGGCTGCGCAACACGCGGCCCGGCGCGGCCGCGTTCAAGCCCCGGGTCATCCATGCGCTGGGAGGCCGCGCGCTGGTGCGCGACGCCGCGCGGCGCTCGATCCCGACGAGCCGGGGCCTGCTGGGGGTCTACAACTTCGCGGGCGGGGTGGCGGGCTACCGGCAGCGCCTGCTCGCCTGGCTGTCCGCCGCGCGCAGCGGCGACGTGCTGATGTGCCATCCCTCGCTGGCCGAGGACGCCGGCACGCCGCACCACGAAGCCAGGGCCGCCGAGTACACGGTGCTGGCGGCCATGGAGTTCCCGTGGCGCGATCCCCGGGGCGGGCAGGTCGAGCTCATGGCCCTGTCGGGCGGGATGCATGGGTTGCGCACAATGTGCTGCCCGACCCACGACACCGCGACCCGATGACCTCCGCAAGCCTCCCACTCGACCATGCCTACCGCGCCTACCTCGACTGCCTCAACGCGCGGGACTTCGGCGCGCTGGGCCGCCATGTGCACGAGGAGGTCAGCCACAACGGCGTCCACCTCGGCGTCGCGGGCTACCGCCGCATGCTCGAGAAGGACTTCGACGACATTCCCGACCTGCGCTTCGAGCTGGAGCTGCTGGTCGTGGACGCGCCGCGCGTCGCAAGCCGGCTGCGCTTCGACTGCACGCCGAAGGGACGCTTCCTGGACCTCGACGTCGACGGCCTGAAGGTGTCGTTCGCCGAGAACGTCTTCTACGAGTTCGTCGACGGACGGATCGCGCGCGTGTGGTCGGTCATCGACAAGGCGGCCATCGAACACCAGCTCGTGGCGTCGCGCGGCGCGCGGCAGCCCTACTGAGCGTCGAAGCTCAGCACGAATCGCCCCGCTTCCGCCAGGCCGCCGCATTCGAGCAGCAGGCCGCACTCGCTGGTTCGCAGCGCCGGAAAGGTGCTTCGGCTCACGGCACGGCCGCTGCCCGCGGCCACCTCGCGGCCATCGAGCGCGAGCGTCCAGCGCCCCTGTTCGGCCAGCCGGCCGATGACGACCTCGAGGCCGCCGCGCGCGCCGGCGCAGCGGCGCAGCGCGAACCGGAGCCGCCGCGACGCCGGATCGAAACGGGCCTGCAGCACGTCCACGGCATCGCCCACTTCCACCAGCGCGGGATGGCGGCGCTCCTCGGCGGCGATGGGTTCGTTGTAGAGCTTCCAGAGCCCGTCGGGCACGTTGAGCGCCGCATAGCCCATCAGCACGTTGCCGCACATCGGCTCCATCAGCGTGCGATGGCCCTCGGCGTCCTGCGGCGCGTCGTTGCGCGGAAAGTAGAAGCCGCCATCGCGCCAGGTGGGCGCCATGTGGCGCTCGGCATGGCGCTCGAGGCCGGCCAGCGTCGCGGCATCGCCCATCTCCGAGGCCCAGGTCGCGGCCCAGCCGAAATCGGAATCGTCGTTGACCACCGCCTGGCCCATGATCAGCGGCCGCTCGGCCGAGCGCACCGACAGCGCGCCGTCGCGGCCCTCGACCAGCCAGTCGCGGATCTGCGCGGGATAGTGGCTGTGCACGAACTCGCGGTTCCACATGTTCATGAGCGTGCCGCACCAGGCGTCGGCCCAGGGCGAGGGGCCGGCGTTGTCGCGCACGACCTGCGTGTCCTGCGCCATCATCATGTTGTAGTGGCCGTTGGCGCCCAGCCGGCCGAACTGCGACCAGGCCTTCTGGTAGGCCTCGGTGACCTCGGCCGCCACCGAGCGGCCATTGACCAGGTCGTGCATACGAAAGCCGAGGATGGCCGGCTGGTTGCAGATCTGGAACACGCAGTTGGGCTCGCAGGCCACGCCCAGGTAGCCGCTCTCGACCATCTGCCAGTACACGGTCTCGTTGAGGCTGTTCTGGTCGTACTCGTAGCGCCGCTCCTTGCCGCCCCAGAAGAAGGACCAGTAGCTGAAGGTGAGCGCGCCGTGCGCGGCGTAGCGGTGATCGTCGAACAGGTAGTCGTAGAGCAGCGCCATCGACTGCACGTAGGCGCTGTACATGATGTTGTCGCGCGCGACCGGATCCCACTGCTCCTCGAGCCGGTCCGACAGGTGCAGGTTGAACACGCTGCCGCCGCGGCTGACGCGCGCCCAGTACATCCAGACCTCGGGCAGCAGCATCTTCTCGACCAGGCGCTCGAAGACCGGCTTGAACGCGCCCGGCGCGGCCGGCAGGCGATGGCGATGCGCCAGCGCCAGCGCATAGGCCATGTACGAGAGCTGGAAGCGGTAGCCGCCGAAGTCGTCCTGGCCCGCGCCGCGCCCCTGCATCAGCGACCAGTCGTTGGGCGGCTGGCGCGCGAGGTTGGCGAAGTGGCGCAGGTGCCCGGCCTGGCGGTCGGTGAGGGTGTCGTGGGCTTCGGCGGTGGTCATGCGGTCTTCTCCTCGGGTTCGATGCGCCGGGCGATCCAGGCCGCCAGGCAGGCGTTGACGCGTTCGGGCTGCTCCTGCTGCATCCAGTGGCCGCTGTCGACCACGGCCTCGCTGAGGTCGCCGCACATCGCGCGCATGGGCGCGGCCAGGCGCGAGTCGCGGGTCTCGCAGATCCAGTCGAAGGCGGCATGCAGGAACAGCACCGGCATCGCGAGCCGCCCCGCGGCGGGCGCGGTGGCCGCGAAGGCAGCGTTGCGCGCCATGTTCATGTACCAGGCGTCGGGACCGAAGAAGCCGTTGCGGCCCAGTCGCTCGGCATATTCGGCGAGCGCCTCCTCGGAGAGCACGGCGGCGTCGCGCGGCAGGTCGGGCGCGATGCCCGCGCCGCCGAACCAGCCGCCGTCGCGCCGCATCGTCGCGGTGCGGTAGGGCTTGCCGCGCCCCTCCGGATTGCCGCGTCGCATCAGCGCCTTGACGGTGCGCCGCGGATCGGCCTCGAGCGCGGCCCGCGCCGCCTCGAAGCTTTCCTGGTAGTGGCACTGGTAGTCCCACTGGCCCGCCGGATACAGGGCCTGCGGATACACGGCACGGTCGACCAGCGGCAGCAGGCTGTCGAGCGTGAAGCCGCTCGGCAGATAGGGAACGCACAGGCTCGCGACGCCCAGGCACTTGTCCGCATGATGGCTGGCCATGCTCCAGACCACCGGCGAGCCCCAGTCGTGGCCGACCCAGATCGCCCGGTCGCGCCCGAGGTGCGCGAGCAGCTCGACCATGTCCTGCACGATCTGTTCCATCGCGTAGTCCTCGCATGCCGGATGCACGGTCGAGCCGCCGTAGCCGCGCATGTCGGGCGCCACCACGCGAAAACCGAGCGCCGCGAAGCACTCGATCTGGTGGCGCCAGCTCACGGCCAGTTCGGGCCAGCCGTGCACGAACACGATCAGCGGCCCGTCGGCCAGGCCGGCCGCCAGGTAGCGGGTGGTGTGCCGCGGGGTCGCGCATTCGTGCGCAGTGATCTCGTGTCGCATCTTCATCTCCCTCACATGCCGAGGTAGGCGGCCTGCACCGCGGGGTCGGCGAGCAGCGCGCGGCCCGGGCCTTCGAGCGTGATGCGGCCGGTCTCGATCACGTAGCCGCGGTCGGCGATGGCCAGCGCGGCGCGCGCGTTCTGCTCCACCAGCAGGATGGTCTTGCCTTCGTCGCGCAGCCGGCCGATGACGCCGAAGATCTCCTTCACGATCAGCGGCGCCAGCCCCATCGAGGGCTCGTCGAGCAGCAGTAGGCGTGGCCGGCCCATCAGCGCGCGCGCCATCGCCAGCATCTGCTGCTGCCCGCCCGACAGCGTGCCGGCCGCCAGGCGCCGGAACTCGCCGAGGATGGGGAACAGCGCGTACATCGCCGCCAGGTCGCTCTCGACCTGCGCGGGATCGTTGCGCACGAAGGCGCCGAGCCGCAGGTTGTCCTCCACCGTCATCGGGCCGAACACCTGCCGGCCCTCGGGCACCTGGCAGATGCCGCGCTTGACGCGCACGGCGCAGGGCGCGCGCACGATCGGCTCGCCATCGAAGGCGATGGCGCCGGACGAGACCGGCTGCACGCCCGAGATGGCGCGCAGCAGCGTGGTCTTGCCCGCGCCGTTGGCACCCACCAGCGCCACCAGCTCGCCTTCGCGCACCGCGAGGTCGACGGCGTGCAGCGCCTGGATGCGGCCGTAGTGGCTGGTCAGGCCCCGCACCTCGAGCAGCGTCTTCATCGAGCGGTCCTCCTGCATCGCGGGTACGGCGTTCATGCCTCGGCCCCCAGGTAGGCGGCGATCACCTCGGGGTCGTTGCGCACCTGCGCCGTGCTGCCGAGCGCCAGGCGGCGGCCGTAGTGCAGCGCCAGGATGCGGTCCGACACGCCCATCACCAGCTTCATGTCGTGCTCGACGAGCACGACCGTGGTGCCGTTCTCGGCGATCCGGCGGATCAGCACCTCGATCTGTGCCGTCTCCGTGTGATTGAGCCCGGCGGCCGGCTCGTCCATGAGCAGCAGCCGCGGCGAGGCGGCCAATGCGCGCGCGATCTCCAGCCGCTTGAGCGCGCCATAGGACAGCTGGCTCGCCTGCGCCTTGGCATGCGCGCCGACGCCGACGAAGTCCATCAGCTCGAGCGCCCGTTCGCGGCATTGCGCATCGGCGCGGCGCAGCGCGGGCGGGCGGAACATGCCGCGCAGCAGGCCCGTGCCGAGCGACAGGTGGGCGCCGATCATCACGTTGTCGACCGCGCTCATGTTCATGCACACCTGCAGGTTCTGGAAGGTGCGGCTCAGCCCCCTGCGCGCGAGCTGCTCGGGCGGCGTGCCGTCGACGTCGCTGCCGAACAGCGCGATGCGGCCGGCCGTGGGCCGGTAGATGCCGGTCACGAGGTTGATCAGCGTGGTCTTGCCGGCGCCGTTGGGACCGATGATCGCGTGCACCGTGCCCGCATGCACCTCGAAGCTCAGGTCCTGGATCGCCTTCACGCCGCCGAAGGCGATCGACAGCCCCTCGACCTTCAGCGCATCGACCACCGGCTTGGCCAGCGCGCTCATGAAGGCCTCCTGGCGAACAAGCCCTTCAGGGTCGGCACGATGCCCGCGCGCATGAAGATCATGGCGGCCGTGAGGATGATCCCGAGCAGCAAGGTCTCGAAGGACTCGAAGGCATGCAGCACCTGCGGCAGCAAGGTGATGATGGCCGCGCCGACGATCGATCCGAAGACCGAGGCGGTGCCGCCCAGCACCACCATCATCACGAACTCGACCGAGCGCGTGAGGCCCGCGGCCGCGGGCGTGAGGAAGCCGACGTAATGCGCCATCAGGCTGCCCATTACGCTGGCCATCACGGCCGACAGCACGAACACGCGCGTCTTGAAGCGGCCGGCCTCGATGCCCACGGTGCGCGCCGCGACTTCCGAGCCGCGGATGGCCTGCAGCGCGCGGCCGGCCGGCGAGTCGACCAGGTTCGACGCGGCCCAGGTCGCGAGCAGCAGCAGCGCCGCGGTGAACGCATACCAGGCTGGCTCGCCCGACAGCGACCACCCGAACACCGACAGCGCCGGCACCGTCATGCCGTCCGAGCCGCCGGTCCAGCGGGTCTCGTTGTTGAAGACGATGGTCGCGATCAACCCGAGCGACAGCGTGGCCATCGCCAGGTGATGACCGGCCAGCCGCAGGATCGGCCGCGCGACCACGAAGGCCAGCACGCCCGTCGCCGCCGCGCCGGCGGCCAGCGCGGCCAGCGGCGGCCAGCCGAAATGCGTGGTCAGGATCGCCGAGGCGTAGGCACCGAAGCCGAAGAAGGCCGCGTGCCCCAGGCTGATCTGCCCCGCGTAGCCGAACAGCAGGTTGAGGCCGATCACGACCACCGCGTTGATGGCGATGCGGATCGCGATGTCGTAGGCGAAGCCGCTCGGCCCGAGCACCGGGAACAGCAGCAGCAAGGCCGCGAGCAGCGCAAGGCCGGCATGGCGGGTGGGAAATCTCATACGCGCTCCGTCACCCGCACGCCGAACAGGCCGCGTGGCAAGAACATCAACACCAGCAGGATCAGCACGAAGGCCACCGCATCCTTGTAGGCGGCGGAGACGTAGCCTGCGGCCAGCGCCTCCATCACGCCCAGCACCAGGCCGCCGACGATCGCGCCCGGCCCGCTGCCGATGCCGCCGAGCGCGGCGGCCGCGAAGCCCTTGAGGCCGAGCACCACACCCGCGTCGTAGCTCGTGAAGGTGATCGGCGCGGTGATGACGCCGCCGATGGCGCCCAGCGCGCCCGACATCGCGAACGACACCAGCATCACGCGGTCGGTGCCGATGCCCACCAGCGCGGCGGCCAGCGGGTTGTGCGAGGTCGCGAGCATGCCCTTGCCCGAGAGCGTGCGGCCGAAGTACCAGGCCAGCAGCACCACCACCGCCAAGGTCACGCCCAGCACCCACAGGCTCTGCGGCACCAGCGTGGCGCCCGCGACGCGCAGCGGCGCATCGCCCGAGAACGCGGGCAGCGCATGGTTGCCCTTGCCGAGCACGACCTGCACCACGCCGCGGATCACGAGCGCGACGCCCAGCGTGATGATCAGCAGCGTGATCAGCGGCGCGCCGCGCGCGGGCCGCACCGCGAGCCGCTCCATGCAGGCGCCGGTGAGCACCGACGCGACGATGGCCACGGCGATCGCCAGCGGCAGGCCGCTGCCGGCCTCGACCATGGCCGCCGCCGTCATGGCGCCGAGCATGATGAACTCGCCCTGCGCGAAGTTCACGATGTGGCTCGCGTTGTAGATCAGCGCATAGCCGAGCGCCGCGAGCGCGTACATCGCGCCGACCGTCAGGCCGGAGAAGAGGAACTGCAGCAGTTCAGAGAACATGGTGGCCCCCATGCCGGCGCGGTAGCGTGCTCACTTGACGAGCTCGAAGCGGCCGTTGCGCACCTCGATGATGCGCAGCGAGTCGGTCGTCAGGCCGTTGTGGTTGGCCGGCGTCATGGTGAAGGTGCCGTTCAGTCCCACGAGCCCCCTGGTCGATTCGATCGCGTCGCGCAGCTTCGCCTTGTCGGTGCCGTTGGCGCGCTTGATGCCGTCGACCGCGATGGCCAGCGCATCCGCCACGTTGCCGCCGAAGGGCGAGGCGTCGACCTTGTAGGCCTCCTTGAAGCTGCGGTAGTAGTCGAGCGAAGGCGCCTTCTGCGGATCGCCGTCCTTCAGCGCGTCGGGCACCACGAAGCCCGTGGTCGGCATGCGCACGCCTTCGGTGGGCGCGCCGCCGAGCTTGATGAACTCCTGGTTGACCGCGGCATGCGGCATGTAGACCGGCAGCTTGAAGCCCATCTGCGCGTAGTTCTTGATCGCGACGGCCGGGCTGGTGCCCGCGCCGCAGAAGACCAGCATCGCCTGCAGGTCCTGCAGGTTGCGCAGGCGGGTGAACTGCGGCGTGATGTCGGTGTCCTTCGGGCCGTAGCTCTCCTCGCCCACGACCGTGATGCCGAAGCGGGCCGCCGCCGCCGTGACCTCCTTGCGGCCCGACTGGCCGAAGCCGCTGGTCTCCGACAGCAGCGCGATGCGCTTGATGCCGCGCTCCTGCATGTCCTGCAGGATGCGCTCGGCCACCATGCGGTCGGAGTGCGGCGTCTTGAAGACCCACTTCTTCACCGGATCGACCAGCGCGAGCCCGCCGCCCGTGGAGACGAAGGGCACGCCGGCGCGCTCGGCATAGGGCACGATCGCCATCGCGGTCGGCGTGACGGTGCCGCCCAGCAGCACGTCGACCTTGTCGGTGTCGACCAAGCGCTTGGCGAAGGTATTGGCGTTGTTCGGGTCGGACTGGTCGTCGTAGATCGTGAGCGCGATCTTGCGGCCCAGCACGCCGCCCTGCTCGTTCAGCCGCTTGACGTGCAGCTCCAGCGTCTTCTGCTGCGGGTCGCCGACGAACCCTACCGGGCCCGTCACCGACAGGATGGCGCCGATGCGGGATCGGCTCGCCCTGGGCCTGCGCGGCGGCGCCGACGGCGAGCCCCGCGAAGGCGAGAAGGGCATGGCGAATGAAAAGCTCTCATGGTTTTCTCCGTCTAGTTGTGGGTCAGGCGCTCATGCGCATCTGCAGCTTGATCTGGCCGGGTGGCAGGCTGCCTTCGAGCAGCCGCGTGAACATCTGCTCGGCCTGCGCGAAGGGCACGGCATGCACCCAGCGCGTGTCGAGGTCGGGGAGCATCGCGACGGCCTCGCGGAACTCGTAGGGCGTGTAGCCGAACGATCCATTCACGGTGCGCTCGCCGCCGATCAGCGGCCCGGCCGGGAACGCCAGGTCGGCGCTGTGCAGGCCGACCAGCACCGCCACGCCGCCCGGGCGCACCTTGAGCGCGGCGTCGCGCCGCGTGGCGACCGCGCCCACCGAATCGAAGACCACGTCGAAGCTGCCCTCGATGGCCTCGGCCGTGCGGTCGGCACCGCCCGCGTCGGCGAAGGCGCGGCGCTCGGCCGACAGGTCGGTCACCGTCACGTCCTTCACGCCGAAGCGCTTGAGCACGAACAGCAGCGACAGCCCGATCGAGCCCGCGCCGAGGATCGCGACCGGCCCGCTGCCGATCGCGGCGGCGCCGAGTCGGTAGGCATGCAGCGCGGTGGCGATCGGGTCGGCCATCGCGGCCTGCGTGATCGTCGCGTGGCCCGCCGGCACGAGATTGCCCTCGGGCACCGCGACCGCCTCGGCGAAACCGCCGTCGCGGTGCACGCCGATCACCTGGCGGCGCTCGCACAGGTGGGCGCGGCCTTCGCCGCAGGCGCGGCAGCAGCCGCAGGCCAGCAGCGGATTGACGATGACGCGCTCGCCGGTGTCCTCGCGCAGGCCGACGAACTCGTGGCCGAGCGTCATCGGCGCCTCGGCCTTGGGCCGCTCGTCGCGCACCACGCACATGTCGGTGCCGCAGACGCCCGCCTGCAGCACGCGGACCATGACTTCCCCGCTTCCGGGACGCGGCGCGGGAACCTCCAGTTGGCGGACCGTCGCGTCGCCCACGTAGACCAGTGCTTTCATGCGTTTCTCCAGGGGCGGGCTCAGGCGGCCGGCGCCGACGGCTTGCGCGCGGCGAGGCTCGGGTAGCGCTGCATCGAGGCACCGCCGTCCACGTAGAGGGTCTGGCCCGTCACGTAGGCCGCGTCGTCGCTCGCGAGGTAGGCGACCGCCGCCGCGATGTCCTCGGGCCGGGCCGGGCGCTGCAGCGGGATGTTGTCCAAGAAGGCCTCGCGCGCGACCGGGTCGGCAAGCAGGCGCGCCACCATCGGCGTGTCGGTGAGGCCCGGCCCCACCGACGCGACGCGGATGCCCTGCGCCGCAAGCTCGAGCGCCGCGACGCGCCCGAGCATCTCCATGCCGGCCTTGGCCGCGCAATAGGCCGCGAGCCCCTCGCCGGGCTGCCGCGCATTCGTCGAGGCGATGTTGACGATCACCGCCGGGCCGCCCTGCGCGAGCATCTGCCGCGCCTGCGCCTGCAGCGAGACGAAGACGCCCGTGAGGCACACGTCGAGCACGCGCTGCCAGGTCTCGAGCGTGGTGTCGACCAGGCGCGCGCTGGCACCCACGCCGGCCGCGTTGACGGCGATGTCGAGCCGCTCGAAGGCGGCGGCCGTGGCCTCGACGGCGCGATGCATGTCGGCGGCGTTCGCCACGTCCGCGGCGATCGCCAGCGCGCCGCCGCCGATCGCATCGGCGGTGGCACGCGCGGCGGCGGCATCGCGGTCGAGGCAGGCGAGGCGCGCGCCCTCCTCGGCCAGGCGCACGCAGATGGCGCGCCCGATGCCGGAGCCCGCGCCGGTGACCAGGGCCACGCGGCCCTCGAGTCTCTTGCCTGGCAAGGTCATCTCAGGCCTCCAGGTCGTCGGCATAGGGAACGAAGTTGCGCTCGGCATCGCGCTCGGCCATGCGGCCGACGAAGCGCTGCGTGATCGGGTGCATCACGGCGGGGTCGGTCATCACGTTGACGCAGGCCGGCCGGTTCGATGCCAGCGCGCGCGCGAGCGCCGCGTCGAGCTGCGCCACGTCCTCGACGAACTCCGCGTGGCAGCCGAAGCCGGCCGCGGCCTGCTCGTAGCGCGTGCGGCCCAGGTCGCTGACCATGCGCCGGCCCTCGCCGTACATCAGGTCCTGCCCGTGCGCCGACATGCCCCACATCTGGTCGTTGTTGACCACCACGACTACCGGCAGCCCGTGCCGCACCAGGGTGTCGAACTCGGCGAAGTTGAAGCCGATCGAGCCGTCGCCGGTGAACAGCACGACGCGCCGCCCGGGGTTGGCCACCTGCGCGCCGACCGCCAGCGGCAGGCCCTCGCCCATGCAGCCCACGTAGCCGTGGCCGAGCCAGCGGCCGGGCGCGTCGCTGTGCGCCGTCATGTCGATCCACGAATGCGATTCGCCGCCGTCGAGGCAGACCACCGCATCGCGCGGCAGTGCCGCCGCCACCGCCACCGCGAGGCGATAGGGATGCACGGGGCCGCTCTCGGCCGCCGCCACCTGCGCGAAGTTCTGCTTCGACGCGGCACCGACGGCGCACAGGCGATGCGCCCATGCGCTGGTGTCGGGCAGCGGCTCGGACTCGGTGGCGCTCAGCAGCGCACGCAGGGTTTCGCCGCAGTCGGCCGTCACCGAGAGGTCGGGTTCGCGGATGCGCCCCATCTCGCCGGGCTCGATGTCGACCTGGACGATCTTCGCCTCGGCCGGCAGGAAGGACTTGCGGCGGCCGCCGGTATAGATGCCGAAGCGCGCGCCCAGCACCAGCAGCAGGTCGGGCACCAGGCCCTGGCCGCGCGCCGGTGCCAGCGTGGCATAGCCGCGGCCCCACAGCGCATGGTCGGTGGGCAGCACGCCGCGCGACTTGGCATTGGTGAGCACGGGAATACCGGAGCGCTCGGCGAAGGCGCGCAGCTCGGCGGCGCAGCCCGCATAGAGCGTGCCGCCACCGGCGAGGATCACCGGGCGCTGCGCGCCGCGCAGCAGCGCGACGATGCGCGCCACCGCGTCGGCCGTGGGCGCGGGGCGCGTCGGCGCGCCGGCCGGGTCGAGGTGCCGAACCTCCTCGGGCGCGATCAGGCCGAACATCACATCGATCGGGATCTCGACGTAGACCGGTCCGGGGCGGCCCGTGGTCGCCTTGCGGATCGCCTGGCCCACCAGATCGGCCAGGCGGTTGATGTGTGGCACCTGCACGGCCCACTTGGTGACCGAGCGCATCACCGCCATCTGGTCGACGCCGCCGTTGACCGGCAGCGCATCGAGGTCCTGCAGCGGCGCCGCGCCGCCGATGACCAGCATCGGCACGCAGTCGGCGAGCGCATTGGCCACCGGCGAGACCACGTTGGTGATGCCGCCGCCGGCCGTCACCAGCGCCACGCCGAGGCGGCCGGTGCTGCGCGCATAGGCCGAGGCGGCAAAGCCCGCCGCCTGCTCGTGGCGCGTGTCGACCACGCGCAGGCCGGCGTCGCGCGCGGCCTGGTAGGCCGAATCGAGGTGGCCGCCATGAAGGGTGAATGCGGTGTCGGCGCCAAAGCGCCGGAGGACGTCGATCAGGATCTGACCGCCATTGAGTTTCGCCACGGATGCTCTCCAGAGTGCGCTTCGAGCGCGTTACCGAAAGGAGACGCGTGCGTTTCGAAAGCCGCGTCTCGTTGGTGGCGGACTTTAATTAAACACGTTCATTTAAAGATCGGTGTTTTCCCTTGGCCGCCGTTTGGGCCTCGCGAATCCACTGCCCGATCAATGCGTTCACCACGGCCTCGACCATCGCTTCGGTCGCCGACCAGGGCATGCTCGGCGTGACACGCGGGAACGCGATCACGCCGTGCGTGGCCGCGATCAGCGCGTCCATGGCCAGCGTGGTGTCGACGGGCCGGCATGGCAGCGAGGCCAGAAAGCCGTCGACGACCTGCCGGTAGAGCGCGAGCGAACGCACGACGCTGGCCGAGCGCCCGAAGGGCAGCCCCTCGGGCGTGTGCAGCGCCACGCGCTCGCGCGAGCCGGCGAACAGCACGTCGAAGTGGTCGGGGTGCGCGAGCCAGTAGTGCGCCGCGGCGAGGAACACCGCGCGCACGCGTCGCGCCGGGTCGGCCGTGGCCCGCGCGCAGGCCTCCATGGCGTCGGTGGCCGCGTTCATGTCGAACTCGCGGATCGCCACCAGCAGCGCGCGCTGGTCGGGAAAGTACTGGTAGATCGCGCCCGGCGAGTAGCCGGCCCGGGCCGCGATGTGGCGCATCGACATCGCACCCGCGCCCTGCTCGACCAGGATGCGGCGGCCCGCGTCGATGAAGGCCTGGCGCACCCGCTGCCTGTCGACCGCGGAGTACGCCTTGCGCCCGGTCACACGATGTGCCGGCGCAGGCGTTCGACCACGGCGTCGATGTCGAGCGCGTCGGGCAGGTGGGCCTGGTAGCGGCCGCCGGGCGCCATCAGGTAGGCGAAGGCCGTGTGCGGCACCACGTAGCCGCCCGGTGCGCCGGCGTCCGGCACCGGTTCCGCGAACACGCGGAAGGCCTTCTTGGCGGCCTCGACCTGCGCGGGCGTCCCGGTGAGCCCGGTGAAGCCGCCGGGCTGGCGCGCGACATAGGCCTGCATGGTCTTCGGGTCGTCGCGCCGCGGATCGACCGTGACGTAGAGCGGCTGGATGCGATCGGCCAGCGGCCCGAGGCGCTCGAGCGCGGCGCCCAGCTTGCCGAGCTCGCGCGGACAGACCACGGCGCAATGCGTGAAGCCGAAGAAGACCAGCAGATGGCGATCGCCGAAGCTGCGCTCGGTGACGGCGCGGCCATGGTGGTCGACCAGCTCGAAGCGGCCATCGATGGGCGCCGGGCGCGCCGTCGGCGCCTGGACGGGTTCGGCAGCCGTTGCGCCGCCGCAGCAGCAGGCGCGCACCGGCGCCGTGGAGGTCTCGTTCGTCATGGGCGGATATTAATTGCACATGTTCATTTATGAACCGGGTTTTCCCGTGCCCGGGCCTATACTTTTGCTCCACCGCCCCGCGCGGAAGAACCCCAGCCCCAGAGCCAAGCCACCCCATGTCATTCCGCCCGTCCAAACCCGAAGTCCTCAGCCGCGCGCGAACTCCCGAGGACAAGGCCAAGGTCCGGGAGGCCTTCATCGCCGCGGGTCGCAAGCTGTTCGCCGACGAGGAGCCGTCGACCGTCTCGCTGCGGCGCATCGCCGCGGCCGCCGGCTATGCGCCGGGCTCCATCTATCAGTACTTCCACGACCAGCAGGACCTGTTCTTCCACATCCGCGCGCACGACATGCAGGCCTCGACCGAGCAGCTGCGCGAGCTGATCGCGCGCGTGCGCAGTCCGCAGCGGCGCGTGCTCAAGCTCTTCATCGGCACGGCCGACTACTGGCTCGAGCACATGGAGGAATTCCTGGTGATCTTTCCCGCGCCCAGCGTGGACCGGGCGCCGGCGGTCGGCAGCGCCGGCGTGCCCTTCGGCCGGTCGCCCGTGGTGCAGGACAGCCTCAAGCTCTACTACGACACGGTGGACGAGTTCTTCCGCACCCTGGCGCGCCCGCCCATGAACGCGCGCCTGGCCACCGACATCCTGATCGCGGCGGTGCACGGCACGATCGTGTTTCCATGCATGACGCGGACCATGGACTGGTCCGACACGCGCCTGATGGTCAAGCACCTGGTCACGAGCATGGTGGACGACTGGGGCAAGAGCGGCCCTGCCGCCTGATACGCCGCCTGACGCGCCGCCGCGCGTCATGCAGTTTGATCGGCCCGGTCATGCCGCGCGCCGACCCGGCTTCGTATCCTCGGACCATTGAACGAGAGACAAGGTCCGCGCCGCCGCAGGTGGCGAGGGCCACACGGAGACCGACTTGCCATCGAACGAACCCGTCCTTGACGGCCTGGCGCGATTCGCCGCCGAGGCCCCCGCGCGACCGGCGGCCATCCTGGCCGAGACCGGCGAAACGCTGGACTACCGGCGCCTGCACGAACGCTCGGCGCGGCTCGCGCGCTTCCTCGCGGCCCGCCTCGAGGCCGGCGAAGTGGTGGCGATCCTGCTGGGCAACCGGCTCGAATACTTCGAGCTCACCTTCGCGGCACGCCGCGCCGGCCTCTACTACGTGCCGATCAGCACGCACCTCACGCCCGGCGAGATCGACTACATCCTGCGGGACTCGGGCGCGCGCATCCTGCTGACCGAGACGGCGCTGCGGCCCTGGGCCGAGCGCTCGGCCTGGCCGGCGCCGCTCGAGGAGGTGCTCTGCATCGACGCCGAAGACCCGGTCGAAGGCGCCGCGAGCTACCGCGCGCTCGTCGAGGCCGACGGCCCGGTACCGCCGCTGCCGGACCGGCCCCTGGGCCTGGACTTCGCCTACTCCTCGGGCACCACCGGCCGGCCCAAGGGCATCAAGCACAAGCTCGAGGACCAGCAGCTGCGCAAGGCGCTCGCGGGCGACTGGCTCTCGTTCTTCGCCTTCGATCCCGCGAGCGTCTATCTCTCGCCCGCGCCGCTCTATCACGCGGCGCCGCTGCGCTTCAGCGTGCGTTGCGTGGCCTTCGGCGGCACGGTGGTCCTGATGCGCCGCTTCGATGCCGAAGGCGCGCTCGCGGCGATCGCGCGCTGGCGCGTCACCCATTCGCAATGGGTGCCGACGATGTTCATCCGCCTGCTCGCGCTGCCGGCCGAACGACGCGCGGCCCACGATCTCTCGAGCCACCGGCTGGCGCTGCATGCGGCGGCGCCCTGCCCTCTCGAGGTCAAGCGCCGCATGATCGACTGGTGGGGCCCGATCGTCTGGGAGTACTACACCGGCTCGGAGCGCGCCGGCGCCACCGCGATCTCGGCACCCGAATGGCTCGCGCACCCGGGCTCGGTGGGCCGCGCGAAGCAGGGCGTGCTGCACATCGTCGGCGACGACGGCGGTGAATGCGCGCCGATGGTCGACGGCCTGGTCTGCTTCGAGGGCGGCCCGAGCTTCGCGTACCACAACGATCCGGTGAAGACCGCCGAGACCCACACGCCGCAGGGCTGGGGCACCTTCGGCGACATCGGGCACGTGGATGCGGAGGGCTACCTCTACCTCACGGACCGGCGCGCCAACATGATCATCTCGGGCGGCGTGAACATCTATCCGCAGGAGGCGGAGAACCTGCTGCAGGACCATCCGCTGGTGCACGAGGTGGCCGTCATCGGCGTGCCGCATGCGGAGTTCGGCGAGGAGGTGAAGGCCGTGGTCCAGCTCAAGGATCCCGCGCTCGCCGGTGCCTCGACCGCGCAGCAGCTCATCGACCACTGCCGCGCCCATCTCTCGGCCATCAAGTGCCCGCGCAGCGTGGACTTCGCGACCGACCTGCCGCGCACCGAGACCGGCAAGCTGCTCAAGCGCGTCGTGCGCGACCGCTACCGCGCGCTCGCCGCGCCCGCTTCCCAACCGTGACGGAGACCCGACCATGACGATCGACATCGGACGCAGGCACTGGACGATGGCCCTGCTGGCATCGCTGGCCGGCCTGCCCGAGCTGGCCAGTGCGCAGCAGGACACCCGGCCGCTGACCTTGCTCGTGCCCTATGCCGCCGGCGGCGCGGCCGACCCGGTGGTGCGCCCGCTCGCGCAGCGCCTGCAGGAGGTGCTCGCGCGCACCGTGCTGGTCGACAACAAGGCCGGCGCCAACGGGCTCATCGGCACGCAATACCTGCTGCGCCAGCCGCCCGACGGCCTGACGGTGCTGTTCCACATCACCAGCCTGATCCAGAACATCGCGCTGTCGCGCGGCAAGCCGCCCTACGACTTCGCGAAGGACATCGAGCCGCTGGTGCTGCTGGGCCGGCAGGCGGTGGTGCTGGTGGTGCCCGCGTCGAGCCCCTACCAGAACCTGGCCGACCTCGCGCGCGCGGCCAAGGCCAACCCGGGCAACTTCTCCTTCGGCTCCTATGGCGCGGGCTCGACCTCGCACATCTACGGCGAGCAGCTGCGCGCGGCCTGGAACATCGAGATGCCGCACGTGGCCTTCCGCGGCACCAGCCCGCTGCTGCAGGACATGCTGGGCGGACGGGTGCCGATGGCCTTCGTCTCGGCCGCCACCGCGATCGAGCGCCAGGGCGACAAGGGACTGCGCTCGATCGCGGTGGCGCACAGCAAGCGGCTGACCGCGCTGCCGCAGGTGCCCACACTGCACGAGCTCGGCTACGCGGGCTTCGACTACACCGGCTGGTGGGGGCTGTTCCTGCGCGCGGGCACGCCGGCGCCGGTGGCCGAGCGCCTGCGCAACGCGATCCGCGCCATCCTGCAGGAGCCCGACATGGTCGGCCGGCTGCAGCTGGCCGGCCTGGAGCCCAGCAGCGAGACGCCCGAGCAGATCACGGCCGCGATGCAGAACGAGTACCGCCACTGGGAGGCGCTGAGCCGGCGCTTCAACATCACGGCCGATTGACGCTGTCGCTCGTGCGGGCGGCGCGACAATGCGCAGCGCATGCCCGCGCTTTCCCTGCACCCGCCCGCTTCATGACCGCCGTCCCCGGCCCCTCGCCGAGCGCCACGCCGCCGCCGATCGCCGGCTGGTTCGTGCAGCTGTTCCTCCGCAGCGCGGACCTGCCGCCGGCGCAGGCCCAGGCGGTGCTGCGCCGTTCGGGCATCGATCCGCTGCAACTGGACGCGCGCGGGCTGCGCGTCACCGAGCAGGCCTTCACGCGCTTCCTGGTCCTGCTGGCGCGGCGCGCGCGCGACGAGGCCTGGGGCATCGCCTCGCGGCCGATCCCGCCGGGCACCTTCCACACCCTGTGCCGGCTGATCGTCAATTGCCGCACGCTCGGCGAGGCGCTGGTCGTCATCGGCCGCTTCTATGCACTGGTGGTCGACGACTTCTCGATCAAGATCCGCCGCGAGGGCGGCGAGGCCATCGTCTGGCTCAAGCCGCTGCGCACGCTCTCGCCCGAGCGGCACGTGAGCCTGCATGGCGCGACCGTCTTCCTGCTCTACCAGTTCATGTGCTGGCTGGTCGACCGCCGCATTCCGCTGACCGCGGTCGAGTTCTCGTACCCGCGCCGGCCCACCAGCGCCGAGACGCTGCGCACCTACGACACGCGCGAGATCCGCTTCGAGCAGCCGTTCACCGCGCTGCGGCTCGAGAGCCACCTGGCCTCGCTGCCGATCATCGGCGGCGAGGAGCGCCTGAGCCGCTTCCTCTCGGAAGCGCCGCGCACGCTCATCACGCGCTACTACGACCACAGCCGCGTCAGCGACCGCGTGAAGTCCATCCTGCGCGCGCAGGTGGGCACGCCGATGAGCCTGGATGACGTGGCGGCCCGCCTCCACATGACACCGGTGACCTTGCGGCGGCACCTGGCCGACGAGGGCTGCGGCTTCTCGGAGCTGCGCGACGACGTGCGCCGCCGCGCGGCGCTCGACATGGTGCGCCAGGGCCATGTGAAGCTCGAGACCATCGCGCTGCGGCTGGGGTTCGCCGAGTACAGCACCTTCCACCGGGCCTTCCGGCGCTGGACCGGCACGGGGCCGACCGAGTACCGGGCGAACCCGCCGGCGTCCTGATTCAGGGTCCGGGGTTCGCGCGGCGCGCCCAGTCCGCCAGCCAGTGCGCATCGGCCACCACCGCCGTCGTGGGACGCGGCAGCGAAGGCGAATGACTGAAGCGCGGCGCCGGTGCGGGCTGCAGTTCGCCTTCGAGTTCGACGAAGGCCTGTCGTGCAACGAGGTGCGGGTCGCGCATGCTGGCACCGAGACCGTTGACGGGCGCCACGCAGGCATCGCTGCCTTCGAACAACGCCTCCCAGTGCGCGCGCGGCTCGCGCGCGAACAGCGCCTCGAGCGCGCGCGCCTGTGCGGGCCAGCGGTCGCGATCGTGTTGCGCGAACTCCTGGCCGTCCAGGCCGAGGCGCGCGAGGAACTCGGCATGGAACTGCGGCTCGATCGCGCCCACCGCCAGATGCAGGCCGTCCGCGCAGCGGTAGCTGCGGTAGTAAGGCGCCGCGCCATCGAGCACGTTGGCCTGCCGCTCGTCGCGCCAGCGCGATGCGGCGCGCAGGCCATGGATCAGCGACAGCAGTGACACCGTGCCATCGCAGATCGCGGCATCGACCACCTGGCCGCGCCCGCTGCGCGCCGCATCGTGCAGCGCCGCGAGCACGCCCACGGCCAGGTAGAGCGCGCCGCCGCCATAGTCGCCGACGAGGTTGAGCGGCACGCTCGGGCCCTCGGCCGGACCGATGGGATGCAGCGCGCCCGCCACCGCGAGGTAGTCGATGTCATGGCCCGCCTGCTGGCTGCGCGGCCCCTCCTGCCCCCAGCCCGTCATGCGGCCGAACACCAGCGCGGGCCGCAACGCGAACAGCTCGGCAGGGCCGAGCCCCAGCCGCTCCATCACGCCGGGCCGGAAGCCTTCTATCGCCACGTCGGCATGGCGCAGCAGTTCGCGCGCCGTCGCGAGGCCTTCCGCCGAGCGCAGGTCGAGCGCGAGACGTTCGCGCCCGCGCATCGTCGCGCCGCGCTCCATCTGCACCGCGCCGGGCCGCTCGATGCGCACCACCCGCGCGCCCATGTCGGCGAGCAGCATCGCGGTGAAGGAAACCGGCCCCCAGGCCCGCGAACTCGACGACCCGCAGGCCGCGCAGCGGGCCGGCGGGCGATGGGGGCGCGTTCTTCGACGTGTCGTTCATCGCCGCATGGTGCCGCCAGGCTTGCTGCGTCGCGATGACCGTCGCGCTCGTTCCCCATGACCCGCGCACGCCATGCCATGCGGGTTGCGCGCGGCGGTCATGGCGTGGGCCGGGCCGGCCTTTCATCATGGCGCCAACCAAAGGAGCCGAACATGAAAGCATGGGTGAGTCATCGCCCCGGGGGACCGGAGACGCTGGTGTGGCAGGAGCTGCCCGATCCGGTGCCCGCCGACGGCGAGGTGCTCGTGAGGATCGCCGCGGTGGGCGTCAACTATCCCGATGGGTTGCTGATCCGCGACCTCTACCAGGTCAGGCCCGAGCGGCCCTTCGTTCCGGGCAGCGAGTTCTGCGGCGTCGTGGAGCAGGCGGGCCCGGGCGTGTCGAGCCTGCGCGAGGGCGATCTCGTCATCGGCCGCTGCGGCTGGGGCGCCATGGCCGATCGCATCGCGGTGGCCGAACAGCGCTGCGTGCGCGTGCCGGCCGACACGCCGCGCACGCAGGCGGCCGCCTTCATGTTCGCCTATGCCACCGCCTACCACGCGCTGTGCGACGCCGCCCAGCTGCGCGCGCAACAGACGGTGCTGGTGCTCGGCGCCGCGGGCGGCGTGGGTTCGGCCGCGGTCGAGGTAGCGCATGCGCTGGGCGCGCGCGTGGTGGCCGCCGTGTCCTCGCCTTCCAAGCTGGCCTTCGCGATGGCGCGCGGCGCGTCGGGCGGCCTGGTCTACGACCAGCAGGTCGAAGGCAGGGAGGCGCAGCAGGCGCTCGCGCGGCGCATCAAGGAGGCGGTGGGCGGCGACGGCTGCGACGTGGTGTTCGATCCGGTCGGCGGCGGCTACACCGAACCCGCCTTGCGCAGCCTGCGCCGCGGCGGCCGTCACCTGGTGGTGGGCTTCACCGCCGGCATCCCGAGCGTGCCGCTCAACCTGGCGCTGCTCAAGAGCCGCCACATCGTCGGCGTGGACTGGCGCAGCTTCGTGCAGGAAGACCCGAAGCTCAACGACCGCAACGTGCACTCGCTGCTCGCGATGTGGCGCGAGGGCCTGCTGCAGCCGGAAGTGACCGAGACCTTCGCCCTGGCCGATGCGCCCTCGGCCATCGCGCGGCTCGATGCACGCGGCGCGCTCGGCAAGATCGTCGTGGTCGCGTGAAGGCGGCGGCCGCCCGGGCCGCCGTTCTCTTCCTCAGTTCAACTCGCCCGACAGGATCTCGCGCGCCATCACGATCTTCATGATCTCGGTCGAGCCTTCCATCTGCTTGCACATGCGCAGCAGGTTGTGGAAGTCGAAGAAGGGATAGTCCTCGATCGCGAGGCCGCGCCCGCCCAGCACCTGCATCGAGCGGTCGATCACGCGCAGCCCCGCATCCACGCAGTAGGCCTTCACCATGGCCGCCTGCATCCGCGAGGCCGAGTAGCCGCCGCGCGCCACCATCCAGGCCGCGTAGTAGGTGTTGAGGCGGATCGACTCGATGTCGTACTGGTTGTCGGTCAGCATCCACTGGATCGCCTGGTTGTCGCCGAGCGCCTTGCCGAATACCTTGCGCTCGCGCGCGTATTCGACCGCCAGCTCCTGGCTGCGCTCGGCCATCCCGAGCGCGGTGCCGCCCAGGCGCAGGCGGAAGCGGTTGAACTGGTGCTGCGCGATGGAGAAGCCCTCGCCCTCCGCGCCCAGCAGGTTCTCGGCCGGCACGATCACGTTCTCGAGCCGCACTTCCTGCTCCGTGCCCCATTGCCGCGCGATCACCGGGATGTCGCGCGACTTCGTGAAGCCCGGCGTGTCGTTGTCGACCAGGAACACGCTGATGCCCTTGGGCCCCTTGCTCGGATCGGTGACCGCCGCGACCGCCGTGTACGACGCGAAGTGATGGCCGGTGCGCCACATCTTCGTGCCGTTGAGCACCCAGTGGTCGCTCTTCCGCACGGCAGTCGTGCGGATCCCCGCGAGATCGGATCCGGCCTCGGGTTCGGTGAAGCACATCGACCAGCCCGTCTTGCCCTCGAGCACCGGATAGAGGTACTTCTCGCGGATCTTCTCGGGCGCCTGGTAGAGCACCGGCCAGGGCGCCGAACGGCCCGCCCGGCATGCGGCGCGGCGACTTCGAGAACTCGGCCAGCACGATCACGTCCTCCATCGGCCCCAGGCCCTGGCCGCCGAATTCCTTGGGCACGATCAGCTTGGCCAGGCCGTACTCGGCCAGCTTGCCCTTGAGGTGGGCGTTGAGTTCCGGGCTGTAGTCGCAGTTGGCGACCGGCCATTCGCGGTAATGCGGCAGGACGACCGTCTTGATGAAGCTGCGCGCGCGCTGTTGAAGATCGCGTTGCGCGGGGTCGAGTTCGAAATCCATGGTGTGCCTCTTGTGTTCGGACATGCGCCCGATGGCATGTCAACGCAATCGATTGGATCGGCGCGGGCGCGTGGCTTCCATGGCACCGTCGTTCAAACTGCATGACATCGCCGCGGCGAATCGCAGTATGTCGAGTACGCGACGCGGATACACGGGCATACGAAGGACGCACTTTCGCGCTTGGGTACACCGAAGAATCGCGGCGCCCCCACTTCAAGAAAGCTTTCGATGAAAAACATCCGCATGGAAATCGCCGCCGTGGCGCTCGCGCTCGGTGCCTGCGTCTTCGCCGCCGTCTCGATCGCCGCGGACGGCAAGCCCGCCGCTTCGACGTCCACCTCCGCCGCGTCGCCGATCTATGGCGTGACGATCCCCAAGGGCTATCGCGAATGGCAGCTGATCGCGCCTGCGCTGGAGTCCGAGCCGCTCAACGAACTGCGCGTGGTGCTCGGCAACAAGACGGCCGTCGACGCTTACAAGAAGGGAGCGCTCCCCTTCCCCGATGGCACCGTGCTGACCAAGCTCGCGTGGAAGCACGTGCAGTCGCCGGACTTCGAACCCGCGCTGGTGCCGGGCATGGCGACCACCGTGCAGGTGATGGTCAAGGATTCAGCGAAGTACGCCGCCACCGGCGGCTGGGGCTTCGGCCGCTTCGTCGACGGGAAGCCGGTGGACATCGCGCAGCACCAGACCTGCTTTGCCTGCCATGCGGCGCGGGTGAAGGACAGGGACTATGTGTTCACGCGGCTGGCGCCGTGAGCCCCCTGTACCCCTCCCGCTGCCCGTGATCGCCTTGCAGCCCTAGCGCATGACCTTCTCAGGCGTCATCGGCGTGCTGCGTATGCGCTTGCCGGTGGCGTGGAAGATCGCGTTGCTCACCGCGGCCGCCACGCCCACGATGCCGATCTCGCCCACGCCCTTGGCACCGAGCTCGCTCACCACCCGGTCATCCTCCTGCACGAAGATCACGTCGATGTCGTGGATGTCCGCGTTCACCGCCACGTGGTATTCGGCGAAGCTGTGGTTCATGAAGCGGCCCAGGCGGTGGTCCGAATGCGTCTCCTCGTGCAGCGCCTGGCTGATGCCCCAGACCACCGCGCCGGTGACCTGGCTGCGAGCGGTCTTCGCGCTCATGATGCGGCCCGCCGCAATGGCGCTCACCACGCGGGTCACGCGCACGGTGCCGAGCTCCTCGTCCACCTTGACCTCGCAGAACACGGCCGAATGCGTGGCGCGCACGTATTTGCGCTGCTTGAGCACGCTGGGCAGCAGCAGGTATTTCTCCTCGACCGCGCGCCCGCCGTTGGCGGCAACCACCGCGGTCAGAGGCAGCGACACGTTCGCCGCGTCGCGCAGCCTGATCGCGCCGTCGGCGAACTCCACCTCGGAGAACCTCGCCTTCGCGAACGGCGAGCCCGCGATGCCGCGCGCCAGCCGGAACAGGCGGCGCTTGAGCTTGTCGCACGCACCCTGCACCGCCGAGCCCACGGTCGACACGTGCGAGGAGCCGCCTTCGATCGGCGCCACCGGCAGCGTCGAATCGCCGAGCTCGAAGCGCACCTGCTCGAGCGGCAGGCCCATCGCCGCCGCGGCGATCATCGACATGACGGTGTAGGTGCCGGTGCCGATGTCGGTGGCGGCACTGCTCACGCGCAGATGGCCGTCGGCACCGAGCACCGCCTTCGCGCGCGCGAACATCTGCAGCGCGTCCCAGGTGCCGGTCGCCATGCCCCAGCCGACCCATTCGTGGCCCTCGCGCGTGGCGCGCGGCATGGGGGCGCGCCGCGACCAGCCGAAGCGCGCCGCGCCCTGCTCGTAGCAGGCGCGCAGCTCCTTCGTGGAGTACGGCATGTCGTCGATCGGGTTGCACTCGGCATAGTTGCGCAAGCGCAGTGCGAGCGGGTCCATGCGCAGCGCGTTCGCC
The DNA here is from genome assembly GCF_044056785.1 of Variovorax sp. UC122_21. Lineage (NCBI taxonomy): Bacteria > Pseudomonadati > Pseudomonadota > Betaproteobacteria > Burkholderiales > Comamonadaceae > Variovorax > Variovorax sp. UC122_21. The sequence goes on along the minus strand of NZ_CP172003.1, from coordinate 1,869,474 downwards.
AGTTCGTCCATCGCCACCTCGAGCGCATGCACGCCATGCGCGGCGCCGGGCGCGCGCATGTCGAGCGGGCTGTACTGGTCGAGCGCGACCAGCTTGTAATCGAGCTTGATGTTGTCGCAGGCATAGAGCTGGCCCGACCAGTTCACGACCACCTCGACATAGTCCTCGAAGCGCGAGGTCTCGGCGATCGCGGTGTGCGCGATCGAGCGCAAGCGGCCGTCGCCGTCCGCCGCGAGCTGCACGCGCTGCACCGTCTGGGGCCGGTGGCCGAAGCTGAACATCTGCTGACGCGTGAGCACCACGCGCACCGAGCGCTTCAGATGGATCGCGCCCATCATCGCCAGCACGAGCTGGTACTGCGGCCGCAGGCCCGCGCCGAAGGCGCCGCCGACGTAGGGATTGCGCACCGTGACCTTCTTCTTCGGCAGGCCGAACACGTGCGACACGTACCAGCGGCTGTTCTGCGAGCTCTGCGTCTTGTCGTAGACCAGGTAGCCGCCGTCCTCCTCGCGGATCACGGTGGTCGCGAACATCTCCATCGGGTTGTGGTGCTCGACGCCGCTGTAGTAGTCGGCACTGATCTTCACCGGCGCGGCATCGAAGGCCGCCTGCGCATTGCCCTTCTCCTTGGGCGGCGGCGAGTAGCCGGCCTTCAGCCGGCTCGGTGTCTTCGCGCGGTGCGTGTGCTCGAGCAGGTCGGTCTCGTGCGGCTCGCGCAGGTACGACACCTCCACCAGCCGCGCCGCATGCCGCGCGGCCTCGAAGCTCTCGGCGATCACCAGCGCCACCGGCTGGCCGCTGTAGCGCACCTGCGCATCGTGCAGCGGCTTGAACGGCGAACCGCCCGGCGCCGTCATGTCCTTGTAGAAGATGCCGAGCGAGCGCGAGCTGGGACGCCGCTCGTGCGTGATCACGTCGAGCACGCCGGGAACGGCCAGCGCCCGCTCGAGGTCCATGCGCGCGATCCGGCCCTTGGCGATGGTGCTGTTGACCACCACGCCGTAAGCCAGTCCCTCGGCCGGATGCTCGGCCGCGTAGCGCGCCGCGCCCGTGACCTTGGCCCGGCCGTCGATGCGCGAGACCGGATCGCCGATGCGAACGGGGCCGGTGCCGGGATCGGCCACCGGGACGGCCATGGCGGGTCGGGCGTGGGTCATGCGATGTCCTTGAGATCGGGACGGCCCGGGCCGTCGTTCGGGGCGGCGAGCGCGGTGCCGGCCGCGGCGGTCGCGAGCGCGCGGACGATCGCGCGATGCGCCATCGGAATCTTGAAGTCGTTCCGACCCCTGCGATGTGGCGCCGCGCAGCAGCTGGTCGGCCACCAGCGCGAAGTTCTCGTGCGATGGCTGGCGCCCCGTCAGCAGGGCCTCGGCCTCGGTGCTTCGCCACGGCTTGTGGGCCACGCCGCCCAGGGCCACGCGCGCGGCTCGAATGCCGCCGGCCTCGTCGAATGCCAGCGCGGCCGCGACCGACACCAGCGCAAAGGCATAGGAGGCCCGGTCGCGTACCTTGAGGTAGGCGCTGTGCGCGGCGAACTCGCGCGCGGGCGGCAGCTCGATGTGCGTGATCAGTTCGCCCTCCCCGAGCGTCGAGTCGCGCTGCGGCTCGTCGCCGGGCAGGCGGTGGAAGTCGGCGAAGGCGATCGCGCGCGCCCCCGCGCGCGGAGCGCACATGCACCACCGCACCGAGCGCCGCCAGTGCCACGCACATGTCCGACGGGTGGGTCGCGATGCAGTGATCGCTCGCGCCCAGCACCGCATGCTGCCGGCTCAGGCCACCGATGGCGGGGCAGCCGCTGCCGGGCGCGCGCTTGTTGCAGGGCACGCCGATGTCGTAGAAGTAGACGCAGCGCGTGCGCTGCAGCAGGTTGCCGCCGTTGGTCGCCATGTTGCGCAACTGCGGCGAGGCGCCCGCGAGGATCGCCGCCGCGAGCAGCGGGTAGCCCTCGCGCACCAGCGGATGCCAGGCCGTGTCGGCGTTGTGCGCCAGCGCACCGAGGTGCAAGCCACCACCCTCGTTCGCTTCGATGCGGTCGAGGCCGAGCCGGGTGATGTCGATCAGCCGGGCCGGTCGCGCCACGCCTTCCTTCATCAGGTCGAGCACGTTGGTGCCGCCGGCGATCCACTGGCTGCCGGGCGTGAAGTCGTTCAACGCCTGCTCGAGGCTGGCGGATGCGACGAGGGTGAACGGGTTCATCGCTCGCGCGCCTGCAACACGACCTCGGACACCGCGGCGGCGATCTGCGGATAGGCCCCGCAGCGGCACAGGTTGCCGCTCATCAGCTCGCGCACTTCGTCCAGCGTGGTGGCCTGGCCTTCGTTCTGCAGCCCGAGCGCGGAACAGATCTGGCCCGGCGTGCAGTAGCCGCACTGCAGCGCATCGTGCGCCACGAAGGCGCGCTGCAGCGGATGCAGTTCGTCGCCCCGCGCCAGGCCTTCGATGGTGGTGACCTCGGCGTCCTCGCACATCGCGGCCAGGCGCAGGCAGGCATTGATCCGGCGGCCGTCGACCAGCACCGTGCAGGCGCCGCACTGACCATGGTCGCAGCCCTTCTTGGTGCCGGTCAGGCCGAGCCGGTCGCGCAGCAGGTCGAGCAGGCTGACCCAGGCCTCGACCTCGAGCGCATGCGGCGTGCCGTTGATCCGCAAGCACAGCAGATGGCGCGAAGGCGCCCGCCGCGCGCAGGCGGCTTCGTTCATGGAATCGGTCATCGTGGTCCTTGGCTGGAGGTACTCCGGCTCACTTGCACAACCTTGCACAACCGCAGTGGGAGGCTGCCAAGCTATGGAAGCGGGAGGTACCAGCTCGTCGGACATGAGCCCGGCAACACGTGGGCTGTCGATCTGTCCTTGACAGGCCCCGCTCGTTCAGCGCTTCTGCGGCGGCAGGTCGGTGCAGGTCCCGTGCGCCACTTCCGCCGCCATGCCGATGCTCTCGCCCAGCGTCGGGTGCGGATGGATGGTCTTGCCGATGTCGATCTCGTCGGCGCCCATCTCGATGGCCAGCGCGATCTCGCCGATCATGTCGCCCGCATGGGTGCCCACGATGCCGCCGCCGAGGATGCGGTGCGTCTCGGCGTCGAACAGCAGCTTGGTGAAGCCCTCGTCGCGGCCGTTGGCGATCGCGCGGCCCGAGGCGGTCCACGGGAAGTGGCCCTTCTTGACCTTGATGCCCTCGGCCTTCGCCTGGTCCTCGGTCAGGCCCACCCACGCCACCTCGGGGTCGGTGTAGGCCACGCTCGGGATCACGCGGGCATTGAAGGCCGCGCTCGCCAGTTCCTTGTCGCCCTTGAGCTCGCCCGCGATCACCTCGGCCGCCACGTGCGCCTCGTGCACCGCCTTGTGGGCCAGCATCGGCTGGCCGACGATGTCGCCGATCGCGAAGATGTGCGGCACGTTGGTGCGCATCTGGATGTCGACCGGGATGAAGCCGCGATCGCCAACGGCCACGCCGGCCTTCTCGGCGCCGATCTTCTTGCCGTTGGGGCTGCGGCCCACGGCCTGCAGCACCAGGTCGTAGACCTGCGGTTCCTTGGGCGCGTTCTCGCCCTCGAAGGTGACCTTGATGCCCTCCTTCGTGGCCTCGGCGCCGACCGTCTTGGTCTTGAGCATGAGGTTGTCGAAGCGCGGCGCGTTCATCTTCTGCCAGACCTTCACCAGGTCGCGGTCGGCGCCCTGCATCAGGCCGTCGAGCATCTCGACCACGTCGAGGCGCGCGCCCAGCGAGGAATACACCGTGCCCATCTCGAGGCCGATGATGCCGCCGCCCAGGATCAGCATGCGCTTGGGATCGGTGCCGAGCTCGAGCGCGCCGGTGGAGTCGACCACGCGCGGGTCCTTCGGCATGAAGGGCAGGCTCACGGCCTGTGAGCCGGCGGCGATGATGGCGCTGCGGAACTTCACGGTCTGCGTGCTGCCGGTGGTGTCCCAGCCGGTGCCCGAGGTCTCCTCGACCTCGATGTGATGCGGGTCGACGAAGTTGCCCACGCCGCGCAGCACCGTGACCTTGCGCATCTTGGCCATGGCGGTGAGGCCGCTCGTGAGCTTGCCCACCACCTTGTTCTTGTGGCCCAGCAGCTTGGCGCGGTCGACCGTGGGCGCGGCGAAGCTCACGCCGAGGTCGGCGAAGTGCCTGACCTCGTCCATCACCGAGGCCACGTGCAGCAGCGCCTTCGAGGGGATGCAGCCGACGTTGAGACAGACGCCGCCGAGGGTGGCGTAGCGCTCGATCAGCACGACCTTCAGGCCGAGGTCGGCGGCGCGGAAGGCGGCCGAGTAGCCGCCGGGGCCGGCGCCGAGCACGATGACGTCGCATTCGACGTCGACCTTGCCGGCATGGCTGGAGCCGGGCGCCTTGCCCTGTTGTGCGCTCACAGCAGGATCCTCCGGTAGTCGGCCAGCAGCTGCGACAGGTACGCATTGAAGCGCCCTGCCGCCGCCCCGTCGATCACCCGGTGATCCCAGCTCAGACTCATGGGCAGGATCAGGCGCGGCACGAACTGCTTTCCGTCCCACACCGGCTTCATCGCGCTCTTCGAGAGGCCGAGGATGGCCACTTCGGGAGCGTTGATGATCGGCGTGAAGTGCGTGCCGCCGATGCCGCCGAGCGAGCTGATCGAGAAGCAGCCGCCCTGCATGTCGGCCGCGCCGAGCTTGCCGTCGCGCGCCTTCTTGGCGAGCTCGCCCATCTCCTGGCTGATCTGCAGGATGCCCTTCTTGTCGGCATCGCGCAGCACCGGCACCACGAGGCCGTTGGGCGTGTCGGCCGCGAAGCCGATGTGGAAGTACTGCTTGTAGACCAGCACGGCCTGGTCACCCTGGCCGTCGAGGCTGGTGTTGAACTCGGGAAACTTCTTGAGCGCCGAGACCACCGCCTTGATCACGAAGGCCAGCATCGTGACCTTCACGCCCGACTTCTCGTTCTCCTTGTTGGTGGCGACGCGGAAAGCTTCGAGCTCGGTGATGTCGGCATCGTCGTTGTTCGTGACGTGCGGGATCATCACCCAGTTGCGGTGCAAGTTCGCGCCGCTGATCTTCTTGATGCGCGACAAGTCCTTGCGCTCGACCGTGCCGAACTTCGTGAAGTCGACCTTCGGCCAGGGCAAGAGACCCAGCGCGGCGCCGTCGGCACCGCCACCGCCCGCGGGCTTGGCCGCGGCGGAAGCCTTGGTGGTGGCCTGGCCACTCATCACGGCCTGGGTGAAGCCCTGGACGTCTTCCTGCGTGATCCGGCCCTTGGGACCGGAACCCTTGACCTCCTCGAGCGGCACGCCGAGCTCGCGCGCGAACTTGCGCACCGAGGGCGAGGCATGCGGCAGGCCGGCCGACGGGCTCTTGGTGGGATCGTGCGGCGCGGCGGCGGCCGGCGCGGGAGCGGCCGCAGCCGGAGCGGGCGCGGAGGCCGAAGCCGTGGCGGGCGCGGCGGCGGCCGCAGCCGCGGGAGCCGGCGCCGGTGCGGGCGCGGCGCCTGCAGCGGGGGCGGCGCCTTCCATCACCGCGATCAGATCGCCGATGTTGACGACGTCGCCGACCTTGACCTTGAGTTCCTTGAGCGTGCCGGCGGCCGACGACGGGATCTCCATCGAGGCCTTGTCCGATTCGACCGCGATCAGCGACTGCTCGACCTCGATGGCGTCGCCGGGCTTGACCAGCACCTCTATCACCGCGACGTCCTTGAAGTCGCCGATGTCGGGCACCTGGATGTCGATCGTTCCTGCGCTCATGCGTCCACCTTCGGATGTTGGAGGGTTGTTCCCGCCAAGGAAGCCCTGGCGGCGTGGGCGATGCTCCGCGCGTCGACGCCGAAGAAGCCGCGCAGCGCGGCGCGCGTGTCGCTGCGCCCGAAGCCGTCGGTGCCCAGCGTGAGGTAGCGCCGGCCCGCGGGCAGGAAGGCGCGGATGCTCTCGGGCACGGCGCGCACGTAGTCGGTGGCGGCGACGATCGGCGCCTTGCCCTGGCCGAGCTGGCGTGCGACGAAGGCTTCGCCCGCGTCCTCGCCCGTTTCCTCGCCCGCGATGGCGCGCTGCTCGCAGGCCAGTCCGTCGCGTGCGAGCTCGCTCCAGCTCGTCACACTGAACACCTCGGCCTCGACGCCCTCGTCGGCCAGCAGCTGCGCGGCCTTCACCACCTCGGTGAGGATCGCGCCCGAGCCCATCAGCGTGACCTTCTTCTTCGCCTTGCCCGCGGCCGGCGCGTAGGTGCCGAAGCGGTAGCAGCCGCGCAGGATGTCGGCCTCGGCGCCCGCGGGCACGTCGGGCTGCGCGTAGTTCTCGTTCATCAGCGTGACGTAATAGAACACGTCCTGCTGCTCGACCATCATCTCGCGGATGCCCGCGTCGACGATCACCGCCATCTCGCCCGCGTAGGCCGGGTCGTAGGCCTTGCAGTTGGGAATGGTCGCGGCCACGAGGTGGCTGCTGCCGTCCTGGTGCTGCAGCCCCTCGCCGCCGAGCGTGGTGCGCCCCGAGGTGGCGCCGAGCAGGAAGCCGCGCGCGCGCTGGTCGGCCGCGGCCCAGATCGCGTCGCCCACGCGCTGGAAGCCGAACATCGAGTAGTAGATGTAGAACGGCAGCATCGCCAGGCCGTGCACGCTGTAGCTGGTGGCCGCGGCGGTCCAGCTCGCGATGGCGCCGGCCTCGCTGATGCCTTCCTCGAGGATCTGGCCGTCGGTGGCCTCGCGGTAGCTGAGCACCGAACCGATGTCCTCGGGCGCGTAGCGCTGGCCCACGCTCGAATAGATGCCGACCTGCTTGAACAGGTTCGCCATGCCGAAGGTGCGCGCCTCGTCGGCCACGATCGGCACGATGCGCGGGCCCAGCGCCTTGTCCTTGAGCAGGTTGCCCAAGAGGCGCACGAAGGCCATGGTGGTGCTCATCTCCTTGCCGGCGGCCGCGACCGCGAACTGCGCGTAGTTCGCGAGCTCGGGCTTGGCCACGGGCTCGCAGGCGGTCTCGCGACGCGGCATGGCGCCGCCGAGCGCCTCGCGGTGCTGGCGCAGGTAGCGCATCTCGGCGCTGTCCTCGGCCGGGCGGTAGAAGTCCATCGCGGCGGCCTGCGCGTCGCTCAGCGGCAGGTCGAAGCGGTCGCGGAACTCGATCAGGTCGACCTCGCCCATCTTCTTGTGCGAGTGCGTGGTCATCTTGCCCTGGGCCGCGCTGCCCATGCCGTAGCCCTTCTTGGTGTGGGCCAGGATCACGGTGGGCCGGCCCTTGTGGGCGGCGGCCGCGGCATAGGCGGCATGGATCTTCACGAGGTCGTGGCCGCCGCGCTTGAGGCGGTCGATCTGCTCGTCGGTCATGCCCTCGGCCAGGCGCGCGAGCTCGGGGTTCTGGCCGAAGAAGTTGTCGCGGTTGAAGCGCCCGTCCTTGGCCGCGAAGGTCTGCATCTGGCCGTCGACGGTGGCGGCGAAGGCGCGCGCCAGCGCACCGCTGGTGTCGCGCGCGAACAGGCCGTCCCAGTCGCTGCCCCAGACCAGCTTGATGACGTTCCAGCCGGCGCCCGCGAACAGCTTCTCGAGCTCGTCGATGATGCGGCCGTTGCCGCGCACCGGGCCGTCGAGGCGCTGCAGGTTGCAATTGACCACCCACACGAGGTTGTCGAGCTTCTCGCGCGCGGCCAGGGTCAGCGCGCTCATCGATTCGGGCTCGTCCATCTCGCCGTCGCCGAACACGCCCCAGACCTTTCGGCCTTCGCAGTTCAGCAGGTTGCGGTGCGAGAGGTAGCGCATGAAGCGCGCGTGGTAGATCGAGCTGATCGGACCGATCCCCATCGAGCCGGTGGGGAACTGCCAGAAGTCCGGCATCAGGTAGGGATGCGGATAGCTGCACAGGCCGCGCGCGCCGCTGCCGTCGACGAAGGCGGGCGCGGTGAGTTCCTGGCGGTAGTGGGCGAGGTCGCCTTCGCTCAGGCGCCCCTCGAGGTAGGCGCGCGCATAGACGCCCGGCGCGCTGTGCGGCTGGAAGAACACGAGGTCACCGCCGTGGGCGGCGCTGCGCGCGTGGAAGAAATGGTTGAAGCCGGTCTCGAACAGGTCGGCCGCGCTCGCATAGCTCGCGATATGGCCGCCGAGTTCGCCATAGGCCTGGTTGGCCTTGGCCACCATCGCGAGCGCGTTCCAGCGCATCAGCGAGGCCAGCTTCTCCTCGACCGCGAGGTCGCCCGGGAACGGCGGCTGGTCCTCGGCCGCGATGGTGTTGACGTACGGCGTCGACAGCTCCGGCTGCCAGCCGATGCGCTGCTGGCGCGCGAGCCGCGCGAGTTCGTCGAGCATCTGGCGCGCGCGCTGCGGGCCATGGACCTGCGCCAGCGCGAGGAAGGACTCGCGCCATTCGGCGGTCTCGGCGGGATCGGGGTCGTGCGACAGCACATTCGCATCGGCAAAGGCTGGCTGCGGGATTTCGTGGTCGATGGTTTTCATGAAATGGATGTCTCGATCTGGAAGGTGTCGATTCGCGCTGAATCTCGCGTCGACAACGCGTTCGCTTCGTCTGGCGTCTGGGAGATGCGCGGCGCGAAGGAAGACCCGCGTGGAAGCTCCATCGGTCGAGCCGTTGCGGCCCGACCCCGGGAGTCCTGCTACACGGGCTTGTGCATGAAGAACTGCGCCACGACGGTGGCACCGAGAAAGGTGCCGGCGTTGGCCGCGAACGAGGTCACGACGATGCGCCAGCCGAGGCGGCGCAGGACGGGGACATCCTTGGCGATCGAAAGACCCGCGAACGCCAGGATCGGCGTGGCGAGTGCGAGGAAATTGATCTTGCCGGTCATGTCGGCGACGACCGCGGCTCCCGGAAATGCGGGATACGTCAACGTCATCCCCACGAGCGACACCCATACGACGGCGGGGACCTTGCGCCGGGTCAATCGGTACAGCATGTCGCCGACGATCACCACGGCGATCACGATGCCCATGCCACCCAGCACCGACGGATCGGAGGCTGCGGCGTGATAGGTGATCCAGTTTCCTCCGAGCGCGAAGATCGCAACGGCAATCCAGGTGAACAGGCGGGCGCCGAACGCAGGTGCGGCATGTTCCGAGTGCAGATGACCCGACAGATCCGAACTCTCGACGCTGGCCGAGGTGGTCCGGCCGATCCGGGGCTCGAGCACCTTGTAGAGCCAGGCCGTGAACGGCAAGGAGAGGAACAGCGTGAAGTAGGTGCCGACGGTGGTCGTGATCAGGTTGCTTGCCGCGGCGAAGGTGATGACCTCCTTGGCGACCTCGGGTGTCTGCTGCGCGGCGATCGACGCGGCCGCGGCCGCCATCATGCTGCCGGACCCCACGCCCGCCCCCATCGCCAATGCCAGCGGGTCGAAGATCTTGAGACTCGCCAGCACACCCGCGAGGATGGCCATGAAGATCGCTCCAAAGACCGCGGTGGTGAGGTATTCGGCGAGAACGCCGTGTCCCTCGGGCGATTGCATTCCGTATTTCTCGCTGATGATCGCCAGGCTTGGTTCCCTGCCCACGGAGAAGGTGGCACCCACCGCCTGACGCTTGATGCCTAGCAGCAATGCGATCGGCAGTCCCAGGACCATGGTCCCGAAGAAATGTCCGAACTCCTGGAACACGAGTGCCCATCCCGCGGCCGCGAGTTTCGGGATCGAGCCGCCCACCAGCAATCCGAGCTTCGCGATGAACATCAGCAACGCGGGCTGAAGAATGGTTGCGGCCAGGCCCTGCATGTCGGTGGTGACTCGCAAGGCGGGAGGCATCCGATGCTGGAGCAGCCCCAGCGTCGCTCCCATGAGCAAGGCCCATAGCAGGGGCAACAGCACGATCCGCGCCGGTCCCAACTGCAGGCTGATGTTGCCGATGAACTCCGCCAGGAGCACGAGCACCAGCGCGATGGTGTAGAGGCGAAGGCGGCCATTGCTCGCGCTCGCCAGGGGGACAAAACCAGTCAGATTCTCAGCCATGCAATGTTCCTCATTGATCTTGGATGCGTGCAGCAAGCCCTGGAGATCAAGGCGTTGCCAGGCCGGGAATCGTAGTTTTGATGGCTTTGAATGTGCTTGCGTAATTCCTTCGAACGACAAACGAAAAAGACTGAAAAACGATCTTCTCTCGATGAATGTTTGGAGCGATATGCAGATATCGACGATTCATTGCGCGTCGAGAATGAAAGTTCTTTTTCGATGCTAGACGGGCAGGTACGTGGTCGACAGAACCTGCTTGAGCACCATGAAGGTACGGATCTGCCGAACGCCGGGCAGATACAGCAGCTGCTCCGCGTGGAGGCGGTTGTAGCTTTCGTTGTCGCGCGTTCGCACGAGCATGAAGTAGTCGAACTCGCCGGTCACGACGTGGCATTCCAGACAGCCCGAAACCTTGTGCACCGCCTCTTCGAACGCGGTGAATGAATCCGGCGTCGAACGATCGAGCATCACGCCGATCATCACCAGCGTGCCTACGTCCAATGCCTGGGGATTCAGCAGCGCGACGATCCCCTTGATGAGCCCGAGCTCCTTCAGCCGCTCGACCCTGCGCAGACAGGCAGGGGCACTGAGGCTCACCTTCTCCGCGAGTGCCACGTTCGAAAGGGACGCATCCCTCTGCAACGCTTTCAGGATGGCTCGGTCGGTGCGATCGAGCTTGTCGAGGCTGGGCACCGCTTCGACATTCTGGCGAAGAACTTTTGTTGCGCGTTTTTCAGGCATGGCGAACTTAAATTAGTTGAATATCGATTTTTCAAATTATTGATTTTGCCTTTGCTATTTTATTTGCAATCCTTGTTCAGGGGAATATCTCTAAGATTCTCATCGTCCGCTGTTTGGTATCGAGGTGTGCGCGATGCATGCGTGCTTCGCGAACGAGATGCACGGATCCACTTTCAACCAACCCAAGTCATGGCCATGAATCTGAACAAGTTCCCACGCTATCCACTGACCTTCGGCCCGACGCCGATCCATCCGCTCAAGCGCCTGAGCGCCCACCTCGGCGGCAAGGTCGAGCTCTATGCGAAGCGCGAGGACTGCAACAGCGGCCTCGCCTTCGGCGGCAACAAGACGCGCAAGCTCGAGTACCTGATCCCCGAGGCGCTCGAGGGTGGCTACGACACGCTGGTGTCGATCGGCGGCATCCAGTCGAACCAGACCCGCCAGGTGGCCGCGGTGGCCGCGCACCTGGGCCTGAAGTGCGTGCTGGTGCAGGAGAACTGGGTCAACTACTCCGACGCGGTGTACGACCGCGTGGGCAACATCGAGATGTCGCGCATCATGGGCGCCGACGTGCGGCTCGACGCGGCCGGCTTCGACATCGGCATCCGCAAGAGCTGGGAACAGGCGATGGAGGACGTGCGCGCCGCCGGCGGCAAGCCGTTCCCGATCCCCGCGGGCTGTTCCGAGCATCCGCTGGGCGGCCTGGGGTTTGTCAGCTTCGCCGAAGAGGTGCGGCAACAGGAAGCCGAGCTCGGCTTCAAGTTCGACTACATCGTGGTCTGCGCCGTGACCGGCAGCACGCAGGCCGGCATGGTTGTCGGCTTCGCGGCGGACGGCCGGGCCGACCGCGTGATCGGCATCGACGCCTCGGCCAAGCCGCAGCAGACCTTCGAACAGATCCTGCGCATCGCGCGCAACACGGCCGAACTGGTCGAGCTGGGCCGCGACATCACCGAGCAGGACGTGGTGCTCGACCGCCGCTTCGGCGGCCCCGAGTACGGCCTGCCGAACGAGGGCACGCTGGAGGCGATCCGCCTGAGCGCGCGCTTCGAGGGCATGCTGACCGACCCGGTGTACGAGGGCAAGTCGATGCACGGGATGATCGAGAAGGTGCGCCTGGGCGAATTCCCGGCCGGCTCGAAGGTGCTGTATGCGCACCTGGGCGGCGTGCCGGCGCTCAACGCCTACAGCTTCCTGTTCCGCAACGGCTGATCCACAGCACCGAGCACGTGCTGGCCTTCCTGGCAGCGTCACTTCAAGGAGCGTCGAGGTGAAACCACTGGATGCCGCATCGATAGAGGCCCTCGACCAGTCCATTCAGGAGCTCATCACGTCCTGGAACGACGTGATCGAGCGCCTCCTCTCAACCTGTGGAGCGGATGAGGGCGGCCAGCGCGTGCGGATGCTGCTGAGCCTGCTGCTGAACGACATCAGCCGGCGTCGGATCGAATTGACGGGCGCGGCGCTCCTTCTTCCTGCCAGGCTGGAACTGGACCGTGCAGTCCCCTCCAACGCGCTGACCGCCGCCCAGATCCGCGACTTGATGGCCATCGCGTGCATCTAGCAGCGCTCGAGTCCCGAGCGGCTTGCGCTTCAAGAGAACAAAGGCTTTTCATTCATGACTTCGGCCATCGAGCAGCACTTTTCACAGACCTACGAAGAAGCACGCGGGGAAATTCTTGCTCGCATCCGACGAAGCAGGACTGCCGCTTCAATGTAGAGAGCATCCGAAGCGCGGACGCGACGGAGAGTTGCTCGCGATGGACATCGCGAGGTCCGGCGCTCCGGAGGCGACCAGCCTGCTGATCATCAGCAGTGGATGCCACGGCGTCGAAGGCTTCTGCGGGTCGGGCATCCAGTCGTTCATGCTGCGCGACATGCAGTGGCAGCGCTTCGCCAAGCAGGCAGGCGTTGCCGTGCTCTATGTCCACGCACTCAATCCCCATGGGTTTTCCTGGTGGCGGCGCACGACGCACGAGAACGTCGACCTCAATCGCAACTTCATCGATTTCAGCGCGGCACTTCCGCCCAACGAGGGCTACGACGAGATCGCGGACTGGCTGGTGCCGGACAGCTGGCCCCCGGCACCCGAGGTTGCGCTGGCGCTCGATCGCTATGTTAAAGCCCACGGCCATGCCGCCTACCAGGCCGCCGCGTCCGGCGGGCAGTATCGGCATCCGGACGGCATCTTCTACGGCGGGAACGCGCCGACCTGGAACAACCTCGTCGTACGCCAGCTTCTTCGCGAGCATGCGTCGAAGGCTTCGAAGCTGGCATGGATCGACATCCATACGGGCCTGGGACCGAGCGGCGTGGGCGAGAAGATCTTCGGCTGCCGGCACGACGATGCAAGCATCGCGAGGGCCAGGTCATGGTGGGGAAAGGACGTGACCCAGCTGGACGATGGCAGCTCCACCTCCGCCCCGCTCCAGGGCCTGCTCTGGCACGCCCCGCATGAAGAATGCCCGCATGCCGAGTACACGGCGATGGGCCTCGAGTTCGGAACGGTCGCCATCGACGAGATGATCGATGCGCTGCGCGCCGACCAATGGCTCGAGAACCATCCGGATTGCTCGAGCGAGCAACGACGGATCGTCAAACATCAGATCCGGGATGCGTTCTACACGGACACCCTCGCATGGAAGGAACAGGTCGTGGAACAGGCCATGAGTGCCGCCACCCAGGCCGTCATCGGCATGACTCGCGTCTGAGCGGCACACGCCTCGGCCAGGCGCCGGCCGCGCATCGGTGCGAACGGCTGAGCGCATCGATTCGACTCCTTCTCCCACCTCTGCCATGCAGAGCGATCGAGCGAGAGGATCGATTCCAACACTAAAAGAAAAAGCGCATCGTCGGGTGCGCCCGGAGACTTCATGGAGCAGTTTTTCCAACAGATCATCAACGGTCTGGTTCTCGGCAGCATGTACGCCTTGATAGCCTTGGGCTACACCATGGTGTACGGCATCATCAATCTGATCAATTTCGCGCACGGTGAAGTGCTCATGGTGGGGGCGCTCACGAGCTGGTCCATCATCGGGCTCATGCAGTCGTCGATGCCCGGCACGCCGGGCTGGCTGATATTGATCATCGCGCTGGTCATCGCGTGCGTCGTCGCCGCCACGCTGAACTTCGTGATCGAGAAGGTCGCCTACCGGCCGCTGCGCAACTCGCCCAAGCTCGCACCGCTGATCACCGCCATCGGCATGTCGATCCTGCTGCAGACGCTGGCGATGATCATCTGGAAGCCCACCAACAAGGCCTACCCGACCCTGCTGCCCTCGGACCCCATCCACATCGCCGGCGCCGTCATCTCGCCGACGCAGGTGATGATCCTCGGCGTCACGGCCGTCTCGCTGGCCATCCTCATGTGGCTGGTCAATTACACGAAGCTCGGCCGCGCGATGCGCGCCACCGCCGAGAACCCGCGCGTGGCCGCGCTGATGGGCATTCGCCCCGACATGGTCATCTCGGCCACCTTCATCATCGGTGCCGTGCTCGCGGCCATCGCGGGCGTGATGTACGCCTCCAACTACGGCATCGCGCAGCACGCGATGGGCTTTTTGCCCGGCCTCAAGGCCTTCACCGCGGCCGTGTTCGGCGGCATCGGCAACCTCGCGGGCGCGGTCGTCGGCGGCCTGCTGCTGGGGCTCATCGAAGCCATCGGCTCGGGCTACATCGGCACCCTCACCGGTGGCGTGCTCGGCAGCAACTACAGCGACATCTTCGCGTTCATCGTGCTGATCGTGATGCTCACGCTGCGCCCGGCCGGCCTGCTCGGCGAACGCGTGGCCGATCGCGCCTGAAGGAGCTTGCCATCATGAAGAACAGCAAGAACCTCGCGCTCTACCTGGTCGGCGTCATCGCCGTGCTCGCGCTGCCGCTGCTGCTGCAAAGCCAGGGCAATGCCTGGGTGCGCATCGCCGACATCGCACTGCTCTACGTGCTGCTCGCACTGGGCCTGAACATCGTGGTCGGCTATGCCGGCCTGCTCGACCTGGGCTACGTCGCCTTCTTCGCGGTCGGCGCCTACCTCTACGCCCTCATGGGCTCGGGCCACCTGTCGGAGACCTTCGAGTGGTTCAAGGCCACCTTCCCGAACGGCCTGCACACCTCGCTGCTGATCGTGATACCGCTGGCCTTCGTGTTCGCGGCGCTGCTCGGCGTGCTGCTGGGGGCGCCCACGCTCAAGCTGCGCGGCGACTACCTCGCCATCGTCACGCTGGGCTTCGGCGAAATCATCCGCGTGTTCCTGAACAACCTCGACCAGCCGATCAACATCACGAACGGTCCCAAGGGCATCACCTCGATCGACTCGATTAAGTTCTGGGGCCTGGACCTCGGCAAGGCCTGGAAGTTCGACGGCTTCACCATCTCCTCGGTCACGCTGTACTACTACCTGTTCCTCGCGCTGGTGGTGGTCACCATCGTGATCTCGCACCGCCTGCAGGTCTCGCGCATCGGCCGCGCCTGGATGGCGATCCGCGAGGACGAGATCGCCGCCAAGGCGATGGGCATCAACACCCGCAACATGAAGCTCTTGGCCTTCGGCATGGGCGCGAGCTTCGGCGGCGTGTCGGGTTCCATGTTCGCGGCCTTCCAGGGCTTCGTCTCGCCCGAGTCGTTCAGCCTCATGGAGTCGGTGATGATCGTCGCCATGGTCGTGCTCGGCGGCATCGGCCACCTGCCCGGCGTGATCCTGGGTGCCGTGCTGCTGGCGGCCCTGCCCGAGGTGCTGCGCTATGTCGCCGGCCCGCTGCAGGCGCTGACCGACGGGCGCCTCGACGCTTCCATCCTGCGCCAGCTGTTCATCGCGCTGGCCATGATCGTCATCATGCTGGTGCGCCCGCGCGGCCTGTGGCCCTCGCCCGAGCACGGCAAGACGCTCCAGCGCAAGGGCGGCGTGCCGGTCGATCCGGCCCATGCCGCCGTGGCGCCGGGCTCGCTGCAGACCCACGCACCGGGCGTCGACACCCCGGCCGACGAGCTGCCCGGTGCGGCCTCGCGTCCCATGTCGATCAATCCGTGAGCGAGGAGACGCATCCCATGAGCAAGGCAGACACCATCCTCGACGTTCGCGGCATCTCCAAGCGCTTCGGCGGCCTGCAGGCCCTGTCCGACGTCGGCATCACCATCCAGCGCGGCCAGGTCTATGGCCTGATCGGCCCGAACGGCGCCGGCAAGACCACCTTCTTCAACGTCATCACCGGGCTCTACACGCCCGACAGCGGCAGCTTCGAGCTCGCCGGCAAGCCCTACCAGCCCACGGCCGTGCACGAGGTGGCCAAGGCCGGCATCGCGCGCACCTTCCAGAACATCCGCCTGTTCGCCGAGATGACGGCGCTCGAGAACGTGATGGTCGGTCGCCACATCCGCACCCGCTCCGGCGTGGTCGGCGCGATGCTGCGCACCAGCTCCTTCAAGGCCGAAAGAGAAAGCCATTGCGCAACGCGCGCAGGAACTGCTCGACTACGTGGGCATCGGCAAGTTCGCCGACTACAAGGCGCGCACGCTGAGCTACGGCGACCAGCGCCGCCTGGAGATCGCGCGCGCCCTGGCCACCGACCCGCAGCTCATCGCGCTGGACGAGCCCGCGGCCGGCATGAACATGACCGAGAAGGTCCAGCTGCGCGAGCTGATCGACCGCATCCGCCGCGACGACCGCACGATCCTGATCATCGAGCACGACGTGAAGCTGATCATGGGCCTGTGCGATCGCGTCACGGTGCTCGACTACGGCAAGCAGATCGCCGAAGGCACGCCGGCGGACGTACAGAAGAACGAAAAGGTGATCGAGGCTTACCTCGGCACCGGAGGACATTGAGATGAGCGCAGCAGTGCAAACCCAAGAGGAAGTCGCGGCGGGCGCTTCGCAACGCAAGGCCGCGGGCAAGGTGTTGCTCAAGGTCAGCGGCCTGAAGGTGGGCTATGGCGGCATCCAGGCCGTCAAGGGCGTGGACTTCGAGGTGCGCGAGGGCGAGCTGGTCTCGCTGATCGGCTCCAACGGCGCGGGCAAGACCACCACCATGAAGGCGATCACCGGCACGCTGCCCGCGGGCGCGGGCGACATCGAGTTCCTGGGCCGCAGCATCAAGGGCCGCGGCGCCTGGGACCTGGTGGGCGAGGGCCTGGTGATGGTGCCCGAGGGCCGCGGCGTGTTCACGCGCATGACGATCACCGAGAACCTGCAGATCGGCGCCTACATCCGCAAGGACAAGGCCGGCATCGCGAGCGACATGGAGCGCGTGTTCGTGACCTTCCCGCGGCTGCGCGAGCGCAAGGACCAGCTGGCCGGCACGATGTCGGGCGGCGAGCAGCAGATGCTGGCCATGGGCCGCGCGCTGATGGCGCGCCCCAAGGTGCTGCTGCTGGACGAACCCACCATGGGCCTGTCGCCGATCATGTGCGACAAGATCTTCGAGGTGGTGCAGGCCGTGGCCGCGCAGGGCGTGACCATCCTGCTGGTCGAGCAGAACGCCAACCGCGCGCTGCAGCTGGCCGACCGCGGCTACGTGATGGAGTCGGGCCTGATCACCATGTCGGGCGATGCCAAGGGGCTGCTCAGCGATCCGAAGGTGCGCGCGGCGTACCTGGGGGAGTAGGCTTGCGCGACGGTCCCGGCGGCCGTGCAACGAAGGGGGGGTGCAGGCATTGCGAACTTCGCATTGCCGCCCGAAACTTCGCAGAGCCTTCGGCCTTCGGCTCGTCCTGCCTTTCCAATGGCCGGACTGTGACTCGTCGGGCTTCCTCGTCTGCTTCTGTCCCTGGTCATCTCTCGAATCCCATCCGGTCGACCGCGGTGACCGCCAGGTGCGCGTTGAACTCACTCCCCGAAGAAAATGACATCCGATATCCGCAAGCCCCCTGCCGCGAACACGTCGGAACGCATTCGCGCCGTTTCCGACCTGCCCGGCCCCGAGGGCATTCCCATCCTTGGCAACGCTTGGCAGATCGATCCCTCCAAGGCTCGCCGGCAGTTCGAGCGATGGGCGGCCGAGCATGGCACGCCCTTCCGTCTGAAGCTGGGCCCGAAACAGGTCGTGGTCTGGGACAGCCACCATGTCGCCCAACAGTTGATGCGCGACCGGCCCGAGCGATTTCGCCGCGGAGGGCGCATTTCGGAGGTCCTGGATCAGATGCGCATCGGCGGTCTGTTCGCCGCCGAGGGCGCGGCCTGGTTGCCTCAACGCAGGATGGTGATGCAGGCCCTGAACGGAACGCACTTTCCGGCGTTCTTTCCTGTCATGCGCACGATCGCGCTGCGCCTGCATCGACGGCTCGCGCGACTGAGCGACGAAGACCAGGTCGTGGATTTGCTGGAAGAACTCACCGGCTTCACCGTGGATACCGTCTGCGCCCTCGCATTCGGCTCGGACCCCGACACCATGGAACAGGGCCCGGACCGCATTCAGCAGCACCTGAAAAAGATCTTCCCGATGTTCATGAAACGGTTGCTCGCGCCGCTGCCGTACTGGAACTGGTTCAAGCTGCCGCAAGATCGCGCGCTGGATGCGGCGCTCGATGAGGTCCATGGCTTCGTCCGCGGCCTCATCGACCACGCGCGCCAAGAGATTCTGGCGAATCCCGCGCACCCCGCCACGAACCTGCTGCAGTCCATGCTGATGGCGCAGTCGCACGCATCCGCGGAGGGCGGCGACGCCCGGTCGCTGTCCGACGATGCCATCGCGGCCAACGTGCTGACGCTGTTGCTGGCGGGCGAAGACACGACCGCCCACTCCCTGGCGTGGTCCATTCCCCGTCTTTGCGCGGACACGGCCTTGCAGGAGGAGCTGGCCGTTCAAGCGAGCACGCTGATGGGCCAGGACGTGGTCTGCGCCGACTATGGGTTGCTGAAGCACTTCGACCTCTTCGAGGCCGTGGTGACCGAGTCTCAGCGCCTGCAGCCCGTGGTGGGCATGCTTTCATTCACGCCGACTTCGACGACGGTGCTCGATGGCGTCGAGCTCACACCGGACTGCATCGCGTACTTCATCACGGGCCCGGCCATGGTCGATGCGTCGAACTTTCACGATCCGCTGCGCTTCGACCCGCGACGCTGGCTCGAACGCAGGGAGGGGATTGCGCACGAGCCCCGAGCCTTTGTGCAGTTTGGTGCCGGGCCACGCGTTTGCCCGGGTCGCCATCTCGCAAGCGTGCAGATGCGGCTGGTACTGACGACCCTGCTGAGGAATTTCCGGATCGAGCTGGCGTGCGCGCCCGACGCGATCGAGGAGATCAACGCCTTCACCGTGATGCCGAGCCAGATGCCCGTGCGGCTGCGTCCCAGACGATGAATGCGCTCACGCGGGCCCGACCAGCCCCCAGCCGCTCCGCGGACCTGCTAGGTCTTGGCGATCGCGTCCCGGAGCTTCACTTCGTCTGATGCGATCGCCGCGAGTTCCAGCAGGACGCGTCGCTGGCTTTTGTCCAGCTTGCGCGGATGAAAATCGATGATGCAGATCGATCCCAGGGCGAAGCCATCGGGATCGTAGACGGGCGCTCCCGCGTAGAACCGGAAGTACGGCGCCTGGGCTACCGCGGGGTTCTGCGAGAAGCTCGAATGCGCAGCCAGATCGTCGACTTCGAAGACACCCGTCTGGAGCACCGTGTGATTGCAAAACGCCCAGCTTCGGGGGGTGTCGACCAGGTCAAGCCCTTGCCGGGACTTGAACCATTGCAGATCGGGCGTGAGAACGGTCATCAGCGCGATCGGGCTCTTGAGTCCCTCCGCCGCGAGCCAGGTCACTCGATCGAATGCCGCTTCGGCCGGCGTTGCCACGAGGCCCGAGCGCTGCACGGCCTGCAGCCGGCTCGCCTCGTTGGGTGCGACCGGGAAATCAGCGGCCGAAACCTTGGCGAGCAGATCGCGAGGATCGTCCACCAGGAGCTTGATCACGCTTGCCAGCGTCTTGCGTGACTCGAGACGCACATTCGAAGGCAGTGGCTCATCGAGCGTCTCGCCTTCGCGAAGGACCGCGAGAAAGTCCGTGTTCTTGAGCCGGCTGTCCATCGCGATGCTCTGCAAGAGCGCCACGCCCTCGCTTCTCCAGCCCTCGAGGTCCACCACGACGATGGCGGGTGGCCGGTTTCCCGCGACCACCGCGGCCGTCCAGGTGCTGGTCACGAACTGAGGCACCACATGGCCGATCTTCGCGAACAGCTGGCGAAAGAGCGGTGCCCGCTCCGCTGTCGTCACGACGAGGACCATTGCCGAGCCGGCATGCCCGGCCGCATGGGACTGGTCCATCAGAAGGTCCACGTCGGACCGGTGAACACGCCTGTGTCCCCCCGGCGTTTTCCAGGACGGGAGCCTGCCGCTTTCGATCAGGAGCTGGGCCGTACGAACGGATATGCCAAGCAGCTTGGCGGTCTCCGTGGTTGTCAGGACGCTGTCTTCCATCTGGCTCGATCACGAAAAGTAGGGGTTGTTCACGGGATCCGCGACACCCGAAGCTTAAGCGAGCGCGCTTTATGTCAATCGAATGTATTGCAAAGACCGTCCCAATTGGTCGTTTATTCGTGCAAATTTGATAGTTTTGATAATTTTGAAAGATACTCACGCCTACCCTTCGCCCGTCGCGAGAGGTGAGTCCAACCCTTCAGCACTACCAACCATGACCTCGACCAACGAACGCCCTCACACCCCTGCCATTCCTCAGACAGCTCCCGACGCCCACTACGATTTCATCGTCTGTGGTGCCGGCACCGCGGGTTCCGTGGTTGCCGGCCGGCTGGCCGAAAACCCGGAGGCGCGCGTCCTGCTCATCGAAGCCGGTGGCGATGACGAGCATCCGAATGTGCTCGAGCCCGGTAACTGGCCACTGAATCTCGGCAGCGATCGCGACTGGAATTTCGCGGGGGCTCCCAACCCGCATGTCAACAACCGGCAGATTCCCTTGAACATGGGTCGCGGCCTCGGCGGCGGCTCCAGCGTCAACGTCATGCTCTGGGCCCGCGGCCACAAGAACGATTGGGAAGACTTCGCGAGCGAGAGCGGTGACCCGGCCTGGGGCTACGAGTCCGTGCTGAAGATCTACCAGCGCGTCGAGGACTACTGGGGCACGCCCGATGCCGCCCGTCGCGGCACCGGGGGCCCGGTTCACGTCGGTCCCGCCCGGGAACCCCGAGCCGATCGCCCACGCCATGATCCGCGCCGCCAAGGATCTGGGCATCCCGACCTTCGACAATCCCAACGGAGAAATGATGGAGGGCCGTGGAGGTGCCGCGATCAACGACCTGATCGTCAAGAACGGGAAGCGCAATTCCATCTACCGCGCCTACGTGCATCCACGACGTGGTCAATCCAATCTCACCGTTCTGACCGACACCCTCGTCAGCCGCCTGGTGTTCGACGGCAAACGGGTCATCGGCGTGGAGACCGTGAAGGACGGCCGGACGCAGCGCTTCTGCGCGCACAAGGAGGTGGTGCTCTCGCTCGGCGCGGTGAACACGCCCAAAGTCCTGATGCAATCGGGCATCGGTCCCGAGGAAGAGCTGCGCCGCCACGGCATCCCCATCGTCCAGCACCTGCCGGGCGTCGGCGCCAACCACCAGGACCACGTGTCGTTCGCAGTCATCTTCGAATACGAGACGCCGCAGCCCGTGGGCCATGGCGGCTCCGAGGCAACGCTCTACTGGAGCAGCTCGAGCGGGCTGCGGCTGCCGGACATGTTCCATTGCCAGGTCGAGTTCCCGGTACCCAGCGCGGAGAATGCCTCGCTTGGCGTTCCGTCACATGGCTGGACCATGTTCGCCGGCCTCGCGCACCCCGAGAGCCGCGGCCGCGTCACGCTGTCGGGGCCGCGTGTGAACGACGCTCCGATCGTCCAGCCGAACACCTTGTCGGACCCGGCCGACCTGCGCGGCGCCCTGGAGAACATCCGGTTCGTGCGGGAGCTCGGTGCCCAGGCATCGTTCAAGGGCCTGGTCAAGGGCGAAAGTCTTCCGGGGAAGCTGGATGCGAAATCGCTGGAGAACTATGCGCGCAATGCCGCCGTGACCTACTGGCACCAGTCGTGCACGGCCAAGATGGGCCGTGACGCAATGTCCGTGGTCGACGGAAAGCTCCGGGTGTATGGCGTCGAAGGTCTGCGAATCGCGGACGCATCCATCATGCCCCACGTCACGAGCGGCAACACCATGGCACCTTGCGTCGTCATCGGGGAACGTGCGGTCGAGGAAATCCGCGCGAGCCACGGCATCTGAGTCCCTCCATCCATCCTTCATCCACCTCCTGGAACAAATCAATGACCACCCAGCGAACCTTGAGCATCGTTCTTTCCATCTTCGGATTCATCGGCCTCGCGAAGGCCAGACCTATGAGGGCGTGACCCACATACGATCGGAGCGGCCTCGCGCTGCCGTTTCGGCCGAAGCGCGCACGGCAGCCAGGTCTCCCGACGCGGGAGAGGCGTCCTACGCTGTCCACTCGGCCGTCCGCGTCCACCAGTCGAGCCGGGCCGACGTCATGCGCTCCACCGCCGAAGCCGCGCGCGCGGGCAATCGATACGGGACCATGCGGGCGCTGGCGTGCTGAGCTTGCGAGATGGAAAGTGGACCCACGACGCAATGCCCGCTCAGGCAATGACATCGACCCCCCGGGCTGGAGGAAGCAGCAAGCAATGAATGTTGCGGTCGTGAGTCATGTGTCCGCATCCACCGCCTTGACGGCGATCCTCCTGGAAGAAGCGGACATCCATGTGACCCACTTCCAGGCGCCTGCGCCCTTGAAGATCGCCCTGCAGAGAGCGGAATTCGGGGCGGTATTGCTCGAAGACCATGCAGACCATCTCGACGGCTGGCTCGCAAGCCTCCAGGCCGACCGGCTGGTGCAAGTTCCATGCATCGTCGTCGGGCCTCGGGACCCAGCCGCATGGCCCTGGCGCTGCAGAAGGGCGCGCACCGACTATGCCATCGTCGATGTCGATGCAGATGGCTGATCTGCCGGCTGCGCGCGCGGGTCAAAGCCCAGGCAAGAGGTCGCCCCGAGTCGCTGCGTGTCGGACCCCATGAACTGCATGCCGGCACGCAGACGCTCGTCTCGCCATCCGGCGAGACAGGCCTCACGTCGCGCGAGTTTGCGCTTGCCTGGATGCTCTTCGAGAACTTCGGCAGAGTGGTCGACCTGCGCACCCTGTGCGCCGAGATCGGGCCGCTCCGCGGACATCGGCAAGCGCGCGCTCGAGCAGCATGTCTACAAGCTGCGGCGCAAGCTCGGTGCGGGTACTTCGCACGCCTGCCACCGACTCCGGATCCAGACGGTCTAGGGATCGGCTACAGGCTGCCAGCTGTAGAGCGCGCGGCCAGCGGCCTAGCTGGCATCCTCGTGCCAAGCCAGGCCAGGTGGCGTGTCCGTCGGGGCCTCATCGAAATGCTCGCGGTGAGTTCCTTGCCAGGGTCGAGCGATGGGCTACTCCCCCAACGTTGCGCCACGGCGGCAATGCTTTCGCGGCCCGGCGACTGCTGAAGTTCGGCCCGCAGGCCCGCCATGCGAAGTTGCCGAATAAGTTGGCCGGGAGAGCCGAGATGCGTCCGGAACGCCATCTGCAGCGCGCGTTCGGTGACTTCGATGTGTGCCGCCACACGCCGAATCGTCAAGGTGCTCTCGTCCAGGTGATCGAGCATGAACTGGTAAGCCCGGCGGTAGCGCGTCGGCAAGCGCAGAAAATCAGCGCCCGCTTCGCAGGCGCGCTCTTCGACGTTCCAGGAAGCGCGAATACGGCAGCCGGTGCAGCTCGCAACGCAGCCTCGACATGGCCTGGGCTGCGTACTGCCGGAAAGAACGCAATGCCTCCGCATGCTTGCCCTGCATCGCATCCAGCTCGAGGCACAGTACGCCAACTCCATCGCATGGCGATGATCCCGATGGCGCGCGGCGTCGGTCGCCAGCGGCCCGAGCACATCGATCGCCGCGTGCGCCCGCCCTCGATCGACAAGCACGAGCGCCGCCTCGACGCGGGCGGCCTCTTCCACCCGGCCGATGCGTCGATCGCGCCACCAGTTCAGTTCGTCAGACATCCGCGCCACTCCGGCCATCGATTCGATCGCCGGATCCGCCAGCGCGGCGAGGGAAGTCGAGCCGGCGCGATATCAGGGGCGTTGCCGACAATCCAGCCGAAGCCGTTCGCAATCGCCGCGCAGACATCTCCGATCCTGCGGGGCGACACATGTCCATCCCGGGCTCTTCGAAGCGGCGCAGCTGGCTGGTCATTTCCAGCTCGAGGCCGGCGACTTCGATCAATTGCCGCCACGCAGGGCCGACATGAACTGCCAGATCCGCGGCAAGCGCAAGTGTTCGCGAGGCGCGGCGCCGTTCTCCCGATGCCCTGCACCGCCTCGCCAAGGCCGGACAGTGCCTCCACGCGCAGCATCGCGGGCGCATCCTTGCTGTCGGCGACGACGTTGAAGCACTCCGCGGCTCGGCCGAGCCTGTTGAGAGAAAGAAGCAGGCAGCCGCGGTCCATCGAGGAAAACCAGCGCGCCTGGTCCCGCGGAAGTCTCCGGTAGAGGCGAAGCTGACTCTGGAACAGTTCCTCGGCATGCTCCTCGCGCCCTGCCGCGAGCAAGGCCTGGCCCATGAGCTGGCCCAGTGCCGCCCATCGGTTCGGATCCGGTGCGCGCAGGCCCGCTCGAGCCGCGTGAGGCCGATGCGCAGCGCGTCATGGATGTCGCCGGCCCGCACCGCACGGGTGACATCGCCATCGCGTTCGTCGCCGCGCAGGCACGCCATTGCAAGCAGCAAGATCAAAGCAATCCTCTTCTTCCGTTCTATCGGGCCGGACGATGCTAGGCGGATCGGGCAGCGGGCAGGCTCACATCCTTGCGATGGAATCCTCGCGAAAACTCAGGAGATGCAAAAGGCTGTATTGCAGTCCGCATCGCATGGGTTCGCTTGTTCGCATATCGCTTCGCTGCGCGGGCCGCAGCGCGCTCGCGGATGGCGTCTCATCGGGCATCCCCTTTTGAAAAAGCGATCCAATGAAAATCATCCATGCACAGCCAGTGATCGAGTCGATGCACCAATCAGCATTGCTGCGCTACCGCGTCGGCACGTCGCACGGGAACATCGCCGTCGCCGAGATCGGCAAGGGCGAGACCACGGTGATGTTGCATCCACGGCAATTCTTCCTGCGCAAAAGTTTTCGAGCACCAGTTGCTGGGGCCGCTTTCCCGCAGCTGCCGGCTCGTCGCCTTCGACTTGCCCGGTCACGGAGACTCCGACGATGCCATCGACCCCTATCGCACCTACACCCGACCCGGTTTCGCCGCCGCGGCCATCGAACTCAGCCGACTCATCTCGGTGAGCAACCCCATCGTCGTTGGCTGGTCCTTGGGCGGCCATATCGCCATCGAGATGATGGCAACGCTGCAGAACCTGCGTGGCGTCATGGTCTGCGGATCACCGCCGATCGGGCCGGGTCAGGCAGCCAGAGGCTTCACTTCGGCCGCGCACGCGGGCCTTGGCAGAAAGCGGTTTCTTTCGGCTTCGGAGAGGGCGGATTTCGCGCGCGGCATGGCGGGCGAACCGACGCCCTCCTTCCTGCTCGACGCGATAGCGCGTTGCGATGGGAGATCGCGCGAAATTCTGTTCAAGGCCCGGGACGCGGGCGCAGGCATCGATCAGCGCCGCATGGTGGAGAGCAGCGGAATTCCCCTTGCGGTCGTCAATGGCGCCGACGATCCATTCGTCAACATCGATTTTTTCGACGAGGTCGCCTATGCCAACCTTTGGGAAGCGCGGTGCCATCGACTGCGAGGCGTTGGCCATGCGCCGTTCTGGAGTGGGCCCGACCTGTTCGCGCCGTTTCTCGAGCGATTCGTTCGGGACGTCCAAACATCCGCAAGCGTCGTGCGTCCCTGACGCTCATCCATTGGCGTTCTCGCTGTTCAACCACGGATCGCCATCCGACGCACCGAACATGGCGAGCAGATATTCATGCGTGAGCCACACCGCCGAAGATGCCGCCTTGCTGGAAGGCATGCAGAGCCACACGGTTCGGGCGGGAAGACTCCACTGCGGCAACACCCGCTCGAGCGCGCTTTCGAGCAAGGCATCCTCGATGACGAACGAAGGCAAGCAGCACACGCCCAATCCCGCCAACGCACCCGCATAGGAGAGATGGGTGTTCGAGCTGCTCAGCGCGGCTCTCACCCCAGGATCGAATCGATGCACATGCCCGGCACCGCCATCGGAGTCCGCGGCATCGCGACGGAGACTCAGCGTCTGGCTGCTTCCCGCGGCCGCGGGCCGCAGGAGCAATGCATGGTCGGCCAGTTCGCGAGGATGACTGGGTCGGCCATGCCGATCGAGGTAGTCGGGCGCGGCACACATGACCGTCCTGCTCAGGGCCAGACCTCGCACGTCATGGTCGCCCCTGGGCGGATGCCGCCTCAGCGCGATGAGCAGGTCTGCGCCCAACTTCGTCCGTCCAGCATGCACCGACGTATCGACATCGATTGCAATGCGCGGGAACAAGGCATTGAAGCGTGGAAGATGCTTCGTCAGTTGATGAACGGCGAAGTCGATCGGCGCCCGCAGCCGGACGACACCTTGCGTTTCGCGTCGGGCCTGCCAGGAGGCGCTGTGGGGCAGGGTCGCTTCGCCTACGCGGGCTCGCGCATCGCCCAGATACTGGATTCCCTTGTCCGTCAACTCGATACGGCGTGGCGCGCGATGGAACAGCCTGGCGCCGAGCCGCGCCTGAGGGTTCGGACAGTTTGCTCGCCGCGGCGGCAGGAATCCTCTCCATCGATACGTCGTCGCTGGCGAGCCCGCATGCATCGACGATTCGAAGGTACTCCCGCATCGAGTCGACGGGGTCCCCCAGCGTTGATCTCTCAGTTGTCTTGGCCATTCCGATTTCTCGAGCGTGCGATCCCCAAAGCGATGGATTGCCGTCAGGAACCCCAGCTCCTGACGCAACGGATGCGGCGAGTCACGGCAGCGTCCCGCGCAAATGGCAGTCTAGGAAGGGTGCGCCGTGCACGCCTCTACCAGAAGCAGGGGATGGATGGCAGATGCGCGAAAACCGGCTGGCGGCCCTCGAGCTCAATGCGATTCGGGCGCGAGAAGGCAGGCCTCGAACAGGCGCAGACCTGCCTCGAGTGCGCCGAGCCCCCCGGCAATGCGGGAGAACGGCGCCATCCGGTCGTTGAACTGCATCTGCAGGTTGGCGAGGATCTTGTCGACGCTTTGCTTGCCGTGGGGAGTCAGACGGATCAGGTAGCCGCGGCGGTCCTTCGGGTCCGGTTCGCGCGCCGCGAGGTCGCGCTTGACGAGTTGATCGAGGCGGTACGTCGCCGTGCCCGAGGTCACGCTGTACATCTTGAGGATGTCGCTGGGACGGAGCACGTAAGGGTCACCGATGCGCCGCAGGGCCATCAGCAGGATGAATTCATGGTGCTTGATGCCGAAGGCGTCGCACTGCTCGATGATGAACTTGTCGATCACCATGCCGATCCGGCGGATGCGCATACCCATCAGGATGCCATCGACACCATCGGGCGGAAGCTCGCCGCGCCATTGTTCGACGAGCACATCCGCGTTGCCCCATATGGGATGAAGGTTCGCCGCGCCTGCCGCGGGTTGCTCTAGCGCATAGGCGTTCATCAACCGGGTGTTCTCCTCCGATTCAGTGGGGACATGCGCGTTTTTCATGGGTGACAGACCAACATAACCTTAAAATTTAAGATACTTGAAAATTCGTTATACCACTGTCTAAAATACTTGCAAGCATCGCGACGCGAGCAGCTGCAGGCGTCAACCCACTCTCGATGGAACATGCAGATGGACCGTTTGCTTCAAAGGCCCGCCGCTGACTCGCTCCATAGACGGCCCCTGTCGGGCTCGCCGTGGTTAAGCGATACAGCGCTGCAGCCGGTAAGCCCGGCCGTAGACAGTCTCGATGCCGCGGAGCCCGCGTCCGCCGCGGCCATCGCGCAGGCAGGAGTCCGTTTCAGTTTCGATCGGTTCCAGGTTCACCCTGAGCAGCGGGCGTTGCTGGAAGAGGGTCGCCCCCTGCGCCTTGGAAGCCGCGCCTTCGATCTGCTGGTTGCGCTGTGCCGGCGCCCCGGCTCGATCGTTTCCACCCAGGAACTGCTGGCCGCCGCCTGGCCGAACCAGATCGTTGACGAAAGCAGCGTGCGGGTCCACATCGCGACGCTGCGAAAGGCGTTGGGAGACGGCCAGGCGGGCAAGCGCTACATCACGAACGTGCCGCTGCGCGGCTACTGTCTCGTGGCGCCGGTCGAAATCGCCGGCGATGCGAACCCGGAAGCGGCAACACCGCCGGTTCCTCGCGAGATCGTCAGGCCGAACGTCGACGCAGGGCTGTGCGCGCCGCCGCATGCCCATGGCCTGATCGGACGCAATCAGGAGAGCGATGAGCTGATGCAGCGCCTGCGGGAATATCGCTGCGTCACCCTCGTCGGCGCGGGAGGCATCGGCAAGACCAGCGTTGCCTTGCCCGTGGCACGGCGTTTCGCGGACGTCGAAGGCGCTGCGGTGGTGATCGTCGAGCTCGGTGCCCTGTCGCATCCGGACCTGGTCCCGATGACCATCGCCTCGTCGCTGGGGCTGATCATTTCGGACGGCCAGCCGCCGCTGCTCGCCATCGCGGCATTCCTGCGCGGCAAGGGCCGCCAGCTGATCGTGCTGGACAACTGCGAGCACGTCATCGATTGCGTCGCGACGGTCGCGGAGCACATCCTGGCGCAAGTGCCGGAAGTCCACTTGCTCGCGACCAGCCGGGAATCGCTTCGGATCCATGGCGAATCGGTGCAGCGCCTCGAATCCTTGTCGCTGCCGCCACCGGCGATGCAGAGCCGGGCGGCCGATGCCCTCCAGTACTCCGCCGTCCAGTTGTTCGTCAAGCGCGCGTCCGCGAACACCAGCACGTTCTCGATGGGCGACGCAGAGGCTCCGCTCGTCTGCGGCATCTGTCGCCGTCTCGACGGCATTCCCCTGGCCATCGAACTCGCGGCGGGTGCCATCGAGGCGGTCGGGTTGCGGGGACTCGTCGAACGACTGGGGGACGGTTGGGAAATCGCCTCGTGATGACGGGACGCGGGCGCCGCACCGCCTTGCCCCGCCATCAAACGCTGCGCGCCACGCTGGACTGGAGCTTCGGACTCCTGCCGCTCGAAGAGCAGGAGCTCCTGGTTCACCTGTCGATCTTCCGGGGCGTGTTCACCCATGCGGCAGCGTCGGCGGTATTCGACCGCCCGCTCGAATCGATGGACGCCTGCCTCGCCGCACTCGTGAGCAAGTCGCTCGTCGTGAGCGAACAGAGCAACGACATGGTGGTCTACCGTCTGCTCGAAACCACGAGGGAGTACGCGGCGGAGCGCCTGGCCGCGAGCGCCGAGGCCAACGACGCCGCGACGCGCCACGCCAGGTACCTGCTGTCGGCCCTGCGGGCGGATGCGTCGGACTGCGCAAGGCTCACCGCCTCCAGCGAACTCGCAGGCCTCGCTCGTGGCGTCGAGGACTTGCGCGCGGCGATCCATTGGGCTTTCGACGCCGAGGAAACCCGGGACCTCGCTATCTCCCTGGTGGCATGGTCGGGGCCGCTCTGGTTCTCGTTGTCCATGCTGTCGGAATACAGAAAACTGGCCGATCGCGCGCTCGAGGCGCTCGATACGGGCAAGCCAAGCGCTGTGAGCGCCGAAGAGGAGATGCGACTGTGCGAGACGCTGGGACATGCGATCTGGCATACCCACGGCGGCGGCGCGGCAATGCAGAAGACATTCAGCCGAGCGCTGGCCATTGCCGACCGCCTCCAGGCAACCTCCTACCAGTTGCGCTGTCGCTGGGGCCTGTGGCTGGTGTGCAATGCCGAAGCGGACTACACCGGTTCTCGACGGCAGGCCGAGCAATTCGGCGAGATCGCGGTCGCCGGCGCCACCCCGGCGGTGCAATACACCTACGAGCGCATGATGGCGCTCGGTACGCACTTCGAAGGCGATCAAGCCCGGGCGAAGGAATTCGCGACGCGCGTGTTGAAGCAGCCGCTGGTTCTGGAACAGACCCTGCGCGGCACCGGCTTTCACTTCGATCAGCGGGTCGCGGGACTCACCGTGATGGCTCGCATCCTGTGGCTGCAAGGGAACGCAGAACAGGCACTCGACCACGCTCGTGCCGCGGTCCGGGAAGCATTGGCCATCGACCATGCGCTGTCGCTGTGCTACGCAATTGCCATCGGAGCAGCTCCCGTTGTCTTGTGGTGCGGGGATATGGAGCAGGCCCGCGAGTGGGTCGACCTGCTGCATCGAACCGCCCATGGGCGCTCACTGCATTTCTGGAAGTCGTTCGGCGAGGGCTACCAACAATTGCTGGAGATGACGGATCGGACGCAGTCCGGCGCCGATGTGCGCTCCGGGCCCGCCATCCTCAGCACGTCCTTGCACGAGACCTTGTGCACCGTTCAACCGGCGTTCTTCGACGAAGCCTTGCTCGAGCGCGCCACGACCGGACAATCCGGCTGGTGCACCCCGGAGCTTCTTCGCATCCAGGGCGAGCGCCAACGCGAGGGCGGCTCGCCCATCGAAGCGCTCGAAACTTTCCGCAAGAGCCTCGAACTTGCACGTGCCCAGCACTCGCACGCGTGGATCTTGCGCAGCAGCACCAGTCTCGCGCGCCTGCTGGGGGAATGCGGCCGATCGGCGGAGGGCGTTGCTCTGCTCGACAGCACATTGAGCCGATTCGAGGAAGGCTTCGCCACGCCCGACCTGCAGCTCGCCACTCGATGCCTGGAGACTCTGCGCCGCCAGCCCGAGTGAGCCCTTCGATGGCCTCGCGCCCGGACCCGGTCCGCGCGATCGCAGCGGTCAATGCAGGACACGGAAGTCGAGGTTCACCAAACCTCTTTGCGCAGCGACACTGACCGCATGCGTGCGGCTGTTCACGCCGAGCTTGGTCATGATCGCGTTGACATGGGTCTTGACGGTGCCCACGGCAATGCCCAGGCGGCACGCAATCACCTTGTTGCCGTGCCCCGCGGAGAGAAGGTTCAGCACTTGCGCCTCGCGCGCCGTGAGCGCCTCGCGCGTGATGCTGTCGGCCATGCGTCGGGCCAGATCCAAGCCGACGAAGCTCTTTCCTTCGGCCACCGTGCGCACCGCGTCGAGCAGTTCCTCTACGCGCGTACACGTCAGAAGGTAGCCATGGACGCCGCTTTGAAGCGCATGCCGCACCACTTGCTCCCGATCCTGCGTGGTCAGCACCAACAACCGGGTCATCGCCTGCGGCCTTGCAAGCTCGCGGTTGGACTGCGCCAGTCGCAGCCCGGTCGAGTAGTCGCAGATCACCAGGCTTGGCGTGTCCTCGAGGTCATCGCAGATCTCGAACTCAGGGTTGGCTCGAAGCGCTGCGGCCAGCCCCGCGGCGACGACGGCATCCGCGTGCTGCACACGGACACGGGTGCGATGGGCATGGATCGAGGTGAACATCATGGATTCCCAGTGGGTTCTAGCGAGGGCGGCATCGACGGAGCGGTCCGCTGAATCGGTGCCTTCTACGAAACGGATCAAGCAATGTGCGCATAGGCCTGCGACAGGCCGACGAGCCCCCGCTGCGCCGCAACGCTCACCACCTGCGTGCGGCTGCCGGCGCTCATCTTCTTCATGATCGCGTTGACGTGCGCCTTCACCGTGGCGACGGAAATTCCAAGCTGGCGCGCGATGAGCTTGTTGCACCGCCCGCCACTGAGGCCGTCGAGCACGTCCGTCTCGCGAGGCGTCAGGGACGCATAGGAAAGGCTTTCGGCCACGCGGTGAGCCACGGCCGCGCTCAGGTAGCGCTGGCCCGCGGCGACCGACCAGACCGCCTGTTCGACTTCTGTGGTCGAGGGACCTGGCACGACGTACCCATGAACGCCTTGGGAGAGCGCTTGCCGGACATGACGTTCGCTCATGTGTTCGGTGAAGACGAGCACACGAAGCATGGATGCCTTGGGCGCAGACTGCGGGGCAGCCATGACGGCCATGGCCGTATCGAAATCGCAGACCAGAACCTCGCAGCGCTGCTGCAGTTCACCCAGCTCCACGCCGGCCTGGATGGCGAGACCGGGCTGCGCGTCCAGTGTTGCTCTGAGGCCGAGTTCCACGATCGGTTCGTGATGCCAGACGCCAACCCGAAGGGGCACGCTCTTGTGCAAAGCTTCCATCAAGATCTCCAGTTCTTGCCACGGACGGGACTGTCTGTGGATGGACGCTATCGTGATCGCGGCGAAGTCTGTGAGCCAGTAATGCGTTGTTAAACGTTGGGAAGGCCGGGAGTTCACGTCCTGTGAACTCTTCTTGGGCGGTCCGGCAATGACGGCGAGGATGGTGTGCGCCACGCCCGTCGGGTGGCAACGCCAACGCTGCGCCACCCGGCTGTGCGAGACGCTGCGTCGATCGGCGTGGGGAGCGGTGTGGCTGGCGGTCGCGCCGCGGCTCGGCGCCTTGGTGCAGGGCCCGCCCTGGCAGGACGCGGGCGCTCGCCGGCCGGGCTGCCGGCAAGCAGCAACAGCTCCGACGCGCGGAGCTGCGAATTCATCGTTCGCATCACGACGCGATGCGACGCGCAAGCCACGCAAGCCGCGACCTGCTCATGGCGGGGGTCGGCCAGCCCTCCGGACTGGCCGCGCAGGCGATTGCTACAGGGTAGAGACGGTGCCACCGTCGATGCGGTACTCCGACCCGGCGGACGATGCCGAGCGCGGCGACGCCAGGAACACGATCAGGTCGGCCACCTCTTCCGGCGTGGCGGGCCTGCCGACTGGGATGCCTCCGAGCGCATCCATGATGATCTTCTTGCCACCGCCGTAGTCGGTGCCCGCGTCGGCGGCCACGCGTTCCGCGAACGCGACGGAGGCCTCCGTCTCGATCCAGCCCGGTGCGACGCTGAGCACCCGCACCCCCTTGGGCGTCACCTCCTTCGACAACGACTTGCTGTAAGTCGTGAGCGCACCCTTGGCCGCGGCGTAGGCGGTGGTGGACGCGGGCAGCGGCAGCAGGCGCTGGATGGAGCTGACATGAACGATGACACCCGAGCCTTGCGCAAGCATCGACGGCAGCAGCGCACGGTCCAGGCGCACGGCCGGCATGAGGTTCAGATTCAGTTCGGCGAACCAATGCTCGTCACTGATGGCCGCGAAGCCGCCGCCCGGCGTGCTCGAGCCGCCAAGCACATTGATCACGATGTCGACACCGCCCCATTCTTCAAGGACGGATTCGGCGAGGCGTTTCACGCCATCGGCGGTCATCAGGTCGGCGAGGACGTACGAAACGCCTTCCACCGGTGCGGCCGGTGCCTTGCGCGCGGAAGTCGCCACCCGGGCGCCGGCATCCACGAGGGCACGCACGACCGCGGCGCCAAGGCCCAGGGTGCCGCCGGTGACGACTGCCCGAAGGCCATCCAGTTTGAGATCGAAGCTCATACGGCAATCTCCAGGTTTGCGATCAGGCCGCGCTCGAGGCGGAAGAAGAACTTGAGGTCGATCGGGCTGCCGCGAAAGTTGCCGGCCACGTGGGCCTGCACCCTGGTGGACACCGTCGACCAACTCCGAGGAGAAGGGGTCGGTCGTGCAGGTGTACTTGGCGTCGGCTGCTTCCTTCCACGCCCTGATGGCGTCGCGACCGATGTACGTGTGGCCGTCATCCTTCACGACGGCCTTGGGGGTGAAGCATTGCGCGACGCTGTCGGGCCCTTGCGGGTCCGCCGCGAAGTAGGCGGCGATGGGTTCGGGAAGAGTGGGAGAGGTCATGGTGTGCTGCTTGGTTGGGACAGGTCGAAGGATGCGCCCGCGTGTCCCTTTAGAGAATCTCCTAGAATCCGAACGGCTCATGTAGAGAAAAGCACATAATGCGAGGCTCCGACTTTGCCGAACTCAAGGCTTTCATCGCCGTCGTCGAGAGGCAAAGCTTTGCCCGTGCAGCGGAGCACCTGGGTCTGTCGCCGTCGGCGCTGAGCCAGACCATCCGACAGCTCGAGTCGCGCATCGGCGCGCGCCTGTTGAACCGCACCACACGCAGCGTCGCTCCATCGGCCAGCGGCGAACAGCTCTATCGACGCGTAGCCCCGCTGTTCCGCGAGATGGCCGACGCGGTGGCCGAGGCCAGCGACGCCACCGGGCAGATGAGCGGGACCCTGCGCATCAACACCCTCGGGATCGCTGCAAGAGAAATCATCGGGCCGCGACTCGGCCGCTTCCATCGCGCGCATCCGGACGTCGTGCTCGACATCGTCGTGGACGATGCGCTGGCCGATATCGTCACGGGCCGTTTCGATGCCGGGATTCGCGTGGGTGGACAGCTCGAGAAGGACATGGTGGCCGTCCGCCTGACGCCCGATTTGAAGATGGTGGCCGTGGCCTCCCCGGACTACCTGGCGCGCCATGGCACGCCGAAGTCACCTCATGATCTGCACGGCCATCGGTGCATCAACTGGCGACTCCGGATGGACGGGAGGCTCTACCGATGGGAGTTCGAAAAACGCGGCAAGCGACTCGAGGTTGCCGTGGAAGGTCCCGTCGTCACCAATCACGCCGACATCGGCGTGGCGGCGGCGCTCGACGGACTGGGTATCGCCTATCACTTCGAGCTCGATCAGGTGGGCGATTGGCTGGCGCAGGGACGGCTGGTCCAGGTGCTCGCCGACTGGTCCATCTCGCGCCCGGGGTTGTTTCTCTACTACTCGAACCGGCAGCACCGCCCCGCGCTGCTGGGCTCGTTCATCGACTGCCTGCTGGACCGGGAGCCGTCCGGCGAGATCTAGCGGGGTACGCATGCGGTTGCATGGGCTTGATACAGAAGCGTCAGGCCCACAGGGGCGGAGCGCGGCAATTGCAGAGCGCTCGCCCTGTGGCGATACGCCACTATTTGGTCTGACCGACGGCGTCCAGAATCACCTTCGCGACACGAGCGGGCTGCGATTGTTGCGGTACATGGCTGGCATTCAGGGTCGTGACGCGAGCACCGATCTTCTTCGCGAGGTCGTGCTGCAGCGCCGGTTGAATCATGCGGTCCGCGCTCGCGACGATGTACCACGACGGCTTGGTCTTCCAAGCAGCCACGTTGATCTTCTGCTCGAACGACTTCCCGAGGATCGGCCCCTGGGTCGCGGTCATCACCGAGGTGGTGGCTGCCGGAAGGTCTTGGGCGAAATACTTCGCGATGCCCTCCTTCGTCATCGTCAGGAAGCCGGAAGCGTCGGCCGTGATATGCGCGGTGCCGGGGGGCGTCGGATATCCCTTTCCGAGCTCGGCGGAGGTCTGACCCGCATCGGGTGCGAATGCGGCGACATACACCAGCGACGACACCTTCTCGTTCGCGCCGGCCTCGGTGATGACCGAGCCACCCCAGGAGTGACCGACCAGGACAACCTTGCCGGGCTGCGCGTCGATGGCGCGTTTCGCAGCGGCCACGTCGTCCTCGAGCGAGGTCAGCGGGTTCTGCACCGCGACCACGTTCAGGCCCTTGGCCTGGAGCAGCGGGATCACCTTGGCCCAGTCGGACCCGTCGGCGAACGCACCGTGGACGATGACCACGCTCGGCTTTTCGGTTGCGCTGGCGACCGATGTGAGCGCGAGGCTCGCGACGATGGCGGCGGAGGCGAACTTGATGTTTTGAACGGCTTTCATGACTGTCTTTCGGAATGGAATTTGGGGAGGTGTTCGAGGAGGTTGGGTTCGGCTCACTGTGCCGCGGCGAGATTCTTCAGAGCCAGTCGATGCTCGGCGCGCACAGCAGCGAACCTGGCGGGCATGCGCTGCGCGGGAGTGAGGCCATCTTCGCTGCCCGTGGGTGCGTCCCCTAGGCGTTTTGCCAGTTCGAATTCCTCGGCAACCAGCTGGCGAGTTTTTCCTTGCACCGGCAAGCGTGCGGGATAGCGATGGGGAGCGAGCTCGGCGGCGCTGAGCATGAGCACGCCGTGGTCGACGATGGCACCCGATCGCACCGCCTCCACGAACTCCATCTTGACCTGGCCACGCGATACCCCGGACCATTCGGCTCGGGACCCGCAGCGCTCACGTCGGATCTCGCACTCGGTGAGGCCGATTTCGCCTGCAATGATGATGTCGCCGTTGCGGATCGATTGCGCCGTTTCGGCACGCACATGTTCTCGCTTGAGGCTTTGCGACTGGGCCCACGTGGCGACACCCAGCAGGCATGCGATCGTGGCGGCGCTGCGGAAAGTTCGGTTTGACTTCATGACGTTGACTTCCAAAGAGGGTTGTAAGAAGAAGGACACAGGTCTGTGTGAGCCTGTGCCTGAAGTTTCACTTTGCGTGTGCTTCTCTACATCGTCCTCGCGCAGGGGACCGCGCTGGGCTGCAGGCATGTAGGCGCCCTCGAACTCGAGGCAAGCCCCGATCTCGGCAAAAAGTTATACGCCGGGGCTGCGCGGTCCGATCCATCGATCACCTCATCTGTCGCCACGATGTTGCGATTGCGTATCCCGGACCGGCACGAAGACGCGGCGGACGGCCCGGTTTCGAAGGTACAGAGAAAGCCACGCGCCGCCCCCCAACAGCAGGCACACCAGTTGGGGCGGCGATCCGATTTCGCCCAGACGCAGATGGGTACAGATCGCTCCACCCAGGAACCCGGTCAGCAGCACCGCGCCAAGCACGCTGGTGACGGGAATCACGAACAAGGCGATGCACACGACGAGAACGCCTCCAATGACCGCGCAAAGAGCCTGGGGGAACCCCGTTCTCTGCATGTTCTCGGCCAGGAGCTCGGGGGCGAAGAGGCATACCCCCGCATCGATCGACAGAATCAGGACGACGAGGGCGCCCACGACGCGCCCGGTCCACGCAGCGGCAGGCGACGGACGGTGAGATTCGCAATGCATGTCGACGGCATCAATAAGCCGGGACGCCTGCCTTGGAAGCCGCCTGATCGACGGCCGGCCTCGCCTGGCCACCGAAGTCCGTCGGGATCCGGCTGTTGAAGAACGCGCCGGCGCGGAGGTTCTGGTTCGCCGCGCGTGCCCGTGTTCGGGCTTCCATCTCCACCTCCGCGCGATCGCGCGGCGAGATCAAGGCTGTTGCCACGCCCGACGACGCACCTTCGGCGTAAGGATTCGAGGCGCGCGTTGCGGCACGCGCCTCGGCCTGCACGACGTGACGACTCTGGTTCGATTCATGACGCAGGACGCCCTGATATTCCTCTGCAGCCGCCTGAGAGGCGGCGCCGGCGAAGAGGGGCATGGCAAGGATGACGATGGCTTTTTTCATGGATGTAGAGGGATCGAAGGTCTGGAAAACGAACTGGCACGGATACGTGCGACATTCGCAATGATTTGATATCGCAATCTTTGTTATCGCGATATGTATTTGAGCATTGCTTGCTTTTTCTTGTCAAGCCATTATTTGCCGCGATAATGAATCGCTGTAAAACTCACGATCAGGCTCGAGGAGCGACCATGGCGGACCCAGCCCCCCTTCCTCTGGACGAACATCTGTGCTTCACGCTGTACGGTGCAGGCATTGCCATCAATCGGACTTACAAGCCGATGCTGGACGAGTTCGGGATCACCTACCCTCAGTACCTGGTCCTGAATGCGCTATGGGAGAGCGGTAGCTTGACCATCGGCGCCCTCGCGGCCCGGCTGGCCCTCGAATCAAGCACCATCACGCCGCTGGTGAAGCGCCTGGAACTCAACGGTTTTGTGGAACGGCAGCGCAGCGTCGCAGACGAGCGGCAGGTGCACGTTTCGGTGACCGAGCAGGGCCGCGATCTCCAGAAGAAAACGAGTTGCTTGACCGAAACCTTGGGCTCTCGGTCCGGAATGACGGCCGAAGAACTGGCGATCCTCAACGCGCAAGTCCGCAGACTTCGCGACGCGTTGCAAGAATCGGCGGCCCGCGCCGGCCTGTGAGTGGTCATCGGCGCGAGCGGATGGAGGGTTGCCCGAGCCGCTAATGCGCAGTGGGCGATCTGGCTCGCCCGGCCCTGAGGTCCTGTGCGCCGCGCAGCGCCGGTCGAGGTGGTTTTCCCGGACTTTTTTCACGCTTTCGCAAGTATCCATGCAACGTGGGTGCATCCGATGCCATGGCGTGCGGCGTACGCCATGTAATGAAAAAGACCGATGTTTTGGCCACCTCCATGGCAATGGCAAGGGATGGACTGGCCCTCAACCCCTCCGA
The DNA here is from genome assembly GCF_044056785.1 of Variovorax sp. UC122_21. NCBI lineage: Bacteria > Pseudomonadati > Pseudomonadota > Betaproteobacteria > Burkholderiales > Comamonadaceae > Variovorax > Variovorax sp. UC122_21. The sequence continues at coordinate 1,831,682 of NZ_CP172003.1, read as the reverse complement.
CGCGTTCGAATTCATCGCGGAACTCATCGCCAAGGAAAACCCGGCCTGGGATTCCTACGATCGAAAGGTGGAACGCCTGCTCAAGCTGGGCGCCTGCATCTGGAGCCTGCGGCGCGACCTGATCACGCCCTCGCCCGCGCACCAGCCGCCCGCGCGCTGAGGCTCGTCGCGCTCGCGCGAACGGACTATTCGGGAGGCGGGCCGCCCGGGTCGAAGGAGGGCGCGGCGCCCGAGGCCCAGAGGTCCATGAACCGCCGATTCGCCTCGAGCTTGAGTTCGGCCAGTTCGTTGAGCGCGCTCAGCGGGGCGCCGGGGCCGAGCTCGCGCAAGGTGTCGTGGAGGGCGGTCTCGGACGCAGCCCATGCAGCGTAGAGATCCTCGTCGAATGGCGGCATCGTGGTCTCCTTTGCATTCGTGCACGCGACGTGCGAGCGCACGTCGACCGCTTCTCAATGCTAAAGCGCTACATGTCGGATCGACTCCCCGAGCCGGCACTTTCAGCTCCTCCAAAAGGAGGATGTGCCGATGCGCTCAGCAGGGTCTTGTTTGGTATGCGCACGAGGAGCCTGTCCCACGGCGCCTGTTTTGCGCGATGGCGGCTTGCCAGCCTTCGCTCGCGGGCGTTCGCTGGTGGCGGAGGAACGGCCACAGATCGCCAACCTGCAACCAGACCGAGGAGCGCAGCGTAGGTCACTTCAAGCTGCCATCGGCCTGGTGCCCCCCTTGTCTGCGCCCCCGAAGACTCCTAGGGCAATGGCGAGAGAACCTCCGCGCGAGCCCGTGCGTTGCGAAGCCGCTCGCTGACGAATGCCGTGACGACGGCCAGCGCGATGAACCCCGCCGCGGCGGCGCCGAGGTTCGCGAGCCATCCATGACCCACCATGGCGCCCCCCAGGCTCGCGCCCACGGCCTGGCCGATGTAGATCGAGGAGGTGTTCAACGCGATGGACGCGGCGGTCAGCGAGGGCGCCTCGGCGGCCAGCCGCCCCTGCTGCATGGAATTGGTCGAGGCGAAACCCAGGCCCCACACCACCAGTCCGGCCGTCACCGCCAGCTGGGAGCCCATGCCGTCGTGCAGCAGCACCATACCGCTCAGGATGGCGAACAGGCTGAGCACGCAGGTGCGGAACACGCCGAGGCTCGAAACGAGGCGGGTGGCCAGCATGTTCCCGGCGATGCTCATCAGCCCGAACAGCGTGAGCTCCAACGTGATGCGCAGTCCCGACGCACCCGTCAAGGCGGCGAGGAAGGGACGCAGGTAGGTGAAGAGCAGGAACTGGCCGGCCCCCGCGAACACGGTCACCAGCAGGATCGCCAGCAGGACCCGCGACCCGGCGATCGCCTTCCAGCTGGCGAACGACACCCGCGCACCGACCAGCCGCGCCGGCACGCCCCTGGCAAGGACCGCACTAGTGCACAGGCCCAGCGCAGCCAGCGCGAAGTCGGCCTGGCGCCAACCGAGGGACGAGGCCAGGGCCGAGATCAACGGCACGCCGACCGCGAGCGCGAGCGACCAGCCGAGGAATGCCGTCGCGATCGCGGCGGGGCGCGCGCGACCTTCGACAACGAGCGTGATCGTGCCTGCCGCCTGCGGCGTGAAGATGGCGGCGACCGCCATCGTGACCACGCGCACCGCGAGCAGAACCTCCAGGAGCTGCTCATCGCCGCGACGGCCTGCGCGGCCGACACGAAGACGATCGTGGCCACGAGCAGCGTGCGCCGGTCGATCCCGCTCGTGAGCCAGGTCATCAGCGGTGAACTGATGCACAGCACCACCGCGCCGGCCGACATCAGCAACCCGGCCGCTCCCAGCCCGATCTCGAAATGATGGGCGAGCTCCACCAGCATCCCCGCCGGTGCGAGCACCACCGAACCGGTGATGAAGTTGCCGAGCATGAGCGCGTACACCGTGCGGGCGACGCCCCGGTTCGCGCCGGGCGCGGCGTGTGAATCGCCATCGGCATGGATCGTTTCGCCTTGCGGACGCATGTGAAGCTCCTCGAGAGGTCTCTGGATGAAGGGCGCAGAGTTCTCTCGACGCTGCTCGTAGCGTAGGGACGAGGCGGCACGGGCGGTAGCCGCTATCCTTGCACAATGGCTGATAGAAAACGCACAGAGGTCGACTGGCAGGACGTGCGCGTCTTCCTCGCCCTGGGCCGCTACCGAAGCCTGTCGGCCGCGGCCCGGGCGCTGCAGGTCAATCACGCAACGATCGCGCGGCGCCTCCAGTCGCTCGAGGACAGCATGGGCGAAAAAGCTCGTGGAGCGCAGGCCCGACGGATACGTTCTGACGCCCGCGGGCGAAGAGGCCCTGCACGCGGCCACGGACATGGAAGCCGCTGCGCAGCGGCTCACGCGGACCGGTCGCAACGAGGACGAGGACCTGCGCGGGGTGGTGCGCATCGAACGCACCGCCGGCACTCGGCCATGCCTTCCTCGCGACACAACTGGCCAGGGTGACGGCGATCCATCCAGGCCTCGACGTCGACTTGGCGACGGACCTGCAGACCGTCAGCCTGGACCGCCGGAAGGCGGACATCGCGGTACGCATCGGCAGGCCCTCGGATGGCGACCTGATCGCCAAGCCCGTCGGCAAGCTGGTGTTCGGCTTCTACGGCGACGAGGCGCAATGCGAACGCGTGGAACGACAGGGGCTGGCCCCCGTCTTCGTCAGCGTCGACGAGCCGCACTCGAACATGCCCGAGGCCCTCTGGCTGGCGCAGCACTTTCCGCGCTCGCGCATCGCCCTGCGCGCGGAGAACCACATCCTGCAGGCCACCGCGGCCAAGGCCGGTGCCGGCCTGGCCCTGCTGCCGCACTACATCGGACGGCAAGTGCCCGAACTGCGGCCCTGCGCGCTGGCGCCGCTGCCGCCGTCGAAGGAGATCTGCCTGCTCATCCGTGGCCAGGATCGGCACGCGGGCCCGGTCCGTGCCGTGATGCGCCACCTGGTCGACGCCTTCAAGGAGAACCGGGCGCTGTTCAGCGCCTGAAGCGCCTTGCGCGAACGCCTTCAGCGCGCCGACTGCGCATGCGCGCGCGGCGACGTCCCCAACACGCGCTTGTAGGCCCGGGCCAGGATCGCGCCCGTGGAGTACCCGACCCGGTCGGCCGCCTCGTCGAGCGACATCCGCTGCTCGCGCAGCAGGCGTGCCGCCGCCTGCACGCGCCAGCGCGCGAGGTAGCCCATGGGCGGAACGCCGGTGTGTTGCTGGAACCGGGTCGCGAAGGTGGTCCTCGCCATGTGGCACAGGCCGGCGAGCGATGCCATGGTCCACGGGTGCTCCGGCCGCGTGTGCATGGCGTGCAGGGCGGGAAGCAGGCGGGCGTCGCGCCGCGCGCCGGCTGGCAGGGGTTCGCCATGGCGCTCATGGCCCTCATGACGCTCATGGCGCAGTTGCTCGAGCACGACGTGCCGGATCAGCGCATTCACGGCCTCCGTCATGCCCACGCCACGGCCGCCCTCGGCGACGTTGGACAGCCAATGCAGCAGGTCGGTCATCGGCACGAGCCAGGGCAAGGCATCGCTGCGCCGCCGCAGATGGACCACCTCGGGCAGCCGCGCGAGCAGCGGCTCCGCCTGCAGGCGTTCGCTCCAGAAGAAGCTGCCGCTGACCACCGTGGCCCGCTCCGGCTCCTCGCGAGCGGTGCCGCCGGTGGCGGCCTCGAGGTCGACGGCGTAGGTCAGGCCCGCGCGCGCCGATCGATGCGCGACGATGGCGGCGAAGGGCAATGGCGTCGCATGGGGCGTGTCGAACAGGCGATGGGCGCCGCCGCGCGGGAGAAACAGCACGTCGCCATGTTCCACCTGGAGCGGCGCGCCACCGTGCATGCGGAACTGGCAGGGCTGGCCCAGAAGACGTACAGCGGTGCGCGCCGGCGGTCTTCGATGCCGACCGCGAAGCCCGTGCCCAGGCGAACCTGGAAGTGAAGGATCGGATCGAAGCGCCAGGACTCGACACATGCGTGATGGCTCGCGGCGCCCTGCGACCGCGGGCGCGAGAAGGATGGCTGATTCATCGGATGAGGGGATCGTCGTTGCAGTGGAATGCCCGTCGCCGCTTCGGCACCCCGCACTCTAGGAAAGCGCGCGGCGCCAGGGAATTTCGATTTTTGTGATACCGTTTTTGAATGACCAGGCCCATCAGCGTCCGGCAGCTCCAATGCTTTCTCGCCGTGGCGCAGGAGCGCAGCTTCCGGCGCGCCGCCGAGCGGCTGTCCATCACGCAGCCGCCGTTGTCGCGCCAGATCGCGGAGCTGGAAACGGCACTCGGCGTTCGCCTCTTCGACCGCAACACGCATGGCGTGCGGCTGACGCCGGTGGGCGAGGTGGCGCTGCGCCGCTTCTCGTCGCTCATGGGGGAGTTCGACGCGGCGGTCGCGCATGTGGCGCAGGCCTCCCATCAATTGCCGCGCCTGCGGCTGGGCGTGCTGAACTGGGTGCAGCTGGACGGCCTCGCGGCCATGGAGCACGGCCTGGTCGAAGGCGGCCATGCCAGCGGTGTGGACGCGCGCACCACCACGACCATCGCCGCGATGTCGGCGCTGCGTAAGAACGACCTCGACGCGGCCATCGTGCTCTGGCCGGCCTCGATGCATCGCCTGCGCGGCGACCTGGTCGGCGAGGTGCCCCTGATGGCCTTCGTGCCCGCCACGTCGGCGCTCGCGCGCAAGCGCGCCATCCCCGTGCGCGAACTGGAGGCGCTGCCGCCCTTCTTTCGCTTCGCTCGCGCCGAGAACGCGCGCATGTATGACGAGTTCACGCGGCAATACGCCTCGCATGGCTTCGTCCCCTCGCAGGAGGCGGGAGGCCCCGATGCACTGCACGTGTTCGCGCAGATCGGATCGGGTCGCGGATGCACCTGCCTGCCCGCCCCGTTCTCGCTGCACCGCTATGCCGGCGTGCAGCCCGGCCGCTGCGCGAGCGGATCATGGTGCCGCTCGTGCTGCTGACCTCCCTGCGCCTCGCCCAGGAATACCACGACGTTTTGGCGGCCATGGCGACCGACATGCTGAGAGCGGCGCGGCCGGCATCTCGGTGATGCCTCAGTTGCCCACCTTGTCGTCGAAGGCCGGCGAGACCTGCATCGCGCCCCACTGGAACCGGAGGCTCATCCCGTTGTTCGACGGTTCCTGCCTGTCGGTCACGCCCGCGGCGGCATCGAGCTCGGGCCGAGCGCGATATAGGACGCATAGGGGAAGCGCTCGTCGTGCGGCCAGTTCGGGCTGCCGTCGTAGAAGTAGTCCGAGAGCTGGAACCAGATCTGCAGCTCGCTCTGCGTGACCCGGTCCCTGGCCTGCAGGGTCATCTTCGACTTGCCGAAGGTGCCGCCGATGTGAAGGCGCTTCTGCAAAGCGTCGAGGCGGGCATAGACCGCATCCGAGAACGGCGTGAGCGCGTCGTAGTCGACGAAGGGCCGCATCGCGAGCGCGCCCGATCCCGAATGCGCCTGGATGATCTCGTCGCCCTGCACGCACCGGCCGCTCGCCGCCCACTGGCCCTGGGTGTCGTCGGCGGGAACGATCACGAGATTGTTGTTCTTCAGCGGGCCATCGACCTCCTCGCGCCGCGCCTGCATGTCGGCGCGCAGGTGCAGGTCCACATTCACGTCGGCCAGGAAGGTGGCGCCCGCGCAGCTCCTGTCGACCCGCTTGCTCTGGTAGGTGACGCGGCCCTGCCAGGAGCCGAGCTGGCGCGGATTGCTGCGCAGCTCCTTGGCCGTCACCACGACCTCGCCGTGCGTCGCGTTGGCGAGCACCGCCTTGATCTGCGTCGACGACCACGTGGCGTTGACCGGCACCCGTCCACCGTCACCCGGCCCGGTTCGTCGCCGAAATCGCCATGCACCACCAGCAGGTTGCCGGCCTTCATCTCGAGGTGGGTGATCACCGGCGCCAGCTTGGTGAAGAGATCGCCATCGACGCGGATGAAGGCATCGGGCGTGATGTGGCCGTCGTCGTCCTCCACGCCCGGTGCCGACATCAGGCCGCGCTTCTGCAGATAGGCCATCACGTCCTGGAAGACGAAGGAGCGGTTCGGCACGGCCACGGGCTCGTACTGGTTGACGCCGGCCATGCGGTCGACGAGCAGGCCGATGGCGGGGTAGCCGTTGGGGTTGGAGCTGCCGTCCCAGCCGACGATCGAACCCGCGCCGCTCGCCTTCAATGCGCTGCGGAAGTTCGCCGACTCGGCATTGCCGCTGTTGCACGAAAAGGTGATGACCAGCGCGTTCGGTGCGAACTTCAGATAGCGGCGCACGAACTTGTCGGTGAACGAGAGCTTCGGCGGATTGCCCTTGCCCAGCGCCTGCCAGATGGTCCGCTCGCGGTGGTAGATGAGGTTGCCTTCCTCGAGGTCCTTGCGGTGCACCGCGTCGTTGAGCACGGTGGCGAAGTCGTCGAGCATCACGGCGAACTCCTTCTGCACACCGGGCCCGTACATGGCCGAATGCGAGTTGAAGTACAGGAAGCCGACATCGCCCACGGCCTTGACGTTCGCCACCGTCATCGCCTGGCGCGTCACGCTGTAGCCGCGCTCGGTCAGCGCCTTCTTCATCGAACGCACCAGCGGCTCGCCGAAGCGGAACTCGTTCGGATGGGGCGCGGGCGCGCCGGAATGGACGAGCAGCACGGCCTTCGTGCTACCCGGGATGGCACGCACGACCGACGACACCGGGGTCGCGCCGGCGGAACGCAGGCCGGCGCGCTGCTCTTCTTCTTCGTCGGGCGCGGGCTCCGGCTCGGGCTGGTTCTTCGGCACGCGCCAGTTGTCGGAGAACAGGTAGTAGCGCCCGTCCTTGAAGCGGGCCCAGAGGCTGGCATCGCCGACGCCGGCATCGTCGAATTCGGCCTGCGCGACGGTCCATGCGCGCAGCGCTTCCCACTGCTCGGGCGTGGCGTTCTTGCGCCCGCCGGTGATGGTTTCGAACTGGTCCGCGAGGCGATCCATCGCATTCAGGCGGGCCACGCTGGCGGCCTCGCCTTCGATCGGCGGCGGCGCGTCACCGCCCCCCGAGGGATCGCCGCCCGATGGAATTCCGCCGGGAAAGAAACCGTTGCCGCCGCTGCCGCCGCCACCGCAAGCGCCCAACGTCACGGCAAGGCACAGGAACGCGGCGAAGAGGAAACGCCGCACGCAAAAAGATCGTTGCATAGACTCAATCGAGGGGGAAAGAACGCTCCGCCCCGGCGCGCTCGCGGGGCAAGAAGGAGGAGATCTTCGCGAGCCCCCGAGGATCGACCACAGCCAACACGCGTGAAAACACAGCCCGACGTTCGCAAGGAACGCCACGGGCGCCTTGATTTACCTGTTTTCGGGGATTGGTTCGCCGGCCGGTGCTCCCTAGCATCGCTCGTTTTCCTGACCCTGCCCCGGGCTCGCCACGTCGTGCCGCCGGGCCCATCGATTCATGCAGCGGCACACGCCCGTCCCCGTTTCGCCAACCCGTGGCACCGATTCGTTCCGGGCGGACGGCTGCGTACCTTCTCGATCGACGCGTCGACGGTGGCCTTGAAGCAGACCGCGTTGACCCTGGCCATGGAGGGCTTCGAAGCCGCATTGGCCTCCCTGGCCATCGACGGAAGGGGACGCATGCTCAGCCTGGTCGACACGACCAACGACGTGCAGCAGACGCGCGCGATCACCGATACGACCACCGGCACACTGGGGACCCCGTTTGCGATCCGGGGCCTGCGCGGCCCCATCGCCACGGCCTTCGATTCTTCGCGCGAGGGCGTGAACCATCTCGTGGATTCTTCCAATCTCTACCGCCGCACCATCGACCCCGTCGCAGCCAGCTACACCAACACATCGACCGTCACCCTCGCGCCGACGATCAAGGCCATGGTGCTGCTCAATCGCTGAGGGTCTGGCGCAGTGATGCCGCGGGCGAGTCCCCGGCGCTCGACGTCAGGAAGTCGAGGAACGCCCGCAGCGCCGCGCTCTTGTGGTCGCGGTGCGCGTAGGTCGCATAGAGCCAGATCGTCGGCGGCATCGCATCTTTCAGCACGGGCACCAAGGCACCGAACCCAGGTGCGCGCGCGCCAGCACCTCGGGCACGCAGGTGACGCCGAGCCCCTTCACCGCCAGCGCGATCAGTGGCGCGGCATCGTCCGCATCGAGGCGGCTGCGCACGGCACGTAGTGGGTCTTGCCGTCGACCAGGAAGGGCAGCCGGGATGAAGCGTCCCACAGCGAGTAGGTCAGCACGTCGTGCCGGGCCAGGTCCTCGGGCTTCGACGGCATGCCCCTGCGCGCCCAGTAGCGCGGCGACGCGCACAGCACCAGCGGCACCGGCCGCAGCTTGCGCACCACGACGTCCCGGGCCTCGATGGGCCCGATGCGCAGAGCGACATCGATGCCGCCCATCACCAGGTCGTCGTCGCGATTGCTCAGGTGGATGCTCACGTGCACGTCGGGGTGGTCGGCGATGAAGTCCTCGATCTGCCAGCCCAGCTGGCTCAGCGACAGGCCGTGCGGCGCCGCGACCCGCAGCCGCCCGCGCGGATGCGCCGCGAAGTCCGACAACTCCGTGCTCAGCTCCCGCAGCAGGCCGAACAGCGGCACCAGCCGCCGCGCGAGCGTCTCGCCGGCGTCGGTCGGCGTGACCGAACGCGTCGAGCGGTTGAGCAGCCGCACACCCACGCCCTTCTCGAGCTGGGCCACGATCTTGGTGACGCTGGCCTTCGAGATGCCCAATGCGACGGCCGCGCGCGTGAAGCTCTTGCGGGCGACGACTTCGCCGTAGACCTTGAGCTGCTGCAGGTCCTCCATGGCCTAGGGCGAAGCCTTCGCGAGCCGGTCCTGTCCTTCGCCTTCCCAGCCGCCGCCGAGCGCCATGAACACGGCGAACTGGCCGTCCGCGAGCCGGGCCTCCGATGCCGCCAGCGCGGCCTCGCTGGCCGCCAGCGTGCGCATGGCGTCGAGTGCGTCGAGCTGCGCGGTCTTGCCGTTGACGTAGAGCGCGCGTGCCTGCGCCGCGACGACGGCGCTCTGGTCGCGCGCGGCCGCCAGCGCCGCATGCCGGTCCAGTTCGCGGGCGTAGGACTCGAGAGCGCTCTCGACCTCGCGCAGCGCCGTGAGCACGGTGGCATCGAAGCGGGCGGTGGCCTGCCGCGTGGCGGCCTCGGCCTGCGCGATGCGCGCGCGGGCCACACCGTTGGTGGGCAGCGTCCAGCTGATCAGCGGGCCCAGGCTGTAGCTGAACGACTCGCGGTTGCCGAACCGGTCCATGAAGCCGGCCGAACCGGCCGACAGACCCAGCACGACCTTGGGGTAGAGCTCGGCGGTCGCCACGCCGATGCGGGCGGTGGCGGCCGCCAGGTTGCGCTCGGCCTGGCGCACGTCGGGCCGGCGACGCAGCAGGCTTGCACCATCGCCCACGGGCAGCGGGCCCGTCACGCGCGGCGGGCTGTCGCACGCGGCCACCGGGGCCAGGAAGTCGCGCGGGGCCTCGCCCGTGAGCGTGGCCAGGCGGTACAGCGCGTTCTGGCGCTGCGCCTGCAGCGGCGGCAGCGCGGCGCGCAGCAGTTCGAGCTGGCCGCGTGCGCGCGCGGTGTCGATGGGCCCCACCCTGCCGGCCTGCTGCAGCCGCTGCGCGAGCCGTACGGCCTCCTCCTGCAGCCGCACCGACTCGTGGGCGCTGCGCAAACGCAAGCCGGTGGCGCAGGCCTCGGCGTAGGCCCGGGCGGTGCCGCCGGCGACGTTCACGCGCACCAGGTCGACGGCGGCCTGTGCCGCGCCGCTGCCGGCCTCGGCCGCTTCGATGGCGCGGCGCAGCTGGCCGAACAGGTCGAGCTGGTAGGACAGGTTCGCACCCATGCCATAGGTGAAGCGGCTCGGCGGTTCGTAGTCCTTCTGCACGAGCGTCAGCCCGAGACATGGCCGAAGCCGGGGCCGCCGCTCAGGGCCAGCGTCGGACGCTCCGGCGCGCGCACCTCGGCCTCGAGCGCCTGGTCGCGCTCGAAGCTGGCGACGGCCTGACGCAGGTCGGCGTTGTGCGCGAAGGCCCGCGCGACCAGCGCATCGAGCTGCGGGTCCTGGTAGAGCTGCCACCAGTTCGGCGGCAGGGCCGCGTCCGCCGCGTTGCCATTGGCCGACAGGAACGGTCCCGCGGAGGCCGCCTGCGCGGGCGAGAGCGCGGCCGGCGCGACGTAGTCGGGGCCGACGGGCGAGTGCGCGCAACCGGCGAGGCACGCGGCCGCCGCGACGGCGATCAGGCACCGATGAAGGCGGCTCATCCCGGAAGCTCCGAGCGGCGCGCCGCGGCCGCAGCCTCCGGCGCCGCCGATGTACCGAGCACCTGCACCGTGACCGTCTGGCCCGTGACCAGCCGCGTGCCCGCCGGTATCGCGTCGAGCTTCACGCGCACGGGCACGCGCTGCGCGAGCCGCACCCAGTTGAAGGTCGGGTTCACGCTGGGAAGCAGGTTGGCGCCGGTGCTGCGATCGCGATCGGCGATGCCGGCCGCGATGCTCTCCACGGTGCCTTCGAGCGCGTCGGCGTCCATCGGCGTCACGCGCACGCGGTCGCCCAGGTGGATGCGCGGCAGCTTGTTCTCCTCGAAATAGCCTTCGACGTAGACCGACCCCGCATCCACCAGCGCCATCACCGGATGGCCGGCGCTCGCATAGGCGCCTTGCCGCAGGTCGAGGTTGGTCACGAGGCCGTCGGCGGGGGCATGCACCTGCGTGCGGCGCAGATTGAGCCGTGCGGTGTCTAGCGCGACCTGCGCCTGCCGCAGCGCCACCTCGGCCGCGCGCAGCGTGCCGTTCGCCTGGTCCAGCCGCGCGCGCGACTGCTCGCGAAGCTCCTGCGAGACCAGCTCGCCCAGGCCCGCGTTGCGGTTGTTCTCGCGCTGTGCCTGCGCGATGAGGATGCGCTGGTTGTCGAGCGCGACGGCCTGCGCGGCAACGGCCGCCTCGGCCTGCTGCACGGCCAGTTCGAAACGGGCCTTGTCCAGCGAGAACAGTGGCGCGCCGGCGGCGACGAACTGGTTGTCGCGCACCGCGACATCGGTCACCAGGCCGGACACGTCGGGCGCGACCTGCACGACCTCGGCGCGCACGCGTCCGTTGCGGGTCCAGGGGGCCAGCTCGTAGTGGTCCCACAGTTGCCAGGCGGCCCAGCAGGCCGCCGCGACGGACGCCAGGGTGACGAGCAGCCGGATGCCGCGGCGGGCCCAGGCGGGAAAGGGAATGGCGTCAGGTTTCATGGAGAAGGAAGGGAGTGCGAAGCGCGGAGATCAGGTGGCGAAGACGCCGGTGAAACGGGCCAGGGCGAAGAGCAGCAGCACGTACACCGCCAGGTCGAACAGGGCCGGGTGCCATACCCAGCGGTAGACGCCGGCCCGCGACAGCAGGCGGCGCAGCGCCCAGGAACACGCCAGCGCGCCGCCGGCCAGCAGCATCAGCCCCGGCAGATACACACCGTGGAAACTCGTTTCGATCATGGGTGGAGCGCGCACTGGGCCGCTGGAAAGAGGTTGCGTCGAAGGCCCACGAGCGCGGCGATGGCGGCATCGGCAGGCCGCGCGGCATCGCCATGCAGCGCGCCGAGCAGCAGGCGGTCGATCTGCGGCAGCAGCGGTTCATCGCGCCGTGGCGCCCCCGTGGCCTGGGCGCGGAAGACCCGGGCCGCGTCCGCGAGCAGGCGGCCGACGGCTTCGGCGGGAAGGCAGCGGCGCCACTGCTGCAGGCTCGCGATGTCGGCACCCATGCGCAGGTCGCGCAGCGCGAGCCGCGCGTCGGCCCGGGCCGCCTCGCCCGCGCCCGGTGCCGTGCGCGGTGCGAGCAGCGCGATGCGGTCCAGCATCCGGCCCGCATAGGCGTCGCGCGCGGACGCGTCCTGGGGACGGGCAGCAAGGTCGGCCAGATCGAGCGAGGTGGCGCGCCGTAGGCGCCGGGCACTCCAGTCGCTGCCCACGCTGCGCACCAGCGCCGTGATGCGCGCCGCGGCCACCGCGCCCAGGATCAGCGCGAGGTTCGAATTGAGCAGGCTCGGCAGGTCCGCGCTGGCGGTGTCCTGCAAGGCGAGCGTGCCGGCCACGCCGAAGAACATGCCCAGTGCCGCGAGCGAACTGGCGGGCCGCGCGATGTAGCAGCCCACCAGCAGGAAGAACGGCGCGATGCACAGCGCCAGCATGCCGAAGTCGCGCGCCAGCGGCATCACCACCAGCACGCAGAACACCGACACCGGCAACGACCACAGCAAGGCGACGACGAACTTGTGCATGGCGGGCACCGGATCGTCCATCGTCGCGAAGAAGCTGCAGAAGACGGCGGCCGACATCGCCGCGGCCGAGCCCGAGGGCCATGCGGTGGCGATCCAGACCGCGCAGCAGGCGCAGGTGGCCAGCACGGCCGTCGCGGCCGAGCGCAGTGCCAGGCCCCGGTCGCGATGCAGCACTCTTCCGCCGAGTGCCGCGGTGCGCCGCAACGGCAGCGCGCCGCCGGTGAGGCCGGTGTCGATGTCGGCGCGCAGCGCGATGCAGGCCTGCCATTCGCGCACCAGTTCCTCGAGGCGCACGGCGAGGTCGATGCGCAATGCGCGAATCCACGGTGACGACGCCGGCCCATCGGCCAGCGCGCGAAACGTGGCGCAGGCTTCGTCGATGGCCGCGGGCGGCAGGCTCAGGCCTTGCGGCGCCATCCAGCCCGCGTGCCGCCCGAGCGCCGAGGCGATGTCCGCCGGCACCTCGCCCTCGGCGGCCCTCAGCGCCTCGAGCCGGTCCTCGATCGCCGACAGCGTGGGCGTGAGCGCCGAGAGGCGGTCCTGCATGGCGCGGAGGGCGCCCGCGGTCCAGCGCAGGTTGCCCGTGTCGAAGGGCACATGGGTCGACAGCAGGCGCAGCTGCGTGATGTCCAGCGCCAGCCGCTGGCGGTCCGCGGCCATGCGCGCGCCATCCGCGTGGGCGAGGCCGTCACCGAGCAGGTCGCTCATCCAACGGCGCGCGTCGCCGAGTGCGCGATCGAGCAGGGCCAGCAGCGATGGCGCGAGGCTCGCCGGCAGAACGAGGCTGTGGACCAGACTGGCGCCCAGGATGCCCAGCCCGATCTCCTGCACGCGCGCCACGGCGGTGTCGAACATGGCCGCGGGCGCTTCCACCAACGGGAAGCCGATGAGCGCGGCCGAGTAGCCCGCCAGCAGGAAGACATAGGAGCGCGCGCTGCGGTCCAGCAGCGAGAGGTAGAGGCACAGTCCGGTCCACAGCGCGAGCGCCAGCGTCAGCAGTTCGGGCGCGTCGGACAGCGACGGGATCAGCACCACCGTGGCCGCGCAGCCGAGCAGGGTGCCCACGAAGCGATAGAGCGCCTTGGAGCGCACGTTGCCCGCGAGCGGATGCGCCACGATGTAGGCGGTCATGAAGGCCCAGAAGGGCCGTGGCAGGCCGGCGCGGCAGGCCAGGTACAGCGCGAGCATGGCGCCCGCGAAGCTCTTGAGGGAGAAGAGCATCTCGGGGCGAGAGAAGCGAATCCTTTGCATGCATCGATGCTAGGCAGCGGTGCCCGTGTCGGACATTGCATTCCTGGCCGAACGATTTCTCTTTTCGGCCACGGCGCAACGTGCGCCCCTTTCATTCAGAGCCCCCAATTCGACGCAGCGAGAATGGCCGGCTCGCAGCAACGATCATGGAGACCATGCCCCGCCCCGAGGTCGTCCCCGAAGGCCTGGATTACCAACTCACCGTGCCGGTCATGGCTCTGCGCGTGGACGTCGAGGCGCGTGCGCGCGAGATCCCGATCCACCAGCACCAGATGGGGCAGCTCGTCATCGCGCTGCGCGGCGCCGTGTCGTGCGAAGTGCCGGGCGCGTTGTGGATGGTGCCGCCGCAGGCGGGCGTGTGGATTCCGGGCGGCACGCCGCACAGCAACCACGGCACGGCGAACGCGCTGATCTTCTATCTGTTCGTCGCGCCGGGCACGGGCGCCTTGCCGACGAAGTGCTGCACCCTGGCCATCAGCACCATGCTGAGCGAAATGATCCAGCACCTCGCCGGACTGCCGCCAAGCTACGAGCCCGGCAGCGCGACCGACCGGCTCGCGCATGTGCTGCTCGATCAGCTCGGCACGATGCCGAACGAGGACTTCTCGTTGCCGATGCCGCAGGACGCGCGGCTTCGAAAGATTTCGCGCGCCATCACGCTCGACCCCTCGGACCGCCGGACCCTGCAGGACTGGGCCGCCGAGACCGGGACCAGCGAGCGCACCCTGACCCGCCTGTGCACGGCGCAGACCGGCCTGAGCTTCGGCCGCTGGCGGCGCCAGTTGCACATGATCGTGGCGCTTCGCGAACTCTCGGGCGGCGCGACCGTGCAGCAGGTGGCCTATGGCCTGGGCTACGAGTCGCCGTCCGCCTTCATCACGATGTTCAAGAAGGCCTTCGGCAAGCCGCCGGCCACCTACATCGCCGAGCGCTTCAAGGTGGGCGCCTGACCGCGCGCGGGCGACGAGCGGCCGATGGTGGTTGGCCGTCGGCGATGAACCAGCGCCACCCTCGCGGCTAGAGGGTCGCCCCCTGGAAGGCGTCGACCAGGAAGTCGACCATCACCCGCACCTTCGCGCTGAGATGGCGGCGACTGGCGTAGATCGCGAGGATGTCGATGGGAGGCATGTGATAGCCCGGCATGACCTCGACGAGTCGGCCGGCCCGCACGTCCTCGCCGAGGACGAAGCTCGGCTGCCAGATGACGCCGGCGCCGGCGAGCGCCGCGGCGCGCGCGGTCTGGCCGTTGTTGGCGCGCAGGGCCCAGCGCACGCGGACCGATTCCAGCGTTCCGCCGGGACCGGCGAACTGCCACTCGTCAGAGGTCGCGCCGTAGGTGTAGCCCAGGCACGGGTGCCGTGACAGGTCCGCGGGCACCTCGGGCATGCCGTGCTTCGCGAGGTAGTCGGGCGAGGCGCACACGAGGTTCTGCGAGCGGCCCAAGTGGCGCGCGATGTGATTGCCCGACGTGGTCCGCGAGATGCGGATGGCCAGGTCGTAGCCCTCCTCGACGATGTCGACCACGCGATCGATGAGGGCGATGTCGAGCTCGACGTCGGGGTACTTCGCCATGAACTTCGGCCACAGCGGCGCCAGCACGAGGCTGCCGAAGCTCAGCGGCGCATCGAGGCGCAGGCGCCCGCGCGGCTGCAGCGACGCGGTGGTCGCGAGCGCTTCGGTCTCGGCCACCTCCTCGAGGATCGACTTCGCCCGGTCGAACAGGGCCTCGCCGCCTTCGGTGAGCGACAGCCGGCGCGAAGTGCGGTTGATCAGCCGCGTGCGCAGGTGCGCTTCGAGCTCGTTGACGTAGCGCGTCACGTTGGCCGGGGAGGTGTCGAGCGCATCGGCCGCCTTGACGAAGCTGCCGCGCGCGACCACGGTCACGAACACCTCGTACGCACGCAATCGGTCCATGGCCAGGGGCTCCAATCATTCATGAAAGCTGAATGAGTAAACCACTTTTGGGGCCTTTCTGGAAGTGAAGCTGAATCATAAATTCGCTTCACCCCCAAACACAGACCGAAAGGCCCAGACATGAACACCACCCATCCCGCCCCCACCCGCCGCGCGCTGATCGCCGGCGCCGCCGCCTTCGGCGCCACGCTGAGCTTCGGCTCGGTGGCGCACGCCGCGCCCGCCGTCGACGCGGTACCGGGCTTCCGCGCCGGCAGCGCCGAGGTGAACGGCACCCGCATCAACTACCGCATCGGCGGCACCGGGCCGGCCATCGTGCTGCTGCACGGCTACGCCGAGACCGGCCACATGTGGAACCCGCTGATGCCGCTGCTGGCGAAGACGCACACCGTGGTCGTGCCCGATATGCGCGGCGCCGGCAATTCGTCGAAGCCCGAGAGCGGCTACGGCAAGAAGAACATGGCGGTCGACATCCACGAGCTCGTCAAGTCGCTCGGCATCCGCAACGTGAGCATCGTCGGCCACGACATCGGCCTGATGGTGGCCTACGCCTATGCCGCGCAGTTCCCCTCGGAGACCGACAAGGTGGTGCTCATGGACGCCTTCCTGCCCGGCATCGGCCAATGGCAGAACGTCTGGCTGCTGCGCGACCTCTGGCACTTCCATTTCCACGGCGCGACGCCGCTGGCGCTGGTGCACGGACGCGAGCGCATCTACTTCGAGCATTTCTGGAACGACTTCGCGGCCGACCCCAAGCGCTCGGTGCCCGAGGCCGATCGCCGCTTCTATGCCAAGGCCTATGCGCAGCCCGGCGGCATGCGCGCCGGCTTCGAATACTTCAAGGCCTTCGAGCAGGACGCGGCCGAGTTCGCCGAACTGGGCAAGACGCCGCTGCCCATGCCGATGCTGGTTCTCTCCGGGGAAAAGGCCGGTGGCACCTTCCTGATCGAACAGGGCAAGATGGTCGCGACCAACGTGCAGGGCGTGATCGTCAAGGGGTCCGGTCACTGGCTGATGGAAGAGGCGCCCGACCAGGTCATTCCCGCGCTGGTCAATTTCGTGGGCTGACACCCGTCTCGTCATCGACACAAGGAGCATCGACATGGATCTTCAACTGAAGGGCAAGCTGGCCCTGGTCAGCGGCAGCACCGCCGGCATCGGCTATGCGATCGCGCACACGCTGGCCCGCGAGGGCGCCAGCGTCATCGTCAACGGCCGGTCGCAGGCATCGGTCGACGAGGCGGTGGAGCGCATCCGCTCGCAGACGCAGGGCACGGTCGTCGGCTACGCCGGGGACCTCAGCCGCGCCGACGCCGCCGAGGAGGTCGTGCACCGTCACCCCGGCATCGGCATCCTCGTCAACAACCTCGGCATCTTCGAGGCCAAGGCCTTCGAGGAGATCCCCGACGAGGATTGGCTGCGCTTCTTCGACGTCAACGTGCTGAGCGGCGTGCGGCTCGCGCGCCTGGTGCTGCCGGAGATGAAGCGGGCGAACTGGGGCAGGATCATCTTCATCTCGAGCGAAAGCGCGGTGCAGATACCGACCGAGATGATCCACTACGGCATGACGAAGACCGCGCAGCTCGCGGTGTCGCGCGGGCTCGCGGAATCGGTGGCCGGCACGAACATCACGGTGAACAGCGTGCTTCCGGGTCCGACGAAATCGCGCGGCGTCGGCGACTTCGTCGAGGGCATGGCGCGCTCGAGCAGCAAGAGCTTCGAGCAGGTCGAGGCGGAGTTCTTCGAGCAGATCCGCCCGACCTCGCTGATCAAGCGCTTCGCGACGCCGCAGGAGGTGGCTTCGCTCGTGGCCTATGTGGCGAGCCCGCTGGCGTCGGCGACCACGGGCGCGTCGCTGCGCGTGGACGGCGGCGTGGTCAAGAGCGCCTTCTGACGAAGACGAGGTGAACGGCCGGTAGCGTCCCGCGCGGAGACACTACCGGCCTCGCGGTTTATGGGCATATACCCATAATTGCGCATGACCTCCGCCCATCACCACCACGGCATGTGCTGCAGCACCGCGCTGCGCAAGGCCACGCGCCGCGTCACGCAGCTCTATGACGAGGCGCTGGCACCGGTGGGGCTGCGCTCCACGCAGTACTCGATCCTGATGGAGCTGAGCCGGCGCGCCAGCGAGGCGCCGAGCCTGCAGGTGCTGGCCGATGCGCTGGTGATGGACCGCTCCGCCCTCGGCCACACCCTGCGCCCGCTGGAACGCGACGGCCTGCTGGCACTGCAGCCTGGCGAGTCGGACCGCCGCCAACGCCAGGTGGTGCTGACGCGCAAGGGCCAGGCGCTCGTCGCCCGCGCGCAGCCGCTGTGGCAGCGCGCGCAGGACCGCTTCTGCGAGGCGTTCGGCGAAGCGGAGGCGGCGCTGTTGCGCGTCACCTTGCTGGACATTGCCGCGGACGAGCGGCTGAGCTTGCGGGCGTCCTGATTTCCGGGTTTTCATTCACCGCCTTTTTTGTTGGCCCCGAATATGGGCATATGCCCCTAAATTCATGAGCACCCTTCCTCCATCCCCTGCCGCCGCGCAGGATTCGCGTCGACAGCGCGCCGTCCTGCTGGTGGCCTCTATGGTGTGCTCGCTGGTGATGCTCGACACCAACGTGGTCGCGGTTGCCCTGCCCACCATCGCGCACACGCTCCATGCCGAGTTCGCGGACATGCAATGGGTGATCACCGCATACATGCTGCCCTTCGCGGCCCTGCTGATGGCTGCGGGCTCGCTGTGCGACCGGTACGGCCGGCGACGCATCATGGTGATCGGGCAGCTGCTCTTCGTCGGCGCTTCGCTGTTCTGCGGCACGGCGCCGGCCGCCTGGGTGCTGAATGTGTCGCGGGCATTCCAGGGCGTCGGCGCGGCCCTGCTGCTGACGGCGGCTCTGGCGGTGATCAACCACGGCTTCCAGGGAGCGGCGCGCGCACGGGCCTACGCGTTCTGGGGCGCCTGCCTCGGCATCGCGATCACCTGCGGACCCATCCTCGGCGGCGTGATCTCCAGCACCATCGGCTGGCACTGGGTGTTCCTCATCAACCTGCCGATCGGCGTGGTGCTGATCGCGGCCACGCTGCGGGTGGTGGAGGAGTCGCGCGACAAGGAAGCCGTTCGCCTGGACTATGGCGGCGTCGCCACCTTCAGCGGTGCGCTGTTCCTGCTGACCTGGGCGGCCATCGACGGCAACGCGCTGGGCTGGACCTCGGCCGCGGTACTGGGGCGCCTGATCGGTGGCGTGGTGCTGCTCGAGGCCTTCGTGGTGATCGAGGGCCTGCAGTCGAGGCCCATGGTCGACTTCAGGCTGCTGCGCTCACCGGCCTTCGTCGGCAGCGCCTTTGCGATGGTGGGCTACGCGGCGGGGGGCGCAGGTGATGCTGTTCTATCTGCCGCTGTATCTGCAGAACGCCTTCGGCCTGTCACCCGCCAGCGCCGGCATCTCGATGCTGCCGTTCGCGCTGCCCATGTTCCTGGTGCCGCGCATCGCGGCGCACTACACGGCCGGGTGGACGTCGCGCGCGTTGCTCTGCCTGGGCCTGGGACTGAGCGGCACGGCGAACGCGGCCATGGCGTTGTTGGCCACCGGCGGCGCGGGCTACCTTGCCTTCGCCTGTGCGATGACGCTCGCGGGCACCGGCGCCGGCCTGCTCAACGGCGAGACGGCCAAGGCCATGCAGGGCGCGATCCTGCCGCAGCGCGCAGGCATGGCCTCGGGGCTGGCCGGCACCACGCGCTTCAGCGGTCTGCTGGCGGGCGTGGCCGGATCGGGCGCGGTGCTGGTGGCCGTGGCCAGTGCGGACTTCGAGCGCACGGCCCGGCAGTGGCCGTTGGCGCCCGCGCTGGCGCGGGACGTGGCCAAGCGCTTCAGCGCGGGCGATGTGGCGGGGGCGCTGCACGCCTTGCAGGCGCTTCCGGCCGACGCGGCCGCGGCCGCCGCAACCGCGTTGCGATATGCATTCGGCACCGGATTCGCGGCCGCGGCGTGGTCCGCCGCCGGCGTGGCCGTGGTCGCGCTGGTGCTGACACGGCTGTTGATGCCCGGCCGCGATGTCCATGCGGCGAACGGGATGCAGGAGGCGCACATGGTGGCGCCAGGTGAGTGATCGATCGTCCATCCACGAAGGAGAAATCCCATGCGCTATCGTCTTCTCGGCCGCAAGTCCGGCCTCCGTGTCTCTGAACTCGCTCTCGGTGTCGCCCTGTTCGGCACGGGCTGGGGCTACGGCTCCGAACATGCCGAGGCGCGCCAGGTGTTCGACCGCTACCTCGAGGCCGGCGGCAATTTCTTCGACACCGCCGACGGCTACCAGTTCGGCCAGTCCGAATCCATGCTGGGCGAGCTCATCGCGCCGATCCGCGACGACATCGTGGTGGCGACCAAGTACAGCGGCGGCGCGGCGAAGGAGCCGACCTTGGCGAAGACCGGCAACAGCCGCAAGAACCTCGTCTACTCCGTCGAGCAGAGCCTGCAACGGCTCAAGACGGATCGCGTCGATCTGCTGTGGGTCCATCACTCTGACAACGTCACGCCCACCGAGGAGATTCTCCCGGGGGCTCGATGACCTCGTGCGCGCAGGCAAGATCCTCTACGCCGGCTTCTCGAACTTTCCGGCCTGGCGCGTCGCGCGCGCGGATCTGCTGGCGGAGCTGCGCGGCTGGTCGCCGTTGGCGGGCGTGCAGTTCGAGTACAGCCTGATCGAACGCAGCGCCGACCGGGAGCTGCTGCCGATGGCCGAAGCGCTGGGCCTGGCGGCCGCTGTGTGGTCTCCGCTCGGAGGCGGCCTGCTCACGGGCAAGTACCGCAACGGTGAGCAGGGCCGGCTGCAGGGCATGGGCCGGGTCATTCGAACCGAGAAGACCGGACGCGACGCGGCCGTCGTGGATGCCGTGATCGATGCGGGCGCGCAGCTCGGGCGTTCGCCGGCCGAAGTGGCGCTGGCATGGCTCGGCAGCAAGGCAAGGACTTCCACCACATCGATCATTCCGATCATCGGGCCGCGCACGGTGGAGCAGCTCGACAACAACCTTCTGGCACTCGACCTGACGCTGCCGCAGGACTTGGTGGACCGGCTCGATCAAGTCAGCCAGATCGCTCCTGGGGTTCCGTTCGAAGTCAATGCGGAGACGCTTCCGCGGATGCTGGGCGGACGTCCTCACCTGGTGGATTTGCCCGCCTTCAAAGTTGCCTGATCAGCTTCTCGCGTATCGGCAATTGAATTGCCAATAAAAAAAGCGCCCTGTCGGGAACGGGGGCGCTTTTTTCTGCTTCTTCTTTTGCATGCGCAAAGAAAAAAGCCCCAACCGTTTGGTTGGGGCTTTTTTTGGCTGTAAGAGCCTGACGATGACCTACTTTCACACGGGAACCCGCACTATCATCGGCGCTGAGTCGTTTCACTGTCCTGTTCGGGATGGGAAGGAGTGGTACCAACTCGCTATGGTCATCAGGCATAAACGGTTGCCCGGCTGATCACGTGATCAACCAAGCGAATTCATAGAGTTTTGAATCAGCACGCGCGGTGGCGTTATTTGAATGTATTTTGAATGCGTCAACTTGGCATAACACCTTGATCTGACTGATCAAAGTTATAGGGTCAAGCCGCACGAGCAATTAGTATCAGTTAGCTTAACGCATTACTGCGCTTCCACACCTGACCTATCAACGTCCTGGTCTTGAACGACTCTTCAGGGGGCTCGAGGCCCCGGCAGATCTCATCTTGAAACGAGTTTCCCGCTTAGATGCTTTCAGCGGTTATCTCTTCCACACTTAGCTACTCGGCAATGCCACTGGCGTGACAACCGATACACCAGAGGTGTGTCCACTCCGGTCCTCTCGTACTAGGAGCAGGCTTCCTCAAATCTGCAGCGCCCACGGAAGATAGGGACCAAACTGTCTCACGACGTTTTAAACCCAGCTCACGTACCTCTTTAAATGGCGAACAGCCATACCCTTGGGACCGGCTACAGCCCCAGGATGAGATGAGCCGACATCGAGGTGCCAAACACCGCCGTCGATATGAACTCTTGGGCGGTATCAGCCTGTTATCCCCAGAGTACCTTTTATCCGTTGAGCGATGGCCCTTCCATACAGAACCACCGGATCACTATGTCCTGCTTTCGCATCTGCTCGACTTGTCAGTCTCGCAGTTAAGCACGCTTATGCCATTGCACTATCGTCACGATGTCCGACCGTAACTAGCGTACCTTCGAACTCCTCCGTTACGCTTTGGGAGGAGACCGCCCCAGTCAAACTGCCTACCATGCACTGTCCCCGATCCAGATAATGGACCTAGGTTAGAACCTCAAACACACCAGGGTGGTATTTCAACGTTGGCTCCACAAGATCTAGCGACCCTGCTTCAAAGCCTCCCACCTATCCTACACAGATCTGTTCAAAGTCCAATACAAAGCTACAGTAAAGGTTCATGGGGTCTTTCCGTCTTTCCGCGGGGAGATTGCATCATCACAAACATTTCAACTTCGCTGAGTCTCAGGAGGAGACAGTGTGGCCATCGTTACGCCATTCGTGCAGGTCGGAACTTACCCGACAAGGAATTTCGCTACCTTAGGACCGTTATAGTTACGGCCGCCGTTTACTGGGACTTCAATCAAGAGCTTGCACCCCATCATTTAATCTTCCAGCACCGGGCAGGCGTCACACCCTATACGTCCACTTTCGTGTTTGCAGAGTGCTGTGTTTTTAATAAACAGTCGCAGCCACCGATTTTTTGCAACCCATTCATGCTCCGTTGTTCACTTCACACTAATAGGGCACACCTTCTTCCGAAGTTACGGTGTCAATTTGCCGAGTTCCTTCTCCTGAGTTCTCTCAAGCGCCTTAGAATACTCATCTCGCGCACCAGTGTCGGTTTGCGGTACGGTCGTATACAGCTGAAGCTTAGTGGCTTTTCCTGGAACCTCGTTCAGTCACTTCGCGAGCAAGCTCGCTCGATCGTTGGCCTCGGTATATGTGCACCGGATTTGCCTAATGCACGCCTACATCCAACTAAACCGGGATATCCAACACCCGGATGACCTATTAAGATCCGTCCCCACATCGCACTGTATAACGGTACAGGAATATTGACCTGTTTCCCATCAGCTACGCATCTCTGCCTCGCCTTAGGGGCCGACTCACTCTACGCCGATGAACGTTGCGTAGAAAACCTTGCGCTTACGGCGAGGGGGCTTTTCACCCCCTTTAACGCTACTCATGTCAGCATTCGCACTTCTGATACCTCCAGCACGCTTTACAACGCACCTTCACAGGCTTACAGAACGCTCTCCTACCACTTGCAATAAATTGCAAATCCGCAGCTTCGGTAACTGGCTTAGCCCCGTTACATCTTCCGCGCAGGACGACTCGATCAGTGAGCTATTACGCTTTCTTTAAATGATGGCTGCTTCTAAGCCAACATCCTGACTGTTTTAGCCTTCCCACTTCGTTTCCCACTTAGCCAATTTTAGGGACCTTAGCTGGCGGTCTGGGTTGTTTCCCTCTTGAGTCCGGACGTTAGCACCCGGTGCTCTGTCTCCCAAGCTGTACTCTTCGGTATTCGGAGTTTGCCTTGGTTTGGTAAGTCGCCATGACCCCCTAGCCAAAACAGTGCTCTACCCCCGAAGGTAATACTTGAGGCACTACCTAAATAGTTTTCGGAGAGAACCAGCTATTTCCAAGTTTGTTTAGCCTTTCACCCCTATCCACAGCTCATCCGCTAGTTTTGCAACACTAGTCGGTTCGGACCTCCAGTACCTGTTACGGCACCTTCATCCTGGCCATGGATAGATCACTTGGTTTCGGGTCTACACCCAGCGACTGATCGCCCTATTCGGACTCGATTTCTCTACGGCTTCCCTATTCGGTTAACCTTGCCACTGAATGTAAGTCGCTGACCCATTATACAAAAGGTACGCAGTCACCCTTGCGGGCTCCTACTTTTTGTAAGCACGCGGTTTCAGGATCTATTTCACTCCCCTCCCGGGGTTCTTTTCGCCTTTCCCTCACGGTACTAGTTCACTATCGGTCGATGATGAGTATTTAGCCTTGGAGGATGGTCCCCCCATATTCAGACAGGATTACACGTGTCCCGCCCTACTTTTCGCTAGCTCAGTACCACACAAGTCTTTTAACGTACGGGGCTGTCACCACTATGGCCGGCCTTTCCAAGCCGTTCTGATAAGTCTTGTGCTATCACTAGCAGGCTCTTCCGATTTCGCTCGCCACTACTTTCGGAATCTCGGTTGATGTCTTTTCCTCGAGCTACTGAGATGTTTCAGTTCACCCGGTTCGCCTCGCATGACTATGTATTCATCATGCGATACCTTTCGGTGGGTTTCCCCATTCGGAAATCTCCGGATCAAAGCTAATTTGCCAGCTCCCCGAAGCTTATCGCAGGCTATCACGTCCTTCGTCGCCTATCATCGCCAAGGCATCCACCACGTGCTCTTATTCACTTGACCCTATAACTTTGACGTTTCTTCACAGAAACCAAAGTCAATCAAGGAATTGCCAGGTCTTTCACCTGGCGCGTTATGCCGTCTTCATAAATCGATTTGACTCGAAATTGAAGTTCATATTGACGCAATCAAAAATTCAAGTTGCTGACGGCACGGTGAGCCATGAAGCTCTTTCCGTCAGCAACGCTGATTCAACTCTATGAATTTTTAAAGAACAGCCGATTGATCAGGAGATCCCGATCAACAACAAAGAAGCCTCATGCCTTCGCAGGAAGCCGCTTTGGTGTTGAAACGTTCCGAGGGGAACCGATGATTGGTTGTGGTGGAGGATGACGGG